>CAVVLA010000019.1:0-80416 GCA_963748935.1 Terriglobia bacterium
ATCCGCCCTGATCCTGTCAATCGCCAAGTATTACTCGCCCAGCGGCAAGGCGATCCAGGACAGCGCCGTAACTCCAAGCATCGTGGTGGCGGACAGCGACGACGATGCCGCGCTACCAGACGACGAGGACACCGCCGCTCCCGCCGACGAAGATAAAAAACAGCCTCCACAGCAGGATGAACAGCTGCACAAAGCGATTCAGGTATTGAAAAGCAAGGCAAGCTAGATTTCGATTACTGGTTCGTTCCTGATCGCGCGCCTTCGGGCGCGCGATTTTGTTTTTGGAGCCAGCCTCAGCGGAGTCTTAGGGCTCTTCCGAAGTCCAGGTCAGACACTTCCTGGTTGCCAACATCATGGTCGCGCCGTCGGACCAAGGGTTTTGCCCTGCTGGGTGGCTGCGCCCTGCAATTCAAAATGTGCCGTCTGTTAGCTATAGGTCAGTTTCCGAAACCGTTTACCACCAAGGACACAAAGGCACACGAAGGAACCCCTTGAACGTCGGCCTTGGTAATATTTCGTGACCTTGGTGGTTCCTGGATTCTGCGCTGAAGTTTGGCGAGACAGATGCATACAACTGGCTGTCTGCTGACTACAGGAGGTTTGGTTATGGCTACATTCGCAGCTGCCAACAACTCCGGATTCGAGTGGCGTACTCTCCTTGGTCCAACCGACGATTGGCCGATGCCGGCCGTCGAAGCCAGTACAACGAAACCGCCCGCAAGTTCGGTCGAACGCTGCGAGCTGTGTGGCGAGCAAGTTGGTGATGGCAGGCCATTTACGACCAATTCTGCCGGTCAAAGAGCGATGCATGTCAGATGTTTAGGCGAGCCAGGTTCCACCCGAAAGGTTCGGCAGCCCGCCGGAAAGATTCTGCAGGACTTGCTGAAGGTGTTCAGCGGCTAGGTTGCAATCCCCGCATAACTCGAATATGATTCCGCCGCTCGCGGGGCGGCTGATGTTATCTGCAACTATGTGACGGTCACCCCAAAGGTGACAGTAAAAGTCCCTGGTTCAACGTACGCGACCGGACGCGTTTGTCAGGGCAAGAATTAGCGGCTGTGTTTCATAGATCTTCCTTTCCCAGGCCTGGAAGCCGCTGATTCGAGGGGCGTCGACTAACCGAACAGATGGTCAGATTAACCGTTGGGTTAGCTCAGGCCCCCGCCGTCCACGTTCGCGATGCGTTTCCGCTTTCAGGCTCCAGGGACCAGGTTCAACAAATCAGCGAGTTGAGTGCAAGCGTCGGCGAGCTTCGCAAAACTGCAGCTTTGGCCCGCCACCTGCATGCATCACGCACAGACAGAAGGGTTATTCGGACTATGAGTTGCTTTAAAGCCGCTCCCGGCGCCGTGCCTGGAGTCAGGGCCGTTCGCGGAGGTGGATCATGGAAACACAATGTTCCGTCCGTGTACTTGGAAGAATTCTACGTCGAAGCGAATGTTTGGGGCTGTTGCTTGCGCTGGCGGTCACTGTTGGACCGGTCGGCGGAAAAGGTTACGCGCAGGACTGCGTTGGATGCCCGATAAACGCCGATCTGGATGTTCCCGTGTCCTCCGGCGAATGGCTGTTGACCAAGCAAGTGAACGAAGTCAACGTGATCTTTGTCGCCGCGCACAAGGGCAAGCCGATCGGCGACCTCGCTCAAGCCGACATCACCGTTCAGGACGACAATAAACCCGCCTCCATTTTGCGCTTTCGAACCGAGTCATCGCTGCCATTACGCGTGGGGGTAGCGATCGATACCAGCAATTCCGTCACCTCGCGTTTCCGGTTTGAGCAGGCCGCGGCCAGCGCATTTTTCCGCCAGGCTGTCAGCCGCGAGGGCGATCTCGGCTTTGTCATGGGTTTCGAAAATCATCCGAAGATAATGCAGGATTTCGTCGGTGATCCGGAACTGCTGGCCCAGGGCGTGGAGCGCTTGAAGATCGGAGGAGGAACTGCGCTCTACGACGCGGTTCACGCCGCCTGTCAGAAACTGCTGCATCATCCCGAAGCGCAGGACATGGTGGCCCGGGTTCTGGTGGTCGTATCCGACGGGCAAAACAACGCCGGCGAAATAAATATGCAGCGCGCCATCGATGCCGCACAGGAAGCTGAAGTCACCATCTACGCCATCAGTACGAACTACCCAGGCAATTCGTACGATATCGACTACGATGCCCAGCACGGCAATTCCAATCTCCATAAACTGGCCGAACAGACCGGCGGTCGGGTGCTGGTTCCCCGCAGTCCACAAGAGGTTACCAAGGCGTTTGCCAAAATAGGCGAGGAGTTGCGCAGCCGCTATGCGGTCGCCTATAAGCCCTCGGATTTCACGCCTGACGGACACTATCGAACCATCAAGATCGAGGCGCGAAAAACTGGGGACAAGCTGGAGGTCCGAGCCCGCAAAGGATATTACGCAAGAGCCGCGTCCTGGCTTAGCGACGGCTCTACGGAAGAGGCGAGCGCGGCATCCGTGCGGTAACCGCCCAACCTGCGAACCACGAAGGGCACGAAGTATCATGAAGGCTTAAGCTTCAAGGTTTCCTTCGTGTACCTTCGGGCCCTTCGTGGTTAGTGGTTTCGGAAAATTGCCCCATCACCCCTGCTATCCTGAAACCAACCTCACGTGAAATTTCAGCTCCAAGATTCCCCGGCGTCCACGACAGCCGAGAACAAAATGGTGGGCCGCCTTGTAATCGGGCTCCTGGTGTTGGTGTCCGCCCTGGTGGGATCCACAGCCGGGCTGCTGCTCGTCTATTCCACCGACCTGCCCCAGGTCGATCAACTCGAGCATTACCGCCCCAGCTCAATCACCGAACTTTTCGACGACCAGGGACGCATCGTCGGGTCGTTCGCGCTGCAGCGCCGGGTGGTTGCCACCTATGATGACTATCCTCAGGTATTGCGCCAGGCCCTGATTTCGATCGAAGACAAAGATTTTTACCGGCACTGGGGCATCAACATCTGGCGAATCGCGGGAGCGGCCTATCGCGACATTCGTTCCGGCGGCAGAGTACAAGGCGCCTCTACTCTGACCATGCAACTGGCCCGCAATCTTTTCCTTTCGCCCGACCGCTCGTTTCATCGCAAGATTCAGGAAGCGCTGCTGGCGGTCCAAATCGAACGGCGTTTTACCAAGCCGCAGATTTTTACTCTGTACGCCAACCAGATCTATCTGGGCCACGGCGTCTACGGATTCGAAGCTGCCTCCCAGTTTTATTTCAGCAAACCCGCGAAGCGGCTTACGCTTGGAGAAGCCGCCCTCCTTGCCGGCCTGCCCAAGTCGCCGTCTTACTATTCCCCGATCACTCATCCTGACCATGCGCTGAAGCGGCGCAACCTGGTAATCAATTCCATGCTTGAGGACGGCGAGATCACGGCGCAACAGGCGGCCGAGGCCCGAGATCAGCCCATCCATCTCCAGGTGGCGCACGATCCCGATTCGCTGGCGCCATATTTTGTCGAGGAAATTCGCCGCTACCTGGAGGCCAAATACGGCAGCGACCAGGTGCATGAGGGCGGCCTGCGGGTCTATACCTCGCTCGACATGGACTTGCAACGGGCAGCGAACCGCGCCTTATTTGACGGACTGGCCGCCTACGAGCGTCGCCATGGCTGGAGAGGACGTCTCCAGAACGTTTTGAGTGCGGATGTGACCGTCACCAACTACCAGCACCCGGATTGGGATAGCGAACCCGAGGTCAACGGCTACACCCACGCCCTGGTCACTGCGGTGTCGTCAGCGTCGGCCGCGATTCGATTCGGCCGCTACACTGCTACTCTAGCCCCGGCTGACGCTGCCTGGACCCATCGCAAACTTCAGGACATTCTCAAGCGCGGCGACATCATATACGTCAAGGTTCTTGCGTTGAATCCCGAGGCAAAAGCGCGGGTCAGCCTGGAAGAGGATACGGGCGCGCAAGGCGCTCTGGTCGCGATTGACAACGCCACGGGTGAGATCCGGGCGATGGTGGGCGGACGCGACTCCAGTCTTTCCAAGTTCAACCGCGCCACCCAGGCGCTGCGCCAGGTGGGCTCCTCCTTCAAGCCATATGTGTATAGCGCGGCCATCGACCGCGGCGCCACCCCGGACGACACTATCCTTGATGCGCCCGTCACGTTCCCCACGCCGTCAGGTCCGTACGAGCCTCACAATTATGACGAAAAATTTGAAGGCACGATCACCCTACGTCGTGCGTTGGCCCAGTCCCGCAACATTCCTGCTCTGAAGCTGGCTGACAGTCTGGGGATCAAGACGGTCATCGACTACGCCCACCGCTTCGGCATCACTTCGAACATTCCGCCGTACTTGCCGGTAGCGCTGGGCGCGGTCGAAGTCACGCCCCTGGAACAGACTTCCGCGTTTAGCGTCTTTCCCAATGACGGCGTACATATCACGCCGCGTTACATCACCAAGGTGACAGACTATGAAGGCCGTACTCTTGAGGAAAATTTTCCTGACGTGAAGGATGTGGTCAGCGCACGCACCGCTCGCACTATGACTTCCATGTTGCGGGAAGTAGTGCTGCACGGCACCGCCATCGCCGCGGCCAGCCTGAAATATCCGCTGGCGGGAAAAACCGGCACCACGAACAACTTTACCGACGCCTGGTTTGTCGGCTTCTCGCCTTCCACGACTTGTGGCGTCTGGATTGGCTACGATGAGAAAAAATATCTGGGCGCAAAAGAGACCGGCTCCCGGGCAGCGCTACCAATCTGGATGGACTTCATGAAGGCAGCGCTCGCCGGAAAAGATGTCGGAGACTTTCAGCCGCCGCCCGAATCGTCACCGACTCAAGCAACGCATCCGGTAGACACCCCGGACACCGCTCCGCCGGAAGAAGAGACTCGTTAACTATCCGAACCCGTGTAGGGACAGGTCTCCGACCCGTCCAGGCCGAGCGAAGCTCGGCAGGTTCTTGATTTTGAGACCGCGCACGATTGCAGCAGAAAGAGATCCTTCGACTGCGCAATTCGATTCGCAAAGCGAATCGAACTCTCCGCTCGGGATGACAGAGCTGGTTAGAGATCCGCGTGGGGACAGCCGCCCCCGGCTGCCCAGCCGAGCGAGGCTCGGCAGCTTTTATTTCGTGATCGCCGCAAAGCTTTCATCCAGTATCCGGGCCGCCTCATCCACATCCGCTTTCGAAATATTCAGCGGCGGCGACATGCGGATCACGTTGCCGTAAAACCCGCCCTTCCCCACCAGCAGGCCCCGTTTTCGTCCTTCTTCCATCAACCCATTCGTGCTGGCGGACGCCGGCGTCTTGGTGGCGCGGTCTTCGACCAGTTCCAGCGCCTGCATTAACCCCATGCCGCGCACGTCGCCGATAATGGAGTGCTTCGCCTGCAGCTCTTCCAGCTTCTTCCGGAAATAATCTCCCACGACGGCTGCGTTAGTCCGCAAATCGTCTTCCTCGATGATGTCAATCACCGCTTTCGCGGTGACGCTGGTGACGGGGTTGCCACCAAACGTCGAAATCGTCAGGCCCTGGAACGAATCCGCGATCTCCGGCCTGGCAACCGTGAGTCCGATGGGCACGCCGTTGCCCAGGCCCTTGGCCGCCGTGATCATGTCGGGCTCAACTTCCCAGTGCTCGATGCCAAACCACTTGCGCCCGGTGCGTCCCCAGGCGGTCTGCACTTCGTCAGAGATAAAATCGCCGCCGTATTGTTTCACAATGCTGAACGCCAGCTTGAAATACTCTTTGGGTGGCGTGATAAAACCGCCGACACCCTGAATCGGTTCCGCCAGGAACGCGGCGATGCGGCCCGAGGTCGAAAACTGAATCACGTTCTCGACATCTTTCACGCACGCCACTTCGCACTCGGGATATTTCAATCCCAGAGGGCAGCGATAACAATACGGATTCATGGCATGGACCAGGCCAACTTCAATCGTCCCTTTGCGCCACGTGTTCATGCCTGTCAGTCCGCGGGTGAGGGAGGAGCGGCCGCTATACCCGTGGCGCAGGGCGACAACCTCGAAGTTTCCCGTGTGCATGCGCGCCACCTGGATTGCGGTTTCATTGGCTTCGGTACCGCTGTTGGTGAAGTACGACTTCTTAAGCGCCCCCGGCGTGATCTGGGCCAACTTCTCCGCGAGGTTGACCATAGGCTGGTTAGGAAAGCAGGTCGAGACGTGCTGCATGCGATCGATCTGCGCCTTGGTTTCGGAGATTACGCGTGGGTTGCAATGCCCCACGCTGATGGTCACGATCCCGCCGAAAAAATCGAGGTACTTCTTGCCCTCCACATCCCACACGTGCTGCATGAGCGCGTGATCCATAGGCAGCGGATCGGAGTAGTAGGTCGTCACGGAAGGAAAAATGTATTCCTTCTGCTTGCGATTAATTTCTTCGCGGCTCAGACGCAACTTCTCGGCAGGAATAAAAGTGGTGCTCATGTGGACCTCAGGCAGAGTGCCTCATTGAGATTGAATTGCGATTTCCAATCAAGACTCAACATCATAAACCACTGCCAGGCACACTGCTGATGTTGGCCCGATCGAACCCTCGTCCCCCGGCTGTCATCCTGAGGCAGCGAAGTCCTCCGCGAAGCGGAGGATTCCCAACACAGGACCTCTGCATTTGGCCGGCGCCCCGCCGCTGCCACCAAATTCATAGGTCCTTCGACCCGCAAAAATCGCAGACCTCAGGATGACAATGCTGTTGGGGGGAGTCGGATGTTTGCTACAGCGCGGGCGCCGTTGCGGAATCGCTGCAAGGCGTCGAAAATCTGCGGCCCATACAACGCGGCCTTGTGCTCGCCGAATCCGGATATGCCCAATAGCTCGGGGATTGATCCCGGCCGCTTGCGGCAGAGCTCCTCCAGCGAAGAATCATGCATCACCACAAAGGCCGGCACTCCCTGCTGCTTGGCGGTGGCCCTCCGCCATTCACGCAAATACTCGCGCAGCTCGGGATCAACATCTGGAATTGCAGGGATACTCCCAGACACTGATCGTCTCTGCGAGCCCAGTAGCACTGCGGACCGGCCAACTCTCGGCAGTTCGGTTTTGATGGATTTTACCAGCCAGTCAGATTCACAACCGCACGTGTCGCACGCGTCGCAGGTCTCCCATTTCGGACTTTCTCCAAAGTGCAAACAAATCTGGCGATGCCGGCAGTCTTGAGAATCGACGAAGCGCCGGATTTCGTGATAGCGCTGCCAGGCCCGTTCTCTTCTCGGCGGGATCGACGATCTGATCGATGAAGTAGCGCCAGCAGACGCGGCGTCCCGCTTCTGCCAGAGCAGGAGGCAGTCGGCCGGAGTCGCCATCGCGCCCGGCGCGCCCGCTTCCTGATAATACTGCTCGATGGACTTGGGTAGCGAGAGATGAATCACCGCCCGCACGGCAGGCTTTGTTGATGCCCAGGCCGAACGCGATCGTGCCGACCAGCACGCGCACTTCGTCTGCCATCCAGCGTTCCTGGTTGTTCCTGCGCTCGTCCGCCTCCATCTTGCCGTGATAGGCGATGGCGGGAATTCCCTCGTCCTCGAGAAAATCGACAGTCTCTCCACTCTGGCGATGGTCGGAGCGTAAACGATGACGTTGCTGTCCTGCGTAATTCCGCAGGGCGCGCGACAAGCAAGCTCGGCTGCGTCGCCGCGCTGCGCATTCCTTCACGAGATAGCGAAGGTTCGGACGATGAAAGCTGGCAATATATTTGTGCGGATCGCGCAGTTGAAGCTGGTGCAAGATGTCGTGCCGCACGCGCCGTGTGGCGCTGGCGGTGAAAGCCGCAATGGGACGGTCCGGGAAATGTGCGCGCAGCGAACTCAGCTGACGGTATTCCGGACGAAACTCGTGTCCCCACTCCGAGATGCAATGGGCTTCGTCAATGGCGAAAAACGAAATCGGGAATCGCTGAAGCCATTCGATGGTATCGTTGCGCGCCAGACGCTCCGGTGAAAGATACAGCAGGCGGTATTCGCCTGCGCAGGCCTTTCGCATCACCTCGATCTGCTGTTTCTCGGCAGAGCGAGCTGTTCAAGAACAGCGGCGGGAATTCCCATCTGCGCCAGTTGCGCCGCCTGGTCCTGCATCAAAGCGATCAGCGGCGAAATTACGATTGCCGGTTCGTCCCAGACATCACGCGCCGGCAAGCTGGTAGCAGAGCGACTTGCCGCCGCCGGTGGGCATCACCACGCAGGTGTCGTGACCGCCGAGCAGGCTGCTGACAATGCGCTCCTGCAAAGGGCGAAAAGCGTCGTAGCCCCAGTAACGCCGCAGCGTGGCAAGAAGGTCAGCTTCGTTGGTATTGGCCGGAGCTATGTCCGTCGACGCCATATCTATCCAAACCAGTATAGGTTCTGCGCAGCGCAAAAGGGCATCGCCGGCGCGAGGCGGGTTCCGAAGCGGGCTCAGATCAATTGGAGACTCCGTCATCTGGCAGGATCATCACCCAGAGCAAGGCTATAATCGCGATTAATGAGGTCCTTCTTTCGCCTGGTGCTTCTGGCGCTGGTCTTGTTGGTTGTTGCGCTGGTTTCGGCGCTCACGGCGATGCGTCTGGCCATCCACGGCCATGAAGTTGCCGTTCCGGACCTGCTGGGAAGGACTCCTGCCGCGGCCCGTGCAATTGCTGAACAGAGCGGCCTAGAAGTAAACGTCGAACGCCAGTATTACAGCCCAACTGTACCGGAAGGACAAATTCTCTCCCAGCTCCCGCCCGCTGGAAGCCAGGTGCGACGCGGCTGGCAGGTTCGCGTGGCGGAAAGCCTGGGCCCGCAGCGCGTCGAGATTCCCAATGTGCTCGGCCAGAGCGAACGCGTGGCTAATATCAACATCCGGCGCCGCGGTTTGGATGTGGGCGCGATCGCACGGATGCGGTTTCCGGACGCTCCCGAGGACCAGGTCGTGGCGCAGGCCCCGCCTCCGAATGCCAGCGGCGTCTCCGCCCCAAAGATCAGTTTGCTGGTTACCGCCCCTGCTCAGCCACAGGCCCTGGTCATGCCGAGCTTTATCGGGCAGCCACTGGGCAGCGTCACCCAGGCGTTACAGGACGCTGGGCTGCGCGTGGGAAGCGTGACGCCGGCTTCGCTCCCCGAAGGCTCGCCCCTGACGACCACGCCGCCAGTTTCCACGCCTTCTCCCGCCAGCATAATCGTCTCGCAGAACCCCGCAGCAGGAGAAAAAGTGATGGTGGGCGCAGGGGTGAACTTTAGCGTTCGGTAACTTTAGTATTCGGTGGCAATTAGTGATGGGCGAGACGCCCGCCCAACGGGCCGGCGATACGCCGGCGCTACGAGCCTATTTTCTCCAGGATGGCTACGAAAAATCCGTCACAGGGATGCACTCCGGGAATCGTTCTCACAAACTGTCCGCTCAGCAGTGAATCGATATTTTCCCAGAACAACTGCCTTTCGTTCCGCAGCCGCTCCAGTTCCACCCGGCAATCCAGCAAGAAGAATGAAGACCGTAAGGGTTCATCCGCGAGCGCTGCTTCCACGACCTCCTCATTCTCTTCGCGCTCCAGGGAGCAGGTGGAATACACCAACCTTCCTCCGGGCGCTACCAGCCGCATTGCCGCCTGCAGGATTCCCCACTGCCGGCGGTGCAAGTCGGCGAGATCCTCAGGTTTCAGTCGCCACTTGATCTCGGGATTATGCGCCAACGTGCCCGTGCCGGAGCAAGGCACGTCGACCAGAACGCGATCAAAGTTCGCACTTGAGGTGAATCGCCGAACGTCCGAGTTGATCACTTCCACATTGTTCGCCGGAACCAGTTTGCGTAGCAGTCGCGCCCTGTGTGGATGCAACTCCAGGGCAATGATGCTGGACTCGGGATTCTGTTCCGCGAGCACGCGGGTCTTGCCACCCGGCGCCGCGCAACAGTCAAGAATCTTCGCTCCCTTGCCTGGCAGCAATCCAACCAGCTGCGACGCTTCGTCCTGAATTGCAACTCGTCCTTCGGCGAAGGCACGAGTTGCGCTTACGTTTCCCGCGCGAACCCGCCGAGCCGACGCCAACAGCCGTCCAGGAGCAAGTTCAATTCCATTTTGCCTCAGCTCTGCCTCGACCATGGGATCGGAGATACGAACCGCGACCTCAGAAGCGCGCTGGTCGTAGCAGCTGATTTGGCGCGCCGCGTCAAGATCGAACTCGCGCGCCCAACGCTCGACCAGCCACAGCGGGTGCGCAAGTTTCTGCGAGAGTTCCGCTGCAGGTTGGACAGAATCAGTAAGAGAAGGCTTCGCATTTTGTGCAAAGCACCAATCCAGCGCTCCACTCACGGCGCTATTTTCACCAGCGGATCGAGCCGCTACGGCGCTTCCCGCCAGCTTGCGCAACACGGCATTCGCAAAAGGTACGGCCGATTTCTTGCGCGCCCGCTTCACCAGTTCCACGCTTTCATGCACGGCCGCTCGTTCCGGCACGCGATCCAGCGACGCCAATTGATAAGCAGCCAGTCGCAATGCGGCGAGCACTTCAAGGTCCAGCTTCTCGACCGCCTTCGAAGAGAAGTGGCTGATTTGCTCATCAAGAAGCGAACGCCATCGCAGCACCCCCATCACCAGTTCAGTTGCGAGACCATGGTCCACGGACGAGAGTTTGGAATATTGGCTCGCGTGCAAAAGCTCGGACGCATACGCATCCTGTTGCTCGATGCGGAGCAGGATGTCAAACGCTGCGGCGCGGGCGGGGGAGATGGACATCGATTTGATGGACTTCGGAAAATCAGTTGCTGGATTTTAGAGAATCACTGGATTTTATAAAATCAGTTGAAAATCAGTTGCTGGTTGTCAGTTCTCCGTTGGTTCCCAGCTTCTCGCCGGGGCGCGGGCGGTGACCGTGGATGAAGTCAGACGCCGGCATTCGTTTCTTGCCTTCGATTTGCAGTTCGAGCAATTGAACCGCGGTTCCGCCACAACCGGCAAAAAGACTGCCGCCTTCGACCGAGAGTTCGCCTTCTTCCAATTTGCGATCCGCTGGCTGCGCTGCCCAGATGTGCAGATTCTTGCCGCGAAAACTGGTGTACGCCCCTGGCCAGGGCTGGAAGCCGCGCATGCGATTCAGGATTTCTCGGGCGCTGAGATGAAAATCGATCCGGCCATCTTCTTTTTTAAGGATGGGCGCCAGTGTTGCCTGGGCATCGTCCTGGGGCCGCGCTTGAATCGACCCCGTCTGCAGTCCACGAAGGGTTTCCACCATGAGATCCGCGCCAACCGCGGCCAGGCGCGGCGCCAGGGTTTCGGAACTATCCTGGGACGCAATCGGGATTTCTTTTTGCAAGAGAATATCTCCGGTATCGAGTCCTGCATCGATGCGCATCGTGGTCACGCCGGTAACGCTCTCGCCACGGGCGAGGGCCCATTGGATCGGCGCGGCTCCTCGGTACTTGGGCAGCAAGGACCCGTGCAGGTTGAGGTTGCCCCAGCGCGGCAGATCAATCATCCACGGTGGAATGATTCTCCCGTAGCCGACGACAATAATTGCGTCGGGCTTGATGGCGGCGAGTTGCGCGCGAAATTCGTCATTGGTCCTGATTTTGTCCGGTTGGCTGACCGACAAGTTCAGCTGCAGGGCTCGCTGTTTCACAGCAGAAGGCGCAAGCTCCATATGCCGGCCCTTGGGACGGTCGGGCTGGGTCACCACCAGGCGCACAGCCAAGCCAGCCTCCACCAGCTTTTCCAGAGTAGGCACAGCGAACGCCGGCGTGCCGCAGAAAACGAGAGTGGAAGGAGGGGGCATTTACGAATTGGGGAATTGGGAAATTGGGTAAATTACTCAATTACGCAATTTCCCAATTACTCGGTGCCTACCATTCCCCCGCCTTCATCAGCTTGCGGATTTTTCGCTTCATAAAGTCGCGCTTCAGGGCGCTGATGTGGGTGATATACAACTTGCCGTTCAGATGATCGGTTTCGTGAAGAAATGCGCGGGCCAACAGATCCTCACCGGTCTTCTCAAACCATTTTCCGGTAATGTCCTGAGCGCGGACGGTTACCTTGCGCGCGCGCGCCACCGGCTCGCGAAACTCGGGAATGCTCAGGCAGCCTTCGTTCTGGGTGTGGCGGCCTTCGGTATGAATGATCTCAGGATTGGCAATTACCAGCTTGGCATCCGGATCTTCCTTGAAGGTGACATCGATGACCGCCAGGCGCTTCGAGATCCCGATCTGCGGCGCCGCCAGTCCGACTCCGTGAGCCGCGTACATCGACTCGAACATGTCCTCGACCAATTTTTTTAAGTCGTTATCAAAGACCGTAACCGGCTCCGCGGGTTTCTCCAGTACGGGATTTCCAAATTTCACAATGGGATAGATCATGCGTTCAGTCGTCAGTTGTCGATCTTCAGTCGTCAGAAACTTTTCACTTGCTCCAGATATCCCTCAAAGTTTCGCAGGCATTCGGTCATGGAATCACCGCCGAATTTCTCCAGCGCGCAACGCGCCAGAGTCAAAGCCACCATGGCCTCCGCCCCCACGCCTGCCGCTGGTACAACACACACGTCGGAGCGTTCATAAGCGGCTTTGACCGGTTCCCGGCTAGCGAAATCGACCGACTGCAATGGACGCCGCAAGGTGGAGATTGGCTTCAGATATCCGCGCACAACAATGTCTTCGCCGTTCGACACTCCGCCTTCGATTCCTCCGGCATTGTTTCTGCTGCGGGTGAAGCCGGTGGACCCGTCATATCCTATTTCATCATGCACGGCGGAGCCGGCGGAAGATGCAGCCGTCACTCCTGCGCCTATCTCGACCGCTTTCACTGCCTGCAGAGACATGACTGCGCCGGCCAGCAGACCGTCGAGGCGCTCATCCCACTGCCCATATGTGCCCAACCCAGGCGGGACCTTATGGGCCACCACTTCAAAGATGCCGCCGACGGAATCTCCGGTCCTCAGCACCTTGTCGACCTCTTCTTTCATTTGCTGTTCGGCATCGGGATCGGCACAATTTAACAGCACTTCGTTGCGCGCCGCGAGGGAGCGAAGCTGTTCCCAGGCTACATCCTTCTTCAAGGCGGCAGCGCCAACGGCCACGACATGGCTGAGGACTTCAATTCCCAGCGCACGCAAAAATAATTTGGCCAAGCCGCCTAAAGCAACGCGGGCCGCCGATTCTCGCGCCGAAGCGCGTTCCAGCACATAGCGGGCCTCGGAAAAGTTGTATTTCAAAGCGCCCGCCAGGTCAGCATGGCCGGGGCGAGGCGATGCAACCCGCTTGTGCTTGGTGGAATCTCCCGCTCCGACGGGAAGCGATTCCTGCCAGTTTTTCCAGTCTTTATTCTCCAGCAAGATGGCGATCGGCGATCCGATCGTCGCACCATGCCGTACTCCCGAAAGAATATGAGCTTTGTCGGTCTCGATCTTCATCCGCCCGCCGCGCCCGTAGCCCTGCTGCCGGCGCCACAATTCGTGGTCAAGAAACTCCTGATCGACGGCTAAGCCGGCCGGCAGGCCCGAAAGAAAGGCCACCAGGCCTTCTCCGTGAGACTCCCCGGCCGTGTAGTAACGAAGCATGGTTTTGAAATTGTATCTGATGTGAGCCGGAAACCCGGAACCAGCCTACCGCGGGAAGAGTTGGAAGTTGGCTGAGAGCTGATAGCTGACGGCTGACAGCTTGCCGCTACTTCGTCCCATTGGGATAGACCAGAATCTTGCTGGCCTCGCCGGTCTTCAGTCGCTCCATGCCCTTGGCGAAGTCTTTCATCTCGATGCGGTCGGTGATTACGGGATGCAGGTCCAGCTTCCCGGCTTTGAGCAGCGCAGTCATCTGATACCAGGTCTGGTACATGCGCCGGCCGCTGATGCCTTGCACGGTGATGCCCTTGAAGATGATGTCCTCGGAAAAATTCAGGGAGATTGGCTTGGAGGTGAGGCCGAGCAGGGAAATGCGTCCGCCGCGGCGGACAATATCAAACGCCGTTCGTATAGCGCTGGGATGGCCCGCCATCTCCAGCACGACATCGACTCCCAGGCCGCCGGTACGCTCCATTACCGTGGCGCGCACGTCGTCCTTGGACGGGTCGAGCACCACATCCGCGCTCATCTTCTTCGCAATCTCTCTCCGGTGCTGATTCACCTCGATGGCAAAGGTTGTGGTTGCGCCTACCGCTCGAGCCACGGCGATGGAGAAAAGTCCGATCGGCCCACAACCGGTAATAGCTACGGTCTTGGCGGCAATCTCGCCCGCCAGCACACTGTGGACCGCGTTGCCCAGGGGATCGAGAATCGACGCGTATTCCTGCGGAATGGCCGGATCGAGCTTCCAGATATTCGATTCCGGAATTACGACGTATTCGGCGAACGCGCCGTCGGCATCGACGCCGATGATCTTAACGTTCTGGCAGATGTGGGCTTCGCCGGTGCGGCACAGCAGGCACTTGCCGCAGGCGACGTGCATTTCGGCGGAAACAAAGTCGCCCTCTTTCACACTGGTGACTTCGTTGCCATAGGCGACCACTTCGCCACAGAACTCATGTCCGGGAATCAATGGAGGGTGAATTCGATTCTGCGCCCAGCGGTCCCACTCGTAGATGTGCAGGTCAGTGCCGCAGATGGAGGCGACTTTTACCTTGACCAGAACGTCGTTGCGGCCGAAGCCCGGAACCTTGACTTCGCGGACTTCCGCGCCCGGTGCGGCTTCCGGCTTGACTACCGCAAACATCGTCTTCGACATGCACCCAGCCTATGAGTTCGAAATGAGCAGCTAAACTGTTGATTCTAGCACTGGGTAAGAGCCGGGCTGCGCCCGGCCCGGGTGGGTCAGAGACACGCCCCACACACTCTCAGGAGCTGCCATGTCATGAATCTTGTTTGGGTTTTCCCCAACCACCCGCGCCCGGGGTCTCAACCCGAACCCGGTCTCCTTTGCTCAACCGGACATTGAATTTTCCCGGCAACTCTTCGACCATTCCGTCCTGGCGGAGGATAGAGGTTTTGCCGGACGCGCCCTCCCGGCCTCCGCTCAATCCCCAGGGTCCGCGCTTGCGGCGGTCGGCAAGCAGCGTGACTTCGGCGTCGGTCAACACCTCGATTTCGCGGAGGATGCCATCGCCGCCACGATATTTGCCGGAGCCACCGCTGCCGCGGCGCAGGGAGTATTTCCGGACTCGCAGAGGGTAGGAATATTCCAACGCCTCCGCCGGCGTATTCAGCGAGTTCGTCATATGCGTGTGCACTCCCGAGACGCCGGGCTTGGTCGGACGGCCTCCCATGCCGCCGGCGATGGTTTCATAGTAGGCAAAGGGCTCGCCGGTAAGCGGGTCAGAGCCCCCAATCGTGAGGTTGTTCATTGTCCCGGATGCCGCTGCCGGGATTCTTTCCGGAATGGCTTCCGCCAACGCCCGCAACAAAACATCGACGATGCGTTGCGAGGTCTCGACGTTTCCGCCCGCCACCGCCGCCGGGGGACGCGCATTCACTACAGTCCCTGCGGGCGCCACCACCCGGATGGGCCGCATCAGTCCCGCAGTCGCTGGAACATCGTCTGTCAGGAGGCAACGGAAGACGTAGAAACAAGCGGAGTAGGTGATCGCTTCGACCGCATTAATGCTTCCTTCAACTTGATGATTAGTGCCGGTAAAATCCACACTGACCATGTGGCCGTGGGCCACTCGCCCGCGCGCGCCGGCAACCTTCACTGCGACTGCAATTCGTACCGGCTTTTCGCTGATTCCATCGCCATCCATGAAATCTTCAGCGCGGTACGTTCCTCGGGGAACACGCGCCAGGAACGCCCTCATCATTTGCTCGGAGTAATCCAGCAGCTCCTGGGCAGCGGTTTTTGCGCGTTCCAGGCCGTAGCGCTGGCAGATTTCCTGCAACCGCTCCGCCCCGGTATGGCAAGCTGCGATTTGAGCGCCCAGGTCGCCTTCGCGCTCATCGGGCGTGCGAACGTTATTCAGCAGCAGCGCCAGAACGTCCTGCTCCATTCTTCCGGCGCGCATGATCCGCACTGGAGGTATGCGCAGTCCCTCCTGATAAATCTCGCGGCACAGTCCCATCGAGCCGGGATAAGTACCACCGACGTCCGCATGATGAGCCCGCGACGCCAGGTAGAAGTCCGGACGCGCCCCGCTCTTTCGGGACCGCCGCCCACGCCCCGCAGCAGTGGCGGTTTGGCTGCTGCCGATATACACCGGCGCCACCAAAGTAATATCCGGCAAGTGGGTACCGCCGCGAAACGGATCGTTCAGCATCACCACGTCCCCAGGCTCAAGATCGCAGCTCTCGATTGCCGCGCGAACCGACATGGGCATAGAGCCCAGGTGCACCGGCATATGGTCGCCCATAGCGATGACTTCGCCGCGGGCGTCAAAAATGGCGCAGGAGTAATCCCGGCGTTCTTTGATATTGGGAGAGAATGCGGTGCGACGCAGCGCCGCGCCCATTTCCTCGGCAATGGAGTGATAGATGTTCTTGAAAATTTCCAGTGCGATGGGATCGCGTGGCATAAACGGTTCCGGCCAACGCCAGCCAGTGTACGATAACGCCGGGCGAGTGCACCGTCATCAGTGCAAGGTTTGTATTTTCGCGAATTTCTTCGCCGCGCCACCCCTCCGAATGGTGGGGTACTCTAGATTATGATTGTTCCAGAGGCGCGGTCGTGCTAGAAACGCGAATGGGGAACAAAGAGGGCCAGCGCGTTCCTGAGAATCCGGCGCCCTTCTAAAATCAAGATGAGCCCAAGAGCCCGCGCTAGTGCCAAATCAGCCGCCGCCGATGTTTTGATTCCGGAAAAGCTCTATTTTCGCATCGGAGAAGTTTCCCGTCTGTGCCATCTGCCTGCCTACGTTCTGCGTTTCTGGGAAACGGAGTTCCCTCAGCTCAAACCAGTGAAGAGCAGCACCGGCCAGCGCATGTACCGGCGGAAGGACGTGGAAAGCGTGCTGCGCATCAAGCAGCTGCTTTACGAAGAGGGGTTCACCATCCCGGGCGCGCGTCAACATCTCCGCTCGGAGATCAAGACCGACAAGAAGCAGAGCCCGCTACCCTTCCCGGCGCGCACCACTTCCGATCTCAAATACGTTCGTCAGGGACTGCGCGACATCCTCACCATGCTTTCTGCACGGCACTAGTCGCGATTGAAGTTGCCGGTAGGGTTGCTGCGCCCTATTCTTCCGTCAAGATTAATCATTTCGACTTCGTTCCGGTCGCCATTCGGCCGGACATCGGCGCGGCCTTGCGCCGACCCCCGATCAGAGCAATCGCCGCCATGCAAGTTCGGGCCGTCGCGCTCGGGCGTTCGGGCCGGTACGAGTCCGGTGCTGACGGTTTGCTTTTCATGGTTTAGTTTCCGCGGCTAGCGCGTCAGCTCACTCCGCAGGTGCTTGGACAGCTTTTCCACCCGCTTGAGTTTTATCAGCATGTCTTTGGGGAACAAATCGTGGTTCACACGCTGCAGGTCGGCGGGAATAGAGGCAGAGAGTTCGGCGAGTTCCTGGGCATCGCGCTGGAGGCTCGCCATGTCCACGGCTGGCCTTTTCCGGGGTTCCAGGGGGCCTGGTTCCGCCGGCAACTGGTTTTGCGGCCACTCCGAATCTTTGGGCTGCGGCCCACAACGGCCCAGCGGGGCTCCGAGTTGGGGATGCACGGGCAGGGAAAATGAAAGCACCAGGAGCAAAAGCACCGAGGCGGGGAGTCGCATACACACCTCCGGATCGCGACAATCTGCGCATTTTACTGAAGAGAACTATTTTTCTCCATTGAGCATTTGATCGGCCAATCTCGAGGAAATCGCAGGTCTCATCGGAAGAAAAAGACCGTAAAGAACAAAAATTTAAATGTCGCAGGAGGCAGACCGTCCCGTCCAGGAGGCATCTCTAATGTCGAACTCTGAAGGAATCTATTCCCCCCCGGAGTGACAGGATGAATGTCTTGATCGTGGATGACAATCCGGCCGTGAGACGAGCACTGCGTGCTCTGTTCGAGAGCGATACAGCATTTGATGTATGCGGAGAAGCGGAGAACGGTCGGGAAGGGCTGGAGAAGGCGATCCAGTTGCGTCCCGACCTGGTGGTCATTGACCTGTCGATGCCGGTCATGAATGGGTTGGATGCGAGCCGCGCGTTAAACCTGCAAGTACCCGGCATTTCTATCATTCTTTTCAGTGGATTCAGCGACGTGTTGACGGCGCAAGAGGCGCATTCCGTAGGTATAGCGGCGTTGGTTTCGAAATCAGAGCCGACCAGCCTGCTTGAGGTCGCTCATGAAGTGCTGCGGCAGAATGCCGCCTGAGGCCCGCCGTCCGCCGTTTCTTTGCCGGAGCTTATTTGCGCCATGAAGCCAGATCTGAGCGCAGAGTGTTGAGTCTGTTCAGGGCATCCACGATCGCCTGATTTTCTTCGGTCGTGCCGCCGTGTTTTGCTGAAAATTCGCGCAGTCTTTCGGTAATCGCGGATTCCGCAGCGTGGATACGCTCGGTCATTCTTGACCAGTTGGTTTCAAGCACAGCGGCCCTGTAAAGCTCCTGCCACTGTTGTCCCGTGCCCATGTAATCTCCTGCCGCTCCCTCGGCAATCCGATCTTCTAGAATTATTGGAAAATGAAGCACAAGAGTCAACCGCGAAACCCAAGCGTTCGCTGACGTACAATCCGCGCCTGGCGGGGACTAGGGGGACATCAGAGAGGCCCAAATCCAGAGCGATTATTCTTCTCGCGCAAGACATTCCCCCCTAAATATGAGAGGACGGCATCGGTTATGAGTGTGGAGGGATCATGGTGGGAATGCCGTCCTCGCCTCGTATATGGATGATGGCTGCCACGATAACTCGCGACCGCCCCAGCCGCCATCAGGCGATTACCTGAACTCCACAAGATGGTTACCTTAGTCGACTTGGGCCCTTCGCATTCCAGGAGGAGCGGTCCCCCTTCGATTGAACGCTTTTTCCGTGCACAATGACCGAAGATTTGCAGGCGGTGCATGAGAAAATTAGCCTGCTGGGCAGCATGAACATGGCATGACTGCTCCTGCGGCACGAAACGCTATGAACAGCTCCAAGACTGGAGGCTTCATGAGCAGCAACGCGACCGCCGTAGTCAAGAAAGAAACCAAGGTTGACCCCAAGAAGCCGAACGATACGGCTCATTATGCGTCCCTCTCCGTTCTCAACGAAGACGGCAAAGAGTACGGCCTGCCACGTTATTTGAGTGAATTCCGTGAGGTTGCAGTTCTGCTCAAACGTGAAGCGGGAGTTACCCACGAACAACTACACGAACGTTTTGCCGCATACGAAAGGGGCGAAGAAATCAGTTTTCCTCTGACCCTAGAAAGCGACGAAGCAATCAAAAATCTTGGGTTCAACCCCAAGTTCTAAATGGGCGGAAAGGCTTTCGATGGTTCTGCCAGAGACACTGATCGGAAATAATCTGGAGGAAACCTCCCTACCACCAGGCTAGGCAACGGCTGGACGCAATTTTTTTGTTTGTATTGGTCGGCCCTAGCAGACGATTTTCGAACTTTTCTGTTGAACCCCGATATTTTTGAACTAACCCCTTCAGCGGTTTAAGACTGAAATACGCCGAATGATTATACTCTGGCAGACGATTTCCGAACCCTGGGCCAAGTCTTAGCTTCCAGCTTGCCGACAACACGTCCAGAATCGCCGGAAACAGCGCGTTCTGAAACCGGATCGAAGTCGTCATCGGCTCCGCCCCCTTCTATTTCGGGCTGAATTATCTCGGCAAGGCGTTGCGGTTTCCTCGTTGGCGTGCGGTCGCTCAAGTCGTGTGGGGATGGGCTAGGTAGTGTTGCCGCAGCAGGTCCTTGCCGTAGTCATTGCCATTCGGAGTTCGCACTACGCAATGGATGTGCTGCTGGGTTGGTTTCGTGGGGTCCGCAGCAAACTTCCGCAGGTTGGCGGGCTGCTGATGATCAAATTCGACCAGGACCACTGGACTGTGCACCCGGTAATAAAATGCGCTATCCGGCTCCGTTCCACCGATCCAAGTGAACCAAGTCTGGTCGAGATAGCGGTCCACCTCGTCCATCTTCACGCGGGCGTGGCCTTCGTCCATGTTCTTTATATAGAGGTGGATCAAATCGCGGAAGCGTTGTCGCGCGGGGCCTGACAGATCGTTCGTGCGCAATCCTGCATAATCGATTACGACGTTGTCCTTGAATGCTTCGGTCAGATTGTTGTTGCCCGTCTTCGAGAAGTTGAGAATGGCCTGTTTCCGCTGCGCCTCCGGGAGGGCGTTCAACACCGCTAGACCATCGTTCTGTTCCTTTTGCAGAATCTCGAGACCTTTGTACTTGCCGGACGGTGCTTTTACTGGTTCGGAGCCGACAAACAAGGGAGTCATCACCACTTGGTCCCCGAGGACAAAGTAATTGATGATGGCGTGATGGCCCTCAAGTTTCCAGCCCCACGGCTCGGTTGCCGATGGCTTGCCGTAAATCTGGATGTAGTACAACCACTCTCCCAGGAACGCATGATCCTCGGCCAGCTCGGCGAGCGTTTCGTTGAGGCGCATGATGTTGCGTGTCAGCTCAAAGCCTTCTGCGCTGAGGGAAGCGCGCATCAATCCGAAAGCGGCCTGCCGCTGGGCATCGGTCATCTCCGCGAAGCAGACTCCCTGACGCGCGTAAAAATGCTGATTCATCCATTTGCGCCACTCGACGTCGTCCACGGGATACATGGTTCTGGCGAGTTGTAGGGGCGTGAGAGTGGCGATGAAGGTCTCCGCAGCATTGCGGAGTGGTCCGGTTGAAACCCCGCTCGGCTTGATCTCGAATAGACCCGGCGCGACCTCACCATTGGTCGTGATTCCCTTGAACGGCGTCGCCAATCCTTTGCTTTCGTATTCCTCGGACATCTGGCGAAAACGCTCCGCCATGGTAGATGCGCTCTGAGTTTGTGTCTGGCCGAGGGCCCATGGAGCAAGAACGGCCGCAGAAACCAGGGATGAAATAAAGTCGCGACGCGTCGGCTTGCCCGTCACAGGATGGGTTTGAGTGTGATGGGAATGATGATGGTTATGATGCAGGTTGTGCGCCATCCTCGTCCTCCGCCCGATTGAGTGGCGGGAGTATAGCACGAGGACGGAATGCGGCAATCCCCGAGATCGGCGGAAGTAATCGGGTGTTGGTCGGCCCTAGCAGACGATTTTCGAACTTTTCTGCTTAACCCTGATATTTTTGAACTAAGCCTTTCAGCGGTTTAAGACTGAATTATGCCGAATGGTTACACTCTGGCAGACGATTTTCCGAACCCGGGCCAAGTTTTGAGCTTCTGGATGGCTGACAACTCAGCCCCTATAGGCCTGCTGAGCGTGCAGATTTGGTGACTCACGCTATAATCCTGCCTACTTCCCATGCCCCTGACTCCCGGAACGATCCTCGGGCAGTATGAAATTCGCTCACCGCTTGGCGCTGGCGGCATGGGCGAGGTGTATCGCGCGCACGACACCCGGCTGGACCGCGAAGTCGCGATCAAGGTGCTGCCGGAGTCTCTGACTGCCGATCCCGATCGCTTGCGCCGTTTCGAGCAGGAAGCACGTGCCGCGGCGGCGCTGAATCATCCCAACATTCTTGCGGTTTACCAGATGGCGACGCACGAAGGCGTGTCGTACATGGTGTCGGAGTTGCTGGACGGCGAGACGCTGCGCGAGCGACTGAAGCGCGGGCCGATACCGTTACGCAAAGCGATTGATTATGCCGTGCAGATCGCGCGCGGCCTGGCGGCGGCACACGACAAAGGCATTGTCCATCGCGACCTGAAGCCCGACAACCTGTTCGTCACCAAGGATGGACGGGTCAAGATTCTGGACTTCGGCCTGGCCAAGCTGACCCAACCAAGGGACGCCTCCGGAGCGGAAGCGACAATGGCCGAGGGAACTGAGCCCGGCATGGTGATGGGAACCGTGGGCTACATGTCTCCCGAGCAGGTTCGCGGAAAGATGGCAGACCACCGCTCCGACATCTTCGCCTTCGGCACGATTCTTTACGAGATGGTGACGGGGAAGCAGACGTTCCGCAAGCCCACCTCGGCGGAGACCATGACGGCGATTCTGAATGAGGATCCGCCGTCCATTTCGCAAGTCACGGCAGCTACGCCCCCAGGTTTGCAGCGGGTGGTGCACCGCTGCCTGGAGAAGAACCCGGAGCAACGCTTTCAATCGGCCTCCGATATGGCGTTTGCGCTGGAGGCGCTGTCGGATACGGGCATGCCGGCTTCCACCGGCAGTCATGCACATCTGGGTGAGCCCGCGAGTCGTCGGGGAATTGCGATCGCTGGAGCGACTCTGGCCGTGCTGCTTGGCGTCGGCGCGCTGGCATATTTCTGGATCAGACCCGCAGCAGTGCCCAAGGTGTCCAATTACGTTCAACTGACGCATGACGGCCAACCGAAGTTCTTGGTGGGAACGGAAGGTTCGAGGCTCTTCCTGTACGTGGCATCCGGTGATAACCAAGGTATGGCCGAGATGTCCACCTCAGGCGGCGAGCCCAGAAAAATGCAACTTCCTCCGTTGAGTTTCAACTCGCCTCAGGCCTTGTCCCTGTCGCAGGACGGATCCGAACTTCTCGTGATGGACGGGCATGGTGTGCCACCTTCGGGACCACTCTGGAGCGTGCCCGTCGTTGGCGGTTCGCCACGCAAGTTGGGAGACATCGCCGGGCAGGGAGGAGCATGGTCGGCTGACGGTAAATTCATCGCCTACAGTAACGGTAACAGCTTGTTCACGGCCAAGGCTGACGGGACCGATGCAAGAAAGGTAGTCACGGTTGGGGACGCAGGTTTTGTCTTTAACCCAGTCTGGTCACCCGACGGGAACCAGTTGCGATTCATTTATGCTGCGACGCTGGCCGCCCCGCCTTATTTCATGGAAGTTTCGCTGGACGGCACGGGCTTGCATCGCCTCCTGCCAGGGACGAACCTCCGGCCCGATTCCGAGGACGGCAACGGCGGGTGGACTGTCGATGGGAAGTACTTCGTCTTCATGACGCGCGGCCAAATTTGGGCGTTACCGCGAAAGGCAGGTTTTCTTCACTCGGAACCAAAACCTAGTCAGTTGACTTCCAGCCCGATGCCGTTGTCTCCACCGGTTCAAAGTACAGATGGTAAGAAGCTGTTCGTGGTGGGACGCACCTTCCGCGGCGAATTGACGCGCTATGACTTGAAGTCCGGCCGCTTCGAGTCCTACCTCGGAGGTATCTCCGCCGAATACGTCTCCTTCTCGAAGGACGGCCAGTGGGTGGCCTACGTCTCTTATCCGGAAGGCACTCTATGGCGAAGCAAAATGGACGGTAGTGAGCGTTTGCAACTTACGTATGCGCCCTCGCAAGCCCTGATGCCTCGCTGGTCCCCTGACGGCAAGACCATCTTGTTCTTTGACGCGTCGGGTACCAACAAGCCTTCCAAAATCTATGAGGTTTCACGGGAGGGGGGAAGCCCGCGGCCACTGATGCCCGACAACCCTGACCCTCAAGCAGACCCGAACTGGTCGCCAGATGGAAGCAAGATCGTCTTCGCTGGCCGTATCGCGGACGCTGCATCCTCGATCCGGGTCTTTGATTTGGCAACCCGTCAAGTCTCCACGCTGCCCGGCTCGCAAGGGATGTACTCGCCCCGTTGGTCTCCGGACGGTCGATATATTCCCGCACTCTCGATTGACTCAAAGAAACTTCTCCTATTTGATTTGCAGACCCGGCAGTGGACGGAACTTGCCCAGGGCAGCATGGGCTGGCTGGAATGGTCAAAGGACGGCCAGTACCTTCAGGCAGCCGATGGCAGTGGAACGGGCGCCGTCATCAGGATTCGGCTGAGCGACCATAAGACGGAACGGGTTGTGGACCTCAAGAATTTTGCCACCGTGGGCTATTACGGATTTTGGTTTGCGGTCGCCCCCGACGATTCGCCGATTATGCTTCGCAACGCCGGGACCCAGGATGTTTACGCCCTCGACTGGGAAGAGCCGTAATGTACAGGCGAGGAGAGGACCTGGATTCGGATCCTGAACGGGCAAACAGGAAGGAATCAGGTGTTGGTCGGGACGGGCAGATTTGAACTGCCGACCCCTCGCACCCCAAGCGAGTGCTCTACCAGGCTGAGCCACGTCCCGACTGGAAGGAACCGGCCGCAATCTCAAGGCGGCGGTGGGGTTGACTCAAGGATTTTACACCAGGCTCAGCGATTCTTGCGCCTGGGGAGGGGCTTTTCCTCGAGTACGGCGAACTGGATTTTCTTCTCTACGGGATCGATCCGGTCCACCAGCACCCGGACTCGCTGCCCCAGGCTATAGATTTTGTGGGTGCGCTGGCCGATGATCTCGCGGGTATTTTCGTGGTAGGTGTAGCGGTCGTCGGTCAGGGAATCGAGCGGCACCAGGCCCTCGACGAACAGATCGGTCAACTCCACGAAGAATCCGTACTTGGTCACGCTGATGATCAGGCCGTCGAAGTCTTCACCCACCCGGTCCTGCATGAACTTGACCTTTTTCCATTCCATCAATTCACGTTCGGCGTCGTCGGAGCGGCGCTCCGCCTGGCTGGATTCTTCGGCGATGTCGTGCAACTCCTCCAGAGGGATGGGGCCGCCGACCGGCTGAACCGCGTCGCGATAAGCGGCGTGGTCGCGGCGCTTCGACCAGGGCGTAGCGCCGGCATCTTGCCGGCCCGATGGCGGGCTGGAAGTCCGCTTGCGTTCGTGGTTTGGTTCGGAGCCGTATGAGGCGGTGGAGCCCTCTTCCTCTGCGGAATGTAGAGCCTGCGGACGTTCCGTCCGCGACCGGGCCGGCGGGACGCCGGCGCTACCGTCGGGCTTGGCGCTACGGTCAGACTCGTCGCGCAAGACTTCCTTCAGGATGCGATGAACGATCAGATCGGGATAACGGCGAATCGGCGAGGTGAAATGAGTGTAGGAAGGAGCGGCCAAAGCGAAGTGGCCCAGATTCTCCTCGGAGTAGCGCGCCTGTTTTAGTGACCGAAGCATCAGGAAGGAAAGAATGCGCTCCTCGGGCTTGCCGGCGATTTTTTCGGTCAGCTTCTGGTACATGCGCGGCGTGATGTGCACTTCCTTCGGGATCTCGATTTCGCGAGTGCGCTTGCCGGTGCCGTAGTTCGCCCGGCGATCGGTTTTAAGCTGCACCCGCTGGATGGGCAGTGGTCCCACGCCGAGTGAGTAGCCGAAGGTCGCGGCGATGACTTCGAAGTCATAGACCCGTTTGGCGTCGGGCTTTTCGTGGATGCGGTAGAGCGTCGCGATGCGCTTGTTCTCCAGATAAGAAGCCACACTCTCGTTAGCCGACAGCATGAATTCCTCGATCAAGCGGTGGGCCAGGTTGCGCTCCGAGCGGGTGATGCTTTTCATCAATCCGAGTTCGTCGAACTCGATCACCGGCTCAGGCAGATCGAAATCAATCGAACCCCTTCGCATCCGCTTGCGGTTCAGGATCAGCGCCAGATCGCGCATCAATTCGAAGCTGGGAACCAGTTCGGCATAGCGCTGGCGCGCGCCGGCATCGCCTTCGAGGACAGCGTTCACGTCGGTGTAGGTCATACGCTCGGCGGAGCGGATGATGCCTTCGCTTAATTCGCAGCCGAGAATCTCTCCACGAGAGTCCACTTCCAGGACGCACGACATCACCAGCCGATCCACTTTCGGGCGCAAGCTGCAGATGTCGGTGGAGAGCTCGAGCGGAAGCATGGGCACTGCGCGATCAGGAAAATAAACACTGGTTCCGCGGAGGCGAGCTTCCTGATCGAGGGCAGAGTCCGGCGTGACGTAGTGGGCCACGTCGGCAATATGCACCTGGAGTTCAAAGTTGCCGTTCTCCAGCTTCCTTACCGCGACTGCATCGTCAAAATCCCGCGCCGTTTCTCCGTCGATAGTGACAATCTGGAAGGAGCGGAAGTCCCGCCGTTTACGGACCTCGACGGCTGGAATGATGGGCTCGGCCTGCTGCGCTTCCCCGAGAACCGCAGGCGGGAATCGATGCGGCAAGTGAAACTTGCGAATAATGATTTCTACATCCGCGCCGAAATCGTCCTCGTAACCCAGAATTTCAACCACGCGCCCGCGGGGATTTTGGGTGGCGGTGGGCCAGTCGGTGATCTCGACGTCCACCACTACATTTTCCAGGTCGTCCCAATTGGCGCGGCGTGCGACTTCGGCACCAAGCACGCGATCGCGGCTTCCGGCTAGCGGCGGCGGGGAATGTAGGGGCGAGCGTCCGGGCTCGTGCCCGCGCAGGCTCTCTACCGTCGCGAGGTCAGCACGAGCGGGGATGCTCGCGCCTACACTGCTGGCCCGGTCATTCTCCGGGTACTCCATCCCTGGGGGGATGATAATCTCCTGGGTGATTTTCTGGTCAATCGGAGTGACGTAGTTGTGACGGCGGCCGTAGTGAAACTTTCCCACTACAGTCGAGTGAGCCCGGCCGATCAGGCGCACGATGCGGCCTTCAGCGCGGCCATCAGGACGAATATTTACGATTTCTACCAGCACGCGATCGCCGTGCATGGCCGAACCCACAGCGGGAGGCGGGATGAAAACATCTCCTGCCAGGCGCGCCTTGAGGCGTTCGTCGAGCGAGGTGGGTTCGGGGATCACAAAGCCGAAACCATCACGATGCATGCTCAAACGCCCGACCGCCAGATTCTTGCCCGCGGCTGCCTGCGGAATGGCATAGCGGTCAGAGTCCACCTGTTGCAACTGTCCGCTGGCGACCAACTGTTGCAATCGCTCAGAAAGTTCGCGGCGAGCGTCGCCCCGGACACCCAGCTCGCGAACCATCTGCTTGAAGCCCGCAGTGCGCTTGGGCTGGCGCTCGATCTTTTTCAGGATGGCGGAATCGGAAAGCATACTGCAGTCACTTTCAGGAAGCGTTGGCGGAAAAATATTTCTCCAGGAAAATCCTGCGATGATGCAGTTCATGGCCGGCAATAATGTAAGCGATGGCGCGCACGGTCACTTCATTCTTGTTGGCGACGCCCCGGCGGGTCCAGGCAGCTTCATCGAGCCCGCGAAACAGCGATAGAGTCGCCTTGCGGACCGATGTGAATTCTTCGATCAGGGCAGCCAGACTGGACTGCCCGAATGGCCCGAACTTGACGTAGTCATCCTGCTCGAAGCCTTCCATTGGAGTTTTGTCATTGCGAGCAATCCGCAGCGCCCGATAAGCAAAGACACGCTCGGCATCAGTGACGTGCCCAAGCGATTCCTTCACACTCCACTTTCCAGGAGCGTAGCGGAAGTCTCCCTCTTGTTCCCTACGCGCAGAAAGCAGCGCTGCGGTTTGCGGCCCCTGCGCCTCCAGGGTGCTCAGGATGTCTTGGTCCGGGACCAGGGAGATGTATTTTTCGTAGTAGGGTGCGTATTCGTCGGACTCGGGCTTGCTCGCCAACGATGTTTTTGTCGTCATAACCTGGTTCCTCTGACTTTCAGGATACCTGAAGCGGCGCTTAGCGGTATTTGGCGATGGGCGGGGAGGTCGGCGCAGTCCTTCTGCGGAATTCGTCCGGGAAAGCGGCCCAGTTGAGTTCACAGCACTACGTCGAGATGTATTACGGGGGTGGGTAGAAATTGGCGTCGTGGAGTTCAGCCTCTGACACAGAAAAGCTTTTAACCACAAAGGGTGCAAAGATCGCTATGGAAATTCTTGGCGATCTTTGCGGCATCTTGGCGACCTATGCGGTTATGAGCTTTCAATCGCGAGTACTCCAATCTTCGAACAATTCGCGCCGAGGAGTGGGAATCCTGTCATTCGCGATCGAACCGGTAACGGCGAGCTGATCAGTTTGTGGTGAGGTAGGGGTCCCTCGACTTGCTCTCGCCGCGCGAGCGCGGCTCGAGGCTGCGCTCGGGATGACACTGCCAACCACCGCTCGGGATGACAGGTTTTGATGACCGGCCTTGATGAACGGCCCGTCTTGATCACTCGCAGAGTTAACCAACCCGGGATGGCCGTCTAATTCAATCCCAGTTGAGTTAACTTGACAGCGCAGTGGATGTTGCCGTTGCAGCCGCCAATATTGACGTTGGTGCCCAGGGTGCTGAAGTACACGCTCGAAGCCTGGGCCTGGGTGCTGGTGTTATCCCAAATGATGCCGCTAGTGCCGCCGGGATAGCTGAGCCCGCTTAGAGTTCCGGTGATCGTGCCCGTGCTGATGTCGTCAGTGCGGAGTAATCCATCGGCGCCCGCTCCCATCAGGCTGCTGATGATGATGTCGTGATCACCGTTGCCGAAGTTAACATTGGGATTATAGATTTCGGTGATCGGGCTGCAGGGAACGCCGGCCGAGGTGCCGCGGGTGATGCTGCTGGTGGCGGTGGCGTTCATCGCCGGGTAGGCGGTAAATCCAATCCAGTAAAGAAACGATGTAGTGTCGGTCGTACTAGTGCCGCAGAGGTACAACTGCCCGGTGTTCGGAGTGGCTCCGAAGAAGTCATTGTCGAATGCGCCGCTATAGAGGTTGGCGTTCGTGGTGTTGTTATTTCTACTTCCGCGACCGACGTGGGCTTTCACCATCGAGGTGAGATCCTCGTTCAGTTGGGCGACGACTGCGCTGTTGGTTGTGCCGTCATTCCCGGAGAAGGCAAAAATCTTGTCGCTGGTGCTGTCCAGAAGCACGGGATCGGGTATTCCGTATGAGCCTCCGCTGGCGGTGCAGTTGCCTCCCGGCGCCGGCGTACCAGTTCGGCCGGGGGGATGAGCGGCGGTACAACCGCCGCCGCCGACCATAACCGGCCCGGCAAAGACCACGGGCGGAGTTACGCTGACGTTAAGAGTCCAAAGCTCTCCCAGTTGATCGCCCACAAACAAGCGCCCCGTATCCGAGTCATAGACCGGACCGTTGGGCGTGGCTGAAGCGCCACCGGTTCCTTTTACCGGCAGAACGAACGTCCAATCCACGGTCGGATTGGTATTGGCCGCACACTTGAAGACGCAACTGATTCGATAAATTCTGCCATCGTCGCTGCCCACATAAGCCTTGTCCGTGGCGTAGTCCACCCACGGCGAAGACAGCGTGTTGGTGGCGCCCGCTGTATAGGTCAACGATCTCAGACAAGAAGTTGACGCCGAGCAGCCGCCGACAGCGGTGGGAGTGACCGCATTCGTCGCAGAGGTCCCCTCTCCCGCCTTCCAGGTCAGCACATGGAACACGGCTGAGGTTGCCGCACTTTCCACGTACGCGATCTGGCTACCGTCCAGGGAAACGACGGTGGAGGTCAGGATCTTGCCGCCGCTCACGTTGGTTCCGTCGTACGCCCAGTTTACAGTGGGAGCGGCTCCACAAAATCCGCCCGTGCCGCTGTAAAGGTTGGTTATTCCCACCAGATTAGCCTGGGTTACGCTGCCGGCCACATTCAGGCCGAAGACCGCATAGTCGGTCGTACAATTCGTAAGCGTCAGCGTGGCATCGGGATTAAAACCGAACTTGGCAGGAAACATGTTGGGAGCCAGGCTGCCCGCGCCCAGGGAGACGCTCCAGTCTCTTTCCAGAGCAGTGCGCTTCTTAGGAGGAGGCGGGAGGACGGCCGGGAGGACGGCCGGGAAAACCTCTGCCACGAATCGGCCCGAAACGGAATTGCCCACGACTGGAATTATCGTCTCCCCCAATTTGTGCTCTGGAAAACCCGGCTGCAGGCCGAAGATTGCGCTCTGCCAAGTGAAAAAGAATTCTGGGCTCCCGCTGCGCACGGTCCAGATTAGCTGTGCTTATGGGTCCGCTGACAACGATGTGATGGTAACTCCAATCAACCACCCGTCCGATATGCTCCTCAGAACCCGTCTGGGCCATCCCGGCAAGCGACAGGCTGGTAACCACCCATACGCACAATAGCAAGTAGCGGTACACGTAATTCATGAATGCTCCCAAGTCAAGGACGGGGATGTATTTAACGATCGTTGCCAGTTCAAGATTAAAGGACTCTAATCAAATAGCGGCTGCAGTCTTGGAGGATGGCATTACATTAGTAACGTCCCCTACTCACCAATTGGTGTCGCGACCCGGCGGCCGGATGTCATTATGTTGCGGCGGGGAAATGCCAAACGGGCGGAATTTGCATTGCCCGGAAGTTTTTACCGGAATCATGAGGATGAGGAGCGTACTGGACCGCAACGCTCCCGCTCGTATATGTCGCGCGATATCAACAGGGAGCGCGATTTTCACAGGTTCGGTTTCCAGTTTGCTGGAGTAAAATACCGATTGGTCAACGAAGTGCGGCCCTGACGCAGAATCCCTAAGAGGAAAGGACTTTTGTCACATGTGGAAACCCACGAATCAGCCCACGACTCCGAGCCGGCCAGGTGAGCCGGAGCGTACCGCTACGCCCGCGCCGGCATCGACCTCTGTCGTGAGCGAGCCCACTCCTGCCGCTCCGCGTCCGGTCTCCACCACCACCGCGGATCAGGCGACGATCGGCAAGTCACTGGTGATTAAAGGCGAGGTGACGGGTTCTGAATCGCTTTACATTGACGGGCGGGTGGAAGGTTCGATTAACCTGTCGGGCAACCGAGTCACCGTCGGCCGCAATGGCGTGGTTTCGGCCAACATCAACGCGAGAGAGATTGTCGTACTCGGCAAAGTGCGCGGCAACCTCACGGCCAGCGACCGGGTGGACATCCGCAGCGACGGTTCGCTTACCGGCGACGTGGTCGCGGCGCGCATCTCGATCGAAGACGGCGCATTCTTCAAGGGTGGAATCGACATCCGCAAAGCCGGCCAAAAGGCTAACGGCGAAGAAGTGAAGACGGCCGCATCGACGGAAGCAGCCACCGCAGCCAGAGTTTAGTTTTTGACGGCAAGATCATGGCGGGCACTCCTGCTTAGTTGGGAGTGCCCGTTTTATTTTGTTGAGTGAATGTTGTGTGGAGTGAGGTTGAGCATCAGGGCTGACAGCTGAGAGCTGACAGCTGACGGCTGCTTTAAGGTTCAATGCCCCCACTGAACTCCGCTGCTTGCACTTCGGCCACGCGAGGATAAGTGGTTGGCTTGCGACGCCGAAGGTCGCCTGGCAGAGATGACCGGGTAAGCCACAAGCCTGCAGCGACGGCTCCAGCCCACGTAATCGTAATTAACCCGAGCGCCTTGAGGTCGGCGACGCGGCTGTTGTTGACCATCAATAAGCGGGCAATCTGGCGACTCAGGAGTCCCGCAACCACCGCCGTGATCCCCGCCTTCGCATATCTCCAGCCAGCGCAACTCGTTCATCCGAACCAACTGGCGGCGGTGCAGCAGAAACGCCAGCGCCAGCGTGTTGGCGACGATCCCAAGATCAGAAGCCATGGCCAGTCCGACGGTCGAGAAATGGCGGAACAGGGCGGAGTACATGGGGATTGAGGCCAGCGTGATCAGGCTGCTGGCGATCATTGGAGTGAGCGTGTTGCCGGCGGCGTAAAACGCGCGTGAGTAGAGACCTTGCGCGGCCCAGAAACAGAGCGACAGCGAGAACCAGAAAAAATACAGGGCCGTTTCCTGAGAATCAGAGAAGGTAAAGTGTCCACGGCGGTAGACCAGATCGATCAGAGGCGTGCGGCCGCCATCATGAAACTGGTGGCCAGCAACGAAGTGGCGACGATCCGGTAGATCGATCCGTTGACGGTGTCGGCAAACTCGCGCAGCCGCTTCTCTCCAAAAAGCTTCGCGAAAAAAGGCAACGAAGCCTGGCTGGTGGCCTGTCCTAGTACCGCGATCGGCACCGCAAACAGGCGCTTGGCGTAGTTCAAGCGGGTGATATCGCCGACCGCTCCCGAAGCAAAGTAACGCAGGATCCAGTCGTCGGCGGTAACCAGCGACACTCCGAGCATGAGCGGAATGGAGAGCCGGACCCACTCGCGAAAGGCGGAGTTGCGTATGTCGAACGAGATGCTGTAGCCAGTTCCGACCCGCGCCGCGCCGATGGCATTGATCAGGAAGGGTCCCAGAAAGCTCCCCGCCAAGGCTCCGTAGGCAAGCGACGCAATGCCCAGTCGCCGCGAAAGCAGCACGCCGCCCACGATGATTGCGGCGTTGTAGAGCAGCGGCCCAAAAGCCGGAAAGAGAAACAGTCGCCGCGAAAGCAGCACGGCGGAAACTACGCCGCCGACGTAGAAGAAAAGTTGCGCCGGCAGCAGAATGCGGGTGAGATGAATGCAGAGCTGCATTTGCTCCGGGTTGAATTTGGGGAAGAGTGCACGCTGAGATTTCAGGAGTGAAGAACTCCGTCAGGAGAATTCCGACTCCCAAGTACCGCCGTCATGACGGTGATGATGACGGAAAAAGTTTTCTGCGCTTCCGCTTCTTTTTTCTCCGCGAGAAAGCGGGTATAGATCGAGACGAAGGTGATGGATGCGGTTCCGCCCGCCACAAGGTAATTCAGCCAGTCGGGAATGGTGAAGCCGGCGACGTAGGCATCGGTCGCGGGCCCGGCGCCGAATGCGTAGGCAATGTAGGCTTCGCGCACGTAGCCGATCACCCGCGAAAGCATGATCGCCGACATCAGCAACAAAGTGGCGGAGAAGGCGCTGTGCTGGTGCGAAGGACGAAGGAAGCGCAACCAACGCGCGAAGCCCTGAACCGGACGCGCTTCTGGAGAATCTGCGGAGTTCGCCATCAAAGGGCGATTCTACACGCAAACATTGTGCTCCCCCGATAGGCCGGATGGTTCGCGGGAATCATGTGAGCCGGGAAATCAGCTGCAGGCTAATCGAACCTGGTGGGTCGGTCGAGCGGCCGGTCATGTCAGCCGGAGAGATATTCGAGAGCTTTGAGAGAGCGAAGGAATGCTCCTCAGCAAGTGACCCTTTCAAAGTAGCCGCCGTCTCGGCGGCTGTCCGGTGGGCGTCTCGCCCACCGTGGGAGGGCAGGATGCCCTCCCGACAGCCGGCAAGATGCCGGCGCTACGTAGCGGCTGCGCACGATTGAAGTTTACGGCGCAAGTGGCGATTGAGACTCGGGCAATGGATCCTTCGATCTCCGAGCTACCCATCAGGAAAGCTCTGCGAGACTAAAGAATGCTCTTAGCAGCCGACACTCCCAAAGGCTGCATGGACAAACGGAGCGGCCTTCCTAGTTTGTTCCTGCGTGTGCCGCCGTCCGCGTGTCTTTGTAGACCACGCCACCCTTCATGACGAAATCGACATGCTCCAGCGCACGAACGTCAGCCAGAGGATCGGCGTTGACGGCGATGATGTCCGCGTATTTGCCGGCTTCGATCGTGCCCACGTCCTTGGCGCGGCCGATCAGATCGGCGGCATTCGACGTGGCGGCGCGGATCGCCTGCGCCGGCGTCATTCCGATACTTCACCATGTAGAAGAACTGCCGGGCGTTGTCGCCGTGCGGGATAGACACCGGCGTCGGTGCCGAAGGCCATCTTCACGCCGGCCTGAAACGCTTTGCGGAAATTTTCCCGCTGCAGGCGACCCACCATCCGCTCTTTGTCGAGATTCTCAACGCGGCAAGCCCGTACTTTGGCGCTTCGTTCAGGATGTAATCGTCGTTGTAGATGTCCATGACGAGGTAGGTGCCGTGCTCTTTCGCCAGACGGATGCCCTCGTCGTCAATCAAGCTGCCATGCTCGATCGAGTCAATGCCCGCCAGGATGGCGTTCTTGATGCCTTGTGTGCCATGAGCGTGCGCCGCAATCTTGCGGCCGGCCATATGAGCCGTTTCCGCCGCTACCTTGAGCTCCTCCAACGTGTATTGCGGCGCGCCCGGACTGTCGCCGCGCGAGAGCACCCCGCCCGTGGATATGATTTTGATCACGTCCACGCCGTACTTTACTTGTGCGCGAATGACGTGGCGAATCTGATCCGCGCCGTCGGCGATCTGGAAATCGCGTTCTTCCGGGAACATCATCACCTGTGTCTGCGGCGAGTAGTTGTTCAGATCCCCGTGGCCGCCGGTGATCGAAATGGCAGGGCCGCTGGCGACGATTCGCGGGCCAATCAGATAACCTTCGTTGATCGAATTGCGCAGGTCTACCGCCAGAAACGGCTTGGAGCCGACGTCGCGAACCGAGGTGAATCCGGCTTCCAGTGTCTTGCGGGCATTGATCACCCCGGCAAAAGCATTGTCAAAGGGCGTGTCCTTGAAGTGATAAATTTCGTTGTAGCGGTCGGCGCGCGAGTCCAAATGGGTGTGGCAATCGATCAAGCCAGGCAGAACGGTTGCCTGGGAAAGATCGATCACATTGGCGCCGGGCGGAATCTTAAGATCGGCGGCCGAGGTCACGCTCTTGATGCGTTCATCTTCGACCGCAATGATCATGTTTTCGCGAACGTTTTGACTGGTCGCGTCGAACAGGCGGCCGACCAGGAGGTAGGTTAGTTTGGGGACCGATTTTTCGGCCGCGGGGCTTGCCGCACCCTGCGCACGGCCGAAGGTTGTCAGGGTCACGAGGAAAACAATTAGGGTAGAGAATCTTTTTATCAGGATTGCCGGGTTCAAACGATCGCTCCTGGGGCAAGCAGTTGTGGGTTTCGAAAGCTATAGTTTCGAAAGTTTGTTTCAAGAATTTGGAAGTGCTGAGTGTCACGGTTGCAGGCATTTCCTGTCAAGCAGGAAGGAGACCGACAGTGGGTCTCGCATTCTCAAGTTAACCTCGGGCAACCCACACAGGTAAGCCAAGGAAAACTCCGATCCAGCGGTAATCTGTGCTCGTCCGGGCGCTCTGTGGTTAAATGGAAACGATGGCCGAGCCGAAAATCCGCGTGCTGGTGGCCAAGCCGGGGTTGGACGGGCACGATCGTGGAGCAAAGGTCATTGCCCGCGCCCTGCGCGATGCCGGCATGGAAGTGATCTACACCGGCCTGCGGCAGACTCCTGAGATGATCGTAAACGCGGCGCTACAGGAAGACGTGCACGTGATCGGGCTTTCGATTCTTTCAGGAGCGCACAATGCGATCGTCCCTCGCGTGATGGACCTGCTCAAGCAGAACAAGATGGATGACGTGCTCATCGTGCTCGGCGGCATCATCCCTAATCAGGACGTGGATAGTCTCAAGAAAGCCGGCGTCGCCGCGATTTTCCAGCCAGGCACGGCGATGGATGACATCGTTCAATTCATTCGCGCCAACGTCAAGCCGCGTGGCGTGCCCACGGCCCACTGAGATTGATGGCCGAGATCAGCACCTCCCGTTTGAAAGAACTTCTTCAGCGCACGGTCGGGCCGACGCCCTGGTACTGGAAAACCTTTCCCGCGTTTACTTCCGCTTCTGGCCAGCGCTTCGTCTGGAGCCACTACGGCGATCAGGGATTGCTCGCGTACCTGGTTTCGCTCAGCCTGGAGCAGGAGCCCGAAAAGCCTCGACTTGCGCTGAACACCTATTGCCGTCCATTTTTCGCGCCGCCGAATCATTTGGGGATATGGTGCCCCGAGGGCCGCAGTATTCGCTTCGCCGGTTTCGATCCCGATCAGCTCAAGGCTTTTGACTTCGCGGAAATTGCCGGCTGGTTCAAGCAGTCGAGCGAACGCATTTACGGCGCCACGGAGCCCGTTGCCGATTTCGAAGTCGCGCTCGGCTTGACCGCCGGCATGCACAATATCGAAGTGCCATCGGAGTTACGTCAGGTGGACGAACTGATTATCCCGACCAGCTACCCGGCCAAAAATTCCGATGACCCTGCCTTCGCGCTCTATGTCGTATATCTGCAGGCGGGACTGGTGGAGGTTCTGCCGCAAAAGTGGTTCACGGCCAGCCAGTATGAGGTAGGAAAGCAATGGATCACGCGGGCGGCGCGCGATCCAGAGTCGCATCGGATTTTTGGTGAGTGTTTCGGAGCAGGCAGTTTCGTGCTCGAGGAGGATGGATGCCGGCTGGAGCGCTGGATCGAAAGGAATCCTTCGTGAAACCTCGTGACCTTGATGGTTGACCCGTTTTGCGCGCGCGAACTGGGGTTTGCGCGTCGGCTCCGGGTGTTATACCGTAAACGGTTTCAGCGTCTTTTGTGAACGACCGCTTATGAACGACCGCAACGATTCCGGCATGCCGTCGAGTTCTACCGTCCTGGAGTCGCGCGTGGATCCCACCTCGGCGCGCTTTGAAGCCAACATGCGCTTTCTGGCGGACCTGGTTTCGCAAGTGCGGAATGAAGAAGAAAAGATTCGCGAAGGCGGCGGTCCAAGGGCCATTGAAAGCCAGCACAACAAGGGACGGCTGACGGCGCGCGAGCGGATTAACCTGCTGATCGATCCCGGAACATTTTTTGAACTCGGCGCTTACGCGGCGCACGGAATGTACGAAGAGTGGGGCGGCGCGCCAGCTGCCGGAGTGGTCACCGGGCTGGGGCGGATTCAAACGCGGCTGGTCATGATTATCGCCAACGATGCTACCGTGAAAGCGGGCGCGTTCTTTCCCATGACCGCGAAGAAGGTGATTCGCGCGCAGAATATCTCCATCGAAAATCGCATTCCCACGGTTTACCTGGTGGACTCAGCGGGGGTTTTTCTGCCTTTACAGGAGGATGTTTTTCCGGACACGGATGACTTTGGCCGGGTGTTTCGCAATAACGCAGTCATGTCGGCGATGGGAATTTCGCAGATCGCCGCCATCATGGGCATGTGCGTGGCCGGTGGCGGATACTTGCCGGTGATGTGCGATCACGTGCTCATGACCGACGGCAGTGGGCTTTTTCTGGCGGGGCCGGCGCTGGTGCAGGCCGCCATCGGCCAAAAAGTTTCCGCCGAGGAACTGGGTGGAGCCGCGATGCACTCCGCCATCAGCGGCACCGTCGATTTCCGCGAGCCCAATGATGAAGCCTGCCTGGCCCGCATCCGCGCCATTATTGAGAAATGGGGATACCGCCGGCAATCTCCTGGGATCGAAAAAAGCCGCAGCCGCCCGCTTTGGCCGCGGAAGAAATTTACGGCATCTATGATTCTTCGCCGGCGCGGCCCTACGATATGAAGGAAATCATGGCGCGCATCGTGGACGGCAGCCGCTTCGACGAATACAAGCCCGAATACGGCAAGACCATTATCTGCGGTTACGCGCGCATTGGCGGCTTTGCCGTGGGCATCGTCGCCAACCAGAAACTACATGCGCAGCAGACCGACCACGAAGGCCACAAGAGAATCGAATTCGGCGGTGTGATTTACACCGAGTCGGCGGAGAAAGCCGCGCGCTTCATCATGGACTGCAACCAGAATCTGGTTCCACTGATTTTCTTCCATGATGTGAACGGCTTCATGGTGGGACGTGACGCGGAGTGGAGCGGCATCATCAAGGCGGGAGCGAAGATGGTGAATGCGGTGTCGAACTCTGTGGTACCCAAGATTACCGTGATCGTCGGCGGATCGTTCGGCGCCGGACATTACGCAATGTGCGGCAAAGCCTACGACCCTCGGCTGGTGTTTGCCTGGCCGACCGCGCGCTACGCTGTGATGAGCGGCGACGCCGCGGCTGGCACGCTAGTCGAGATCAAGATCAAGCAACTGGAGCGCAGCGGCAAACAATTGAGCGAGGAAGAGCGCAAGGAACTTTTCGAGTCGACGAAGAAAACTTACGAGGAACAGACAGATCCGCGTTACGGCGCCGCGCGACTGTGGATCGACAAGATCATCGACCCGGTAGAGACGCGAGATGCCATTACGCAGGCGCTGGAAGCCGCAGCGCTGAACCCGGATGTGCCGGAATTTAAGGTCGGAGTGCTGCAGACTTGAAAGCAACGGCAGTTACGGATTTGCACGGATCTCCACGGATTATCGAGAGCAATGAAGATTTACCGTGAGATCCGTGGCCCAATTTTCTATGCCCAATTCCGTAAAACTCGTTGAATGTCCGCGGGATGCCTGGCAGGGCCTGCAGGGGCAGATCCCCGCTTACATCAAGACGGACTACCTGAAAGCCCTGATCAGCGCTGGTTTCAAGCATATTGACGCGGCTTCGTTCGTCTCGCCGAAGGCAGTTCCGCAGATGGCCGACTCGGAGGAAGTGCTGAAGGAGCTTGATCCACCGGACGATGTCGAAATTATCGGGATTGTGGTGAATGAAAAAGGAGCGCAACGGGCGATTGCCACCGGGGCGGTGCGGACCCTGGGATTCCCTTATTCGGTCTCGCCGACTTTCCTGCAGAACAATCAGCGCCAGACGCTTGAAGAGGCCATCGACGAACTGGAAAAGATCAACAACCTGGCTGAAACCGCCGGGCTCGATGCCGTGGTTTATATCTCAATGGCTTTTGGAAATCCGTACAGCGATCCGTGGAATATTGGCGAAGTGCTAGACGCGGTCGAACTTCTCGAAGCCGAAGGCGTTCGCACCATCTCGCTGGCTGACACTGTCGGACTGGCCGGGCCAGCGCAGATTCGCGAACTCTATTCCACGGTGATTTCAAAGTACGACTATCTGGAGATTGGATTGCACCTGCACAGCCGCCCGGACCAGGCCGTGGAAAAAATATTGGCCGCGTACGACGCCGGCTGCCGCCGGTTTGACTCAGTGCTGGGAGGTCTCGGCGGATGCCCCTTCGCGCAGGATGCGCTGGTGGGAAACATTGCGACAGAAAAAGTAGTAGAGGCGCTGAAGCAGCGGGGAGCGGAGTTGCCGGCACTGAAGCCCTTGGACGTGTTGCTCCGGGTGACGGCGGAGATTGGGGCGCGGTATACGGCTTCTTCGGCGGCGGATTGAGGTGGGTTCTCTCATGCTGAGCGCAGGCGGAATTTCGCGATGCGAAGTTCCGGTGTGGTCGAAGCGTTACTACTTCCAGTGCGCGGATAGAATAGGGGTCCTTCGACTGCGTAAATCATTTCGCGGAGCGAAACGATTTACTTCACTCAGGATGACAGCGGCTACGACCACACATGGAATATAAAACCCTTCAGCTTTCTTTTGATTCCGGCGTATCGACCATCACTCTGAACCGGCCGGAGAAACGGAATGCCATCAGCTTTGCGCTTGTGGAAGAGTTGCTTGCCGGGTTTGATGAGGTCGAAAGATCCTCGGCCGAGGTCGTCATACTCAGCGGCGCGGGCAAGGCCTTTTGCGCTGGCGTGGATCTCGACGAACTGAAGAATTTGCTGGGGAAAACGCAGGATGAGAACGTTAAGGATTCGTCACGCATGGCGCGCGCCTTCCGGCGGATTTATGATTTTCCGCTGCCCACAATCGCCGCGGTAAACGGGCCAGCAATTGCAGGCGGCACGGGATTTGCCACCATGTGCGACTTCACGCTCGCGGTACCCGAAGCTAAATTTGGCTACACCGAAGTGCGCATCGGATTTGTCCCCGCCATCGTATCTTCGATGCTGGTGTGGCAGGTGGGACACAAAATTGCCCGCGACCTGCTTTTGACAGGACGAGTGTTTGACGCCGCTGAAGCGCATCGCTACGGGTTGGTGAACGAAATAGTAGAACCAGCACGGCTCATGATCCGGGCCCGCGAGCTGGCAGCACAGCTCATGGAAAATAGTCCATCGTCGATGCGGGCAACCAAGCACCTGATCAATGGATTCATTAGCGGGCAACTCGATCAGCAGATTGGCCAGGCGGTGCAGGACAATGCGCGCATTCGTACAACCGCAGACTTCCGCGAAGGCATCACCTCATTTCTCGAAAAGCGCAAGCCGCGCTGGAGCGGCCAGTGAGCTCTCGTGGGAGCCAGACAGGGGTTGTCTGCGAGAGCAGGTTGCGGGTGCGCTATGCCGAGACCGATCAGATGGGGGTGGTCTATCATGCCAATCACTTCATCTGGTTTGAGATCGGGCGCGTGGAATACATGCGCCAGTTGGGTTTTACCTACCGCGACATGGAGCGTGAGCACGACTGCTTCATTCCCGTGGTGGACGCTCGCTGCCGCTACAAGTCTCCGGCCCGATATGACGACGAGATCATTGTGCGCACGCATTTGAAGAACGTCCGCGAATCAGTGATTCATTTTGGATACGAACTGGTGAGGGCCGGCGATGGCGAACTGCTGGCGGAGGGCGAGACCACGCACATGATCATCGATGCGAAGATGAAAGCAGCGGCGTTGCCGCCAAATATTTTAAGGGTATTTCGCGAGGCCGCGGGGAAACAAGGCCTTGTCAGTAGCGACTGAGGGAGCAGCTTGTGTGATGACTAAAGTCGCGCTCTTCCCGAAACCTGCTGTGAAACAGAAACCGGAATTATTTTGAAAGCTCTTCACATCAACGGCAACGACCTTACGCTTGAAGCGGTGCGGGACGTCGCAGTGGAGCGCCGGGTTGTTCTTCTTGACCCGGACGCTCGCGAAGCCGTTGACCGGGCGCGCGCCGTGGTGGATGCACTGGTTGCAGAGAATCGCGTGTCGTACGCCATCACCACCGGGGTCGGCAAGCTGAGCGACGTGCGCATCGCGGGGGACCAGATTCGCGAGCTGCAGGTGAACCTGGTGCGCTCTCATGCTGCGGGAGTGGGTGAGCCGCTTTCCGCAGCCGAGAGTCGCGCCATGATGGTGCTGCGTGCGAATTCGCTTTCGAAGGGGCATTCCGGAGTGCGCGGAGCGGTGATCGACACGATTTGCGAGATGCTGAATCGTGGCGTCACTCCGATGGTTCCGTCGCAGGGCAGTGTCGGCGCGAGTGGCGATCTGGCTCCGCTAGGGCACCTTGCGTTGGCGCTGATCGGGGAAGGCGAGTGCCTGGACGAGAAGGGCGCGCGGATTCCCGCCGTTGAGGCCATGCGGCGAGCACAAGTCAGACCGCTGGTGCTCGAGGCCAAGGAAGCGGTGTCGTTGATCAACGGGACGCAGGCCATGCTCGGAGTGGGAGTCCTGGCGCTGCTCGCGGCCGAAATGCTCGCCGACACGGCGGACGTGATTGGGGCACTCGCGCTGGACGCGTTGCGGGGCACGGATGTTGCGTTCGACGAACGCATTCACAAAGCTCGTCCGCACAGCGGCCAACTCCAGACTGCCGCGAATCTGCGCAAGATGCTCGAAGGCAGTCAACTCCGCGAGTCGCACCGCGATTGCGACCGGGTGCAGGATGCATATTCGCTACGCTGCATGCCGCAGGTGCATGGCGCGGTGCGCAACACTCTGACTCATTGCCGCGAGGTGATGGAGGTTGAGGTCAACTCCGCAGTGGACAATCCTCTGGTGTTTATAAAAAATAATCTTGGAAATTCGACCGTCTTGGCGGAGCGCGGCTTTGCGAAGATTGACGCCGAGGTCCTCTCCGGAGGAAATTTCCACGGGCAGCCCATTGCTTTCGTGTTGGATTTCCTGGGCATTGCGCTGAGCGCGCTGGCTGGAATTTCAGAACGCAGGCTGGAGCGGATGGTGAATCCGGCGCTGAGCGAGGGTCTGCCGCCATTTTTAGCGGCGGGAGCTGGACTGAATTCTGGATTCATGATGCCGCAAGTGGTCGCGGCGTCCCTGGTCAGCGAAAACAAAGTGCTGGCGCATCCAGCCTCGGTGGATTCGATCACCACTTCCGGAAATAAGGAAGATTACGTTTCCATGGGGATGACGGCGGCTCTGAAGCTGAAGAAAATCGTCGATAACACGCGCCATGCCCTGGCGATCGAGGCCATGGCCGCGGCCCAGGCGCTGGATTTTCTGGCTCCGCTCAAGACTTCGAAGCGAGGGCAGGCAGCGCATGCGGCCATCCGCTCGGTGTGCGCGACCATGGATCGGGATCGGGTGATGTATCCGGATTTCGCGCGGATCGCGGAGCTGATTGCGAGCGGGAAGGTGGCGGATGCGTTGCGGTAGGAGCGCAATGGTATGAGGGCGAGACGCTCTCACGACAGCCGGCGGGACGCCGGCGCTACGGGGCTGTCCGTGCGCTTTAGAGTATCTAGGTATGACCGAGCTTGATTTCAGTCAAGCTTTCTTGGCCATTTTTTCTGCCTTGGCGCGGATGAAAGCGTAGTTCAGGGCCGGCAGTGAATTAAAGTTTGCCGCCTTGGTGTAGAACTCATCCGCCTTTGCGTGGTCTCCTTTGCCGTCATAGGCTTGGCCCAGGCGGTAAAGGTTCCGCGGATCCTGCAAATTGGATTGTTCCAGTTCGGCGATTGCGTTCTCGTAATCTTTCTGCGCCAGGGCAATCCTTCCGGCCAGTTCGTGGGCCAGCTTTACCTGCGCCGGGTTCTTCGAGGCCTCTGCGCCCTGTTGAAATTCCTGCGCATGAGTTTTTGCCGCCGCGTAATCCTTCTTGCCGATTGCAAGCGCGGTCAGATTGAAGTGATGCTGAAGCGTGGCATTGTCCTTGATTTCCCGCGACAGGCTTGAGTCCTCGACGATCTTAAGCGAACGGTCGAACTGCTGATTTGCCAGGTCATACTTCTGCATTTCGGCGAAGATGTTTCCCTTAGCCTGAAGGTCCGCAGCCATCGCAGCCGCGTCGTTCTTCTTTTCTGCGACAGCATATTCCTTATCCATCTGCTGCAGGGCCTTGTCCAACTTGCCGCTGTCAGCAGCCACGACGGCCAGGCCAAATAAGGCGGTGCGGAGTTCGCCGTCATTGCGGGCCTGATCGACCATTTTCTCCAACTCAGCCTCGGCCTCCTGCGGCTTGCCCATGTAAGTCAGGTCCGCAGAAATTCCGAAGTGCGAGGGCACGAAGTGGGGATCGATGGATAGCGCCTTCCGATATTGAGTAATCGACTCGTCGAACCTTCCCAACTTCAGCAGCAGTTCTGCGTAGGAGTCGTAGGGATTTGGGTCGTTCGGAATGAGCTCGACATATTTTTTGAAAGCCTGCTCGGCGTTGGCATAGTCACCCTGTTGCCGGTAGGAGTAGCCGAGAATGTTATAGGCAGCCGAATAGTTCGGAGCCAGGTCCGTTGCTTTCTTATAGTGCTCGATTGCGGGTCCGTACTCCTGCTGGCCGAAATAGTAGTTGCCCAGGACGAATTGCGCGCGCTCGTCATTGGGGTAAGCGGTGACCAACTTGTCGAGGTTGTCCTTCTGTTTGGCGACGTCGCCGTTCGCGCCGGCCTGGTTCGCCAAAATGAAAAGCTTCTCGCCATCGGACGCCTTGTCCGCCAAGGCGACGGCTTTGTTCAGATGCTCAAAAAACTCCTTGGCGGTTGGGGAATTGTTGGCGCGGGCGAGCTCGGCGAAGGCAAAATCCGGATCAAGCGCCAGCGCTTTATCAAAATGCTGCAGGGATTCCTGCGCCAGCAGCTTCTCCGACAGGTCGCGGCCCTGCAGGAATTCTTTTCGCGCATCTTCCGATTTGGTGGTGATGGGAACCTTGCTGCTGCTGGCCGCAGTTAAGGAACCCGCGCCCGGGTTAGCGTTGTTGCATGCCGTCCACACTGCACTGAGCGCCAGAATCGCGGCGCACATGAAACGTGCGAAGTATTTTGAGCGCATGGGATTTCCTCCTTGGACTTTGGCTTCGGAAGGAGCTGTGAGTTTCTTAGTGACCCGTTGTTGCTAGACGTTCAGGAGGACCGTTTGGATAGCAGGATGGGCAGTTCAAGAAGTCTTTTCGGGCACACAGCGCCACATAACATCGGACATTTGATTCAAGGGGGTAACCTCGCGTCCTTAGTGTTTAACAACTTAGACTTTTTGCGACCCAAGCCGGGCCGCACATCCTATCCTGACTTCGCCGCGCTGCCGTCCAGACCAAGCTCAGTCGCGATTGCCTTCATGGCGTCAATGCAGTTTGCGATGTGTTCTTCCAGCTCAACGCCGAGATCAGCAGCCCCGTTGATTATGTCTTCGCGCTTGACATTCCGGGCGAAGGCTTTGTCTTTCATTTTTTTGCGGACGGACTTGGGCTCGACTTCGGCCAGAGATTTTCCCGGCTTGACCAGGGCGCAGGCAGTGATGAATCCCGCCAGTTCGTCACAAGCGAACAGGGCCTTTTCCATGGCAGAGTCCCGGGTCACGCCGGAATATTCGGCGTGCGACATGATGGCGCGGCGGATTTCGTCGGAGTAGCCGCGCTCCTTCAATATCTCGTTGCCCTTGTAGGGATGATCGTCGAGGCTGGGATACTTCTCATAGTCGAAGTCGTGCAGCAGGCCCACCACTCCCCACAACTCTTCTTTTTCTGGAGAACCGGGAGCCAGTTTGCGGGCGTAAGCACGCATGCAGGCCTCGACTGCCAGCGCATGCTTGCGCAAGCTTTCCGATTGAGTGAACTCAGTTAGTAACCCCCACGCCTGTTCTCGATCGCTCATGGTTTCTTACCTGTTTTCTCCTGTTTTTCTCCGGCTAACTTTGCTTTTGTCACGCGCCGTTTTGTTTTTAGCCCTGAAATTTGCTTGACATCCACAGGTGTTGTACCTCAGATTACGCTGCAGGTTGGAACGAAAGATTTTTTTGTTTTTGTTTTCGTTCCGGAGAAGCCCCGCTCTGGCCCTCCCACACCTAGATGGCCACTACCCTTGCACCTGTAGATTCAAGGGAAGTAGTTCGTTGCGATCACTGCCTGCTGGTCCAATTCCGTACTTCCAATGATCTTTGCCGCCGCTGCCGCGCCTCGTTAGACGAGGAAGAGCCGGAAGTGGTAATGGCTCCGCCGCCGCCGCAGATGATGCCGTCGAACGGCAATGGCCGCGGGCACCTGAACCTGGCGACGTCGATACGTTCGCTGCGCCTGCGTAACGGGCTCAGCCAGCGGCAACTGGCGGCGCGCATGTCAGTTCCCCGGACTTACGTGTCGAAAATCGAGAATGAAAAAGCCACTCCGACCCTTTCCTCACTGGAACGGCTGGCGCGGGCGCTGGAAGTGACGGTACCTGATCTGCTTTCCGGCGGGGAACGCAACCGCCAGGAGGAAATCGGCGAACTGATGAAAGATCAGTTTATCGCGGAATTGATGCCCTTCGTCTCGCAACTCAATGGGATGCAACTGTCGAGCGTGCTGGCGCAGGTTCGCGATTTGACCTTGAGGCCGCGGCGCAGCGCATAATTTTATCCGGGCAACCACCAACCAAGGCCGGGGCCACGAGGTCCCGGCCGTTTTCATCTGTCATCCTGAGCGGCGGCTTCGCGAAGCGAAACAGCCGCGCAGTCGAAGGAGCTCTATTGTTGGAGTAGTGCCGCGAGTTTTAGCGTCGCGCCGACGCCGGATAGCTTCGAGTACTCGGCTTCGCGCAGGGCAGGCTTTTCGGGACCTACGCCTCATTCGCAATGTAGGGGTCCTTCGACTCCGTCAGGTCATTCGCAAAGCGAATGACTTGACTCCGCTCAGGATGACAATTTTAAGGAATGGCAACCCTAGGCCACAAAATCTTCGCTGGGCGGGGGGAGGACGTGCGGGGGAAGGCGATCACTTACCGCGGTGAGCGCGGCCAGTTTCGCGGCCAGGGGGCGGGTCAATGATCCGGGGCGATAGCGCCAGCGGAAGTTGCCTTCGCAGACGCTGGGCGTGTTCAGGCGAGCTTCGCTGCCCAATCCAAGCACGTCCTGCAGCGGAACTATCGCCAGGCTGGCGACCGACGTCAGGGCCAGCCGGATGAAGTCCCAGTGAATGCCATCCTTACTCTCTCCGACATAGGCCCGAATAGCGCAGCGTTCCTCTTCTGATGTGCCTGAGGTCCACCAGCCCAAGGTGGTGTCATTGTCGTGAGTGCCTGTATAGACCACGCGGTCCGCGGTCAGACGATGCGGCAGGTAAACGTGAGCGCCGGCATCGCCGAAGCCGAACTGCAGCACGGCGCATCCGGGAATCTGGTGGCGATCGCGCAACGCGTGGACTTCCGGCGTGATGTAGCCGAGGTCTTCGGCGAAAAATGGAAGCCCGCCCAAAGCTTCGCGCAGCTTGTTGAATAACTCGTCTTTGGGGCCATCCACCCAGTGCCCGTGTACGGCTGTGGGCTCGCTGGCCGGAATCTCCCAGAACTGTTCGAACCCGCGGAAGTGATCCAGGCGAATGTAGTCACAGGTTTGAGTGGCCCAGCGAAGGCGGTCGATCCACCATCCGTAGCCTCGCGCCTTCATCACTCCCCAGTCGTAGAGCGGACTGCCCCAGCGCTGGCCGGTGGCGCTGAACGCGTCGGGAGGCACACCAGAGACAGCTTCCGGCTCAAAATTGTCTTTCCTGAGGCGGAAGAGATCGCGATGCGACCAGACGTCGGCGCTGTCGTGGTCCACGAAAATCGCGACATCGCCCACCACCCTGATGGAGCGTTGCGCGCAGTAAAGCCGCAGGGCATGCCACTGTTCGTAAAAGAGAAACTGGATCACGCGACGGACGTTTATCTCGGACGCCAACTCTTGGCGCGCGGTTGCCAGAGCTGCAGTCTCCCGGCGGGCCAGTTCGCGCGGCCATTCCTTCCAGCATCGCCGGGCATAGCGTTCGCGCAGCGAGTCGAACAGCACGAAATCTTCCAGCCACCAGGAGTTCTGGCTGCAGAAGCGCTCAAAGCGCCGGGCAGAGTTTGCTTGAGGACTCTGAAGGAAGGTCCGAGCGGCTTCCACAATCAGCGGAAGCTTGTGTTGGTAAACGCCCTCATAGTCGATCGCCTCCGATTTGCTGGCGAGCGTTGCCAGTCGCGAGGGCTGAATCCAGCCGCGCTCAGCCAGACGTTCCAGGCTGATCAGCAGCGGACTACCGGCGAATGCGGAAGTCGATGAATAAGGGGAATTGCCGTTGGCGGGCGGGCCCAGCGGTAGCACTTGCCAAAGACCCTGGCGGGCCGCAGCAAGAAAATCCACGAACTCATATGCCGCCGGACCGAAATCACCGATGCCGCCAGGGGATGGGAAGCAGGTCGGGTGGAGAAGGATACCGGAGGCGCGGGGGAATGACATCGTCGACTAGACCCGATGCTAACAGCAAAAAGGGAATCGGGCTGAACCCCCGCTTTACTCTCCCTGTTCCCCGGCTTGCGAACGGGTCAGGCTCTTCATCTCTTCCTGATTGATCTTAATTTTTCCTGACTTCTCCATCTGAGTGCGCAGGTTGGTGAGGAAGACAATAAACATTTCCTGCTCCTTGGCCTGGGTCAGGGAATCCCGGATCTGGTCTTTTTGGGCTTCAAAATCCTGAGCAGTCGGTTGCTGCCTGTCCAGAATTTGCAGGACTACGCCGGTGTTGCCGTTGTTGATCGGACTGCTGATTTCACCGGACTTCAGGGTAAAAGCCGCGGCGGCGCCGGTCATGGAACCGATGTCAGGGACCTGGCTATCGGGCAGCACAAAATCGCTGGTCTTGACGGCGGCGCCGGCTTCCTTGGCGGCTTTTTTCAGATCGTGCTCGGCTTTGGCGCGATCGGAAAGCTCCTGAGTCTTCTGCGTAAGCAGCGCGGCAACTCGTTCATTTTTGAATTCGGATTCTACGCGGCTGCGAATCTCGTCGAACGTCGGAGTGGCTGGCGGCTTGATCGCCGTCACTTCGAACACTGCGTATCCTTGCGGCAGCTGCACCTGGTCAGGCGGCGATTTTTCGGCCTCGCCAAACACAGCGCCCATGAACTGCGGCGAGTTGCCAATGCCCGGCAAGGAGTCAGTTCGGCTGACGAAGTCGGTACTGACGACGTTAAGGCCCTTTGCAGCGGCCGCTTTCTCCAGGCCCACGGTGCGAGCCTGCCCGAGCAGAGCATTGACCTGATTCGCGGCTGCCTGCGCGGCCTTCTGCTGCTTGATGCTCTCTTCGATCTGATCTTTGACCTCGTCAAGGGTCTTTACGTGGGCGGCCTGCTTGTCGTCCACGCGGATAATGTGAAAGCCGTAGCTGCTCTGCACCAGGTCGCTGGTCGAGCCCTTGGCCAACGAGAATGCGGCCTTTTCAAACTCAGGAACGGTGCGGCCCCGGCCAATCCAGCCCAGCGAACCACCATTCTTGCCGCTACCCGGATCTTCCGAATACTTCTTGGCCAGATCAGCGAAGTTTCCGCCTGCCTTCAACTGTTTGAGCACATCCTCAGCCTTCTTGCGAGCGTCCTCCGTGCCCTTAGCGTCAACTTTGCCGTCCGGACCCGGCAGCGGAGTCTTGATCAGGATGTGGCTTACGCTGACCTGCTCGGGCACCCGGTAATCGTCGCGGTGCTGATCGTAGAACGCCTGCAGATCTTCCTTTGAGACCGGAGTTTGCGACAGGATCTTCGCTGTATCCACCATGACGTACTGAACTTTTCGCTTTTCCGGAATCGAATTGTTGTAGGTCGCCTTGTTGCGCTCGTAAAACGCCTTCAACTCAGCTTCATTGGGCTGTATCTGTTTCAGCAGGTCGTCTTTTCGGAGAACCGCATAGTCGAACTTTATTTTGGTGCCCTGCTTTCCAAATTCCTGGCGAACTTCGGCGTCCGTGACTAGGGTGCTGCCGGTCACCAGGTTGCGCAACTTGTCCAGCAAGATGTCATTTTTAACGATTTGCTCGAACAGCGGAACACTCAAGTCGGCATTCTGCAGCATGTTCTCGTATTGCTGCTGCCCAACGAAATTGCCTCCGGGAAAGAAAGTCGCGGCATAGCGTCCGTGTTGCAACTCGTCGCGCACTTCTTCGGGCGTGGCCCGCAACCCCATGCGCTGGGCTTCCGCGATCAGGACTTGTTTGCTGATCAGATTCTGGGCGGCGCGTTCGGCAAACAACGGCAGCAGCATCGTGGCCTGCTCGCCGCCGCGGGGGAACTGCTGGCGCAGCATCTGCCGGGCCTCGCGTTGCACTTCCAGACTGGTAACAGGTTCGCCGGCGACATTAGCTACGACGCCCTGGCCGGGAGTTCCGATGCCAATCACATCCGAGCCCAGTCCACCGGGAATCAGGGTAATCGCCATAGCACCGCAAATAAGTGTCAACAGCCCGCCAAGAACCACTTTCTTGACCGGGCCAGGGGTTTGCAGAAATCGGATCATTCTCTTGTCACTCCAGCTCTTGTTACTCCAGAAGTTGTTGCGGAATCATTCATTATAAACTACGCCAATGCGGGCGTGAGCGGGACGCTCGTGCGATGACCGCGCAAACACCCACCCTTTCGCACAGAACGCGAAAGGATGGGGCACTCGGGCACAAAGACGCTTGGGTGCGGAGGCACGGGCGGGGCGCCCGGCGCCTACATCTGAAAATCAGCCATTGAAACGTATTAATAGGACATGGTATTAACGTGATGCGCTTAAAATTAGTGATTCTTCTGCAAAGGATCGATTGATGAAGATGAACCGGCGCACTCTGCTGTGCGTAGTCCTGCTGTCTTTTTCCGGCCTTATTTTTTCTCAGGACGCGAAGCCCGTCCGTCACACCGAAACCATGCTTTCTCTGCGGGAAGGGTGGTCCCTGCAGTCTTCGGGCAAGGTCGAGGAAAAAGGCGAGGTACTTTCTAAACCCGCGTTCCAGCCCAGGAATTGGTATACGGTGACCGTACCCACCACGGTGGTGGCGGCGCTGGTCGAGCAGAAGGTTTATCCCGACCCCGATTTCGGAACGAATTTGCGATCTTTTCCGGGCGTCACCTACCCCATCGGCGAAAACTTTTCCAACATCCCAATGCAGCAGGACAGTCCTTTCATTGTGCCCTGGTGGTATCGCAAGGAATTTGTTCTGCCCGCCAGCTTTAAGGGAAAAAGTATCTGGTTGAATTTCGGCGGGATCAACTATCGCGCCAACATCTGGCTGAACGGCAAGCAAATCGCGAAGTCCGAAGACGTGGCCGGCGCGTGGCGCACCTACGAGTTCAATATCACCGACGCAGCCATGCCAGGAAGGACCAATGCGCTGGCGGTACAGGTCTTCTCTCCTACCGATACCGACCTGGCCATTACTTTCGTGGACTGGAACCCCTCTCCTCCGGACAAGAATATGGGCTTGTGGCGCGATGTGGAGATCACGACCAGCGGGCCGGTGGCGCTGCGCTATCCCGCTGTGGTTTCGAAAGTAGACTCGCCAGCCAACGACCAGGCGCACCTGACGGTGACGGCGCTGCTAAAGAATGCGGCAAACCATCCAGTGAAAGGAACGCTCAAAGGGCGGATCGAGAAGGTTGAATTTTCCCAGCCGGTTGAACTCGGAGCAGGCGAGTCGAAAGATGTGACGTTCGCGCCAGAACGATATTCTCAGCTGAATATCGATCACCCGCGCCTGTGGTGGCCGGCGCAGATGGGCAAGCCGGAACTGTACAACCTCAGCCTGGAATTCGATGTGGGCGGCAAGACTTCCGACCAGTCAGAGACGAAGTTTGGCATTCGAGAGGTCAAGTCTGAAGTGCTCGCGGCCAACCGGCGGCTGTTTTCCATCAACGGAAAAAATATTCTGATTCGCGGCGGCGGCTGGTCTCCCGACATGATGCTGCGGGAGAGCTCGCAGCGCTTGCACGATGAGTTCCGCTACGTTCAGGACATCGGCCTGAACACTATCCGAATGGAAGGCAAGCTCGAAACGAAAGAGTTTTTCGATCTGGCGGACGAGCGCGGTATTCTGCTCATCGCCGGCTGGTGCTGTTGCGATCACTGGGAGCACTGGCCGGACTGGAAGCCGCAGGACTTCACCATCGCGGAACAATCGTTGCGCGACCAGATTTACCGCTTGCGAGGACATCCCAGCCTGGTCGCGTGGATGAATGGCAGCGACGGCCCACCACCGCCCGACGTCGAGCAAACTTATCTGAAGGTTGAAAAAGAACTGCTGTGGCCGAATCCGATCGTCTCCTCCGCTACCGCAAAACCCGCGGGCTACTCCGGCGAGAGCGGCGTCAAGATGACAGGGCCGTATGAGTACGTCGCGCCTTCGTACTGGCAAACCGACAAGACCGACTCCGCCCGCCAGTGCAACCAGGGCGGATGCGGCGGGGCGTACGGGTTCAACACCGAAACCAGCATGGGGCCGGCGGTGCCGCCGGTTGAGAGCATTCGCGCCATGGTGGGGAAAGATCATCTCTGGCCCATGGACGACACCTGGAACTATCACGCCGGCGGCAACGAGTTCAAAGACCTGCACGTTTTCAGTGACGCGTTGAGTGCACGCTTCGGTCCAGCGAGCGGCGTCGAAGACTATGCTCTCAAGGCGCAGCTTCAAACCTACGAAGGCGTGCGCGCCATGTACGAGGCCTACAGCCGGAATAAATACGTTTCGACGGGCGTGATCCAGTGGATGCTGAACAACGCCTGGCCTTCCATGATCTGGCACTTGTACGACTTCTATCTGCGCCCGGGGGGCGGGTACTTCGGCGCCAAGAAGTCGATGGAGGCGCTGCATCCGCTGTACGGCTACGATGACCGCTCGGTCTGGCTGGTGAGCAGCCAGTACGTCGATGCCAAGGGGCTGAAGCTCACTACCAAAGTTTTAAATCTGGATATGAGCGAGAAGTTTTCGCAACAGACCACGCTCGATGCGACTGCCGACAGCACGAATAAGGCGTTGACGCTGCCCGAAATCGACGGCCTGAACCCGACCTATTTTCTGGTTTTGAGACTGGAAGACGCCAGCGGAAAACTGGTTGGCTCAAATTTCTACTGGCTCTCCACCAAACCCGAGACCCTGGACTGGGAGAAGTCCAACTGGTACACCACTCCAACCGCGTCTTACGCCGACTACACTGCTCTTTCCCAATTGCCCAAGGTCAAACTGAGCGTAGCCCACCACACCGAGCACAAGGGAGAAGAGGCCGTAACTCACGTAACCCTGGTGAATTCCAGCAAGAGCCTGGCATTTTTTGTGCGCCTGAAAGTGGATAAGGGCAAAGGTGGAGAGGAAATCCTCCCCGTTCTCTGGCAGGACAATTATTTTTCGCTCCTTCCGGGCGAGAGGCGCGAAGTAACTGCGACGTACAGAGCGCACGAATTGGGAACCGCGCTGCCGGCAGTCGAAGTCAGCGGCTGGAACGTTGAGTAACGAAATTGACGATTGGCGGATTGACGGATTTTAGGATTGTCGAATTAAGAGGCCTCCCACTTGGGTTCGGGTCCAAATTCGACAATTTGTCAATTCGGCAATCCGACCATCCGCCGGCATCACTTCTTTCCGGTCGTCCGTCTGAGCTCTGGTATGGCTCGTTGGTGCTCCGAGTCGTTGATGAGCTGGGCCAACCGCTTCAGTCGCGTTTCTTCTTTCTTCGCGCTGATCACCCGCCAGCTTGCCGTCCTCCGGTACCAGGGCGGCTGTGCCTGAAAGTATTTCCAGGCTCTCTTGTTGGCGCGGAATTTTTCTTCGTACGCGGCGGGGAGCTTGGCGCCCCTGCGTTGCTCATAGGCGTAGATTTCTGAACGATCTCCTGTGCGTTTTTCGAAAGCTTGCATGCCCGCTGGCCGCATCAATCCGAGTTTCGTCAACTCAGCAACACGCCTGATATTGATCGCGCTCCAAATGCTTCTCGGACGCCGTGGCGTAAAGCGAATCACGTAGCTGGTTTCGTTCAAGGATCGCCGAACACCGTCAATCCAGCCAAAGCAAAGAGCTCCGTCTACGGCTTCCGGCCAGGTGATGCTGAGCTTCCCCGAGTCTTTCTTATGGAAGCCGACCAACAGTTCCGGGTGGGTCTGGTGATGCCTTTCAAGCCAGGCATGCCAAGCGGGCGGGGAAGGAAAGAATACGGGCTTCATGGCAAGTTAAGTAATTCGCTGGCAAAGTAAATCATTCTTCCGGAGGCAGCTCGAAGTCCACCAGTTCGCCGCGGAAACCTCGCGTCTTCCAGGCGCCGAAGGCGATGCCGACGGCCATCCAGATCGCGCCGACAATCCGAGCTTTGGTGCTCAGGTTCCACCACAGGACCAGGCAGATGAAAAAGCCCAGCACCGGCGGAAAGAAGTTAGACAGTTTCTTCTTGTCTTCACGGACGAAGTAGCGCACAAACGCGGCCGCGTTGACGCCCATGAAGGCGATCAGCGCGCCGAAATTCAGCAGGTTCGCGCCCAGTTCGTAGCCCGTCGCGGCCCCGGCGATTGCGGGCAGGAGGAATGCACCTGCCAGAGCCAAGAGCGCCGACGAACATCACGTTGTTGCGGGGTACGTGCCGTTTGGGATCGACTGCGCCGAAGAATGACTTGGGCAGGGCGTTGCTGCGTCCCATGCCGTAAAGCAGCCGGGCGGCGCCGAGTTGTGCTCCCATGCCGGAACCGAAGTTGGCCACCACCAGGGTGAATCCCACGATCGCGAACAAGCGGCTGCCAGGCGCGTCCGGCAACGAAGGTGAAGGCGGTGTCCACGTTGGGAAAGGCTTCGCGAAGCCGGCCAGACCAGCTGCGCGGCATAGACTTCCACGGCGGAGAGAATGCCGATCACCAGGCAGGTGAGCACCGTGGCCAGCAGGATGTTGCGCCGCGGATTCTCAGCCTCTTCCGAGAGAGTGGAGATGCCGTCGAAGCCGATGTAGGTGAGCACCGCGATGCGACGTGCCGCCCAGACACCGCTTGCGTGTTCCAGGTCTGGGGATCGTAGAACGGCCGGGTGAAGAAGCCGGGGTCCTGCGGGATGTCCAAAGATGTAGCGCGCGGCAGCGACGAAGAAGATGGCAATCACCACGCCCATGCCCGCCGCCAGCGCCGGTGTTCACGCGCGCGGACGTCTTGACTCCCTGGATGTTCAAGCCGGTGAAGACCAGCGCGAAGAAAATCGCCCAGGCCCAGTACGGCACGCCCGGCGCGAACACGTGGGCCTGCTGGCTGATCCAGATGATGCAGATCATCGGATTGAGCATGTAGTCCATCACCATGCTCCAGCCGGTGACGTAGCCGAGCGCCGGATTGATTTCCTGGCCGACATAGGTGAAATGCCGAGCCCGCGCTGGGATAGGCGCGCGCCATGCGCCCATAGCTGATCGCGGTGAACAGCATCGCCACCATCGCGATCAGGATCGTGGTGACGACGTGCCCGTGGCCGCGCTCGCTCAGCACGCCGAACACCGACATCGGCGCGACCGGCTGGATGACGATGACGCCGTAAAGGATCAGGTCCCAAAGCGTGAGTGATCTGCGAAGACGCGGGCCGGAGGAGGTAGTAGTGTCCGTAGGAGTGGTTGCCATTCCCGCGTATTGGATTATGCGGAGGCGGGTAATGTCAACGATTAAGACGATTCTCTAGCAGGTACGGGGGGCTTGGTTTTCCAAGTAGCGCCGGCATCTTGCCGGCTGTCGGGAGGGCATCTTGCTCTCGCCGCGGTGGGCGAGACGCCCACCGGACAGCCGCCGGGACGGCGGCGCTACTTTGCCAGTGTCGCTTGCTGCCGAGCATTCCTAATGCGTGCTAACGGGAGTAGTCGAAACCTGTAACCCTTCGGTTCGTTTCCGGACAGATGGCGTGTGTTGTAATTCAGGAAATAGTCGACGTGCGCATCGTCCAGCGGGAACGATCGGCCCTTCGGGTATGGATAGGTTCCCATGCTGCGGAACGGCAGCGGTTGCACGGTCCCGGCCTCGGCGGCGTAGAAATCCATGTCTTTTTCGTAGCCGTTGGCCACGAAGAAATAGTCTCGCACCCAACCTTTGGGCAATGCGGGAAGTTTCGCGGGATCGAAGTCCAGAACCACTTCATCGCCCGAGCCAAAAACCGCAAGCCGATCGTCGTACCCGGTGAGCAGTGGACGCACATCCCCGTAGCGCGTGTAGGTGCCGGCGGGGCGGGTGTAGGGGCCGGTGGAACTGGTCTTCTCGTAAACGTACAACACGTTGCCAGGCGGCTGGTTTTCGATCTTCAGAGGGAAACCGTGGAAGCGCAGGTCGGCACGCGCCAGCGGAACCGGCGTGAGGCGCGAGTCCTGATCCTGCGGGGCGCGATTCACCAGAATGTTGTCCCAGTAAATTTGCAGGTTTGTGGTTATACGGATTCGCTGCGTTCCCTGCGGCAGCTTGTCCGTGAGATCGGCGGTCATGGTGCGCGGGCCGCCCGCGGGAAAGCCCATGTCGTCCATCACACGAATCCATTTTCCCTGAGCGTCCTGGGCCTCGACGTAGGGCGCCACCGCTTCTATGCCGGCCTGGAAGGCTGCGAACATGCTGGTGGCGGAGAAGTACTCGATCTCGCCGTGCATGAGCAGCCACAGCGGACCGCCGCCATAGGGTTGCGCCGAGATCAAGCTCCAGGCTGTGCGTTTTCGCGAAGCCCTGGAAGTGTTGTAACTCAAAGTCACCGAAGTAATGGTGCGCCAGAAGATCCGGCAAAACGCTGTGCCCATGCTCGTCCCATGCGCCAGCAGGCGGGCGGGCATCGCGACTGTAGACAACTTTGAATGGCGGATAGGGCGGAGCGCTGGCGAAATACTCGTTGGGGAATACGTCGACGGCGCCGGGATGGTCCACCGCCAGCAGTTTCACCTGATCGAGATAGACGGCTTCTTCCAGCGGCTCCATGAAACGGAAACTGAGCTTGCCGTCTTTTTCTCGAATCGCGTTGCGAGGGATCTTGATGTATTCCGTGGGCCGCGGAATGTCGCGCTGGTTGGGCCCAACCCAGTGGCCGACCACGCCCGCGCCCAGCATGTCTCCAATGAGGTGGTAGTGGGTGCCGTCCCAGGCGAAGAGCGTGGGACACGAACTGCCACGGCGATCCATCTCCAGGAAACTATGATCTTTCAAGCCGGCAACCTGAATTTCGTCCTGGATTACGCCTGAAGGCCAGAGCATGCGCACAACGTCGGCCTCCTTGGCCTGGCCCAGGCCGACCACAAAATCGGTCGAGTTCTGGCCCAGGTAGCCGGACGATCCCGCGATTTCAAACTTCTGGCGGTTCGCACCGGCGAAGACTTCAACCTTGGTGCCGATTGCGCTCTTGTTGTCAGCCAGACCCTTGAACGAAAGCCGCAGCCAGTTATTCTTGTTGCCGCCCTCGTTGCGCAGAAGCACAGCCGGACCGTGATTCTGCGTGATCGAGCAGATCAGTGGCACCGTCGCCGTCATAGTCACCGGCGACGACCGCGCGTGGATCTTTGAGCTGAATTTTGTCCAGACCGACATCGGTGGTGACGTCTTTGAACCCATCCGGCCCAAGGTTGCGGAAGAGGCGGATTTCGCCCTTGCCGTCTTTTGTCTCACCCACGGCGATCAGGTCAACCCAGCCGTCGTTGTCGTAGTCGAATGCGGTGACGCCATAGGCACGAGCCCAGTTGGTCTCCGGCAGAGTGACTCGGTCGAACTTAGTTCCCTTCTCGTTTCGCCACAGAGTCAACCCCGGCGCTGCGGAATGGGTGAAGGCTACGTCCATCCAGCCGTCGTGGTTGAAATCAAAAACGGAAATTGCAAGATTTAGACCTGGAGCCACCGACCCCAGCAGAGACTTTGCCCGAAACTTTCCCTCGCGCGGATTTTCAAGAAACGACGGGCCCTTGAGGTCGGTCACCACTAGATCGACGGCGCGGTCGTTGTTGTAGTCCGTTCCGATCGCGCTGACGCTGGGATCGAGATTGAGATCAAGATCCTGAGTGACATTTGTGAACGTGCCGTTTCCGTTGTTACGCCACATCAAATTACCGGGAAAATCCAGGCCATTTGGCAACTTGATGTCCCGCCCGGATGCTGGCGCGGGGGCATTCTTGAGAGTGTTGGTAACGTAGAGATCAAGATCACCATCGTGGTCATAGTCGATGAATGTCAGACCAAGATTGGGGCCGTCACTTTTGATCCCAGCGGTTGTGGTGACGTCCTTGAACGTCCCGTTCTTCTCGTTGTGCAGGAGAAATGTGCGGTCTTTGAGGCTTATAGCCAGATCGGTTGCTCCGTCATTGTCATAGTCACCGGCCGTACATCCGATGGCATGAACGGAAGCATCGAGTCCAGCTTTCTTGCGTGACATCTTCGAACTTACCGTCGCCAAGGTTGTGATACAGAGCCATCCCGCCCAGGGGGCCGTTGTCGGGAAGAAAAATGTCAGGTTTGCCGTCTCCGTCATAGTCGAGAAAACAGGCGCCCGGCCCAAGAAACGCCGCGAGGTCGTTCGCAGGCCCCGCTGCGGGCTTCGACATCAGTCCTGCCGCGTCCGTCACCGGCACAAAGCGTACCGCGATCGCCGGCAGCGCTTTCTCCATCGCCGAAGGCGATTCCTCTACCAGCGAGTATTTGCCTTGATCTCCGTAAGCCAAGCCAATGGGCGAGCCCAGTTTGTTTTGAGTAATGTGCTGGAAGCGCAGCAGATGCTCGCGGGCCTGGGCCGCATCGCCCGATTGCTGGTAGGCACGCGCAATACCAAATTCGGCCGACGCGTGCAGCGGGTTCAGCTTGAGCGCGTGCTGAAAGGCATCGATGGCCTGCGGATATTGCTTTAGTTGCGCTGAGGCAGCGCCCAGAAAGTACCAGGTATCGGCGTCGTTGGGATCAATTTCAGTAACGTGCCGGAAAGCATCTACCGAGCCCTGAGGATTGTCAGAATTCTTGTAAAGCAACCCCAGACTGAACCAGGCATGAGGATCGTTGGGATTCTTCTTCGCTGCATTTTCGAGCAAGGCCTTGGCGGGATCGATGCGGGTCAGGTTCAGGAGCGCGATGCCCTGGTTCAAGGCTGCAACCTGCAACCCCGGATCGGCGGCGGCGGCGTCCTGAAAATACTTGAGACCCTTTTCGAACAACTGCTGATTCATGTAGGCGACGCCCAGATTGTTGAGGCGCGCTGCTTCCGCCGGATTGGCAGGCGAGGTCGCCGCCTTTTGCGTGGTCGCGGCAAAAATGCCGAGCGACGCCAGAGTTATGATCGCGATAAGAGTTCGTCGCAGCATAATTTGACGTAATCTTACTAGATCGGAGGGCGTCGCCATCCCCCGCACTGCTCTTCCAAGGCCGCTGCAACCGAGAGCACAATCTCTTCCTCCCACGGACGCGCCACAATCTGCACACCGATGGGCAAGCCTTCAGGCGATTTCCATACCGGCACTACGGCAGCTGGCGTGCCCAGCAGGTTGAACCATTCTGTATAGCTCCACGCGTCAAGATACTGGACGTTTTTGCCCTCAACCTGCCAACTGCGCTCGCCGTGGCGAAAGGCCGGAATCGAAGCCACGGGACAAAGCCAGACCGGGTATTCCCGCATCTGGGCCAGTATCTTCGCGCGTACCAGGTCGCGTTGCACCCAGGTATCGAGCAACGATTCACCGGTATGAGCCGGTTCCGCCGCTACCCAACTGGAAAACTGCTTCAGCAGTGGACTGATCTCAGTCTCGCGGCCTTTCATCATCGGACGCAGCAACATTCCGCCTGCGACACCGAATAATTTCCACCACAGTTGACGAGCGAGTTCGAGTCCCTCGGGACGGAACGGCTCCACCTGAAATCCCGCGCGCTGCAAGGCCTTCCGCCGCCGTCCGTACCGCCAGCGCGGGTTTCCGGAGTCACGGGCGTGCGGCCATCATCTTCGAAATAGCCGATGCGGATTCGCTTCAGATCATCTTCTTCGGGCCAGTGCACAGGCACCGGCGCCGCCGAGGGATCGCCGTCGTCGGGACCCTGCATGACTTCGAACAACGCCTTCAAGTCACCTGCCGTTCGGGCCATCGGGCCAACCACACCTATCAAAGCGAAAGGCCCCGCCGAGACGGGAAAGTGTCCGGTTGCCGGTATGCGGCCGGGAGTAGGCTTCAGCCCGCAGATTCCACTGAAGTGCGCCGGCACGCGGATCGATCCGCCACCGTCGCTGCCGACTCCGCCGGCTGACATGCCGGCTGGCGATCGCGGCCGCTTCTCCGCCGCTCGATCCACCGGGCGTGCGCTCGAGATCCCAGGGGTTATTGGTTCGACCGTAGAGAAGGTTGTCCGTCTCCCACGCCATCAGCAGTTCCGGGGCGTTGGTCACGCCCAGAATGATCGCACCCGCCTGGCGCAAGCGGGTCACCAGCGGAGCGTCCTGCGCAGCCACAAAGCCGGCGCGCAGTTTCGATCCCGATTCGCAGCGCAGGCCGGCCACCTCGAATCGCAACTCTTGATGCTGAGCGGAACACCGTGCAGCGGCCCAAGCTTTTGACCGATCGCAGGACGACTGCTTCCGCCGCTCGGGCCTGTCGCCGGGCGCCGTCGGCATCCACCTGCACAAAGGCGTTTAGCCTCGGAATTCAGTTCTTCAATCCGGGTGAGATGCGCTTCGACGAGTTCGACCGGCGAAAGCTTCCTCCGACGGATTCGTTCAGCCATGGAAACAGCAGAAAGGAAATTCAGTTCCGGCATGCGATTCAGTCAGACAGTCTCTATCAAGACGCTCTAGTGAAGGAAGAGCTTGAGTCTAGCACGCAGTGCGGAGGTGGCGCCCATCGGACCAGCGGCAGGAGGGAAAGACTAGTGGGAGCCGGCGGCGGCGCGGCGGGCCTTCTGGCCTCGAGCAGCGCGAACGACTGGTTTCTTCTTCTCTTCCCGTTTACCAAACCACTGCTTCAGATATTTCCGCGAAGCCGGAGTCAAACGGGAAAAGAGCATGCCGGCGCGTCCGCCATCGTCGGCCCAGATCACCTCGCCCATGCCTTCCACCATGTTAGTGGTGCCGGGCAAAACGAAGCGCAGCGGCACCTGCTGCACCGGCGGCAACGGTTCCGGCGCCTGCAACGCCATTCCGTTCTGGTTCAGATCCAGCACCATGGCCGGAAGCGCGGCGATGCCGAACTGCAGATAAACCAGCGATTCCAACTGCTGGCGTTGCGATTGTCTCCGGTCCGGCCGCATGAAGCCGCGGCCCGCGCGCAGGCAGCGGACGATCTGGTCGAAGGCCAGTGGCTTGTAAATAATGAAGTTGACGCCGGCCTGAAAGGTCTCCGCGATTTCGGTGAACGCCCCGATCATTCCGAAGATCACCGGCCTGCGGTGGGAAGGCGCCAGTCGCGCCATGCGCGCCACCGTGGCGGCGCCGGGCAGGTCGAAGTCCAGCACCAGTGCCGAGTAGTGCCTGACTACTGTCAAGATCCAGAGCCTCGGGCGCCGACAGGCAGACTTCCTGCTCCATTTCGACCTCGTCCAGAGCCGTTCCAAGGACGCGTAGAGCCAGTTGCTCGCGGCACATCAGCAGGGCATTGAATGCCATAAGCACGCAGCTTACGGCCCCACCCGCACTGCGGTAAAGTAACCCCGGTAATCGGCATCCGCTTACCGGAAGCTTGAATCCACAATTGAAACTCAGCCTCCGGGCATTCCATATCCGGCAAGCTGAGGATGCCTTGATAATCGGGCATTTGAGCCTGACTGATCTCCTTCAACCTGCCCGCGCCGGGCGGCGCCTGTTAGCGAATACAAAGCGAAGGTCATTGAAAATAAGGCCGCGCTCTTTCGTAATCTGCCCTCCCGTAGCTGGCGAGTGTCATAGTGGGAACGGACTCATGCCCCAATCTAGACGAACAGATAACGCCCGCCGCGCCCCCAGAGTGAAACTCGCTGGGACCATTCTGGCTTTGCTCCGACTGGAAAACGGACGCCAAATAAGGGCCCGCCTGCACCAGCTTTCCTTTACCGGTGGCCTGCTGCACCTGGATAAGCCGCTGGATGAAGGAATTAAGGTAGAAGTGATGTTTCACGTCGGCGGCAGCACCATACGCAGCAAAGCGGCGATGCTGTTTCCCATGTGGGCCACCCAGGGCTGTCTGCAGCCTTTTGAATTCACCGACCTTGGGGAAGAAGATCGCCGGAAAACTGGAGGCCGATCTGCAGAAACTACTGGCTTCGACCGCCGTCAGGTCGTACTCTCCCGAGCAGGCTTCCGAAGCGGCCGCCGGTTCCGACGAGTCGTAACTCTCAGGCTTGGCTCAGCGCAGCTCTATGTGGACCCACCGATTTCTGTCTCAAATACTCCTGCCCGACTGCGTCCATCTTCGCTAGAATGCTTTCAGCGGTTCCGGAGGAAGTCTGCATGGCACACCAGCATTCCGCCCGCTTTCTGAAAATCGTCGACGATGCCAGGAAGCGCATTCGCGAAGTTAGCCTGGAGGACGTCAAAGCGCAAGCTCGATCGCGGCGAACAAGTTTCTTCTGGTCGACGTACGCGAAGAAAGCGAGTACGCCAACGACCATTTGCCCGGGGCGGTTCATCTGGGCAAGGGCATTATTGAGCGGGATATTGAGGAACGCGTTCCCGAACTGGACGCGCCGGTCGTTCTCTATTGCGGCGGCGGATATCGCTCCGCTTTGGCCGCCGACAATCTTCAAAAAATGGGATACACCAACGTCGCTTTCCATGGACGGCGGCATTCGTGGATGGCGCGAAAAACACTTTCCGCTGACCAGGGAATAGCATGCCGGCTGATTCCCCAGTACCTCGGTAACTTGATCGATGACCGTTGATGGCGTCAGCATGGTGTTGTCGCGCAACTTATTTCTGCGCCCAGGCATGGCAGCGAGATAACGAACTTTCCGGGGTGGCAAGCCACGAAATACGGGAACACGGCCAGGGTAGGCGAGCGGCGACGCGCCTGCCTCGACCGGGCAGGCTTGGAACGCCAACTGGTGAATTCCGGCAATCCCGAGCAGTGCTGCGTCGAACTGTCCAGGATTTTCCGCGTGCAGGCCCAACGAAGTGGCGCTGCTGCGCCTGGAGAACGGATTGCTGAAGTTTCTGTTTCCCGAGGAACTCACCACCGCGGGAACGATCCCTATTTCCAGTTCGACGGCGGTCGCGGCTCATACCGCAGTCACCAAAAAAGTTGAGTTGTTCAACAACTTCACCCGGGTGAAGCACGCCAGCATTTTCGAGAGCATCAAACCAAACGCAGAGAAGGATGAGCAGCTTCATCCCGCCACAATTTATAAGCTGATGTCAGCGCCGGTGCTCGATGGCGGCGACAAGGTTCTGGGAGTCATCCAGGTCAGTCATAAAGGCTTCGATCTGGCCTCCTCCGGTCCGGATTTCACGCTCGATGACCTCCAACGGCTTGAACTCGTCGCCAAGCGTTATGGCCAAGGTTAAGTTCATGCACGAGGGTCAGTAACTCCTTTCTTCAGATTCGCAATCCCCTTGGACGGCAGACCGCCGTTGCGCACCGTCATTCGGTCGTCCCGCAGGATCGCTTCAGTTGTGTCCATTGGGAAAAATTTTGGCTCTTCCGGGAAAAACCTGAATCAGCGTGCACTCTTTTTGTCCATCGCGCGATCAATCGCCTGTTTTTCGCTGGAGGTTAAAGCGCGAACGCCGCCTTTGGGCAGCTGCCCGAGCAGCAGCGGGCCGACGGCGACGCGCACCAACCGGAGAACTTCGACTTCAAGCTGTTTCAGCATCCTTCGAATGTGGCGGTTCCGGCCTTCGTCCAGCACGATTTCGAGCCAGGTGTTGCGCTCGCCACCGCGCAGGATGCGAACCGTCTTGACGCGAAGCAGGTTCTCTTTCGTCCGGACGCCGCGGCCGAGCGATTCCAGCAGCGCAGCGTCGGCGACCCGGTTAATTTGCGCGTGATAGGTTTTGTCCAGGTGAGTTGCCGGCGCCAACACGCGCGCTGCCCATTCGGAGTCGTTGGTCAACAGAAGCAGGCCCTCGCTGGCCTTGTCCAGGCGACCCACCGGCGCTAGCCAGGGCTGACCACCTTTCTGAAACTCAGGACTCAGGAATTCATATACGGTTGGCCGCCCTTTTTCGTCCGCGGCTGTCGTAATCACTCCGCGAGGCTTGTTGAGCATGAGATAGACCTTGGCGGCGGTTACGACCGACCTGCCGTCAACTTCGATCCGATCTTTCTCCAGTCGGACCGGTGCCTCAGGATCGCGGCGGGTTGCGCCGTTCAGCCGCACACTTCCAGCCTGGATGAGGTCGAAAGCGTCTGACCGGGAGCAGTAGCCGAGCTTCGAAAGCGCACGCGCCAAACCTATTCGCCGGAAAGATCTCTCGCTGGTCACTCTGCCATGCTAAATGAGGAACAAGACTCCTTTCCTAAGCCGCATCTTTTACAATCCCGGATACAGGTCACAGCCAATGAGCACAGCCCTGAGAATAGAACCGTTCTCGCTTCCTTACGCCGACGCTGCGGTACAGGATCTCCACCGCCGTCTCGCTGAAACTCGCTGGCCCGATGAAATTCCAGGTTCAGGCTGGGAGTATGGCGTCAATCTCGACTTCATGCGGAAGCTGTGCAGCTACTGGAAAGACACGTTCGACTGGAGGGCGCAGATCGATAAACTCTCCGAGCTTCATCACTACCGCAGCATTATGGATGGCCTCGGTGTTCACTTCATTCACGAGCGCGGCAAGGGGCCGGCGCCGATCCCGCTGATCCTGACTCACGGCTGGCCGGGATCTTTTCTTGAGATGCTCAAGATCATTCCCCTGCTCACCGATCCCGCAAGTCACGGCGGCGATTCTGCGGTTTCGTTCGATGTGGTAGTGCCCTCGCTTCCGGGCTTCGGCTTTTCTGATCGCCCCAGCAAACCTGGCATGAACACGTTTCGGATTGCGGAGCTCTGGGCTGGGCTGATGTCGGAACTTGGTTACGAGCGCTTTGCCGCACAGGGAGGCGACTTCGGCGCCGCAGTGAGCACCATTCTGGGTCTGCACAATCCCCAGCGAGTGATCGGTGTCCATCTCAACTATATTCCTGGATCCTACCGACCTTACCTGGAGCCGGGCGTGAGACTCGACCCCATCGAGCAGCAGTTCCTCGACGATGCGGACCGCTGGTACATGGACTGGGGCGCCTACGCGCACCTGCAACGAAACACGCCCCAGACCGGCGCGTACGGTCTGAACGATTCTCCGGCCGCGTTGGCCGCCTGGATCGTAGAGAAATTTCGTGACTGGGCGGATTGTGAAGGCGAGGTCGAACGCCGGTTCAGCAAGGACGAGTTGCTCAGTAACGTGACCCTTTACTGGATGACTGAGACCATCCATTCATCCTGCCGGCTTTATTATGAGTCCAAGAAGAGGCCGCTGCAGTTCCAGAAAGGCGAACGTGTGAGCGTGCCCTGCGCGGTGGCGCACTTTCCCAAGGAAGCGCCCTTTCCACCCCGCGCCTGGATCGAACGGGGATATAACCTTCAGCGCTGGACTGAAATGCCGCGCGGCGGCCACTTCGCCGCCGCCGAAGAGCCAGAACTTCTGGCGAAAGACATCGCTGGTTTCTTCGGCCCCTTGCGGTCGAAGGCAGGATAGAAGCTTTTTGGCCGTCATCACAAATGCCAACAACAACGGCGCCAGATTGGTGGTACTCTGTGTAAAGAAATATTGCGATTGCGGCGAACCCCTTGTTGGCTGCGCCTTATGACCGAAAAGAACACCGGCGACAAAGCGAAAAATACGAGCGCCAGCCCTCCGGCGGCCAAGAAGCCGTATATGAAGCCGGAATTCCGCTACGAGCGAGCCTTTGAAACCATGGCTCTTTCCTGCGGCAAGATCCGCGCCAGCCAGGCGCTTTGCCGGTTCAACCGGAAGAATTCCTAACCACCCTGGCAGTAATCCAAGAGCAATCAGGACGACTTTCCTGCCAGCCACCAGCGCCGCACCGCGACCAGCGACCATATTCCTTCCACCAATCCAAACGGCCAGGCTCCTTGCAGAAATCCATAAATCGAGCCCAACAAGCAAGCCACGCTGAACGCCAGGATGAACCACCTGCTGCGATCCTCGAAGGCGTAGCACACCAGCATCGCGGTCACCGCAAATAATCCGAAGAGGGTGAGGCGGCTCACGCGATCGTTTGTTGGTGAGAAGGGTTTATTTCGTTTAGCACGGCTCTTAGGATGCAGCGCCTGGCTCTTCGGAGAATCATGCGAAATTCACAAACCACGAAGTTGTGTGGGGACAGCCGCCCTCGGCTGTCCGGTCGAGCCCAGCTCGACAAGCCCTTTTCCAGGAAGAAGCCAGCAGAGGTTCACTCCGCCGGACAGCGGAGGGCGGCTGTCCCCACGCGGCTTTGTGGTTCAGAAATTTACTTTGAACGCGCATCCAGCGCCAGGTTCAGTTCCAGCACGTTGACTCGCGGCTCGCCGAAGAAGCCCCATTGCCTTCCCTGAGTATTTTGGGCGACCAGCGTTCGTACAGCGTCCTCGCTCATCCCGCGGGCTTTGGCAACTCGCGGAAGCTGGAACTCCGCAGCCGCTGGGGTGATGTGAGGGTCAAAGCCCGAAGCTGATGTTGTAACCATGTCGATGGGTACTGGCTTGCCCGGATTCTCCGCCTGCGCGCTGGCGACGTCGCCATTTACGCGATCGATAAGCTTCTGGTTGGTGGGGCCCAGGTTCGAGCCAGCGGAATTGCTGGCGTCATATCCATTCGCGCCCGCTGCGGACGGCCGGGGATGAAAATATCCTGCTCCGGTAAAAGGCTGGGCAATGATGTGCGACCCGATCACGGTTCCGTTGCGCCGTATGAGCTGCCCATTAGCTTTCTCAGGAAACAGAACCTGCGCGAGTCCCGTGACCACCAGGGGATAAACCAGGCCCAGGAGCACCGTCGTGACTACGGTCATGAGTACGGAAATCAGAAGATTTTTTTTCATGATGATATCTCTTCAGGCCATCCCAATGCTGGTGATGACCATATCAATCAACTTGATGCCGATAAACGGGATGATGATTCCGCCCACGCCATAGATCAAAAGGTTGTTACGCAACAGCGCGGCCGCGCCCATGGCTCGGTACTTTACGCCGCGCAGAGCCAGCGGAATCAGGGCGACGATGATCAGCGCATTAAAAATGACGGCAGACAATATTGCCGATTGCGGCGTCTTCAGCTGCATGATGTTGAGCGCGGCCAGCACCGGGAAAGTGCCGGCAAACATCGCTGGAATGATGGCGAAGTACTTGGCTACATCATTGGCGATGGAGAATGTAGTCAGCGCTCCGCGAGTCATCAGCAACTGCTTGCCGATTTCAACAATCTCAATCAGCTTGGTGGGATTCGAATCCAGGTCCACCATGTTTCCCGCTTCTTTGGCGGCTTGCGTCCCGGTGTTCATGGCGACGCCGACATCGGCCTGGGCCAGTGCGGGAGCGTCGTTAGTGCCATCCCCGGTCATGGCCACCAGCTTTCCTTCGGCCTGTTCCCGTCGGATCAGATCCATCTTCTCTTTGGGGGTGGCCTGGGCCAGGAAATCATCGACTCCAGCCTCGCGGGCGATGGCTGCGGCAGTCAGGGGGTTGTCGCCCGTAATCATCACCGTGCGGATCCCCATGGCGCGAAGCTGGCTAAAGCGCTCGCGAATTCCGCCCTTGACAATGTCCTTAAGATAAATCACGCCCAACGCCCGCTTATTCTCCGAGACAACCAGAGGCGTGCCGCCGGAGCGCGCAATTTGCTCTACCGTTGCTTGTACTTCCTTCGGAAGACCATTGCCATTGACTGAGGAAATGTATTTTGAAATCGCATCCGATGCGCCCTTGCGGATCTCACGGTCATCGAGATTAACGCCCGACATTCTGGTTTGTGCGCTAAAGGGCACGAAGTGGGCTTCGTGCGCCGCCAGATCGCGCCCTCGCAGTCCGTACCGCTCTTTCGCCAGAACCACGATGGAGCGGCCTTCCGGAGTTTCATCCGGAAGTGATGATAGTTGGGCCGCGTCGGCCAGGTGGCTCTCGGAAACTCCCGCCGCGCAAACAAACTCCGCGGCTTGGCGATTTCCCAAAGTGATGGTCCCGGTCTTATCCAGCAGGAGCGTGTTGACATCGCCCGCAGCCTCGACCGCACGGCCCGACATGGCAAGCACGTTGTGTTGCACCAGGCGGTCCATGCCGGCGATGCCAATCGCGGAAAGCAATCCTCCAATGGTAGTTGGAATCAGGCAGACCAGCAGGGAGACAAGCACGAAAACTGTCTGGGGCGCTCCTGAGTAAATGGCGAAAGGCTGGAGCGTAACCACGGCAAGCAGAAAGATGATCGTCAGCCCAGCCAGCAGGATGTTCAACGCAATTTCGTTCGGCGTCTTCTGGCGCTCTGCACCTTCCACCAAAGCAATCATGCGATCCAGGAAGGTCTCTCCGGGGTTGGACGTGATTTTGATCTTGATGTAGTCGGACAGCACGCGCGTGCCGCCGGTGACTGCGGAGCGATCTCCGCCAGCCTCGCGGATCACTGGCGCGGATTCGCCTGTGATCGCGGATTCGTCAACCGACGCCACTCCCTCCACGATCTCACCGTCCCCGGGAATAAATTCGCCGGCGGAAACGTTCACTATGTCGCCCGAACGCAACTTCGAACTGGGTAGCTTTTCGATCTCGCCGTCGGGCAGTACCCGGTTGGCGACCGTTTCCGATCTCGCTTTACGCAGGCTCTCAGCTTGCGCCTTGCCGCGGCCTTCGGCCATGGCTTCGGCAAAATTCGCGAACAGCACCGTGAACCACAGCCAGAGCGTGATCTGCAGGTTGAAGCCAAACGCGCCCTGGTGGGCAACTGCGTCCCGAACCAGCAAAACCGTCGTCACGACACTGCCGACTTCCACCACGAACATGACGGGGTTGCCCATCATTTTGCGTGGATGCAACTTCAGGAACGACTCCCAGATCGCGCCCTTCACGATCTTCATGTCCCAAATCGCTTTAGATTTTTTCTCTGCCATATTTCCTCATACAGTCGTCAGAACGTCTTGCCGGCTTGCATCAGCAGGTGCTCCAGGATGGGCCCCAGGCTCAGCGCGGGAAAAAATGTCAAGGCACCTACAATCACGATCACGCCCACCAACAGCACGCTGAAAAGCGGCGTAGTTACAGGAAACGTTCCCAATGATGGCGGAACATACTTCTTCTTGGCCAGGTTTCCAGCGATAGCCAGCATGGGAAGAATCATGAAAAAGCGGCCGATCAGCATGGTCATCGCGCCGGCGATGTTGTACCAGGGCGTGTTGCCGTTCAGTCCGCCGAAGGCCGAACCGTTATTGCCCGCCATCGACGTAAAGGCGTAGAGAATCTGGGTGAGGCCGTGCGGGCCTGAGTTGCTGATGCTGGAGGTCCCGAACCCCGCTACCGACGAAATGCCCGCCAGTGTCAGGATGACGAGCGGAAAAACCAGCGTCACCAGCATGGCCATCTTTACGTCATAGGCTTCGATCTTCTTGCCCAGATACTCCGGCGTGCGCCCGACCATAAGTCCCGCAATGAAGACGGCAAGCACGACGTAAATGAGGATTCCGTACATGCCTGCGCCCACGCCTCCGAATACGGTTTCGCTGAGCATGATGTTGGCCAGGGGCACCATTCCGCCCAGCGGCGTGTAGGAATCGTGCCAGCCATTGATGGCGCCGCAGCTGGCGTCGGTTGTGATCGTGGCGAACAGGGTGGAATCGGCAATGCCAAAGCGGACTTCTTTACCCTCCATGTTGCCGCCGGATTGCACGAGGCTGGCGTGCTGATCCACTCCCTTGAGCAGCGGATTGCCTTTAGCCTCCGCCCAATAAGCGGTCGTCACGCCCGCCACAAACAGAATTGCCATCGCCGCCCAGACCGCCCAGCCATGGCGCTGCGATCCGGTCATACGGCCCAGCGTATAAGTCAGCCCGGCGGGAATCACGAAAATCGAAAGCATCTGCAAATAGTTGCTCAGAGGCGTCGGGTTCTCGAAGGGATGCGCGCTGTTGGCGTTGAAAAATCCGCCACCATTTGTACCCAGCATCTTGATCGCTTCCTGTGATGCGACTGGGCCCTGCGCGATTACCTGGTCGGTTACGGTATCCGTCACTGGCTTGCCATCCTGGCCCATCACCGGCTTGCCGTCGGTTCCCACTCTTTGGACCTGCTGCGGCTCGACCAGCTTCGCTGTGTCGTAAGGTCTGAAGTTCTGCACTACGCCTTGTGAGACCAGGAGCAACGCGTACACGGTGCAGGCCGGCAGCAGCACCCACAGCGTGGTCCGGGTCAGGTCAACCCAAAAGTTGCCAATGGTCTCTTTTTCCCGCCGCGTGATGCCGCGAATGAACGCAATTGCCAGCGCAATTCCGACCGCAGCGGAGGCAAAGTTGTGATACGCGAGGCCAGCCATCTGCGTGAGATAGCTCATGGTGGCTTCGCCGCCATAGTTCTGCCAGTTAGTGTTGGTAGTGAATGAGGCCGCCGTGTTGAAAGCCAGGTTAGGAGCGACGCCTGCAAACTTCTGGGGGTTCAAGGGCAGGATCTGCTGCAGACGTTCGATCAGGTAAAGCAAGAGCATCGAAACGCCGCTAAACAGCAACATGGAGAGCGCGTATTCCGTCCACTTCATGTCGTGGTCTTCGTCGACCAGCGTGAGCCGGTATAACAAGCGCTCGAACGGCCGCAATATGGGATCGAGGAAGGTGCGCTCGCGGTTGAACACGCGCGCCATGAATATTCCCACTGGCTTGGTCACCAATAACAACGCGGCCAAGTACACGATGATTTGCAACCAGCCATTCACTGTCATTTCTAGAACCTCTCCGGCCGCAACAACGCGTAAAGCAGGTAAACCATCAACCCCGCACATACAGCCAGCATGATGATCGATTCGGCGTTCATTAGCGTTTCACCTTAGCGGATGCGATCGCAGAATTTCACATACGCGATGGAAATTAAAAAGAAGGCAACCGTAATTGCCACGAAAATAATGTCTCGCATGTCCGTCCTCTCCCATCAGTCCGAACGCTGACCCAGGCGGCTAGCCCAGACGATAGACGCCTTCGTTTACGGAACTGGGCTTCCGGTGGCACCCGGCGAACCTCACGTGCGCATCAGCGCGCTCTTCTCCGCGGCAAGGGCTCGCGGCCAGAACACTCGTGATCCTGAGAACGCCCAGCGCAATATGCGTCCCAGGTTCAACCACGGCCCCCCGATGTCGGGGCGGTGCATCTACGGCTTGGTTTACTACTACGCGACGTGCCATCCGTATCTTATGGTCGTCATTGGCCAGTGCTAGGAAAAAACAGAGCATAAACCCAATCGCCAAAACGCACACCGCCAACATAGCGAAGGTCCCTAGACTCGTTATTGTGTTCGGGTGAAGCATTGTGATCTCTCACTACATTGGATTGTCCAGGGTGTAATTTTTGTATAAGAAGTGCATAAAAACTTCATAAAAGCCCGGTAACGCGCATTTCCTGGAGTCGACGGGACCTTTACGAAGGGATCTGGCGTGGAGCGGGATGGAAAGTCTCAGATTACCCACCTCAGATCCTTCGAGACCAAATTTCTCTCAGGATGACGCCGGTGCGGGGGGAGACCTTCTTGACTCGGATGCGGGCTCAATTCCTGGCGGAATTGCTACTTCTCGCCGGCTGGCTCGAAGCGGTAACCAACCCAGGGTTCAGTGACGATGTAGTGCGGTGGACCTTCGGCGTCTATCTTTTTGCGCAGTTGCGCTACCAGAACCCGCAGATGTTCCGGCTGTTCGACACTATTCGGACCCCAGATGGCCAGAAGCAGGGCTCGGTGGGTCACCACCCGGCCGGCGTGTCTGGCGAGAAATATAAGAAGTTCGAATTCTTTGGGAGTTAGCCGCACTTCCTGGTTCTTGAGTACAACCCGGAAAGCGTCAGCGTCGATCTTGAAGTCTCCGATGGAGATCGTCCGCTTCGAACCGTCGTCAGCTGGCCGAGTTCGAGCCAGATTCCGTCTCACCCTGGCCAGCAGTTCGTCCATCCCGACCGGCTTGGTGACATAGTCGTCAGCCCCAGCATCGAGTGCCTCCACCTTGGTCTTCTCCTCGCCTTTCACCGACAGCACGATGATGGGCAAAGACGACTCGGCGCGAAGCTGCCGGCTCAACTCAATTCCGTTCATGTTGGGCATGGAAATATCGGTGATTACCAGATCCGGCTGCCATTCCCTCGCCGACCTGAGGCCGGCATGACCGTCCTCGGCGGTGCGGACCTCAAAGCCATTGCCGGTGAGCGAAGTCCGCAAAACGCGTGTGATCTGCGGTTCATCGTCCACGACCAGGATGCGTTTCTTATCGGCCATGTTGAGTGAATGGAACTGATCAGGAAGACTGCTGCGTGACAATGTGCACATCTACCGGTGGCGCGTCCCGGAGAAACTTGTGGATCGCATTAAGATAAAGGTACCTCTTCCATCCCTTTACGGCCGAATGCCCGAACACTACCTGGGTGATGTGCTTTTCTCTAACGAATCCAGCTACGGCCTTAGCCACCGTCGGAGATTTCAGTTTGACGACCTGGGCACCCACCGCTTCGGCAAAGCGGATGTTCGAGGCCAGTGTCCGCTGGTTGGCCTCGTTGTCATCTACTCCGATGTCGACATAAACCACGTACAGCTCCCCATCCAGTCTTTTCGCCATGCGCGCCGCTCGGGCAATCAGTTGCTGCGCCGCAGGATTGGAACTGATGGCAACTGCAAATCTTTCGCGTACTCCAAGCTTGCGTTCCCGGCCTTCCTGATCGAGGTAGTTTTCGAGACTACGATCTACTTCCTGGGTAACTTCCTGCAGCGCCAACTCGCGCAAGGCAATCAGATTTCCGGGACGAAAGAAGTTGGAGAGCGCCTTCTCCACCCGGTCCAGAGGATAGATGTCGCCGCGGCGCATGCGAGTCTGAAGCGCTTCGGGAGTGAGGTCGGCCATGACCACTTCCCGCACGCGCTTCATCACCCAATCCGGAACGGTTTCCCGTACGGTGATTCCGCTGATTCTTTGTACGCTGGGAGCGACACTCTCCAGATGCTGGACATTCATGGTGGTCAATACGTCGATGTCAGCATCCAGCAGCTGTAAAACGTCTTCATAACGTTTGCGATTCTTGCTGCCTTCGATATTGGTGTGCGCCAACTCGTCGATTACCGCCACCGCCGGCTTACGGGCAAGGATTGCATCTAGATCCATCTCCTCAAAGATCGTACCCTTATATTCGATCTTCTTCCGGGGAATGGTCTCGAGCTTTTCCACCAGTTCCACCACGCCTTTGCGACCGTGGGTCTCGACAATCCCGATGACTACGTCTTCGCCACGGCTCTTGCGCCGAATGGCTTCACTCAGCATGTTGTAGGTCTTGCCCACGCCCGGGGCATATCCCAGAAAAAGCTTGAGCGTGCCTCCCTTCTTGGCAGGCGCGGCTTCTTCAAGCCACTGCTCGGGCGACTTAGTCATTGCCGACTATTGTCATCGACTGCCTTCGATTTGTCGATGTTCAGCTACAATCTCTGATCGTGAACCAGTCGGCGATCAGGGTGGCGCTTCGTTTCGCAACTTGTGCCGTTGTCCTCTTTATTGTCGTGTACCTCTATACTAGGGCCATTCGAGTGAATCCCACGACGGTTGCATTAACCTTCCTGGTCTTCGTCCTGATCATCTCCGCCCTGTGGGGTTTGCGATACGCCCTGTTCACTGCGTTCGTGGCGGCTGCGGCTTTCAACTACTACTTCCTTCCCCCCACTGGCACATTCACCATTTCAGACACACAAAACTGGATCGCCCTTCTCGCTTTTCTCACCACCGCTGTAATCGCAAGCGAATTATCAGACCGGGCTCGAAAGCAAACCGACGAGGCGATAGGCCGGCGTCATGAACTGGAGCGCCTTTACAGCTTCAGCCAGCAATTGCTGACGTCGGATAACGTTCTGCAATTGCTCAATGCGGTTCCGCAACATGTGATCGAGTCCTTTGGTGTTTCCGCGGCTGCCGTCTATGTTCTGGACAAGGGAGACCTCTATCGTTCAGGAATCGAAACGCCCGACCTGGACGCCGACCAGCTCAGGTCCATCATGGCGCGCGGCGAGGCCATGATGGACCGCGAACGCAACCTGAGTTTTACCCCGCTGGAGGTACCCGCACCACCGTGCTGCGCCTCGACGACAACCTGCGGGTGACCGCCACGGCGGCGCTCATGGGGGACCTCAAGGCGCTGCTCGGCTCCGCATGCCTCGTCGGGTGACGGACGTCCCACACGCGACCTGCGACACTGCTACCAATGAGTGAGTCCCCGTTCGCACCGGCCTATGACCACCAGGTCGTGCCCCCCTCGACGACCGGCTGGCGGACCGACGTGCGCTCGGCGGCGGCGACCGTCCTCGCCGTGGCGGCGGCCGGCATCGTCGTCGGGATCATCTGGGCGGCACTCGCCCCGCGGCTGCGCGGGATCAAGACTGCGGACGGCGTCAGCCTGGTCGATCCGGAGAGCAAGGCGTACGTCGGCCACGCGTACTTCCTGATCATCTCTGCCGTCGTCGGGTTGGTGTGCGGCATCGTCGTCTGGTGGCTGGTGCGGGGGCGCGATGCGGCTTCGGCCGTCGCGCTCACCCTCGGCGGCCTGGCCGGCGCCTACCTCGCATGGCGGGTGGGCCGCGCGCTCGGTCCGTCAGATCTGCAGGCGTGGGCTCGGACGGCACCGCCCGGTGCCACCCGTGCCCTACCGGTAGACCTACGGGCGACAGCCGTGCTGATGGCCTGGCCGTTGATGGCTGTGCTTGCTCACCTGGGCCTCGTGCTCGCCACCGACCGACCGGTCAGCTCCGGCGACCGACGGGAGCCAGCACCGCCGCAGTGAGCCGCACCAGGTCGGCGGGAGCGAGCTCGATCTCCAGCCCGCGCCGGCCTGCGGAGACGTGCACGGTCGCATGATCCGAGGCCGTGATGTCGACGACTGTGGGCAGCCGCTTGCGCTGACCCAACGGGCTGATGCCACCAAGCACGTAGCCGGTGGCGCGCTCGGCCTCGGCAGGGTCCGCCATGGCCGCCTTCTTCCCGCCCGCGGCTGCGGCCAGCGCCTTGAGGTCGAGTGATCCCGAAACCGGGACGACGGCGACCGTCAGCTTGCCGTCGACCGCGGCGACCAGGGTCTTGAACACCCGCTCGGCCAGCACGCCGAGGGCGCTGGCCGCCTCCTCGCCGTACGACGGGCTCGCCGGATCGTGGTCGTAGGCGTGCACGGTGAAGGGCACCTTCGCCTTGGTCAGGGCGATCGTCGCGGGGGTTCCTTTGCCACTCATGGCGGTCAGGGTAGGGCTAGGTCCCTCCGAGGCCGCATCCGGACGGTCGTCCGGCGGCCACGGACACCGCCGATACCCTGGTGTGGACCGCCATCGGTGAGGCCGTGGCCACGTCGATGAAGGAGGCCCCCGCGTGCTGCGCCGTGTCGACCTGCGAGCGGCCACCGAGGACCCGCGTGCGCTGTTGCCCCGGGCCGCCCTGGACGTGGAGGCCGCGGTCGAGGCCGTACGGCCCATCTGCGAGGCGGTACGCGAGCGTGGTGTCGCGGCGATCGCAGAGCTGGCACGCAGGTTCGACGGGGTTGAGCTGACCGACCTTCGGGTACCGGCTGCCGCCCTCGCCGCTGCCCTTGCCCGCCTCGACCCCGCCGTGCGGGCGGCGTTGGAGGAGGCGATCCGGCGCACCCGCACGGTGCACGAGGCACAGCGCCGGAGCGACCACGTCGTTCGGGTCGCTCCGGGTGGGCAGGTGACCGAGCGGTGGGTGCCGGTGCGCCGAGTGGGCTTTACGTGCCGGGTGGGCTGGTCGCCTACCCGAGCAGCGTGGTCATGAACGTCGTTCCCGCACAGGTTGCGGGGTGAGCGTCGCCGTGGCATCACCTCCGCCCAGCGCGACAACGGAGCCTGCCGCACCAGGTGGTACTCGCCGCCTGCGCGCTACTCGGCATGGACGAGGTGTATGCCGTCGGCGGCGCGCAGGCGATCGCGATGTTCGCCTACGGGATCCGGGAGAGGTGCGCGCCGGTAGACGTCGTCACCGGCCCGGGCAACGTCTACGTCGCTGCCGCCAAGCGGATCGTGCGGGCATCGTCGGCATCGACGCGGAGGCCCGCGCGACCGAGATCGGGATCCTCGCGGACTCCACCGCCGACCCGCGCTACGTGGCCGCCGACCTGATCTCGCAGGCCGAGCACGATCCGTTGGCCGCGTGCCTGCTGGTGACCGACTCACGCGAGCTGGTTGACGCGGTCGAGGCGGAGGTCGATCCTGCAAGTCGCCGTCACCCGTCACCGGGAACGGGTTACCGCCGCGCTGACCGGCCAGTCAGCGGCGGTGTTCGTGCCCGACCTCGACCAGGGCTTGACGGTGGTCGACGCGTGGGCCGCCGAGCACCTGGAGATCGTCACCGCGAAGCGTCCGCCGAGGCCGCGCGGGTACGCAACGCGGGCGCGATCTTCGTCGGGCCCTACGCGCCGGTGACCTTCGGCGATTACCTCGCCGGGTCCAATCACGTGCTGCCGACCGGTGGCACCGCGCGTTTCACCAGCGGGTTGTCGGTGCTGTCGTTTCTGCACGGCATCCACGTCGTCGACTGCCTCCGCGCCGCGCTCGCCGGGTGGCCGGCCACATCGACGCCCTTGGCGGCGCGGAGGATCTGCTGCCCACGTCGCAGCGGTGCGGGTGAGGACTCCACCCGGTGCCTTCGCCGGACGAGTTGCCGCTGCGGGCCGACCTGCGGGGCCTGTCGCCGTACGGCGCGCCGCAGCTCGACGTCGCGGTACGGCTCAACACCAACGAGAATCCGTATCCGCCGTCCGAGTGCGCTGGTCGCTGACATCGCGGCCACGGTCGCGGGCGTCGCAGCCACGTTCAACCGCTACCCGGACCGCGACGCGGTGACCTGCGCGCCGAGCTGGCGGGCTACCTCGGGCCTGGGCTCGATCACGCCGAGGTGTGGGCGGCCAACGGGTCCAACGAGGTGTTGCAGCAGCTGCTGCAGGTGTTCGGCGGTCCCGGCCAGTTCGCCATCGGGTTCGAACCGTCGTACTCGATGCACGGGCTGATCTGCTCGCCACGTCGACCCGGTGGGTGCGCAAGGCGCGCGGACGACTTCACGCTCGACGCCGATCCCGCGTGGCGGTCATGCGCGACACCGCCCGGCCATGGTCTTCCTGTGCTCACCCAACAACCCGACGGGGACCGCGCTGCAGTTGGACACGGTCGAGGCGGTCCTGTGATGCGGCCCCGCATGGTGGTGGTGGACGAGGCGTATGCGGATTCGCCGGCCCGGCGCGCCCACGGCGATGACGCTGCTGCCCGACCGTCCGAGATTGATGGTCACCAGGACGATGTGCAAGGCGTTCGCCATGGCCGGGGCCCGGCTCGGCTACCTCGCGGCGGGGCCGGCGGTGGTCGAGGCCGTGCAGCTGGTCCGGTTGCCTTACCACCTGTCGGCCTTACTCAGGCCGCCGCGCGGGTGGCGCTGACGCTCGCCGACGAATTACTGGGCGCGGTCCAGGCGGTTCGGACGAGCGCGACCGGATGCGTCCGCGCTGGTGACGTGGGCCTCGCGGTCGTGCCCACCGACGCCAACTTCGTGCTCTTCGGTCGTCTCGCGACCAGACGGTCACCTGGCAGGCCCTGCTCGACCGCGGCGTGCTGGTCCGCGACGTCGGCCTGCCCGGCTGGCTGCGGGTCACGGCCGGGTTGCCGGAGAGTCGATGCGTTCCTGGGTGCGTTGAGGGAGTCGGTGGAGCGAAGGCGGGTCAGCGCGCGGCGCGCTCGGTCCAGCGGACGACCAAGGAGTCCGACGTCCTCGTCGAGCTCGGCGCTCGACGGCACCGGGCGCGCCGAGGCGGAGACCGGCGTGCCGTTCTTCGACCACATGCTGGCCCAGCTCGGCAAGCACGGCGGGTTCGACCTGCGCGTGCAGACCACGGGCGACCTGGAGGTCGACGCCCACCACACGATCGAGGACACGTCGCTCGCGCTCGGCCCCGCGCTCGCCGAGGCGCTCGGCGACAAGGCGGCGTCCGCCGCTACGGCGACGCCCTGGTCCCGCTCGACGAGGTGCTGGTGCAGGCCGCCGTCGACCTGTCCGGCCGGCCGTACGTGGTGCACGACGAGCCGCCGCTGGCCCCGTATCATCGGGCCGGTATACACGACGATGACCCGCCACATCTGGGAGTCGCTGGGCTCCTCCGCGAAGATCACCCTGCACGTGTGGGTGCTGGCCGCCCGCAGACGCCCACCACGTCGTGGAGGCGCAGTTCAAGGCGGTGGCGCGGGCGCTGCGCGACGCGGTGGCCAGGATCCCCGCAGCGCCGGCGTGCCGAGCACCAAGGGCACGCTGTAGCGTGGGTCCGGTGTTGTTGATCGCGTTCGGTGGCGTGCTGATCGGCGGGGCGACCCTGGTCGCTGTCCAGCAGAAGGCGCACAAGGTCGCATCATCGGTGCGGCGGCCCTGTCGGCCACGGCGCGGCGATGCGGCGGATAGCGGCAGCGGGATCCGCGTGGAAGGGGTCGTCGTGCTCGACTACGGCTCGGGCAACCTGCGCTCCGCCGAACGGGCACTCGCCCGCGCCGGCGCCGACGTCACCGTCAGCCGACGATGCCGGCCGCGGCGCGCCGCGACGGGCTGGTGGTGCCCGGGGTCGGCGCCTTCGCCGCCTGCGTGGACGGCATCGAGGGCGGTCGGCGGCGACGCGGTGATCGCGCGAGCGGGTGGCGGCCGGCGGTCCGGTGCTCGGCATCTGCGTCGGCATGCAGGTGCTGTTCGAGGCGGGTGCGGAGCAGGGCGTGCGCAGCCTTGGCCTGGCCTGCTGCCGGGGCGGTGCTGCGTATCCAAGGCGCTGCCGTACTGCCCCACATGGGCTGGAACGTGGTGTCGGCGGCCCCGGGCTCGCGCTCTTCGCCGGCGATGGATCCGAACGCTTCTACTTCGTGCACTCCTACGCGGCCCGCGCGCGGGCCGGTGACGCGTCCGCCGAGCACGGGCGCGCGTTCGTGCCGCGCCGAGGACGGTCCGTTGTCCGCCACCCAGTTCCACCCCGAGAAGCGGCGACGCCGGCGCCCGACGTGCTCGCGAACTGGCTGGGGACAGCTCGTGAGCCTCACCCTGCCGCCGGCGTCGATGTGACCGCCGGCCAAGCCGTCCGGCTGGTGCAGGGCGAGGCCGGCAGCGAGACCGGCTACGGCGACCCGCTGGAGGCCGCGCTGCGCTGGCAGGAAGGCGGCGCCGAGTGGGTCCACCTGGTCGACCTCGACGCCGCCTTCGGCCGCGGGACCAACGGCGAGCTCCTGGCCGACGTCGTCGGCAAGCTGGACGTCACGGTGGAGCTGTCCGGCGGCATCCGCGACGATGACTCCCTTGCGCGGCACTGGCGACCGGCGCCGCCCGGGTCAACCTCGGCACCGCCGCGCTCGAGGACCCCGACTGGGTGCGCCGGGCCATCGCCCGGCTCGGTGAGCGGATCGCCGTCGGGCTCGACGTCCGCGGCACCACGCTCGCCGCCCGCGGCTGGACCAAGGAAGGCGGCGAGCTGTTCGACGTGCTCGCCCGTCTCGACGCCGACGGCTGCGCCCGTTACGTCGTCACCGACGTGCGCCGCGACGGCACGCTGACCGGCCCGAACGTCGAGCTGCTGCGCGACGTCTGCGCGGCCACCGACCAGCCCGTCATCGCCAGCGGCGGCGTGAGCACGCTCGAGGACCTGCGAGGCGATCGCGCCTGGTCGCCGTGGGGTCGAGGGGGCGATCGTCGGCAAGGCGCTGTACGCCGGGGCGTTCACGCTTCCGGAAGCCCTGGCGGCCACCCGATGACGGTCGCGGTGCGGGTGATCCCGTGTCTCGACGTCGACGCGGGCCGGGTAGTGAAGGGCGTCAACTTCCTGTCGCTGCGCGACGCGGGCGACCCGGTGGAGATGGCCCGCGTTTACGACGCCGAAGGCGCCGACGAGCTGGTGTTCCTCGACATCACGGCCAGCAGTGGAACCGGGCGAGCGACGTACGAGGTGGTTCGGCAGACCGCGGAGCAGGTCTTCATCCCGTTGACGGTGGGCGGCGGGGTGCGCGCCGGACGACGTCGATCGGCTGCTGCGGTCCGGCGCGGACAAGGTCGGGATCAACACTGCCGCGATTGCGCGCCCGGAACTCTCACCGAGTGCGCGCGAGCGGTTCGGCACCCAGTGCGTGGTGCGTCGCAGGCGACGCCCGCGGGCGCGCCGAGCACTCCCAGCGGCTTTGAGGTCTCGACGCACGGCGGCCGGCAGGGGACCGGGCTAGACGCCGTCGAGTGGGCCGAACGCGGCGCCGTACTCGGTGCCGGCGAGATCCTGCTGAACTCGATGGACGCCGATGGCACCACGGCCGGCTACGACCTGGAAATGGTCCGCGCGGTGCGCGCCGTCGTCGACGTGCCGCTCATCGCCAGTGGCGGCGCCGGAAGCGTCGGCGACTTCGGCCGGCAGTCCACGCCGGCGCCGACGCCGTGCTCGCCGCCAGCGTTTTCCACTTCGGCGTGCTCCGGATCGCCGACGTGAAAGCCGCCCTACGTGCGGACGAGGGGCGAGGTCGGCCGGGAACCAGCATGCGAGCGGCCGGCCAAAACCTGTCCGCTGAAATCGTCCCGGACTCCGGCGAGCGCCGGGTGGTACGCTCGGCGGATTCGCAGTGCTCTTCCGCGGCGTGGCCAGCGAGCAGCCGGGGCCTTCACCATCGCCGTGCTGGGCAGCTCGCTCTCGGCGCTGATGACCGTGGCGCAGGCCTACGTGCTGGGCCGGATCACCGAGAACACGGTGCTTCCCCGCCTTGAACTCCGGACACGTGGTGTGGGGATCCTTGCTCGCGGCCGCGCTGCTGGTGATGGCCGTGGCGGCGCTGAAAGCGCTCGGTATTGCCGGCCGCCGGATCTATGCCGGCCGGGTGCAGTACGAGCTTGGTGCCAGCTACCGCCGGCGCATCGCCGCTCGCTATCTGGCGCTGCCCCTGCGCTGGCATCAGGCCCATCCCACCGGCCGGCTGCTGTCGGCGGCCGAACTCCGATGTCGAGCAGACCTGGGAGCCGATGGCGCCGTTCCCGATGGCTGCCGGTGTGGTGGTGATGCTGCTGGTCACGCTGGGCTTGCTGGTGGCCACCGACCCGGTGCTGGCTCTCATCGGCGGAGTCATCTTCCCGCTGATCGCGGTGCTGAACGTGGTCTACAGCCGACGGCTGGCCCCGCTGATGATCCAGGCCCAGCAGCTGCGCGCGGAAGTCAGCGGGCTCGCCCACGAGAGCTTCGACGGGGCGCTCACCGTGAAGGTCCTCGGCCGGGCCGAGCAGGAGACCGAGCGCTTCGCCGAACGCGCCCGCGAGCTGCGCGGCGCCCTCATCCGCGTGGGGCGGCTGCGGGGACTCTTTGACCCCGCGCTTGAGGCGCTCCCTAACCTTTCGCGTGCTGGCCGTACTGCTCCTCGGCGGACTTCGCGTGTCTTCCGGCGCCCTGGACGCGGGCGGTCTCGTACGCGTCGCCTACCTTTTCACGCTCTTGGCGTTTCCGGTGCGTGCCATCGGCTGGCTGCTGGCTGACCTTCCCCGTTCCGTGGTCGGCTGGCAGCGCATGCACGAGGTGCTCGATGCCGTCGGTGAAATGCCCTTCGGGCAGGAGCGGCTGCCAGGCTTTGGGCCAGGGCAAGCCCGGCAACCTTCGGGCGGTCAGGTGCGCTACGGTTTCGACGATCAGCCGGTGCTGTCGCAGGCGTCGCTTCGCAGTCGCGCCGGCGCCGGACCGTGGCCGTCGTCGGTCCGACCGGTTCCGGCAAGTCGACGCTCACCACGCTCGCGGTCCGGCTAGCTCGACCCCGACCCGGGCACCTTCACGCTCGACGGAGTCCGACGTGCGCGGCTGTCCACCGGTGGCGGGCCTCGGCGTGCTGCGGCCGTGGTGCCGCAGGGCGCCTTCCTCTTCGACGACCCGTTCCGCGGCAACGTGACGCTGGGGGCTCAGTCCATCGAGCGAGCGCGGTGTCGGGTCCGCGCTCGCGTCGCCCAAGCCGCCGACTTCGTCCACGCCTTGCCCGCTGGACTAAACACGCCGGTGGGGGAGCGCGGCGCCTCCTTGTCGGGGGCCAGCGCCAGCGGGTCGCACTGGCCCGCGCCCTCGTCCGCCGGCCGCGGCTACTGGTGCTCGACGACGCGACCTCCAGCGTCGACCCGCGGGTGGAGGGGTCGATTCTCGACGGGCTGCGCGACTGCCGTCGACGGTCGTCGTCGTCGCCTATCGCCAGTCCACGATCGCGTTGGCCGACGA
>CAVVLA010000020.1:0-49923 GCA_963748935.1 Terriglobia bacterium
CCGGTCGAAGTTTTGGCCGCCAGCGCAAACGATGGGGAGAAAAGATTCAAGCGAATCGACGAAATGACTTCAGTGCTGATGCGTTTCCCCGAAGAGCGGCTTGCCACTTTCACATGCAGCTTTGGCGCCGCCGACGTGAGCCGTTACACTCTAATGGGAACGAAAGGCGTACTCACAGCAGAACCGGCTTATGACTACTCCATGGGACTGAAACATCACGTCACCATCGGCGAAAAGACAAGCACTCGAAGTTTCCCCAAGCGTGATCAGTTCGCCGCAGAGTTGATTTACTTTTCCGACTGCATTCTTCGAGATAAGGAACCCGAGCCCTCGGGATGGGAAGGTTTGGCGGATGTGCGGGTCGTGCGCGCGATTTATGAATCAGCCCGCACCGGCCGCGCAGTCAAACTGACCGACATGCCGGCAAAGAAAAAGCCGACGATGCGACAGGAGATTTACCGGCCGGCCCATGGCAAGCCACAAACTGTGAACGCTGAATCCCCTTCCGGCTCGTAACAGTGGAGAATGAGGGAAGGCGAGAGCTTAAGGAAACAGAAATGGATCGACCCTACTCCCAACGACGAAAAGTAAGGGCGTGGTGATAGAAGATCACGCCCTAGAGGTGCGGGGGAAGTGGATGCGCTATTTCAGGCGGTGCGCGCTCCCATTACGAAATGCAGAATCAGGGAAATCACGGCAAACACCAACAGCAGGTGAATCAAACCGCCGGCCACGTGAAATACAGTAAAGCCGCCGATCCATGCGATTAGCAGAACCGCGAACAATATCGTCCAGATGCTCATAGAATCCTCCTTCAAAGTACGCTCAGATCAGATGGAGGCGGAAGCGAATGAGTTGTATACCTGGCTCGCGAATGCCGGGCGCCTGCTCCAATGCTTCAATCGCCCAGCCAAGCTCCGAAGCCGCGGAGCGGATCGATGTAGTCGCAAACGATCTTGGTGGCGCCCACCAGGGGCACGGCTAGGATCAGGCCCATCGCTCCCCAGATCCATGCCCAGAAAAGCAAGGAAAGCGTTACCGCCAGCGGATTCAGGCGCAGCCGCTTGCCCACAATCTTGGGATAAAGGACGTTCATGGAGAGAAGGTGCAGTCCTACCACGGTGATCAGGATTACTCCTACGCCTTTCTTGTCAACCACTCCCATGCCAGCTGCCAACGGAGGGAGCAGAGCCAGGAAGACTCCCAGATAGGGAACCAGGCTGACAAAGCCGCTGATAACGCCGAGAAAATAGAAATACGGAATGCCCAGTCGCCAGAACACAACCGTGCTGAGCACGGCGCTTACCAGGCCAACCAGTACGTTGCCCGCAATGAAGCTGCGAATCATCGTCGATATTCTGGCGACGGTTCGGTGGGCGACGGGTCGGTGCTCCTGGGGGAAGAGACGTACTGTGGAAGTGTGCGCATGATCTTTCCAGGTGAGCATGAAGTAAACCAGAAACGGTATGAAGGTGATCGCCAGCAGGACCTCTCCCAGCGTCCCGCTACCTGTCGATATCAGACGTGACAGACCTGGAGACTCACGCACCTCCACCGCGAGCGGCGGTTTGCCCGCGTTGGGCGAGGCAATGACCGATCGGGTACTTTCCTCAATCTTGTTGGCCTGCGCCCTCACATCGGCCAGTGTGGAACGAATCTTGCCGGAATACTTTGGCAATTGCGTGGCGAAGTCAACCGCTCGGCTGTAGAAAAAATAGGTGAGGCTACCGGCCAACGCGACCATTAAAGCTACCGCAAGCAGCGCCCCAACGGCCCGAGGGATATGGATTCGGGCTAGCCGGCTGACGAGTGGTTCCAGGACGAATGCCAACAGAATCGAAATCAGGATGGTCACCAGCACTAGTTTGAGCAGATAGATCAGACCAACCACAGCGATTACAGCCACCACAATCTGCGCTACTGATCCGGCCTTGATCGAGGCCTGCAGAATTTCTGCGTCTTCTGCCGCGGCTGTCGAGGGTTGCTCAGTATTGCGTGGGTCGGCCTGTGCATCCTGACTCGAAACGGCGAGATCTGAGGTGTCTTGCTGCGGGCTGGAAGCATCGAGACCGGCGCGCTGTTCCGATTGGTCGCTGAGCACTGGGATGGTTATCGGTACGGAACTGGATCCAGAGGGCATAGTCACGGCGACCGCTGTTTGACGGCAGATAGGTCTGCGCCGTTGGCTGGCCGAAATAAATTGTTCGTGACGGGCTGTCGCAAACAGCAACAGGCTTAGGGAAATTCATTCTTCAGGGTTTTCTAGCCATCCGCTGCCACGGTTCAACCATCCAAGACTTCGATGAGGTGAAACGATGAAACGAAACATGATAAGAGTGCTGCTTACCCAGGTCGTTCTGCTCGGCTGTCTGAGCCTGGTCTGGGCCCAACAGGGCACGGACACCAGTCAATCTCCGTCGCCGGCGGACAATACCAAAGTCAATCAGCGGGACCGGAACCAGTCCGATCCCACTGCAGACCAGCAGAAAGATAATCCCAACGATCGCCAGCTTGCACAGCAGATTCGGCGCGCGCTGGTGAAGGATAAATCCCTGTCCACGAATGCCCACAACGTCAAGATCATTGCGCAAAATGGCATGGTGACCTTGAAAGGGCCGGTTAACTCGGACAGCGAAAAGCAGGCTGTAGAAGCGAAGGCGGCTCAGATTGCCGGAGCCGATAAGGTCAGCAGTGACATTCAAGTCCGGTCAAAGTAATTTTGGCGGCGGAATGTCTGGTGCAAGACATTGGTCGCAACCTGGCAGCAAATTAGCATCTTAAGACGGCTTTAAAACAGCTTTCAAATTTAAAGGAGATCATCATGGCAGGCAAAAATACCGCAGTATTTGGAATTTACCAGGACCGTGCCACCGTTGAGTCGGCGGTCGGCATGTTGCAGCAGTCGGGCTTCCGCAATACCGACATCTCAGTTCTTTTTCCCTACAACGAAGGCACCAAGGATTTTGCTGCGCAGAAAAATACCAAGGCTCCCGAAGGTACGGCGACGGGGCCGGAACGGGCGCCGTCGTTGGTGGAACCCTGGGCTGGCTCGCTGGCATCGGCGCATTGGCGATCCCGGGCCTGGGTCCGTTCATCGCGGCTGGGCCGATCATGGCTGCTCTGGCCGGAGTGGGCGTCGGTGGGGCGATTGGCGGTATTACTGGCGCGCTGATTGGAATGGGTATCCCGGAGTACGAAGCGAAGCGCTATGAAGGCCGGATCAAGGAAGGCGGCATTCTGCTTTCGGTGCACAGCGACAGCTCCGACTGGACCAAGAAGGCGAAAGAAATTCTGGAGCGCAGCGGAGCCCAGGACGTATCGTCCGCCGGAGAGGCCAGCGCAGATTTTTCCAAGAGCGATCGACCGATGCCCCGCGCCAGCTAGTGGAAGCGGAGCTTGCGGCTTAGACTAAAACCCCTCGCCGCCGAGGGGTTTTTCTCTGTCCCTTCATTCGTATCGCGTGGCGGGAGCAAAAAAGGCCGCCGTAAAAACGGCGGTTAAGGGCAAATCTGGCAAACCAAATTCGGCAACTCTACAAATCGGCAGGTCAGATCGTTCAGCGGACTACAGCTTTGGCAAATCCAGTCTTCAGGAGATTCAGAATCAGAGGATCACGTTAGGCAACTCGTCTGGGTTTCTTCCGGTCCTCTTTTTGCTGCTCGGCTTTGGGCTGTTCGCCCATCTCTTCCTCGCCAGCCTGATTCGCTTCGGAGTTTATCTGCTGGGCAAGTTCGGTTAGTTTCTCGTCGGTTTCCTTCTCTTCTTCAAGTGTTTCATTAAGGAGGGAAACATGCTCAGTCTCACCGAGTGTTTCGGCAAAGCTGCGAACCGTTCCGTAGGCGGCGATCTCGTAATGCTCGACGCGTTGTGCGGCCCCGATCAACGCAGCATCCAGAAGACTGTCCTCGAAGTCTTCTTCCATGACTTCCGAACCTTCCTCGATCAGGCCTTCCATGCCTTTGCACTTCTTGCCCTTCGGGTTCTCGTCGAGCGTCGCAAAGATCTTCTCCAGCCGTTGCACATGGCCCTTGGTCTGTTCCAGGTGCTCTTCAAATCCCTGGCGCAGTTCGTCTGAGGCGGCGGCCTTAGCCAGCTTGGGAAGGGCCTTTACCAACTGATTTTCAGCGCTATAAAGGTCCTTCAGTTCGTCGATATAAAGCTCTTTCAGTCCTTGATTCGGCATGTCTACTCCAAAGAAGTGAGTTTGTACAACATCGCTTCAGATGCCGGTGCGAAGCAGTGGGTAGTCTGCTTTAATTTTTGAGCAGTGAACAATGGGAAGCCGGTGTGCTTACTTTTTTTTCGGAGTGACGAGCTCGGAATAGTTCCCGGCTGGCGTGTGCTGACTCGATCTATTCAGCCGGAATCTATTTAGCCGGAGAAGAAAGAAAGCTGCTCGACGACGGGCTTGCCAACCGAATTCAGCATCTTAGTGACATGGAATTCGAGCCCTGCAGTTTTGTCTTGCGGTCCCCTGCGGAACCTTCGCCTCCACCGATTCAGGAGCCGCCGGATCCGCCCGAGAACCCGGACGTTCCAGTCCGTGAGCCCGATCCCGCGGAACCCAATCAAATTTAGGCCTGGGGCAAGACCGTTTGGAATTGCTACGAGCTGGCTATCGTGGCAGATCGCATTTCGCTGACACGAAGGACCCGGCTGACGGCCCGGGTTGGGCACAGTGCTTCGCCAGTTGACTGTTTCTGATCAGCTATCAATGCCTCAACTTCTCAAATGATTTTGGTCGATTCCGGCGCATCGAGTGGAGGAACAGCGACTTGCACCATGTTGTTGCGAACCGCGTATAGGACCAGCCCGCTGACCGAGTGCAGATTCAGCTTACGCATGATGTTGCTGCGATGGGTTTCCGCGGTTTTCACGCTCAGGTTCAGAAGGCAGGCCACTTCTTTGCTGCTCTTGCCCTCGGCCAGAAGCTGAACGATCTCGCGTTCGCGAGGGGTCAAAGTGGGCAAAGTTACGTCAGCATCGGACGCGGGTTGAAGTCGACCCAAAAATCCGCCGAGCACCAGGTCGGCCACCCGGGAGGTGAAGAAGGTTTTGTCGGATTGCAGGGCCTCAACCGCCGCCACCAGGTCTCGAGCCGCGTCCGACTTGAGTACGAATCCTCGCGCGCCCGCGTCCAGCACGGCTCGGACGACTTCATCCGCGTCCGTGATCGTCAAAACCAGCACCTTGGCCTGCGAATTGTCGCGAAGTATCTGGCGGGTCGCTTCCAGTCCGTTGAGGTTGGGCATGCCGAGGTCGAGGATTACAATGTCCGGCCTTAGCGCTTTGACCTTTTCAACGGCCTGACGTCCGTCCTGGGCTTCTCCGCATACCTCCCATCCCGCGTGGGACTTGAGAAGGGAAATCAATCCCCGGCGAACAATTTCATGGTCGTCAGCCAGCAAGATTCGCAGTGGTTTCATGGGTCAGTCTCCCGTTTGAGCCTGGGATTTAGCAGCCACTTGCTTATTTGATTTGCTACGAACCTGGAATAAGCGTGACAAGAAAATGCCTTGACTCCCTGACGCTGTCAATACAGGAAAACCCGTACCAGCAGCGACGGAAGGTCTCCCCGACTCGAACTGAGCAATACTATAAAGCCAGAAGAGGCAGAAGAGGTTTCCCTCAGCAAAAACGATGCCTCGTGTTCAGGATTTCAGCCTTCCCAGTCGGTAGTTCCCGGTATTGTCCGGCCCGCAACTCAGGTCTGTAATCAGCAGGTCGAGGAGAGCAAACTCATGGCCAAGCGGCAAGAACTGAATTCCCGGATTGACGCGAAACAATTCTTTGAGGCTTCCGTCAGCGCCCTGCGCGAGGAAAGCAAATCCATCGAAAGCAAATCTGCCGAAGCTCGAAGTCGCAACCGCGCTCTGGTTCAGAGAACGGCGACCGATGAGGCTTTAATCAGGCGGGCGGTGGATGACGCCGCCCGGGCCCTGACCGCCTTGTGGAAGATGCAGCCTTCTACCAGAACGGTTTGATCCGCGCCATTGGCACGCCGTCTAACCCGGAGCAAAGCTCTCTACGACCAGGAAATAGGAATCGACCAACATCAAGGCTTGCCGGACCTTTCACTCGAATCTCATTAGATTGTGGATTGGGGCACACTGGCCAGGCCTTCACCTTCGCTGCTCTCTTTTTTCGTTGTATAAATTCAGGTCAATGAGATGATTCTTGCCCGACGAATCGCGGGCGCGACCGCATGCGTTTGCGAGTCCTTGACGGTTTGCCGGACATCAAAGACTGGAAAAACGAGGGCTTGATATGTCCATCCGACCGGTTAAACGTCTCATTCAGTCGAAACCGACTCTCGAAGGCGCAGGCGTACACCTAAGGCGCGCCTTCGGCTTCGGAAACACCAGCGACTTCGATCCCTTCCTTTTGCTCGATGATTTCCGCAATGATGTTCCGGAGGATTATCTCGCTGGCTTTCCTTGGCATCCGCACCGGGGAATCGAGACTATTACCTACGTCCTGGCCGGAACGGTGGAGCATGGCGACAGCATTGGGAACCGCGGCGCCATTGCCGCCGGTGACGTGCAATGGATGACAGCAGGCAGCGGCATCATTCATCAGGAGATGCCAAAGGGCGACCCGACTGGACGGATGCATGGGTTTCAATTGTGGGCGAACCTTCCTTCGTCCCTCAAAATGACCGCTCCGCGCTACCAGGAAGTGAAGGCGCTGGATATCCCAGAGATCAAAGATGATGATGGTACCCATGTGCGAGTGGTCTGCGGGAGTTTTTGGGGAAAGACCGGCCCGGTGGACGGGATCGCTAGCGACCCGATTTATATCGATGTGTCGGTATCGCCTGGCCGCAGGAAGACCCTCCCGGTCGAGACCAAACGCCATGCGTTCGCATATGTATTTGCTGGATCGGGCAAGTTCTGTAACGCATCAGGTCCGCTTGCTGTGCCCACGGAAGCGATCAAATGGTCAGATACCACGCCACCCGTTGAAGCAAATAACCGTTCGCTCATACTGTTTGACCGGGGCGACGAGGTTACAGTGCACGCAGGAGAGGACGGAATCCGATTTTTGCTGGTCTCGGGAAAGCCGCTGGAAGAGCCGGTGGCGTGGTACGGACCGATTGTGATGAATACGCAGGAGCAGCTCCGGCAGGCATTTACCGAACTCCAGGAGGGAACATTCCTGCAAGGGAGGACGCACAGCTAGAAGGCACGGTCGGCAGGCAGTCGATTGTCCAGGAGGGCTTGTGAGCGAATACAAGTTTGTGATTCTCGGCGGCGGGATGGTTGCGGGATACGCAGCCAAGCAGCTTGTAGAGTCGGGCCTGAAGGCGGGAGAGTTGGCGATTCTGTCGTCCGATAATTACGTTCCTTATGAACGTCCCCCGCTGTCTAAAGGTCTTCTCGCTGGAAAAGATACCGAAGAGTCAATCCAGATCAATTCCGGAGATTTTTACCTCAAGCATGGAATTGAGTTGAGGCTGGGTTGCGAGGTTTCCGGTATCGATGCGAAGGGCAAGCGCCTGGTTCTAAAGTCTGGCGAAGAGATCGGATTCAACAAGTTGATCGTGGCGACTGGCGCGACTCCGCGAACTCTGGAAATTCCGGGCGCAAACCTTCTTAACCTGCACTACCTGCGTTCCCTGGATGACTCGAAGCTTATTCGGCGCTCCGCGGACAAGATGAAACGAGCTGTGGTAATCGGCGGCGGATTCATCGGAATGGAAGTAGCGGCGGTGCTGACACAGAAGAGCATTCAGGTCACGATGGTTCTGAATGAGGACCGCCTGGGGAAACGGCTGTTTACGCCGCAGATGTCCGATTTCTTCGAGACTTACTACGCTGGGCGCGATGTGGGGATTATTAAATCCGCCACGGTAACCGAGTTGCGCGGCGATGGTGTGGTGAGTGCCGCCGTGCTCGGCGGCGGCCAGGCGATTGCCTGCGAGATGGTCATTGCGGGCATTGGCGTACGCCCGGCCACGGAGGTGCTCACGGGCAGCGGAATTGAAGTGTCCGATGGCGTGATGGTCAACGAATACCTCGAGACCAGCCAGCCTGGCATCTACGCCGCGGGTGACGTAGCCAACTACCAGGATGTGCTGTTCGGAAAGCGTCGGCGCGTCGAGCACTGGGACAACGCAGTTTCACAAGGCCAGTATTGTGCCCGTGCGCTTGTGGGCGAGCGGACACCGTTCAAGCATGTGCCTTATTTCTTTTCGGATATCTTCGATCTCTCGTACGAATATTGGGGTGATTCATCGGGTGCGGATCAGATCGTTCACCGCGGCGAATTGTCCGGCAAAAGCTTCAGCGTGTGGTGGCTGCGTCAGAAACGACTGGTGGCAACGTTCGTAATGAGTCGTCCAGACGAGGAACGCGACACTGCGCCTAAGTGGATCGAAGCAAAGCAGGCGCTATCTGCGGGAAAACTGGAAGATGCCTCGCGCCCGATTTCAGCGGCCACGGAATAGGCTTGTCGCAGACTTAGGGCTCTGTTGATCCAAGCATCATGGCTGGGCCCCGGCCCTTCTGCGGATTTTCCCGCGCAGCACAGTCACCGAAGCCTTAGGCAGGGTGAAGGTCGTCTCTGCAGTAGCGTTCTGTTGCGACCTGGCCGCGGGCCCGTCTGGATCGGCCGAGCCTCCATTCGGTTCCGGATTCCAGCGGTACTGCTCGCTGCCAAACGTGATCACGTCAACTGGGCCGGCAAAGAAGCTGTTGGTGTTGGTGCTGGCATCGTAAAAGGCGAGCATGATGGGATGCGGATTTTCCTGATCTTTGTTGACGATCATGAGCGCCCACTGATCGTCCGGACGTTGTACGGCGTAAGCGGTCACCAACTTGTGGCCAGCTGGGTCCACGATATCCGCGTTCGCCGGAAATAGCTGGTGCTTGCCATCCCCGGACTGTACCCACTCCAGATTGATCAGTTGGCTGGCGAAATATTGCGATAAAGGCTGCTGGATGTGGTAAGTCTTGTCCACGGTCAACATGCTGAATGTGCCCATCGAACTGCCGCAACCGTGAGAAAGCGGCTCGGGAATATAGTGGAAATAGTAGAGAGCGTTTCCCCCGTTCGCCAGAAACGAACCAACAAAGTCGGCCAGCCACAGCGAACCGAAGTTGTCCGGAAAGGATTCCCCTGTGTTCCAGGAAATATTGAGCTCGCTGATAAACATGGGAACGTTTGGCGGCAAGCCGTCATCGCGCCAGACCTGAAGAATATGGCTGATCAGAGCCGGTTCGTCGTAGAGGTTGCTCCACTGGATCTTGCAAGGTTCGAAAGGGTAGTGCTCGAACGACATGAACGCCAAATCCTGCAGCCGGTTGTGAGCCTTCAGATAGGCGATGAAGCGTCCCAGCCATGAAGAGCGGCCTTGCGTATCCGGCCAGACCTGAATGTCTTCGTTAACTCCCTCGAAAATCGGTCCGCCCAGCTTCAGGTTCGGATCAACTTTGTGTAACGCGGCCGCCCATTGCAGGTATAGGGCGCCGTAATCTTCGGGAAGCATGTACTGGCCGTCGGGCTCTTCGCCCATCTCGAGGTAGGAAATCGGGTATCCTCGCGCGTTTAGATAAGCAATCTGGTTCGCCGAATCTTCCGGAGTTCCATACAACATCGCGACCGGGATCATCGCGGGCAGCCCCCGGGTGTAACCGCTTGTGTAGAAGAGATCCATCCCCACCTGGTCGCCCTTCTCATCGATGCCGCCGGGTTCGTGCCAGGGATCAACAGAAGAGCAGTAGGTTGTAGTCTGATCAGGGTCGGCGGTGTGGCGGATCAAGTCATGAAAGTTTCCGTTGGCTGAAGCGGTCCCCAGGTAAATTTCGTTGATGGCGTAGCCCACGCAGTTACGCCGGTCGGCGGAGCCGTGGCTGTCGCACGTATTGGAAGATTCCGTCATCAATATGCGCAGGTAGCGCACGGCCAGAGGATACGGGGAGAGCTGCAGGGTTTTTATTCCTCCCGATCCGCTGGTCTCAGTTCCACCGTGAAAGGTTGTCCAGGTTCCCTTGGTCGCTTGCTTCATGGGATCTTCGCCGGTCCAGTATTGGACCAGGTAGCGTCGGGCGTAGGGCTCAGCCCAGGAAATCCGGATGGCATTGACCGCATGATTGCTGGCCAGGTCAATCACGACCCATTGGGGGTAGTTCGAGTCATCCTCGCCGGTGAAAGTCTTGGTCAGATACGGATTGCTCTTCCAATAGGTCTTCACGTCGCCATCGGTGATTCGGGAAAAGCCGTTCGCGTCGGTGCCTTCATTGCGGGTGAAGCCGCGATGGGGAAGGGAATAGCCAAATGAATGCCGAATGAACTCGCCCGGGCTGGCATTGCCGACAAAATATCCTTTACCGCCGGGGTCGCTCCAGGCGCCTTGAGGATTCCAATGCCAGGCCTCAACGTGAAGCTCCGTATTCTGGCGATAGGTGACGCTGTGCCAGCCGGCGGACAATACCTGCTTCATGACCGGCTCGGTGAAGAGCTTGTCGGTCGAGGCGGCTTCAATGCGATCGATGCCTGCGCCCAGAGTTTCTGTGGGGACGAATGAATTCACCGCATGACCGGGCGTGATATCGACTCGGACGGTTTGGGAAGCGGCCAGGGACGCGAGCAGCACCAATCCAGTCATTAACAAAAAAGAACGCCATCCGGAACGTATGATTCTACGGCTGACAATCTGGTGCACGCATCCTCCGAGGGGAATCGTTCCCAGTTTATTCTGAAATTGTGTCAAGACAAGTGTTCTAGGGTGTAGGCGTAGGGTGTAAGTGAAGAGTCAGGTTTGGAATTCTGGATCGCAGGCCGAGCAGATGGCTTGTAGTGCCTGAGTACGAAATTAATCCGCTTGGCTCATTTTGAAGCCCAGCCACCTCGCGTTGGCGAGTTCGTGTCCCTTTACTCAAAGTTGTTTTCGCGTTGTCGTAGAATGCAAACCATGAGTGACTTGGGCCTTTGCGCCACGAGTTCGGAGTGTCATCTCCGCTTTCCCAAAGATTTCTTGTGGGGCGTGTCGACCGCGGCGCACCAGGTTGAAGGCAATAATTCCAACCAATGGTCCGACTGGGAAGAAGCGGGCCGGATTAAGTCCGGGGACGAATGCGGCAAGGCCTGCGACTGGTGGAACAACGCTGAGCGTGACTTTGATATCGCGCAGGAACTTGGGCTAAAGGCCTTGCGGCTCTCGCTCGAGTGGAGCCGCATTGAGCCGGAAGAAGGCTGCTTTGACGCCCAGGCCTTGCAGCGCTACCGCGAGATGCTGGAAGGGCTGCATCAAAGAGGCATTGAGCCCATCGTTTGTCTGCACCACTTCACTCATCCGCGGTGGTTTGAGAGAGAGAGGTGCATTTCTCCGGCAGGATGCTCCTCAGATTATTCGAACGCTTCGCGCGTGAGGTGGCGACAGCCGTGGGCGACCTGTGCCGCTTCTGGGTCACGTTCAACGAGCCCAATGTGTATGCCGCTTGTGGTTACGTGCTGGGTGAATTTCCGCCCGGCCGTCGAGGCGAAATATTCAACGCATTGCGGGTGAATCGGGTTCAGGCGCGGGCTCATGTGCTGGCTTATCGCGCCATCCATGAACTGGTTCCGGACGCAAGGTGGGGTGGGCCCAGCACTATGTTGTGTTCGAACCGGAGGGCGGAATCGTGGATCGCTGGATCGCGCGTCTTCTCGACAGGCTCTTCAATCGCGTGTTTTTTGAGCTGATCGAAGACGGCCGCTTCGCCTTTCCTTTAGGAGTCTTCAATGGCCGTGAAAGCAATGGAAAAGGCTGCTGCGATTTCGTCGGCCTGAATGTGTACAGCAGATTTCACGTTGCTTTCGATCTGCGGCACATGCGCACGCTTTTTACCCGGTTGTTCGTTCCCCAACACGTTCCGCAGGGTGACCCAGGCGTGGAAAATCCTTACGGCGAAGCCTATCCCCAGGCCATTACCCAGGCGGTTAAACGGGCCGCGCGGCTGGGCAAGCCGATCTACATTATGGAAAATGGCGTGCCCGATGCGGAGGACCGTATCCGGCCGTGGCTCATCGTGAATGTTCTGCAAGAGATGCACCGACTGATCGAGCAGGGCTACGATATTCGGGGTTATCTGCACTGGACTCTCACCGACAATTTTGAGTGGAACGAAGGTTGGAGACTTCGCTTTGGGTTGGTGGCGCTTGATCCTGACACCCAGGACCGCACTTTGCGCAGCAGTGCCAAACTGTTCAGCGAGATCGCGCGCAGCAACGGGCTTACGCTTCCGATGTCTGACAAATACCAGCTTCTTTGAAAACCGCGCTTTAGCCCGTTCTGATTACTCTTCCGAATGGCATGGACGGCGCTGCTGTGGTCGACCGCTTACTTTGGTAACCACTTCTGTTCCTCGCCAATTATTCACAGAAAATTAATCGAATCTTGATCTCCCGTAAGGCGAGCTTGCGATTCTAGTGTGGTGCGTAGTGTCTTCCAGGCCGTGCAGGGAGGTTGATCATGCGTAACCTCACGATTGTCTTTCACGATGCGGGTGGCGGACACCGCAATGCCGCCGGAGCGCTGAAGACGGTTCTTGAAGCGCAGGAATATCCCTGGAACGTGCGCCAGTTGAATCTGCAAGAGCTTGCTGGATCCCATTGATCTGGTGCACAAGGCCACCGGCCACCGCTTGCAGGACGGCTACAACCTGCTTCTGAGAAAAGGCTGGACGCGGCTTTCGCCGCAGTTGCTGGTGCTTCTGCAGTGTACGATCCGCCTGCATCACGCGCAGATCGTCCGCATGCTCCGAAACTTCTGGGCGCAAAACCCTACCGACCTGGTGCTTTCAGTGATCCCGCATTTCAATCGTTGCCTGGCGGAGAGCGTCCGCAGGGAGATGCCCAGCGCCGCCTTCGTCACCGTGCTCACTGACCTGGCCGACTATCCGCCGAATTTCTGGATTGAGCGTGAGTCCGAGTACGTCGTCTGTGGAAGCCAACGCGCCCGCGAGCAGGCGCTGGCAATGGGGCATGCACCGGAGCGAATATTTGGGACTTCGGGAATGGTTCTGAAACCTTCGTTCTACCGAAAACCAGCCATCGATCGAGATCAGGAGCGATGTGAGTCTGGGTTTAAAGCCCGGCTTGCCGACCGGCGTAGTCATGTTCGGAGGCCACGGATCGGCTGCGATGCTGGATATCGCGAAAAGAATGGACCGGAGCACAAGTCGGTGTCCAATTAATTTTTCTTTGTGGGCACAACCTTGAGCTGGCCGCGAAAATCCGCAACCTGCAGCTAAACATGCCGGCTGTGATCGAGGAGTTCAGCACCAAAGTTGACTACTTTATGTCACTGGCAGACTTCTTCATCGGCAAAGCTGGTCCGGGCAGTATCAGTGAAGCGCTGCAATTCGGCCTGCCGGTGATCGTCGAACAAAATGCCTGCACCTTGCCGCAGGAACGGTACAACGGAACATGGTTAGTGGAAAAAGGTCTGGGGATCGTGGTGCCCGACTTCCACGAGATTGGTTCTGTGGTCGAGCGACTGCTCGGCACGGAGAAGCTGCAAGAGCTTCGCAATAACGTGAGCAAATATGAGAATTACGCTGTCTTCGAAATCCCGCTTGATTCTCGATCGAGTGATGGCCAGCAAAGCCGACGGAATCCCGAGACGCTCGGTCAGCCTTCACGCCCGTCGATCCTTTTGCTGGGCTCGCTTGGGCGGGCTTGACTTAGGCTCGAGCTCAAAAGCTTTTTAACCGCTAAGGTCGCGAGGGATTTCGCAAAGTTCGTGGGAACTCGTCAACCCGCAGGGCGCCAATTCCTCAGGAATCGCTTAAGCCGCCTGCTTTAGCGCATGCCGCCGCGCGTATTGGCGAACGACTCTGATGGTAGAATTCCTGTGGGACGAAGGTCAATCCTGCCGCGCAGCTTCCCTGCGCCAGCCTGTACCCATCGAACACTTTGAGCGAGCTATGAAGCGGGCATCCCCCAAACATGTCGAATCGATTCGGAAGATGACGGAGATGATCCGCCAGGCGTGCCTGGTTGCCAAGGATTCTGCTTTCAATGTGGGTGAGTACACTCGCGATTCCTCGAAGATGGCTTTTCTTGCAGTCAAGGACTGCGAGAAGGAACTGGACCGCATTGAACGCAAGGTTGACGAGAGCATCACCAGCGCTATCACCGAGGTGACTGAAACAGAAGCCCGGGAACTGCTTGCCTGCCTGAAATTTATCATCGATCTGGAGCGCATCGGAGACTTGTTGTGGTCAGCCGCGAAGCGGTTGCAGGTTCTGGGCGCGCAACTCTCAAAAGATGACATCCGGGATGTAGCGGAAATGGCCGGGATTCTGGAGAGCATGCTGGGACGTATTCATCAGGGCTTTACAAATCGCGACGTGCAGGCTGCGGGGTGGGTGCTGCAAACCGACGCCCGCATCGACGAAGCCTGTCGCGCGATCTTCCGCCGCCATCTGGAAAAGACGGACCGCCACGAGCGGGAATACAGCACAAATCTCCTGTTTATTGCGCAGGCCTTTGAGCGCGCAGGGGACCACTCCAAGAATCTGGCGGAAGAGATCTTTCAATTGGTGGAAGGCCGGAGCCTTAGACACGAACTCAAGCGCCGGTCGCCGGGAGGCTGATGGAGCCTAACTTCCGCCCAGATCAAATCACGCAGCGGTCTGAGCGTGCTCCCGTCCTTCGGCTTCGCGCATCTTGTCGTGGAGACGAAGCATGAGCTTTTCCAGTTGAACTTCCTCGGATCGACGCTCCTGGGTTATCGATGCCGCCTTGTTTTCGTAGGCAGACCACTCAATGCGGTTGTCAGTTCGGTGCATGGTTCGGGGGCTCCAGGAAAGATTTGGATAAGAAGAGGGAGTGTACCGCTTTCATTGGATTACTTCAAGCGCGCCAACGGATAAATCCCAAGAGATCGTATTCGCGGAAGTGTCTGAAAACAATGATAAAAGATGCATGACCGTCGGTCAAGTTAAGCCGACGCTGATTTTCGAGCTGTCTCCTAACGAACCCGCCTCCCCTTTCCGGCGGTTTCGGATTTGTGTTAGTTTATGCCGAATCGTTAACGTTCACGATATTCTCCCAAACCAGAGAAAATCGGCAGACCGACCAGTCGCGCCGAAGGCTTGCAACACGAAATCAAATCCGGGAAATCAAATTTGGGAAACCAGTTAATGTCGGCTTGAGAATCGGGAACCGTTACTGATGCAAAGACCTTGCCGCTTTACTCTTCAACTTCTTTCGCTTTGCATTTTGCTGGCAACGGCTCATGCCCAATGGGCTCCGCTGAACCCTGTCACCGCCTTTCGACAAGTGCCTGACGGTGTGCTGTTCACCATGCAGGCGGGCACGTTGAAGGTGCAGGTCTGCACCGACTCCATCGTTCGTGTCCGCTACTCCGCCACTTCTGAGTTTTCTAGCCGCCCGGACTATGTCGTAACCAAAAGCAACTGGCCGGAGAGCAAGTGGCAGATCCAATCGACCAGCGATGCGGTGACCTTGACCACTTCCCGCGTGGCCGTGACCGTGGCCCGAAGGGATGGGGCAATCACCTATCACGATCTGGAGGGCAAACAGTTGGTGCAGGAAGCGTCGAGAAAGTTGACCCGGGAAAAAGTAAATGGCGAGGACACTTATCGCGCGGAATCGTTCATCAGCATATACGGCTCCCACGAGGCGCTCTACGGTCTTGGCCAGCACCAGGCCGGGGTGTGGAACTATCGTGGCGAGTCGGTGGATATTTCGCAGGACAACTCGAATATCTCGGTGCCGTTGCTGCTGTCGAGCAACGGCTATGGCATCTTCTGGAACAACGATTCACGCAGCCGGTTCAACAACCGCTTCGCGAACTATCTGTATATCAGTTCAGAAGTGGCGGACAACATCGACTATTACTTCTTTTACGGTCCCGACTTTGACAGGATCATTGCCGCCTACCGCGAGCTGACCGGGCAGGCGCCGATGTTCGGCAAGTGGGCGTATGGCTTCTGGCAGTGCAAGAACCGCTACAAGTCGCAAGAGGAAATTCTGGGAATCGCCGCGCAAATACCGGGAGTTACACATTCCCGCCGACAACATCGTGCAGGATTGGTTTTGGTGGAACCGCAAGGGCGAGCACGTCTTCAACAAGAATTACCCCGACCCGAAGGCCATGGTCGATCAACTGCACCAGGCAGAACTTCCACCTCATGATCTCCGTCTGGCCATTCTTCGAACCGGGCTCCGCAGTTTATGACGAGATGGAAAAGCGCGATTGGTTTGTGGACAAATTCAAGTTCGCGAAACCGCCTTACCACACCTCCGGCATGGCGGTGTATGACGCGACCAACCCGGAAGCCCGCAAATATTACTGGCAATTGATGGATCAGGCTTTGTTCAAAATCGGTATCGACGCCTGGTGGCTGGACACTACTGAACCCGAGACTGAAGGCCAAGAAGAAAATGTTCTGCTGGGCCACAAACTCGCCATCGGCAGCGGCGACCGGTACGTGAATATTTATCCGCTTATGACCACGGGCGCGGTTTACGACGGACAGCGAGGCGCGTCTGACAAGAAGCGCGTTTTCATTCTCTCTCGTTCCGCATTTGCCGGGGATCAGCGCTATGGTGTGACCGCGTGGTCGGGCGATATCAACTCTGATTTTTTGACCTTCCGGCGGCAGATTCCGGCGGGCTTGAATTTTGCGCTTTCGGGCATTCCTTATTGGACCACTGACATTGGCGGCTTCGTTTCGGGGGATCCCGGTGACCCAGCCTACCGGGAGTTGTTCGTGCGCTGGTTTCAGTTCGGCACATTCAATCCTATTCTGCGCGTCCACGGAACCCGTAAGACCGATCAGAACGAGTTGTGGTCATACGGGCCGGAAGCGCAGAAAATCCTGGTGAACTTTGACCGCCTGCGCTATCGCATGTTGCCTTACATATATTCGCTGGCCTGGAAGACAACCAGCGAAGGCTATACCTTGATGCGTCCCCTGGTCATGGACTTCCGCTCCGACGTGCAGGCGCAGAACACCGGCGATCAGTTTATGTTTGGCCCGGCGTTTCTGGTCAACCCGGTGACTGAGCCCACGGCCACAACAAGGCGGCTCTATTTGCCGCCGTCGAAGTGGTACGACTTCTGGAGCGGATCGGCTCTTGCAGGGGAGCGAAGTGTTGAGGCCGATGCTCCACTGGACCGGATGCCGCTCTACGTCCGCGCGGGATCGATTCTTCCGTTGGGGCCGGATGAAGAATGGTCCACGGAAAAGCCCGCCGACCCGATCGAACTGCGAATCTACCGAGGCGCGGACGGGGATTTCACCCTGTACGAAGACGAAAACGACAACTACAACTACGAAAAAAACCTCTACGCAACCATTCCGTTTCACTGGGACGACGCCAAGCGCACGCTCACGATTGGCGATCGCAAGGGCCAGTTTCCGGGCATGCTGGAAAGCCGAACTTTCCGCGTGGTGTTTGTGGACGTGAACCACGGAGCAGGAATAAGTCCAGCCGCTCAGCCTGACAAGACTGTGGAATATTCCGGCAGGCAGATCACAGTAAGCCCGTAGCTCTCTTTTCCAGATTGCCGCAACCTTTGCTCTTTGCGGCTGTGCTCTGCGAACTTTGCGGTTCAAGAATCTTGGATGATTTGCGAGGGGATCAAAGTCTTAACCGCAAAGGTCGCCAAGCTCGCAAAGAAACCTAGAACACTACGGATTCCGCCCGGGCCTCAATCTGGGTTCAAAAGACCCCGGCCGTGGATTAAAATCAGATGCGATGAGTACGGCGGCAGCCCGAAAAAATCGTGATTTCGACCCGACCAGTTTTTTAGCCACGATCGGTAAGGGCCGGACATCTCTTACGGTTCCGAAAAAGCGAACGATATTTGCGCAAGGAGATCGGGCCGACGCCGTCTTTTATCTTCAAAAGGGTAAAGTCAGGCTCACCGTCGTATCCAAAGCCGGCAAGGAAGCGACTCTCGGCATACTGAATCCAGGAGATTTCTTTGGCGAGGGCGCGCTTGCCGGGCAGACGCTGCGTATGGGATTTGCCGTCGCAATCACGGATTGCCAGCTTCTGCGCATCGAGAAAAAGGCTATGATGCTGGCGCTTCACCGGGAGCACACTTTTTCGGATATGTTTGTTGCCTACCTGCTGTCGCGCAATATCCGCTACGAAGAGGATCTGGTCGATCAGCTGTTTAACTCAAGTGAGAAGAGACTGGCCCGGATCCTTCTGCTGCTCGCCCGGTTCGGCAAGGACGGCGTGCCGGAGAATGTGGTTCCAAAAATCAGTCAGGAAACCCTGGCTGAAATGGTGGGCACGACGCGGTCCCGCGTCAGCTTTTTTATGAACCGCTTCCGGAAACTGGGTTTCATTCACTACAACGGTGGGCTGCAGGTTCACAGTTCGTTGCTCAATATCGTGCTGCACGACTAGATTCGATCAGCGAGCCACCACTATTTCTGCAGCGCTGAGGTGGCGGCGCGCAGCCTGGCAAAGTGGTCATCGAGAAGGCGAAGCCCGGTAAGATTGGGAACGCCGGCCACGGCAACGGTGCCGTCAAAATTCATCAGACGTTCGTTTCCTGTCGTGAAATTTGGCCATACCGGTACACCAGCGCCATTCGGGTCGCCGCTCCGGGAAAAGTTGGTCCAATACGCCGCCATCGTGTTAGCAAGCGCGTGATCGGCATCAGTCCAAGCCCATTGGATTTGAGCGAGGTGGTCAAATGCGTACCGCAACTCCTGCCAATGCCCGGCTCCCCAACTCTTGAAGGGCGACCCTTCCGGATAGGGTGGGGAATGCTTGAAATAGTAGTAAAACACTTCGCCCTTTCCCGTCTTCGACTGCATCCGTGCCCACGTCCACACGTCCCAGCCAAATCGCAGGTCGCGCTCAAACCTGGCGCGCGTCTGGCGAGCCTCAGCATCGGTCTTGGCGGGATAAATCTTCAGGTACTCATTAGCTAGGTCGCGCATTGAGTCGCCGCCGAAGGCCTTGCCGACGTCGTCCCCGAACGTCGTGAGTTTCACATCCATGTTCGCTATCAGCGGCTTTGCCTCTTCGGCGTTGGAGCCGAGCAGCAGAGGTACGTCGTTTTGGTGTCCGGCCCTGAAGGCGTCGTAGGGCTCCTCCGGAAGTACGTAACCGTCCATGATCGGATGTGTCGTCCCGGCGTCGCTGGCCTTCAGTATCTGCTGCGGGCCGAGTTTGCGCAGGGCCTCGAGCGATGACGCCGCCGTGGATGAAACCCCCACGGCGGCGGCGAACTTAACACCCTGCCGTTCTGCTCCGGTCAAGAACCAGTCGGCAGCCGATCCGGTCGCCGCGGGAGGAACAAAGAACCCTCCACTGTCGCCAATTGCCCGCTGGAACAGTCCGCGCGCGAGCGGTGAGGCCATGAGCAGACTGACCGACATTGAGCCAGCCGATTGCCCCCAGATCGTGACCCGGCTCTGATCGCCGCCGAATGCAGCAACATTGCGTTTGATCCAGGCGAGGGCGGCAATCTGATCGAGCAATCCGTAGTTGCCAGAGCTGTGATTCGGGGATTCGCGCGTCAGTTCCGGATGCGCCAGGAAGCCAAAGACGCCTACTCGATAATTGATAGTCACAACCACGACACCGCGTCTGGCCAGCATGTCTCCCCAATAAAGCGGCATCGACGCGGATTCCTGAGTAAATCCACCTCCGGGGATCCACACCATCACCGGCAACTTGTCGTTTCCTGACTTTGCCGGGGTCCAGATGTTCAGCGTCAAACAGTCTTCGTTGACCGCCTCCTCTGCCGCGCCTGGAACCGACACGCCGCTCTGCATACAAATCGGGCCGAATTTGTCCGCGCGTCGGACACCGGTCCAGGTTAGCGGAGGCTCTGGGGCTCGCCAGCGTAACTGCCCCACCGGCGGAGCGGCAAAAGGAATGGATTTGTACACGGTGAGTGTTCCGTCCGGCGTGCCTTCGATCAAGCCGGTCTCAATGTGAACGGTTCTGGACCAGGCGACCGACTGGAGGACAGCCAGGACAACCAGCAGACTCGTTAGTCTTGTTGCTGTCATTGGAAGTACCGCTAGTTAGTAGGAGTCGGGCGGCTCTGCGCGAGTCCGTCTCTTTTCCTCGAAGTGAAGCTACCTATACCCGGCAATATTGCCATCGGCCTCTCGGGAGGGTGTGGTGGCCGTAATCCGGTAGTCTTGATAGTCAATCGTAAACAGGGCGCGACCTCCGAGGCGGACTGTGGTCGAGCTGCGATTCGACCGGGGGAGCCAGAAGTCTCCCACTTTGGTGTAGACCTGTTCGATTTGTGTTTCCTTGGTCCAGAACGAGGGATTTTTAGCAGGCTCTCCCTCGATGCGGGTTACCGCGAAGTCCTTTGCGTCAACCCAGATCCGGCCGCGATATAGGAGCTTGTTCTGGGTGCGCGGTTCGACTGAAAGTATGTAAACCGAGCTGCCTGCGGTTTCTTCGTGGCCAACCATGGCGAAGCGGTAGTTATCGTTGTTAAGGGCTACGCCACGCTGATTCTCTTGGGTAACCGCGTCTTTCTCACTCTGCAGCATCCTTTTGAATACGCGCTCGATGATCAGCTTGGAGCCGTTTTCAGAACGGATGGTGAATTCTTTCGATCCCGGAGACTTGTAATTGATGTCTACAACCATTTCAGCGGCGCGAGAGCCGGGGAAGCCGTGATACTCGAGACGATAAGTGCGCGTACCCTGGTAAGCTCCCAGGGCTCGGGCCCTTTCCAGGTTTTTTCGGACCAGGTTGTTGACCACTTCTTCCGTGCTCAGAACCGGCGGCGGAGGCGCAGTGTCCGACGGTTGAGCGCCGGCCATCTGCAACATTCCAACACAGATCAGCAGCGGCACGCCCAGCGAGGCGGATTGAAAATATAATTTCATTGGTCTATGCCCAGAATAACGCCGCCCCTGCCCTGAAAGTGGTCAATTTTGACCAGTTTTGCGGCGCGTCAAAATATAACAATTTATCTATTCACGCCACACTGGGGCGACGAACTGCAGAACTGCGATTCAGTTTAGCCCAGCAAGTAATTCGAGGAATGTGGTTCCGGGCGCCAGCTCTACGCCCTGCTTATGCAAGACGGCCTAAGGAGGGCACAACTGAGTGCGCGTTCATCTGATCAATCCAAGCGAAGTTTCTTTCGGTACGGCTGTCATTACTCCTCGCTGGCTGTATGTCCTGGCTGCGGCGACGCCCGCAAGCTTTGGCGATCCCTGTCTGGTCGATGAAACTCTGGACGCGGTAGACCCACTCGAGATTCAGCCCGGGGACATCGTCGGTATTGGCATCCACACCGCCAACGCGCTTCGCGGTTATGAAATTGGGAAAATAGCCCGCGAACGCGGCGCCTACGTTGTGTTTGGCGGCATTCACGCCACTCTCTATCCCGCCGAAGCCCATGAACTGGGCGGCGCGCACGCCGTGGTCAAGGGAGACGGAGATGTGGCGTGGGCCAAGGTGCTCTCGGACTGCTGCTCCGGAACGCCGCAGTTGATTTATGAGGGGGGACGGATTGAAGCTTCGGAGTTCCTGCCGGCCCGTTGGGATCTTGTTCCGCGCAAGAGCTACATGTGGGCCTCGGTGCAGACGGTTCGCGGCTGTCCCAAGCATTGTTCCTTTTGCTCGGTCTGGCGCACCGACGGACAACGCCCGCGCCAGCGCGCCTCGGATGTTGTAATTGAGGAGGTCATTCAACTGCGACGCCTCGGATTTCGCTTTATCGCACTGGCCGACGACAATTTTTACCCCGTGACCCTTACCGATTTGCGCCTGGCTGCGGAGCAACACAACACCCGCCGGCTGAATGAGCTCAAAGCCATCCGTGCAGAGCGTTTTGAGCTCATGGCGCGCCTGGCGCAGCTTCCGTCGGACATGATTTTCTTTACCCAGATAACGATGGAAGCGGCGGAGGACACCGAATTTCTTGATGCCATGCGAACCGCCAACATTAAGGGCGCGCTCGTCGGGGTGGAATCGGTAACTCCGGAGGGATTAAAAGACGTTTATAAGGAGTTCAATTCAGCCGGAGATGACTTGATAGAGCAGCTGAGAACCTTCCGCCGGCACGGCGTGTACGTGCTTGGCTCGTTCATTTTTGGCCTGCCCAGCGACCGCCCTCAGACCTTCGACGCCACCGCGTTGGCTGCGGCTCGCGCTGAAGTTGCGTTTGCGCAGTTTGTCATGCTGACTCCATATCCTGGGACCGTGGACTTCAACCGCTGGGAAAAAGATATGGATGCGTCCCCCAAATATATTGCCGGCATTCCGATCACGCGACGCTGGCTCATCCCGCGGGCGCTCCGGCCCAAGCTCTACTGGCCGCACCCGACCATGTCGGCGGAAGAAATCCGCGAACGCACGCAGTCCGTTTGGGACACGTTTTACAGCCTTAAATACATCTGGGCGCGGTCCGGGTTTATCAAATCCATGCGAGCCCGCCTGGCTTTTGTCTTGATCTCGAAAATCTACCGGCAGATGTATGCCGACACCGGAATTGCGACGGACAGCGCCCGGGTCTCGCGTTCATCCCGTTGGGCGCGGTGGCTGGCCAAGCCCTGTCAGCGCTTGTTCGCGGCCCCTCCCATGCCGCATCTCACATTTCCGGAAGCATGGAGATCTCCGGCGCCGGCGGAACCGGTGAGATCGGTGAGCTAGTCGAGGCAGTGACGACTCGTCGCCGGCTTATTTCCATTGAACGATCCCGGCTTCCTGGCAGGCTTCGAGATAATCATTCACCAGGTCGACCGGCAGCGGGCCATACTCCGCCGAAACCGCATCCCGGATTTCACCCACAGTGCGCTTGCCATCGATGAAATTAACGATTTCGTACGCGTAGAGCTCCGAGGTGTCTTGCACGTTCAACAGCGGCGTGGCTTCGCTGTTCAGCAGCTTGATCTTGGCGACGCGTTCCGCCCCCAGGCGCGCACGAAGAACGTTGTCATTCTGATAAGTCAGCGGGCCGAAGTCTCCGATACGGACCGGAATCTTTCTTGCCGCCGGCTCCGCTGCCCATTTCGCCTTCGGTTCCGAGCCTTGTGCCCCGCGCGCTTTGGCTTCTGTATCGATCCAGGCATCGAACGTCCCTACGTGATCGCCAAGAATTTTTTCATTCACAGCCGGTTGGTTCGTTGCGCCGCTAAACTCCAGCAGCGAACGGACAGTCTTAGTTTCACGGATGAGGCCTTGCTTCATCAGATTCCGGGCCTCGTACCATGCGGTATCCGGATCCAGTTTGGGATCATTGACCCGTTGCTGCGCTTGCTCGAACAGCTGCGCCAGACGGATTTCGGACTGAGACGTGAAGAAGGGAAGCAAGTTCTGCGATCGGTCCGCATCCAGTGTGGCATAGACATAACCCGATGCGGCGCCGAGCAACGCCACCCGGCGCAGCTTGGTCGGGTCGATTTGTTGCAGCGTATCGTGGTCGGTGTGAATGTAAATGTCAGGCCAGTCGCACAGGTAGAGTGAGGGGACGGCGATGGTGGACGAATCATAGTCGTCATGATCGCTGCCCTGTGTATAGGAAGTGACATCCGACAGAAACAGGTTGCGCGTGCCTTGCTCTCCCGCCCGATTCTCGACTATGGCCGCTTCCGGCGCGTCACCGCTGCCCGCATATTTCGCTGCCCCCGAGCGGATCACCTCGGCCAATCCGGCGCCGACGTCGGTAACAAAGGTGGGCAGTGACCACGGGGTAGCGGTCACGTGCAGGATGGATTTGTTCTTGAAAGGATCGCCGCCAACCATGTCCATGTGGATGTCGGCGCGCAGCCGCTTTCGAATCTCGGGATGGCGGCTCAGATAGGCCATCGTCCCCTCGACCTCTGGCCCCCAGACAAAGCGTAATGTGCGTTTGGGACGCGGCAGAGTTCCATTACTGATCAGGGACGAGATGATCCGCGCAGACTCCAGAATGGTCACGCAACCGCTTCCGTTGTCATTCGCGCCGGGCCGCTGGTGGTCCAGGTGGCAGCTATAAATGATCTCACCGCTTCCCGGATCGGTGCCCGGGATCACGCCGCTTACCACGGTCCAATGGCCGGGGCCGACTTCGGCTTTTACTTTTGCAGAAAGAACGACGGGTCCTGCCGCCAAACGCGACCGTAATGACTCCGCCGTTTCCTTCGAGATCATGAAAGCAAATCCGGCAGATTCCCGCGCCTCGAGGTGTCCCCAGCGCACCAGGGTGCGATCCAGCCCTGACCACGCCGTGGTCTGGTTGGGCATGTCGCTTACGATGCCGGCGGCTCGATATTTGAGGACAGCCAGTTCCTGGACTCGCGCGAGCACACCGTCGGCCAGGACAATTTTCCCCCGCACATCTTTGCCGCTGTAGTCAGCTTCATGCGATCCGTCGCCGACGTCCACCAATGCGGTTTCGACTTCGGCGGAGTGGCTGTAATCGGCCAGCCGGATCGGGTCGGTTGCCCAATCGCCCAGCAGCATGTGTTGCGGCCGCACTTCCCATAGCTGGCCGGCTTCCACCCTCCAGCCCAGATAGGCACGCATCAGACCATACTGAGTTTTCCCATCAGCAGGGAACTGCTCGCTCTGAACTTCCGAGAGGCCGTATTCGCGAGCTCTTTCCAGAATGAACTGGGCTGCCTGGTCGAACTCAGCGGTGGCAGGCACGCGATGCAGGCGGGTCAAGTATCGAAGGTTTTCGTAGGGAGCGGCGCCGTTAGCCTCATCGCGGAGCTTGACCCATTGTTCAAAAGAAAGAAAGGGTTGCTGCGCGAACGACGAACCGGCAGTTAGGAGCAGCAGGAAGATACCTGCGAGGGCGGAGCGGATCATGGAGGGAGAGCATACCTTTGAGTTGTATTGCGGCGCAATGTCGAACACGTTGGCCCGGACCTCGTCCGGGCGGGCGCTCGCCTGGGGTTCGCTGTGTCTCAAACGAAATTGCCGTTTGTCTCGGCCGGGCGGAGGGCGCCCGCCCCTACGTGGTTGGTGTGGAGAAATACCGCGCTACGCGCTCAGTGCGGTCCTGCCCGATTCATCCAGATCGCGGCGAGACATGAATCTGACTTTAGGCGAACAATACCGGTCGTAGACTCGGTTCGCGACGCTAAAGACACTCTCAAACTCACCGTTGCCGGAAACGATGGCGGTCGCCACCTCAGAAATGAACCGGTTGAAGTGGTCGAGTCGGTTTAGCTGTTTCGCGAATCTGGCATCTTCGTGCTGGGGGATCGACGACATGGCGCGGGCTCCTGAAAGTGAATACTTATAAATCTATAGATGTTTTAACGTGCTGCGGAGAGCTGCACCATCAGCTAAATTCTCGATTACTTTGGTATTAGCACCCGTGGGGTTACCTGGGGCGGGTTATTGACCGTTCGCGGTTTGGGGACGCGATTCCAGTTTCACCGAAGGCAAGTTGGCGGAGTTCCATCCTCCGCCCAGGGCCTTGATGAGAGAAACGCTGGCGGTCATACGGCGGCGCAGGATATCGACAGCGGCGCGCTCGTCGGCCAAGGCCGTGCTCTGCGCCGTGGTTACTTCCAGATAGCTGACGACGCCGCCTTTGTAGCGGTTGGTGGAGAGATCAAGGGAGTGCTCGGCGGCTGCCACCGCTGCTTCCTGGGCCTTGGCTTCGTCGTTGAGAATTCGCAGGGCGGCAAGATTGTCTTCGACCTCCTGAAAAGCTGTCAGGACAGTCTGGCGATAATTGGCTACTGACTCGTCGTAAGCGGCCCGGGCTTGCTCAGACACCGCACGGCGGCGTCCTACGTCGAAAGCAGTGATGGCTGCAGATGCGCCCGCGGTCAGGAATCCGCTCGGACCTTGAATCAATGTCGAGATCGCTCCACTTTCAAAACCGCCTGAGCCGGTCAGGCTAAAGATCGGGAAGTAGGCGGCCCGAGCCACGCCAACCTGAGCGTTGGCCGCGGCCACGCGCCGTTCCGCCGCGGCCACATCGGGACGGCGTTCCAGCAGCTCCGAGGGAAGTCCTGGCGGGATCGCCGGCGGAGGGTTGTTCCAGGCCGCAGCCGGGACCGCAAAAGTGGAAGCGGGTTGTCCGGTCAGCACTGCGATGGCATGTTCGTTCTGCGCTCGCTGGATCAGCACGTCGATCGCTTGCGTACGAGTATTCTCCAACTGGGTCTGGGCTTGGGCCACATCCACCGCCGAAGCCACTCCGCCTTTATAACGGCTTTGCGTGAGATCAAGCGCTCGTTCGAAGGAGGTGACATTCGAGTTGAGCAGGTGCTCCTCGGCATCGAGGGTGCGCATCTCGAAGTAGTCAAACGCCAGTTCGGCATGCAGGCTCAGACTTACAGACTCCAAATCGCCCGCGCTGGCCTGGGCATTCGCACGTGCCGCTTCCACCGTGTGGCGCACTCGTCCAAACACGTCTGCTTCATAGGACACATCAAATGAAATTACCAGGTCGGCGGCATTTGTCGGAGTGGCGCTCGTGACCAATGGCCGGTTCTGCGAAAGATGTTCGCGCGCAGCCGAAGCACCGGCAGTGAGCGTGGGGTAGTAGGCTGCCCGGTTGAATCGGACCAGCGCCCGTGCTTGCCGGAACTGCGCTTCTGCCGCTTTCAGATTCTGATTGGAAACATTGATCTGCTCTTCCAGCGCGTTCAACTGCGGGTCCTCGAAGATCTCCCACCACTTGCCGCGGGCGATCTGATCGCTGGGCTGAGCCGTTTTCCAGTCGGCTGGAACTTCATTGTAGCTGGGAGGGGCAGGAGTCGTGGGTTTTGAATAGCGCGGCCCAACCGCGCAACCGCTCAACAGAGCCAGACTCAGAACCAGAGCTCCGACAACGGGCGTCGGGCGTCGGGCCTCAGCCCTCGGAAGCCGGATCAAATCCGAGACACTCGATGTCTTATGTCCAAAGTAAGACCTGCGAGGTCTGAGGTCCGAGGGCCGACTTCTCACTGTCCCCCCTGAGCATTCTGGGCGATGCGGACCGTTTCACCGGCTGCAACCGAGTCCGGAGGATTCAGGATTACATTCTCGTTGCCCTCCAAACCGGCAACGATTTCGACTTCGCTCCCGAAGTCATGGCCCAGCGTGATCGGCTTCAACTCGACCTTGTGGTCATTTCCGACGGTGGCTACCCGCAGTCCTTCAGACCGGAAAAGGAGCGTGTTGACCGGCAAAATAAGCGACGATGCCGGTGTGGGCAGCTTGAGATGCACTTCGGCATAAGAGCCGGTGAAGAGTTGGCCGGTCGGATTGTCTACCGATATTTCGACCAGCAGAGTACGCGAGGTTGGGTCGATCGCGTTCGCTGTGCGTACCAGCTTTCCTTCAAAGCGGCGCCCGGGAAATTCCGACAAGGTAAGATCCGCCGTCAGCCCTGGCTTTGCGGCCTGCGAGTAGACCTGGGGCACGCTGACGTAGACGCGCAGTCGATTGGGCTGCACGATGTGAAAGAGTTCAGTCCTGGTTCCGCCGCTGCTGCCGGAATCGATCAACGCACCAATATCGGTATTGCGCGCCGTAATTACGCCGGAGAACGGGGCATAGATCTTTTGAAAGGATTGCGTCTCTTCCAGCCGCCTGACGTTGGCCTGCGCGGACTGCAACGATGGCCTGCTTGGCTTCGTAGTCTCCCGCGGCGTTGTCAGCTTCCTGCTTGGAAACCGAGTCGGTCTTCAACAGGCCCGCATAGCGGTCTGCGGTAATCTTTGAGAGATTCAGATTGGCCTGCGACGGTGGCCAGATCGGCGCGAGCTTGCCGCAGTTGCTGATTGACTTCCGGCGTATCGATTTCGGCCAGGAGCTGTCCTTCTCTTACGTGGGCCCCAATGTCTACATACCAGCGCTTCAGGTAACCGTTGGTGCGCGCGTAAATCGGGGCGTCAGCATATGCCTGGACGTTAGCGGGGAGAATGATTTCCTGCGCAGGAGCGGAGCGCTTGGGCTGCACCACGGCGACCGTGGGCACCGCCATCTCGTGCGGTCTCCTGCCGTAGAGCGGTTCGCGCCTGGATGCGCGGCAAAATGCCGAAAACTACCAGCAGAACCGCGGTCACCACCGCAAGCAGGACAATCCACCACGAAGAGCGGCGATTTTTTGGGCTTGGCCGGCCCGAATCTGTTGCGCCGATCTCTCTAAAAACGCCGCTCTCGTTTTCCACCTTCATTTGTGCTCCCGAAACATATGAAAATATTGATGATTATAGCTAAGCGCCGGATTCAGCTTTAACTGACTGGTTAGTCCGGTCACGACGGCCGTGCAACAGACTGAAGAAAACCGGCACAAAGAACAGGGTCGCCGCCGTAGCAAAAATCAGCCCGCCGATCACCGCCCGGCCCAGTGGAGCATTCTGTTCTCCGCCCTCGCCCAAACCAATCGCCATCGGCACCATGCCGATGATCATGGCCAGGGCAGTCATCAGCACCGGGCGGAAGCGGGTGAATCCCGCTGCCAGCGCGGCCGTCAAAGCATCCTTGCCTTCTTCCATCTGCTCCTTGGCAAAGCTGACCACCAGGATGCTGTTGGCCGTGGCCACGCCCATGCACATGATCGACCCGGTCAGCGCCGGCACGCTGATGGTGGTGTGGGTGACGAACAGGAACCATACGATTCCGGCCAGCGCCGCCGGCAAGGCCGAGATGATGATGAACGGGTCCAGCCAGGATTGAAAGTTCACCACGATCAGCAGGTACACCAGCAGGATGGCGAAAGCCAATCCCGGAGATCAGCCCCGAGTACGAAGACTGCATGGTCTGGATCTGTCCACGAATCACCAGTTCCGAACCACGCGGCAGTTCCTTGCGGCTGTCGTCGACGATCTTTTGAATTTCATCGGCGACTCCGCCGAGATCGCGCCTCTGAACCGATCCGTAGATATCGATCACCGGCTGAATGTCGTAGTGCGACACCAGGGCCATTCCCGTGCTCCGCTGGATGGAAGCCAGCGACCCAGAATCGCCGGCCTGGCGCCAGAAGTCGCCGGTGACCGGAATGTTCTCCAGCTCCTGCAAGGTGTCGACACGGTACTGCGGAGTTTGCGTCGCGATGGAGTAGCTCACGCCATTCTTGGGATTGAGCCAGTAAGTCGGCGTGGTCTGGAAACTGCCGCTCAGCGAAATCAGCAGGTTGGTCGCAACGTCGCGCTGCGTGAAGCCGACCAGCTGCGCCTTGGTCCGGTCAACATCGATGTGCAGATGCGGTTCATCGAACGGCTGCTGGATGCGCAGATCAGCGGTTCCGGAAACCATTTCGATTCGTCGCAGCAGTTTGTTGGCGAACTGGCGATTCTGGCTCCAGGTTATATCCGACGACCTGAATATCAATCGGAGCCGGAAGACCGAAGTTCAGAATCTGGCTGACAATGTCCGCCGGGCAGAAAAGAAAAATCCACGCCGGGAAACTGGTCTCGCAGTTTCAGGCGCAAATCGTGGACATATCTCTTCCGTCGGCCGGTGGTCCTTGTTCAGGGTGACCAGAATGTCGGCGTCAGCCGGACCGGTCGGAGCTGAGTTGCTGTAGGAAAGATTGATGCTGCTGTAGGGCAGACCGATGTTGTCGATGATGCTGGAGATTTCGCTGGGGCGGAATCTGTTCGCGGACGAAGGCTTCAACCCGGTCACAAAGACTCGCGGTCTCTTCGATTCGCGTGCCCGCCCGTGCTCGCAGGTGCAGCTTGAATTGACCGGCATCGACTTTGGGGAAGAAATCCCGCCCCAGCCACGGGACGAGCAGCACGAACGAGCCAACGCGAAACCGCCACAAAGCCCCACAAGAAAGCTGCCCGGTGATGCAGGCAACGCTCCAGCACCTCGTGATAGCGGTCGCGAAATCTCTCGAAAGCCAGCTCGAAGCCTCACCTGCATCCGCACCAGGGGATTGCGGCTCGTCGGTATTGAGATGTCCGGCTTCCTGCTCATGGCCGCGAAGCAGATACTTGGCCATGGTCGGCACCAGCGTCCGCGACAGCAGGTAGGACGCCAGCATGGCGAACACCACCGCCTCCGCCAGCGGAACGAACAGGTAGCGCGCGACGCCGGTGAGGAAAAACATGGGCAGAAACACGATGCAGATGGCCAGCGTCGAAACAAATGCCGGAACGGCGATCTGCTGGGCGCCATCCAGAATCGCTTTTTGAATTTCCTTGCCCTCGGCGATATTGCGGTTGATGTTCTCGATTTCGACGGTGGCATCGTCCACCAGAATGCCGACGGCGAGCGCCAGCCCGCCCAGGGTCATGATGTTGATGGTCTCGCCCAGCGCGCTCATGACGATGATGGAGGTGAGAATCGAAAGCGGAATGGAAACCGCGATGATCACCGTGCTGCGCCAGCTGCCCAGGAAGATCAGAATCATCAGGCCGGTCAGGCAGGCCGCGATCAGACCTTCGCGCAACCACGCCGTCGATGGAGGCGCGCACGAAAATCGACTGATCCGCCAGAGGCTTGATCTGCAATTCCGGCGGAACCTGCGCCTGGATTCTGCGGCAGCATCGCCTTGATCCCGGAAATGATGTCGAGCGTCGAGGCATTTCCGGTTTTCTGAATGGTCAGCAGGGAAGCCCTTTGTCCATCGACTCGAACGATGTTGGTTTGCGGCGGAAAGCCGTCGCGCACGTAGGCCACGTCGCGGATGTAGATCGTCGTGCTCCCAACGCGTTTGATGGGAAGGTCGTTCAATTCCGCCACGGTTTGCGGGCTGCCGTTCAGGTCGACGTCGTATTCGAACTGGCCGATCTTGGAGGTTCCGGAGGGCAGAATCAGGTTCTGGGCGCTGATGGCGTTGACCACATCCATCGGCGACAGGCCTTTCGACTGCAGCGCGTTGGTGTCGAGATCCACCTGCACCTGGCGCTGCTTGCCGCCGTACGGATAGGGAATGGCAGCGCCGGGAATCGTGACCAGCCGGGTGCGAATAAAATTCACGCCGTAGTCGAAGAGTTGCTGCTCGGAAAGCTTTTGCCCCGACAAGGCCAGCTGCAGAATGGGCACAGTGGACGCGTTGTAGGTGATGACCAGCGGCGGCGTGGTGCCCGGCGGCAACTGCCGCAACTGCGTCTGAGAAATCGCCGTGATCTGCGCGATCGCCTTCTCAATATTCGCGTGCGGCTGGAAAAATACCTTCACCACCGCGATCCCGTTCAGCGATTGCGACTCGCTGTGCTCGATGTCGTCCACCGTGGTGGTGAGCGTTCGCTCGGTGAGCGTCACGATCCGGTTGGCCATGTCCTGGGAGTTCAGGCCGGTGTAGTTCCACAGAATGCTGACCACGGGAATGTTGATATTCGGAAAAATATCAGTGGGCGTGCGGAAAATGACGATCGGGCCGAGGATCAGCAGAAGCAGGGCGAGAACGACGAAGGTGTAGGGCCGGCGCAGCGCCAGCGCAACAATCCACATGAAGGCCTCTTAAGAGACTACATACCCAAAACTGATTGGATGAACCATATCAGCGTTGGGTGTAAATTTTGGGGCCGCTTCAGGTTGATTTGAGAGGTTCAAAAAAGGGCCGGCCCAAAGGCCGACCCTGTCTGAAATTCTTTACAAAACTTTACTGATTCGGATCTGACTGGTTTGGACCATCTGGTCCGGACTGATCCGGTCCTGATTGATCCGGCGCCTGATTTGAATCCGAGTCGATGCAAACGGTGACGTCCCGAGTTCGGCCCTTTGTTGGTGGCCACCACCGTCAACGGAGCCTGCAAAGTGAAGTTCAGTACCGTTTCCGACGGCAGCTTGATCTGCTGACCTTTGGTAGCTGCCTGCACTCCGCCACCCAGGCCACCGCCAGCCGCCGCGCCGATCGCAGCTCCCTTGCCGCCGCCGGCGATGGCGCCGATGATGGCTCCGATGCCGGCGCCGGTACCGACTTTCGCCGCAGTGTTCTTGCCGCGAGAAGATCCCTTGCGGGAATACTGATCGGTCTGGATGTTGTAGTTCTTACCTGCCGGAAGAAATCGATCGAGTTGCAGCACGAGCAGTGACTGTCCTGCGAACTTGCCCGCGCTCTGCACGGTCACGATATGGCCCTCAACGTCGAAGCCGGAAGGAATCACGGTTTCGCCGTCGACCGCCAGCGGCGAGTCCAGCGTGGCGTGGAAAGTCTGGCCCTGCTGCGCTGTCTCCGAGTCAATGGTGTCGACCAGGCGCACTGCCAACGTGGTCCCTGAAGGAATTGTGACCTTCTGGGGCGGCGGCGGAGGGGGCGGCGTCGCCGGCACCGACTGCGACCGGCGCAGGTGGAGGCGTCATGGCAGCCACCGGCGCGGAGAAGTTGTATCGTTAGTCGAGGACGATGAGTTGCGCTCACGAGGCTCGCGTGCCGTGGCTTGGAGGCGGGAGCGGGCGACGGTTTGGTTCCTCCACGGGCGGTGGCGTGGTCTGTGCGGCCTCGGCCGGCGGCGGAGCAGCCACCTGCAGGTTATTGATGACCTGCTTAACCCCGGGCTCGGAAGCGGCATAACGAGCTGCAGCTTCGCGTTGACGTATCGTTGTCCACGGTTCCGGTCAGGGTGACGGTTCCGCTCTTCGGCTTTCACGCCGAGTTGCTTGCCTTGCAGGCCGGAGTCGCGACCAGCTTGTTCTGGATGTCGCTGGTAAGTTGGGCGTCATTCGGGGCCTTGGTGCAGCCCACCCCAACCGTCAGAGCCGCGAAAAGCGAATCGTGGTGACGTAGAGAGAAAATTTCGCCTTCATAGGAATCACTCCTGATTGTGGTAAACCCGGTCTATATCTAGTTTAGATGCAGAAAGGCTATTGGTCTTGGGCAAAATTATGCTGCCCGGCCCGGCAGGCACCACGCGTAACTGGCGGTTCCGAAGAACCACTTAGGCCTGGTTGCGAGCCGTTTATGCGAGCCCGGGCCGAAGTGTGCGGGGCAGTTCTCGCTCCCGGATCAGTTCTGACGCAGAGAATTTGTAGTCCAGAATCGAGGCCGCCAGCCCGATCAATTCCTTATTGCGCTCATCTTTACGGCGAATGATCCGTCCCTGGCACAGGACGGTGCTGTTTTTCTGGCCGGAAATTTCCTCCGGCATCTCGAACACCATTTCCACCAGGGTGTTCACCGGCAATTGCTGAGGTCCGAACCAGCAGAACTCCAGACTGGCTGAGGTTCTCGACGGTGCCCTCGTGCCAGGTTCCCAAACCCTTAGGCCGATAGCGAAGTGGAGCCTGCAGGCTCAACCGCCGGGCGCGTGGCACCCAGGTCGGCTTTTTCTGAATGCGTCCGCGCTGCGGCTCAGCGGCTGCTTCGGGCTCACTGTCCGCTCGCTTGATGCGCTTCATGGTCTTCCAGTCGTACTTGTACTCCGCGGCACAGAGCAGACACACCTGGTAATAGTGGCCGTCGGCAGCGCGCCGAGGCCAGGAAAATTCGTGCGAGCAGCGGCCAAGCATGAGGACTTCCAGTAACTTCTGCGGCATGGTTGTATACCGGGAGGGGAGCACCGGGACGAACTATCATCCAACGGCGGTCGGCAGTTGGGCTAGGTTACTTTCGGGTAATAAAATTATGGTCCCGCAACTGGCTGGAAATTCCTCGGTTTTTGTGATTCGAGTTGCAAAATTTGGACTAACCATAAGCCATTCTATCGCGCCGCGGAAATGAAGCAGTTCAAGACCGTAAAAGCAACAACTTGGGCGTGTATCATCAGCGCGTGGATCCGGTCACCGTTTTCGTCCTGGCTGGCGGCAGGAGCTCCCGGATGGGCCAGGACAAAGCCTTTCTACAGCTCGGCCAAAGTACCCTTTTGGCGCGCGCTCTGGAATTGGCAACGAGCGATAGACGGAAATCCGTGGATCGTCGGCAGCGCAGACGAAATTTGCGGGTTTGGCCCAGTGGTCGAAGATGTGTATCCCGATTGCGGGCCGTTGGCCGGGATTCACGCCGCACTGGGTGCCACGGGCACTGACCTGAATCTGATGTTGGCAGTGGATCTGCCGTTTCTCCAGTCGAGTTTCCTTAACTATCTGGCTAGCCAGGGCCGCGAAACCGCTGGCAACGGTCGTGGTGCCAAGATCTGGTGGAAGATTGCAGCCCCTGTGTGCGGTTTATCGGCGCCGCTTCGCGGAGGTCGCAGAACGCTCACTGCGCGCAGGAGAAAACAAGATCGATCCACTATTCGCAGAAGTCGAGACCAAAATGATTGAGCCGGAAGAATTGAAGCGCCATGGTTTCTCCGAAGAGATGTTCCGCAATCTGAACACTCCACAAGACTGGGAAGACGCAAAAATATGCGATGCCGCGACCCGCCTCCCCGCGAAACCAGCCTGAAAAACCGGGAGGAAGCCGCGCTCCGAAGCGTTATGATGAGATTCGTCCCCCGGGCAGAAAGCCCGAACAAACGCAGAACGGCGAACGACCAAAGACCGACGACCAAAGACCGAAGACGGCACTGACATGGCTACCAACGGAAATCCAGGACCGTATATCGAGTTCAAAGATGTCTCCAAGGCCTTTGGCGACAATCGCGTGCTCGACCACGTCAGCTTCAGCGTGATGGCCGGAGAGACAGTGTGCATCCTGGGCCGGAGTGGAGTCGGCAAGTCGGTTTCGCTAATGAACATCATGGGATTTCTCAAGCCGGATTCGGGCCGGGTGATTGTGGCTCACGAGGACATCACCGACTATGGCGAAGAAGATCTGGAGCGCATTCGCAAGAAAGTGACAATCGTCTTTCAGAATGGCGCTCTGTTCGATTCGCTTACGGTGGGTGAGAACGTGGCATTCCCGCTGCGCGAGCGGCGCCAGCTTTCGGAAGATCAGATCTACCAGATCGTGGATGGCTTGCTGGACATGGTGGGCGTGAAAGAGATGCGCGAGCAGTTGCCGTCGGATTTGTCGACGGGCATGAAGCGCTCGGTGGCGATCGCGCGGGCGCTGGCTGCGCAGCCCGAATGCGTTCTCTATGACGAACCCACGACCATGGTCGATCCGCTGATGGCGCAACTGCTCGGAGACCTTATCAAGCGCCTGAAAATTCAATTGCACCTGACCAGTGTGGTGGTGACTCACGACATGCGCCTGGCGAAAAAACTGGCCGACCGAGTGGTCTTTCTCCATGAGGCGAAAGCAATCTTCTTTGGAACCTACGAAGAAATGGAGAGAAGTGACGAGCCTATCGTGCAGGAGTTCCTCAAGTTGGATGAGCCGGGAATCGGGGCGTCGATTGAGGTGAACGGGCGTTCCGCTCAGCGGTCGGCCGACGAAAATTGTCCGACTCCGTGAGTGCTTCTAGAATCCCTCGCGCACCAATCTTTTCACTGTGATGGCCGACTTTGCGGGTGTCGAGCCCGCAGACTCACCCTTCATCATCTTTTCGACGTACTTGGCCACCATATCGACTTCCAGATTCACCGGGTCGCCTGCCGTAAGCGAGTTCAGATTGGTCATCTGCACAGTGTGCGGAATGATTGCTGCTGTTACCCTTGTCCCTTCTATTTTCGCGACCGTCAGGCTGATGCCCTCGATCGAGAGCGAACCTTTGAAGATGACGTAGCGCGCAAGCTCTGGGGGGATCTCGATCCGTAGCCAGTAATCTTCTGCCCCACGAATCCGGTCCAGGGCAATGAACTTGCCGGTGCCATCGACGTGACCCTGGACGATGTGTCCGCCAAAACGACCGTCGGCGCGCATGGGAAGCTCCAGGTTCACCAAAGCACCTTTCTTGATGCGCGAGAAGGACGTGCGTTTCCAGGTCTCCTCGGCCAGGTCCGCAGCGAAAGATTTGGGCGTTATTTCAACCGCGGTAAGACAGACACCGCTGACGGCGATGCTGTCGCCTTTCTTTAGTTCTCCGGTCAGCCGCGACGCCGCAACCGTAAGTCGGCGCTGCCCGTTGCGGTTGGCGATCGCAGCCACGCGTCCGACTTCTTCAATAATGCCGGTGAACATTAGGGGTCTCCAAAGAGCATTTAGCAATTGGCACTTGGCATTTAGCTAAAGCGAGAAGGGCCGTGGCAAGTGCCGCTCGCTAGTTGCCAATGCCAATTGCCAATTGCTAAATGCCTAGTCCGCGTACGGATCCCGCAAGTATCCCTCTACCGCGAAGTCTTCGCCAAATCGGTGTAACTTGATTGCCTTCACATGAGCCGCGTCGCTCATGCGTTCGAAACCGACGCCGGTGGCGAACGGCACCGATCCGGTGCCGGCCAGAATCTTAGGCGCGTAGTACAGGAATACCTTATCGACGATGCCCGAAGCCAGCGCCGCTCCGTTGATCATGGCCCCGCCTTCGATCAGCAAGCTGGTGATCTCCATGCTTCCGAGACAGCGGACAATGCCTTTCATATCGGGACGGCCGTCTCCGACGCCGACCGGGACCTGCTCGACGCGGATTCCCTGATTTTGCAGCTCCCGCTTTCTTTTCTCTTCGGCGAAGGAGCAGAGTACCAGCACATCTTCGCTTGCAGTTTTGACCACGCGCGACTCCAGAGGCAGACGCAGGCGGGAGTCAACGATAACGCGCAGCAGACGACGGCGGCGCGGTAGCCCGCTGCGATCGGTGAGCAACGGGTCGTCAGCGATGATCGTCCCTACACCGACCATGATCGCGTCATGCTGGTGCCGCAACTCCTGCACGTGGGCGCGGGCAATCTCGCTAGTGACCCAACCTCCCGTTGTACCGCCGCCGCCGAGAGCAGTGGGCCGGTGTGACTCGCTGGGAGGAGGAGCGATTTTTCCGTCGAGCGTCATCGCCGCCTTCAGCGTGATCAGCGGGATTCGCTGGCGAATGTATTTGGCGAAGGGCTCGTTCAGCGTTTTGGCTTCGTCCTCGAGAATTCCCGAAGCGACCGAGACTCCGGCCTTGCGCAGCCGTTCGAATCCCTTTCCCGAGACCAGAGGGTTGGGATCCTGCATGCAAGCCACCACACGACGAATGCCGGCCTTGATGACGGCGTCGGCACAAGGCCCGGTGCGACCTTGATGGGAGCAAGGTTCGAGATTGACGTAGAGAACCCCGCTGCGGGCCTTTTCTCCGGCTTGCTCGAGCGCGAGAACTTCTGCATGCTTGACGCCGGCAAAGGTATGAGAGCCCTCGCCGACGACCTTGCCCACGATATCCACGATCACGGCGCCCACGCATGGGTTGGGCGAGCTTAAACCGATTCCTTCACGCGCCAGTCTGAGCGCCTGTTGAAGGAACGATTCATCCTGCTCCCGGCTGAACTGCGAAGGCCGGTCCTCATAGGGCTCCGGAGGTTTTCCTGGCCGGTTCCGGCCTTCGCGTTTAACGGGCTTCTTAGAAGTCATCGAGATTTTTCGTCGCGAACGAGCTTTACTGCGTAAAAACGGCGGACAGGCTGCCCCGAGTGAGTTGCAAGGGAGAGCCCGCTCTTAACCTAGGCGAACAAGGAATCCACGAAATCCCTGGGATTGAAAGGCAACAGGTCCCCAACCTTTTCCCCCACGCCCACATAGCGCACCGGAACGCCCATCTCGCGTGAGATGGCAACTACCACCCCGCCTTTGGCAGTACCGTCGAGCTTGGTCAGCACGATGCCGGTTACGCCAGCTGACTCTGTGAAATTCCGCGCCTGCTGCAAACCATTCTGTCCGGTGGTGGCGTCCATCACCAGCAACGTTTCGTGAGGTGCGCCTGGAATGATGCGTTGCGCGGTCCTTCGCATCTTCTCCAGTTCCAGCATGAGGTTGGTTTTGGTGTGAAGCCGGCCCGCGGTATCCACGATCACATAGTCGGTGTGACGGGCCGCCGCCGCCTGCAGCGCATCAAAGAGCACGGCTGATGGATCTCCGCCCACCTTGGTGCGAATGACCTCTGTGCCGGTGCGCTCGCCCCACACCTCAAGCTGTTCGATGGCTGCTGCGCGGAAAGTGTCCGCGGCGCACAGCAAAACCGTCTTTCCTTCAGACCGGAAAACCTGGGCCAGCTTGCCGATCGTCGTTGTCTTCCCTGTGCCATTCACGCCTACAACCAGAATCACCTCAGGCGTTCCCTCTACCTTGGAAACTGGTTGTGAATCGACGGCAGCCAGAATCGTGAGGATTTCTTCTTTCAGCAGCCGCTTAAGCTCATCCACATTCTTGATCTGCTTGTAGTTGGCTTTTTCGCGAAGTTTTTCCAGGATCTCGTGAGTGGTGCTGGTGCCCAAGTCCGCGCTTAGGAGAATGGCCTCAAGGTCGTCCAGGGTTGCCTGGTCAATCTCTTTGCCGAAAGAGACTACTTCTTCGATGCGCTCGCTCAGGCCGTCCCGAGTGCGCGTCACCGCTTCCTTCATGCGCTCGAGGAAACTGGGCTTCTGCTGTTCGTCCAGGCTGCCAAAAAGAGTTTGAATCATGAAATTTTCGGGACAGTAGAGTCCTGATTTCAATTATAGCGGGCGGCGTGATGTTGGGATGCTCTACAACTTTGCGGTTAATGGCTTTTGACCGCAAAGTTCGCGAAGACGGCCGCAAAGGACGCAAAGAAAAGCTGGTTGGAATCATCGCGCGGTTACTTCGGCCACGGCGGCGATGACATCGGCGCGGGCTTCGGGCGAGGACGACGGGGTTGTCAATGACTTGCCGGAAGAGGCCTGGGAGCCGGCCGCAGCCGCTTGCACAATCGGCTGCTGGATGCGGATTTCGCCTCGTTCATAGATCGCACTCAAAGCGGCGACGGCAGTTGGATCAAGCCGCTTGCCCGAAAGATTGTGGATGATTCGCAGCGCCGCTTCCGGATCGTGCGCCTGCTGATAAGGACGGTTCGTGGTCAGGGCGTCGAAGGTATCGGCCACGGCGATGATGCGCGGCAGCAGCGGAATCTCCAAATCTTTTAGACCGCGGGGATAGCCCCGCCCGTCAAGCGATTCATGGTGAAGTTCGATGCCCGGAATCATGTCCTTCAACTGTGCCACCGGACTCAGGATATTGGCGCCCTTGGTGGTATGGGTCTTCATGATTTCAAATTCTTCGGGCGTCAGCGCGCCGGGCTTTTTTAGGATGCGGTCTTCGATCCCGATCTTGCCGACGTCGTGCAACTGCGCGGATACGCGCACGATTTCAAGAAACTCTTCGGGATGCCCCATCTCGCGCGCGATCATCAGCGAATAACGCGTAACCCGGTCGGAGTGTCCACGAGTGTAGGGATCTTTTTCGTCGACCGCTCCAGCCAGCATCTGGATGGAACTCATAAACAGTTCACGATTTTCCGTGGCCGCGCGCTTGAGGTCGAGCACGAATTGCTCAAGCTCCTCGGACATGGTGTTGAAAGTCGTCGCCAGTTCGCCGATCTCGGTGCGGCTGGCGAGCTGAACCCGCTGGGAGAAATCTCCGCGGGCAATGGCCCGGCTGGACGCGGTAAGCACTTCCAGAGGATTGGTAATGCGGCGCGCAGCAAAAATACTGATTCCAATGCTAAGCAGGACGGCGAGCAGAGCCAGAAGCCGAGCGGTGCGCTGCATCTCGTATACGCCGCGGTAAGCCTCATCGCGAGGCTTCTGCACGATCACGGCCCAGTCAAGATTGGCCACCGGGCTGTAGGTGCCGAGCATCTTGGTGCTGTTCTTGCCTTCGGTAACGCTGAACTCGCGGGTGGCGGCGACCAGTTGCGCCTGGCCCCCTTGCTCGAGAAAGTTGCGCACAATCTCAGAGTTCGTCATGTCCTGCCCCGTGGCGTAGTCAGGCGTGGCGCCGGCGACCAGGCGTCCCTCGCTGTCAACCACGTAAGGCGTGAGCCCGCCGCGGTTGACTTCCTGCAGACGGCGGATCAGAAACTGCAAATCTTCCACGGCTCCGATCATGCCGAGGAAGCGCCCGCCATACATGACCGGAGTGCTGACCAGCATCACCGTGCGCGCGTTCTTGCCGCTGCCCACGACCAATGCCTGGCCGCTATAGGCTCGGCCTTCGCGCGCAGCGTCGTAGGCGCGCACCAGGTCGCGTTGCAAAAAGGCGTCGGGAGCGATGCGTCCCGCCGAAATGCCCTTGGACTCCGAATTCAGCAAGGTGGCATAGGCGAGATCGGGGGACGAGGATACGAAATGTTCGAGCAGGGCACGCAACTCGGGGGCTTCCACGTGTTCGGCGGTGACGTCGCCGCCGCTGGCTACCTGTAGAGCAGACGACAAATTGGCCAGCATCATGCGCAGCGATTCCTGCCGAAGCGCAATGTCTTCTGCCAGGGAACGGGTCACCGCGTTCTGCAGCAGGCGCTCGTTGGTGATGAGGCGCTCGCGGTTGATCGATTCCACCTGCGATGAATAGAAATACATCGGAACGACGCTGATCACCACCAGCACGCTGAGGATCACGTACAGAATTGAAATCCGGGATGGAAGGGGCAGCTTCAAGGACAAAGTGGCTCGGCCGCTATTTTCGCCGCGGTTGGCGATTACAGACTTCCTTGAAATTTTACTTGGTTGGACGGCCTGCTCCATGAAGACCGAAGGCCATGTCTGTTACGAAAGTACCTTTAGATTCACGGAGGAGGAACAATTACCCGGCCCGGCTAGTTGTTGTAAATAACGAAGACGAGTCATGGCGCATTGTCCCAGAGGGAAAGGGAACGGGTAACCTTTCGAAAGACTTAGCTCTTAAGTTTGCGATGGTGCTGGCGGCCGGAGTTAGAACTTCAAATTCAAACCCTGTCATCCCGACCGGAGCGGAGCGAAGCGAGCGAAGTGGAGGAACATGTTTTTTAAAACCATCCGAACCGGCGCGGCTGGCATGTCGAATACCGAAGCCGAATCAGGAGAAGTTTTCTGCACAAACAAAACATCGCCGCGTAGCGCCGTAGAGTGTAGAAAAGCAGGTCCCTCCACTTCGCTCGCTTCGCTCCGCTCCGGTCGGGATGACAAAGTTGTTAAACGAATTTCAGGACGCCAAAGGCCGAAAGCCAGAAGCTGAAAGCTGAAAGCTGAAAGCTGAAAGCTGAAAGCTGAAAGCTAAGACCTCAGCGCTACCTCGCTCTTACCGCTGCGTGCCATCAAGTCGCGGATCGCGTCCGCCGGAGGTTTCGCGTGGTGCAGAATTGCGTCCATCTGTTCAGTGATCGGCATCTCAACTCCACGGGCGCGCGCCAGTCCAATTGCAGCCTGGGTGGTGAAGACGCCCTCGGCGACTGCGCCGTGCATGCCGGCGATGATTTCTGAGAGTTTCCGTCCGCAGCCCAACTCCACGCCAACGCTGCGATTGCGTGACAGGCCACCGGTGCAGGTGAGCACCAGATCACCGAGGCCGGCAAGGCCGGCCATGGTTTCGCGGCGGCCGCCGCAGGCTACGGCCAGACGCGTCATCTCAGCCAGGCCGCGAGTGATGAGCGCGGCAACCGAATTGTGACCGAGTCCGAGGCCGTCGCACACACCGGCAGCGATGGCGATGACATTTTTCAGCGCGCCGCCGAGTTCAACCCCGGTGACATCGTCGTTGGTATAAACACGGAAGCGGGGATCGCTGAATTCGCGCTGAACAGTTTCGGCGAGATCGGCGTCCTGCGAGGCCACGGTGATGGCCGTGGGATCGCCGCGAGCAACCTCTTTGGCAAACGACGGTCCGCTCAGAGCGGCAATGCGCGGCGAAAAACCGTTTCCAGAAGTGACCACCTCCGAGATGACCTCAGTCATGCGCCGCAGAGAGTTCTCCTCCAGACCTTTGGTTGCGCTCACGAAGAGCATGCCGGGTTTCAGGTGCGGCCGCATCTGCTGGAACAAATTCCGGCAATGCTGCGACGGCATGACACTGACCACAATTTCAGCTTCGTGCAGCGCCTCTTGCAGGCTGCCGGTAGGGGAGACGGTTTCAGGAATGGATTGTTCAGGCAGGAATAATTCGTTCACCCGCCGCGCTAAAATCGACTCGCGAACTTCCTTTTCGTGCGCCCAGAGCGTGACTTGGTGACCGCCTCGGCGCCCCAGGACGATGGACAGACCCGTACCCCACGCTCCTGCGCCGATGACTGCAACCCTGCTCATCGTTATTTCGTCACTCCTGTTTTCGTCACCCCTGTTTACTCACCCCTGTTTCCTTACCCACGCCTCCATTGAAAACGCGGTTCCGTCCTTGCCAAAAGCCGGCGAATATTTTGATGATGCCGGGCGATAATCAACAGCGAAGCGATTGCCATTAGGCCCAGAACTTTCGGCTCTCCGGCATAATCATGCAACAGCCACGCCAGCAAAGGAAAAAGCGCCACCGCGACGATTGAGCCCAGAGAGACGTAACGAAACGTAACTACAACCGCGACAAAAATTCCGACAGCAAGGAGCGTAGCCCGGGGCGCCAGCAAGGACAGAGCACCCAACCCGGTCGCCACACCCTTTCCGCCCCGGAACCTGAGCCACACCGGAAAAATATGTCCAATAACCGCGAACAGGGCGGCGGTGGCCGCTCTTATCGCCACCACCGTTGGCGTAGGCGTCCAGTAGTGCTCGGGATAATAGGAAAGGTTGGAATCGGTCCAGCGCATGATGTCGGCACGGCTCAGCATGATTGCGACTAACACTGCGGCAGATCCCTTGAGAGCGTCCAAAACCAGCGTCAGCAGACCCAGGGCCGGCGATGATCGCGCAACGTTGGTGGCGCCAATGTTGCCGCTACCGGTTTTCCTGATATCCTGTCCCCGGAAAATGCGCATCAGGATGAGGCCGAAGGGAATCGATCCCAGCAGATAACCGAAGACGGCGGTGAGGAAGATAATCATTTGTAGCGCCGGCGTCCCGCCGGCTGTCGGGTGGGCGTCCCGCCCACCCATCTTGAAGCATTCCGCAATCACTTTGCGGCAACGCCTTCCGAGACTCCTGTCTCGCTCGCGAACAGGCGCGGACGGCGGGCGAGACGCCCGCCGGACAGCCGGCGGGACGCCGGGCGCTACATTAACCCAAAGCGCGCTATCTTGGTGTATCGCGAGCCGCCCCGCATCGAGTTGACTCTCGTATAGAAAGAACTCACGGGCCGTCATCGTACCAAACTCGGGAGCTGGTATTGCGGCCAATTTCTCCTGCAGGCGCTGGAACGACTGGTTGGGAGCATCGCCTTTGCGCCAGCGTGGCGAGCCCGAACCTCCCCTGCGCGCCAAGGTGAGATGCGGACTGAAAGCATGTTCTTCTTTCGGGACGCCAACAGAAAATGTAGCCTCGTCGACTGCCTTGGCCAGAGCGGCAAGCTGCGGACCAGCTTCGATGCCGATCCAGAAAACGCGTGGCGCTTTAGAAGTGGGGAAGAATCCGTAGCCGCGAAACGAAATCTCAAAGGCCCCGGCTCGGATTGCGCCCACAGATCGCTTGATTTCCTCCACGGCCTCGGCTGATTTCTCCCCGATGAATTTCAACGTCACATGCATCGACTCGGGCCGCACCCAACGCGCATCGGGTTCGAATCCGCGCACTCCGTCCACGAAGAGTCGCAGACGCTCACGGATGACTTCTTCGATATCGAAAGCGATGAAGACACGCATGTCAGTCGTCAGTCGTCGGTCTTCGGTCGTCAGCCACCAGATATGAGTTGTCATCAGGCGAGGCTGCGAGCTGCGCTGGGCTGGACAGCCGGGGGCAGCTGTCCCCACGCGGGTGTTGCTGACGACTGAAGACCGACGACTGAAACCGACGACTGCCTCACATCAATTTTCTTCGCACCATGTCCAGCGCCTGCTGGCTGGCGTACCAGCGGATGCGCTTGCGATCACCAGGGAATTTTGTTCTCGACGAGTTCAGTTTCTTTGTCGGATGCCAGGGCATGGAAAACCAGGCCGACCGGTTTTTCTTCGGTGCCGCCGGTGGGCCCGGCGACGCCCGTGATCCCAATTCCCAGGGTCGCGCCGCAGCGTTTGCGAATGCCTTCAGCGAGTGCGGTGGCGACCTCAGCGCTTACTGCGCCATGCCTTTCGATCAGAGCCGCGGGAACATCGGCGAACGCCGTCTTGAGCGCGTTGGAATAGACCACCGCCCCACCCAGAAAGTAACGCGAGCTGCCGCTCACCGAAGTGATGCGCTCTGCCAACAGTCCGCCGGTGCATGACTCCGCCACCGCCAGCGTCGCGTTGCGCATTTGCAGAAAGTAGCCGACGATTTGCTCCAGCGAGTCTCCGTTGTCGGAAAAGACGGCGTCGTCGAGTTCTTCTTCGATTTCTTCCGCGAGCTGATCGACGCGCTGCTGGGCCGCTTCGAGCGACGCGGCGCGGGTTTTCAGGTGGAGCTGGATTTCTCCGGCTCCGGCCAGGATTGTAGTTTGAACATCGGTGTAACGTTTGTAGATGGGCGCGACGCGCGCATCGGCCTGCGACTCGGCCATCAATCCGATCTTCAAGACCCGCGTTGCGATGAATTGTGGCGGGAGTTTGGCCCGCATACGGTCCATGCATTGCTCGTCGAATAGAGCTTTGAGTTCGTGCGGAGGGCCGGGCAGCAGCATGATGATTTTCTCCTGCCCTTCATACTTGCCGCTGATCCATTGGCCCGGTGCGCTGCCGTTGGCATTGGGCAGGACCACGGCGCCGGCGATCACGTCCGCCTGCTTGAGATTGTTCGCGGACATTTTCCAGCCCCTGCCGAGCGAAGCGTCGTTCCAGGCCGGCAACAATTTCCGGATCGCGGTGCAGCTCCAGGCCCAGCGCGTCGGCTACGGCTTCGCGGGTGAGATCGTCTTCCGTCGGTCCCAGGCCGCCCATGAAGATCACAATGTCGGCGCGCGATAGGGCCAGGGTTGCCGCTCCGGTGAGATGTTCACGGCTGTCGCCAACGATGGTCTTGAAGATGACTTCGACGCCAAGCTGGTTGAGCTTTTCGGTGAGATAGAGCGAGTTCGTGTCCTGGCGAAAAGGAGTAAGCAGCTCCGATCCAATGGCGATGATCTCGGCGTTCACGGCTAAGAGTGTAAATGAAACCAAGGGAGGCGTAGAGGAGGGTCGAGAACGACAGATCAATACCATGAAATGCTGGGAGCGCGGAGCCAGCAGCTAGCGACTTACGCCGGCAGATCCGGCACCAGCGGCGCTCCCTGCACGCCCCATGAAAGGTGATGCACGGCGCCGGTCGTGGCCAGTACGGCGGAGCGACCAGGAGCAAAGGCTAGACCCACTAGTCCTTGGCCGGCCACTTCGATCGACGCCTTGGCGTCGGGTGTAATCTTGACGATACCGCGCTTGCCGGAAAGGGAAGCGGCCACGTAGAGATTCCCCTGCGACATCGAACGCGAGGCCTTGTGGACGTCCTAACCCTCGGAAAAAAGTCGAGACGCTGCCGTGAGCGTCAATCTTGTACACGGAATCGAAACTCGAGGTCGTGGGCCCGGTCACGAACAAGTCGCCGTGCGGACCGAAGGCCAGGTGATAGGCAGAGACGCTGGGCTCGATCGTGGCGAAGACAAAAATCTGACGGTCTTTGCCGATCTTGAAAATCGTGCCGCTGCGATCGCCTACATAAAGATTCTCGGCGGGATCGAAGGCGATCCCCGTCGCAACTCCCATGCCCTCGGCGTAGGTGGACATGGTTCCGTTCGGCGCGACCCGGTACACCGTGCCGTCGAAGCGCGAGGATACGTACATCTGCCCGGCGCGGTCGAAGGTGATGGCCGTGGCATTGGTCATCTCCGCAAGAAACGGCTTCACGTTGTAATTGGTGTCAATTTTGTAGATGGCCACGGGTACCTTTTGCCCGCGCGATCCCGAGAAGGTGACGAAAATATTGCCCTCGGCATCGAGCGCAGGATTGGTTACCGGATGCAAGATTCTCGGCAATCGGGGCCGCAACCTTGATCTCGTGCGGGTTGCTCGCCGTGCCATTGGTCGATACGATCACCGGTCCGGAAGAAGCGCCGGGAGGCACGCGGGCGACCATAAAGTTGTCGGAGCTGATGACCACCGCGCCCTCGACTTCGCCAAAACGGACTTGCGGGCGGCGCAACTCCGGCGGCCGCAGGCCGCTGCCGACGATGCGCACCTCGCCTCCAGGCAAGGCGGCGCTGGGATGCACGGCCTCAATGTGCGGGTGGCCATTGACGTTTTTCTTTCCCAGCAGATCGGTCGGAAATTCCCATGGGCTCCAGATTTCACAGCGCGCTGCGTGCGACTATCGCGACAGCAGACCGAAGTGCAGCGCCATTTGCATTACGGCCAGAGCCGTAAAGACCGGCTCCGACGTCGTCGATCACGATGCCTACCCCTTCGGGAAGGCGTTCGAGGCGGCGTATCGGAGGCGGCTTGACGATATCGAACGCTCGAAAAAGTATAAAGCCCAGCAGCAGAGATTTCCACGCCACTCGGCGCCGCGATCAGGGTGATGAGCTGGCCCGGCAACCTCGTCGATCACCGACGAACTGCGGAGCAAGACCTACGAAGCAACAAAAAAAAAAAAGCGCCAATTGCTCTCCCAGCCTCGAAACGGAGAAATAGAGCAAGTCCAACTAGGAGCTACCATGGACGGAAGGATTCGCGATTGCTGTATTGGCTATGCCGTAAGAAGCTGGCTAACCCTCATCTGGCTTCTCATCATCTTGTCGGGAAGCCGCGCGATCGGCCAGGACGAGCCGAAAACAGACCACATCAAAACCCCGACGTGCCGCGTTGCTAACAGTAAGGACTTCGGGACGTTCGGCCTCCACTACCACGTCTCGTACACCGACAACAAGCCGCCCTACGAGCTGTTTGTCGAATCCAACTCCGACCTGGACATCCTCTTCGAGCAATGCAGGGCATTTCTTAAAGCGATGGTCTCTGCCCAGATCGACGAGGCCGTTACAAACGGCAAATCCGAACTGGCGAAGCGAAAAGACGAACATCTCTTCCTGCGGGTCGCAAAGAAGTAAGCCCAGGTCTTCCTCCCGTGCTTCTCCAAAAGGTCCTGCGCCACGGTGCCGCTCATGGTTGGCGAAAAATCCCCATTACGCTCAGTGGCCTCGGTCAAAAACGTGTAATGGCCTGATAGCGTTAGTTACGTGGGTAACGACCGAGGACTCGATCAACGGTGTCCAATGTTATAGGCCGCGTCCTATAGCAGGACTGAGGGCCGCAAGGACCGTTGACCAAGATCATCTACCTCGTTGCTTCTGCGGCATGTTCCCTTTTCCTTCTGAGTCGCAGTCTCGAAGCTGGGGGAAGATGGTCAGTGCTACTCCTTTACTGGCTATTCGTCTGCGCCGTTCCCCTGCTATTTGTATTCGCCTACCCCCCTTTTCTCTTTGGCGATTCAACTCCACAGAAGCGTCTAAAGTACGCAGCCGTCCTGCACGCTCTGGGAGCGGTGACAGCCACCGTTCTCTTTCCGATCCTAACGGTGCCCTTCTGGAAAAACCCCGTGCGCGATCTTGGCGAGTCCATCAGTGTCATAGTTGTTTTGATCTCTGTCGTGGTTCTGTTCCTAATCGTCGCGGTTTTCCTTTTGCTCAAGAACAAGTCCAGTCTTGTAATTATTGCTTCCTTCCTCTTCTGGCCGTATTGGTTTCTGCTCGCTCTAGTGAACACCGGGCGCTTCTTTCAAGAAACCCCACTTCAAGCGGTGTTTTACTTTCTTTGCTTCGTTTCTGCCGTCCTCTTTGCATTCGCTGCGGGCACAATTCCGCATCGACCTACGTTCGCTCATGCCACCGCGCTCGCAGGATTAATCAGCATACCGTGGATTTACTCGATTGCGATGACAGATTCCGGTTTGGGAAATGTCTGGCTCGTGTTTAATGTTCCGGACAATGAAATGGGTGCATACCTCCCTCCGTCTGCACAGGTGACGATTGCCATCGTCGGCCTCATCGCACTCGCCGTCGTCACTGCTGGGTTGCGGCTGCTGCCGGTACAGTGGCAGCTTCGAGGAACGCCGTTGCGTGAACGAACTTGGCCTGCTGTCGGTGCAAGCATCGTCGTTTTGGCTGTCTGGTTTGGCCAATCAGTGCTGCCGTATCGCATTCCGGGCGCTGTGGACTACAGCGACTATCCAGTTCTTCAAATTCTGCACGTCGAAAAACGCGGTCTCCAATTTCACGAGAGATGCTTCAGTGTCTACTGGCAACGCCCCTATCGTCCGATTTCGGTTTCTTTCACAGAAAGCGACCGACACCTGTTTCAGTATCGCTTCCAACATAACGGTAGTCGGCTGCAACTGCCGAAGGCTCTCGTCGAGCGTATTCAAGCCTTGCTTGAGTCGTCAGCTCATGAAAAACGGCAACAGGATGTTGTGAGACCGATTTGGAATTGGAACGCTGATCGGTGGTATTTTTCGGGCGGAGGCATTGGTCTTAGAGATTACGATGCCTCCAGTGGGTCAACCCCTCCGCAAGCGGTCGTTGATCTGTTTCGCGAACTCGACGCAGCCCCCCGGTACTCCGAAGCCCACTCCGAACTGAAAGATGTCTGCCTCGGCTTCTGCTATGACCCGCTGTCGGCGATGGGTTGGCTGTATTCGAACCATCGTTGCTTCAACGACGCGCACGGCATCGTGTGTCGGTAACGACCACTATCTCCGCGAATCTTTCCGTCAATTGGTGATAAATCCCCATTACACTCATCTGGCTTTGCGCGGGGCACTTGAGTGAAATGGCCTGTTTTCAACAGTCAACTTTCTTGACTAGCCGTGCAATTTGGATTCAAGCTCCTTTTGTCGTATCTCTAGAACGCCCGGCTTCCTCACTTGATCCTCAATTGCCTTTCGGAGGAACGTGATGTTTTCGAAGAGTATCGGCTGTCTCCGGCCTGCCGGACACCGCGGCTGTTCTGAGCTTTACTTCGCCTCCTTCCAGCTTCTGTGTCAGCAAGGGTACCGCCCAATTCACGAATGCTAGCTCCGACTGAATCCTCTGTAGTTCTTCGTTGTCGGCGCGTCTCTGCGCTATGGTTATGTCCTGTTTTGTTTGATTCAAGGATCGATATTGAACCCAGTTGCCAAACAGTGAACCGATCAGAACCGCAACTGTTGCTAGAACCAGCTGACCTCTCCATTTCGAATTTGACATCGTGTTTCTGCCTCCTCGGTTATGATCAACCATTGCAATCAGCACCTGCCTCCAATACCAAGATTCGGAACGTCCTCTCTGATATTCCTCGATCAGATCGCCCGCCAGCGCATCCCTGTTCTGCTCCGAAGCAAAGTGCAGCAACAGCCAAGTTGCAACACCTGGCGGCTGGGAGGACCTCATGCCGGTCTCCCTTCTAATTGCGGGAGTCCCTGCCATAACTTCCTCAATGTGCGCTGAGCCTCTCCGACTTCTCTCAGTCCCTTTTCCGTGATATGGAAGTACCTCTTTGCCCGCCCGCCCCGTTCCGGTGTGGAGTCTCCGAATCGTGAAGTCACCAGGCCTTTTTCTTCGAGCCGCTCTAATGTGGCGTAAACACTGCCAAGGGCTACTTCACGGCCGCTTCTCTCCTCAATCTCACGTGAAATCGGAACGCCGTAGGCATCCTCGCCCAGGCGCATCAAAGCGAGCATGACCATCAGCTCAAAACCCCCGAAGTAACTTCGTTTTGCCATTTGTTCAATAATAGCGAAGAAATTAAGAATTTTGCAAGTACGGGAGGCTCGTCATCCTAAATCAGGTTGTAGGTAGCCGCTCTAAACATCCCCATTTCACTCATCGAGGGTCGATGAGTGTAAACGCCACGTCAATCGTAGGCTCGAAGGTCCACTTAAGATCCGATGGTGGCGTCTGATCTCGGGACCCTTGATTGCTTCGTCACTGGATGCTGAGGAGATCGCTCTCTCAATCTCTGGTTCTTCACTTCAAGGATAAGCACCCGCTTTCCCATGGCGATAGCGTCTTTCCTCTTGCTCGCAGCTGAGTTGCGCTCTCGCATCTCTCGCTGATGCTTTTCTAGATTGTCCATCAGATCTGCCCTCACCAACAAATTACACTCGCTTTTGGTTCTGATGGGAAGGGATTGTTGACGATAAATCCCCATTACACTCGATCCTTCTATTCCTGACGGATGCCGGTTCAACAGTTACCAAAGGTGATATGGGACGCAGATACGGATCGCCTTCCTTGCTGATGTGCACCTGCGGTTCGCTCTGCCCAGTGAGAGTACGACGGAATCGCCCAAGAGGTCAGCAACTCCTTAATTTTTGTTCACAACCTGCTTCACCGCTTTCTATGTTCTCCATAAA
>CAVVLA010000021.1:0-8772 GCA_963748935.1 Terriglobia bacterium
CCGATACGGCAGCGCTCATTGACGAAATTCCTGTGTTGGCCGCGATCACACCCTATACCGTCGGCGGCATCGAAATCCGCGGTACTCACGCAAACTACGAGTCAAGGAATCCGATCGCATAGCGGCTATCGCCACCAACCTCAGAGCCATGGGGGCTCAAGTCGAGGAGCGGGAGGACAGGACTAGAATTCCCGGGGGTCAGAGACTGCATGGAGCCGGGGTCGATTCCTTGGCGATCACCGCATCGCCATGGCTTTCGCGATCGCGTCCCTGCGCGCTGAAGGAGAGACGCAAATCCGCGGCGCCAACGCGGCGGTGATCTCCTATCCCGGATTCTTCGCTGCGCTGGAGAGCGTGCTGCAGCGCTGATTTCTTCAGGTTCCGCCCGGACTGCTGCTGCTCCGGAAAGCTGCACTGCCCGCAAGCTGGCGTCCCGCGATCCGGCTCGCGTATATTGGACGCCTTTGACTAACGCATTTCCATGAAAGACGCCACCCCCAAATCGGTCGTCATTCGCGACCTGGTGAGTTATGAAGACCTGCAACGGGCTGAAGCGCTCGAAAGGGAAGTGTGGGGACTCGCCGACCGCGATGTTATGCCGCTAGCCCTGATGGTTGCCACCAGGGAAGCTGGCAGCGTTTGGGTAGGCGCGTTCGATGGCGAAAACCTCGCAGGCTTCGCTTTCGGTTTCCTCGGTTTCGAGCACGGGCATTTGATGGTGCACTCGCACATGCTGGCCGTGCGTGAGACCTATCGCGATCTCGACCTGGGTTACAAACTCAAGCTGGCTCAGCGGGAGAGGGCCATGGGCATGCGAGTGCAGGAGATGACATGGACCTTCGATCCCCTGCAAAGCCGGAACGCGCATCTCAATTTCGGGAAACTGGGAGTGGTCGCAGACGTCTACAAGGTTGATTTCTATGGTCCGGAAACCTCGAGCGTCCTGCATCAGAACGGCACGGATCGTTTATGGGTGAGGTGGCCGCTCGCCAGCCGCCGGGTCCGCGATCGTCTTCAAGGCAAAGATTATCGGCCTGAAGTCCTGGACGCGTTTGCGAGACTGCAGCCACTGGTCCAGTTTAATGGAGACGGTAAACCACTGCGCACTGATCTTTCCGCCGCGTTGTCGCGGCAACGGATCGCGATCCAGATCCCAAGCGATATCGGCGCGGTCGAGCGCAAGGATCCAGGGCTCGCCCGGGAATGGCGGGAGGTCACGCGCTGGGCCTTTACTGAGGCGCTCAAAGCTGGATTCTTCGTAGCCGAGTTCTGCCGCACCGTCCGCGGGCAACAGGGCCCGGGCAATTACCTGCTCGAGAAAGGCAGCAGCGCGGACTACGTTCCGGAGTTGCAAAGAAGGCCCGAAGTTTCCCGCTGAACCCGCCAGGGGGAACGGATCGCTGTCAGCCTCATGTCCACGACAACGGTGCCTCCCAATCCGATCATTTTCTACGACGGAGTTTGCGGACTCTGCAATCGCCTGGTGCAATTCACTCTGAAGCATGATGCCGACGGTCGCCTGCGATTTGCGTCGTTACAGAGTGGTTTCGCAGCTGCCGTCCTGCAGCGTCATGGCTTTAATTCCCGCGATCTGGATACGCTATATGTCGTCGAATATAACGGGCTCCCTGAAGAACGAATTTCCTTGCGGTCCGACGCTGCTATTGCCGTTCTCCGTCAGCTGGGGGGATCCTGGGCAGTGGTTGCGACTCTCCTGCGAGTTGCCCCCAGATGGTTGCGGAATTGGGGCTACAAGATAATTGCGCGCAACCGCTACCGCATCTTTGGCCGGAGCGACACGTGTTTGCTGCCCGAAGACAAATATCGCGACAGATTTCTCGACTTGTGACTCACTTCGCCGCATGAACCACGGACTGGAAGAGCTTGCACTAACGTAACCTCGCTTCATCGCCGACCAACGCTATCATTCCTCAATAGCAATCAGTTCACAGCAATCACGGCTTAAACGCCGTTCCCCCTTGACGGATTGCTGAGGGAGGTCCTTCCGATGCAGAAGATGTTCAGGAACTTTCTTCTGGCGGCCGTCGCCGGCTCTTTTTCGTTCGTGATGCTCGCGCATGGCCAGGATGAGGCGCCCTCGATGGGCGACGTTGCCCGCCAGGCACGCCAGCAGAAGCAGAACAAAGACGCTCAAGGCAAGACGGCGGTGCCCAAGGCACCCAAGGTCATAACCAACGAAGAAATTCCGGAGAGTCCCGAAGCAGCTGATGGAGGCTCCGCCTCCGAGGGCGAAAGCCACTCGGAGAGCTCTTATCCTTCGGCATCGGACGGTGCGAAGTTGTCGGCCGAGCAATGGAAGTCGCAGATTCGGGCGCAGAAGCAGATGGTGGCCACGCTGCAAAGTAACATCGAGAAGGTTAATGCTTCGATCCAATTTGCTCCCGGCAACTGCGTCGCGGGCTGCGTGCAGTGGAACGAGCACCAGAAACAAAAACAGCAGGAAGTAGAACGTGCGCGCGCACAGTTAGAGACTCAGAAGAAGCGCCTGGGAAGCATGCAGGAATCCGCCCGCAAACAAGGCTACGGCAGCGCGGTCTACGATCCGTAAACCGGTTCGGCTCGGCGCCCCGGCTACCCGTTGGCTCGCGCCACTAAGGCAATCGCCAGGCAGTAAAAGACAAACATGAGGAACAGATACACGTATGCCTTGCTGCCTGCGCCCTTAAATTCCTTCCACGCAAGAACGCCCCAGAGGGCCGCGACCATGGGCGCGGACTGTCCAATGGCGTAGGAAATAGCGACGCCGGTATAGCTGGCCGCAACCAGGTTGAACACCATCCCTGTTCCCCAGATCACGCCGCCCAGAATGCCGAGAAGATGGCCGGAGGCGGGTCCGCGAAAGTAGTCGGAAAAGTTTACCGGCTCTCCCACCAGCGGTTTCTTCATGAAGTAGATGTTCCAGATGAAGCATGAGAGCAGCGCCCCCAGCGTAAGAAAAACGGCGGTGCTGTAAGGCCCCAGCGCGTTTCCTGTGGTCATGGCGTGGGCGACGAACGGCGCCCACAGGCCCATAAGAACTCCGGAAACAATGCAGGTGATGATGCTCTTCTTCGAAACTGAACGGCCCGCGCTGGCGAGGCTGCCATAAGCCTTGCCGTCCAGCACCACGGCGATGATCGCGCAGACCACGCCTGCGGCGAGCAAAGCCGCATTTCCCCTGGGCTGGAGCGCGTAGCTGGAAATGACTCCAACCACCAACGCGATTCCGATTGAAACCGGAAAAGCGATGGCCAGGCCAGCCATGTCAATCGCAGCCACCAGCAACAGGTTAGCGAGGTTGAAGATCGCGCCCCCAATCAAAATGGAGACGACGTTCGCAACGTCGGCCGAGTGTACGTTGTTCATCAAGCTGGACGCATCGTGGCCGGTGCTGCCCATGGTGTGTCCCAGAATCACAGAAATCAGGAAGATGCCGATGGCATAGTCCCAATAGAACAGCTCGAAGCGGTAGTTCTTCACGCCCTTAAAAGTATTCGCCCAGGACCCCCAGCAGATGGCGCTCGTGATCATCATCAACAGCGCAATACTCAAGCTATGCGGTGTATACATGCTTCTCCTTAAGTGACTTCAAGCTGTTGACAAAGACTTCACACTGTCGACAAAAAGCTGGTGCATCCTGAAGCTAATTCTTCTTCGGTGTCGGAGCCAACAGCAAATCCACGAAAGTCTTGTAGAACTTTTCCACATCCAGGTCCACCTGTATCTCGACTGGCTGCAGTTCGATTGCAGGCTTATCCTGCTCCATCCAAGTAAGGGTGTCGCCATAGCTGGCACCGCGGTCCAGATCAACGTCCATCAGTCGGGTTTCTTTCTTTGTAATCAGGCTGGGGTCAAGCCACGCCGCGGCTGCCAGTTCATCCCACAGATAGTTGTATTCACCGTGCAGGCGAGCATATGCACCCACATAACCCGCCGCCGGCGAGTTGCCAGCCTTGATCCGGTTGATCAATTCGTTGGTCATTCGCGTCTTCACTGAAATATCCACGGTAGTGCAGACGATTTTTTTCCACGGCGTCCGGAGCACGACGTGGGCTGCTTCCGGATCGAACCAAAGGTTGAACTCGCGGCGAGGGCTGTTGACGAATTCGGGATCCGTGGTCTGCGGGTTCAGGCTGGCGCCCATGAAGACCAGTTCCTTCGCCAGCGCCGGAAATTCGGGATCGATTGAGATAGCCAGGGCCAGGTTGGTCATGGGGCCGCCGGCGTAAATGGTGACCTCGTGGGGATAGCGGCGCACCATACGAATCAGGAAGTGCGCGGCGTCATCATCCGCGGGCTTGGTTGTAGGTTTGCCTTCGGGAATCTCGCCCAGCTGATCGGCGGGGTGGTAGAGCCGCGGCGTCCACGCCCCCAACCAGGCGACGGAACCGTAGCGCTGCTCCCAAAGCTCCGTTTCCGCCTTTGTTCTTACCAGCGGATATTCGGCACCAGGCACCACTGGAATGTCTGTGCGTCCAATGAGTTCAAGCATGCGCAAGGTATGCGCTACTTCCGACCTGAGCCAGGCATCGCCTGTGACCACCGTAATGCCCGAGAACGTCGGTTTGAGGAGACTGGATCAACATAAGGATCGACTGCTGATCGGTTCCGCCCGGGCCAGCGGCGTCCTGATCGATGATGATCTTGCGCTTTCCCTGACCCGATGCTGTGACACATACGCTCGACACGGTTGCAGCGACAACCCAGACTCGGCCGAATTTCATCATTCACCTCAGAAGGTTATTACGGTAAAGACTGCCGGGCCGTCCGCGACGCGTGCCTGTTTTATTTGCTTCCTGACAGGCGTCCAATCAGCAAATCGAAGAAGCGGGATGAATCCACGTCCACGGCCACTTTAGCATTGGGGACGAATTTATCGCGCAGAACCGGCGATGTTCTGGTGCTGGCGAGCGTCGGCGCGGAGCCGCGAATCGACATGGTCATCTCCCCCTGCTTCTCCGTTCCAGGCTTGCGCTTCAGGTCGCCGGCGCTGGGGCTATATCCCAGGGTTTCACCCGCAGTCAGTTCGCCGGTGGTTTCAACATCGACGTAATAATCTTTTAGCGTCAGAAGAGAGGGATCGAGAAAGCCGGCCACAGCAAGTGAATCGTGCATATTTGGTCCTATGAGAAATCCCTGCTCGCGGTTGTGGTTGATCGCATTGCGGCCGATTTTTGCCGCCGCCTGGCTGACAGGATTCCGTGCCGCCTCAAGCACGCGCACATGCTCGTCGGTGAGCGAGGTCTTGCGGGTAACATCCAGGCCAACCATGGTTATGGGAATGCCCGATTGAAAGACGATGCGCGCTGCTTCGGGATCTACGTAAACGTTGAACTCCGCGGCCGGCGTGATGTTTCCTCCGGAGAGCGACCCACCCATCATGACTATGCCTCGGACCATGCCGGCGAGTTCGGAATCGAGATCCAAGGCAGTGGCGATGTTGGTCATCGGACCAATTGGTATTAACGACACCTCGCCCGGATATTTGCGGATGACCTGTCGAATGAGTTCTGCTGCCGGCTGAGATACAGGTTTGATGGTTGGCTCTGGAAAGACCGCTCCTCCCAATCCGTTCTCGCCGTGGGCGTAGGTGGCGGTTACCAGACGGCGTTGCAGGGGCGCTTTGGCTCCTGCCGCGACCGGAATATCGGTACGGCCAGAAATTTCAACCATGCGTAAAGCGTTGGGTAGAGACAGCTCCAGCGGCACATTTCCAGCGACGGCGGTGATGGCTTCAATCTTCAGTTCCGGCGAACGCATCGCCAGCAGCAAGGCCAAAGCGTCGTCGACCCCCGGGTCAGTATCGATGATGACTCGGGAAGAAGGAACTGCAGCGGGGTTCGGTCCAAAGGCCATTGCTTCGCGGGCCAAAGCGCCGGCCGCCAAAGTAGCGGAGGCGGCGACAAATTGGCGTCGCGTGATTCCAAAAGGTTGTTTCGAATCCATACGGTGTTGTCCTTGAGTAGCGCCGGAATCTTGCCGGCTGTCTCGAAGGCGTCCCGCCCTCGGCGGTGGGTGGGACGCCCACCGGACAGCCGCCGAGACGGCGGCGCTACGGTTTCGTCCGTGGTGGCTGAGTCATTAATTTGACGTAGAGGTCGTACAGCTTCCTGGTGTCCACGTCGAACTGGACCGTGGCTTTTCGCTCGTAGGGAGGAAGCTCTGTGCCCGGAGCCCAGAACAGGGTTTCTCCGTAGCTCGGACCGTGATCGACGTCGATGTCCACGTACAGTTGTTTCTGCGCGGTGATGATCGACGGGTCGACCATGGCGGCGGCTGAGAGTTCATCCCACATGAAGCTTTCCACCGAGTATTGGGTGAGGTAGCGAGCTACCGGCGTATCGGCTTTGGCGATGCCGGCCTTGACCTCGGGATTCACGACAGTCTTGACCGAAATATCGATGGGCGTAATCGTGATTTTCTTCCAGGGAGCACGCATGGCAATGCGCACCGCTTCAGGGTCGAACCACCAATTGAATTCCCGGCGTCCGTCGATGCCGCTGATACCGCCGTTGTCGGCGTACATGCCGCTGCCCATTAGCACAAATTCTTTCGCGAGGCTGGCCACCTCCGGATCGAGACGCAGAGCCAGCGCGATGTTCGTCAGCGGGCCGCCGGCCCATATCACCACCTCTCCCGGATATTGGTGCACCATGCGAACGATAAAATGCGCGGCGGTCTCGTCCAAAGGTTTGGTGTGCGGCGCGCCTTCGACCAGAGGAGGAACTATGTCGGGGTCGTGATAGCCCTCGCGGAACGCGGGCGGAGTATTTCCCGAACGTTTGGAGAAATCGCTCCAGCATCCTTTGTAGCGGAACTTGCCGTATAAGGCTTCCCAACGCTCGGATTCTTCCTTGGAATTCAGCAGCGGGAACTCGGCGCCCTGAATGACCGGAACGTCAGTCCGCCCGGCGATTTCGAGAAGGCGCAATGTACGCTGGGTTTCTTCCTTTACCCACTGATCGCCGCTGACCGTGGTGATGCCCAGCACGTCGAACTTATCGGACTGGAGAAAGATCAGGATGGACTGCATGTCGGTGGTAGCGGGTCCGCGGGCGTCCTGATCGACGATGACTTTGATCCTTTGCCCCTGAATGTTTTGCGCCTGCAGTTGGCCCGCGGCGGCGAGCGTCGCGAAAGCAGCCAGCAGAAGAACGAAGCGATGTGGCTTCATTGACGAAGATCTCCCCGGGGTTCTTTGACCTTGCCTCGCAGGATTTGCTGGAAGACTGGTTCGCAATGATCCGTTCAGGAAGGACCTTGCATTGTAATGCCTGATGGTCTGCGCGGCCAGCCTTCGGCGGGGCAGGTTGCGCTCCAATTTGAATAGAGGTTGTGGGGAAAGGGGTTTTCGAACCACCGGCAACTGGCTAGCAATGAAAGCCGAATCGTTCAAGCCTGATCTGTGATTTTCCGTGAATTCGTAGCTCCCGTTCGATAGTCGCAAGATCGTCCCTGCAGGCTCCGTAATGCTGAAGGTAGTGGCTGGCTTTGTCCCAGCTATTGGTCATCAGAGGACGATTGGGACCCAGGGTTACAGTGATTCCAACGGAAGAAACAGTAATATGCGCATTTCTCATATTTTTTAGGGTAGAGCAAAACCACAGGCACTATCAAGAGGTGACGGAATAATTCCCCAGAAACTCCGAGATCTGATACGTGGCGCGTTGTCGAATTTATTGACACTTCGAGTAGACGAAACGGCCGCCGTCCCACCCTTCGAGCGTTGCCGAGCGTCGGTCTGACGACTAGAATTGCTGTTTCGAGCGCTGGATTCGCTTCTGTTCATTCTAATTTGCGCTGCTCTGGTGAACTGTCTCCTCGTGACTGCACACCCATTCCGATGGCTCGGCACTGCTGGGTCTGTCCGCGCGATGATGGTGACAGTCCTACTTTTCCCGCTGGCTGTGTTGCTGGGGCGAGGACAACCGGTTCATGCACAGGCCGAGAAGCCTGAGAACTCCGTCACCTTGCAGGGGATGGTACGAGACTTGCAAAGCCACCCGGTTAGCGGCGCCGAGGTTTATCTCCAGGTCGACGGGGCAGCGAAAACGCTCACCACGCGCACGGACGCAGCCGGAAACTATCGCTTTTTGGGGCTTCGCGAGGGCGCCTGTACTCTTCGGGCACAGATGTCCGAATACCGCGAGGCAGCGACTCGTCGCTGCGTTCTAAGCCAAAAAGAGCCGAACAGGATCGACCTGACCCTCGATTCCTCTAAAGCCAAGGCGGCACGGATTCTTCGATCAAAGCCTCCGGCACAGGGAAGCCGGAGTTCTTCGACGAACCCGCCTTCACCGTGGCTGGGGTTACCGATACTACGAATCTCGGCGGACACGGCTCGGACACTATCTTGCGAAGCAAGGAGTCGCTGGCCAGGGAAACCGTTGCGCTCAACAAGGAGGCGACTGCGCCGGCGCCGCCTCTCACTGCAACGGAAAAAGATCTTCGCCAGGCCGTCAAACACGAACCGGATAGCTTTGACGCCAATCACAAGCTGGGAAAATCGCTCATCGATAATGGAAGAAGCAGGGAGGCGATCCCGTATCTCGAGCGCGCGTTCCAAATCAATAGCGACGATTACAGCAATTCCTACGATCTGGCGCGAGCCTATGCGGACATGGGTGACTACGAAAGGGCGCGCACGACAGCCAAGAACTTGCTTCCTGCACCCGGCAAGTCTGCGCAAGATAAGTCCGGGCAAGACAAGGCTGAGATCCACGTGCTGCTGGGTGATGTTGAGGAAAAGTCAGGCAATCCGCTGCAAGCGGT
>CAVVLA010000022.1:0-185681 GCA_963748935.1 Terriglobia bacterium
GTAGTGGAGATGTTGAAGGCCCGTTAGCGCGGGAATTCAAAACATCGAACTGCGAACTGAAAACAAAGAACTGGTCTGATTTCTAAGCGCTCAGGAAAATACACTCCGGCATCCAGTTCCTTCAACTCCCGAATTCTAGCTTCCGGCTGAGAATCCGCCGACGTTGGCTACAGTGAGCCTCAGATATTTATGGGGATTGACCGGCGTGTCGTTGATGCGGACTTCGTAGTGGAGATGGGGACCGGTGCTGCGGCCGCTCTCGCCGACGTATCCGATCGTGTCTCCGCGGTGTACGTGCTGGCCCGAGATGCAGGCGAAGTTGCCGAGGTGGCCGTAACGGGTAGTGATGCCATGGCCGTGGTCGATGATGACGGCGCGTCCGTAGCCGCCCATGAAGTCCGCAAACACGATGACTCCATCGGCCGGGGCCACCACCGTCTGGCCGTCGTTGGATCCAATATCAACGCCGCTGTGGAACGCACCTTCTCCGTTGAACGGGTCAATGCGTTCGCCAAACGATCCGGTAATGGGACCTTCCACCGGCCACAGATTGGGAGCGGAATTTGCCCGCAGCCAGTCGGCGGTGGTTACGTCACGAGTAAGGCCGAGAGAAAGCCCGGTCATGGTGGCGCCGTTCAAGCGCCGACGCTTTCAGCGCGCCCAGTTGGTCCAGGGAAGAAATGACCTGTGCGCTGCGGACGTTCTCTGAAGACGCGGTCACCATATTAGGATCGGATTTCAGCCCGTAGAGGGAGGAAACTTCCCCCGCCAGGGAGCCCAGCGAGGCTACCTGGATGTCCCGCTCCTGGGCCACCTGCTCCAGGCGTGAGTAACGATTCCTAAGGTCTTCCTTTTCGGTGCGCAGCTCGTTATAGCGCGACACCTTCAGCATCATGCGCAGATACGAGCTGGCGATGCCGGTCAGGCTCAGGCCCACAATCGCCGCCCCTACCAGAAACACGTACAGGTAGTGGACCGGGATATGAACCTTCCGGAGCTGACCGTCGTCACCGCGTGCGACAAAAAGAATGTAGAAGCGTTTTTGCAATTTTTTCCTTCCGCTAGTTTAGCGGGACGGCACCAAGGTGGGCTCGCGGTTACGAGCGCCTCCAACGCCATCCTCACTTTCGGGCCAGCCTCCCATCTTGGGACTGAGGCCGCCACATGCCCGAACCCTACCGGAACCGGGATAACCAAACTCTCATGTCTGCAATCCCTAGTGGATGCAGCACTTAGTTCGGCCATGTGTGTCTGAACAGCATGGCAACGGTAACAAAGTAGGTTCCCCCCTGTCAACGTAAGGGAGGCTTACCAAGGCCGGGTACAGAAGCTTGCCCAGGAGGACGAGTTACTCGGTGGTGACTTCGGGACGAGGGGTAACGTGTCCTTACCGCCTGCTTCGGCGGGGATACCACTGTCGAACAGAACTCCAACTTTGGGGGCGGATCAGACCCGCTCTGCCCAAATTTTCGTTACGTCACGGTCCCCCGATGTTCTCTTGCTATATTGATTTCGTCTTGCCCCTCCATGAAAAAGCTCTGATCGCCCGCATCCGCAGGCAAGCCAGACGAAGTGGCGTTCTCTTGGATGGCGGAACCGGCATCGGGGATGACTGTGCGGTGATCAAAATTCCTCGCGGTCATGAGGCCCTGGTCACGACCGATTTCAGCCTGGAAAACATGCACTTCCGGCGGGCGTGGCACCCGCCTGATTCCGTGGGACATCGCTGCCTGACGCGTGGCCTCAGCGACATCGCCGCCATGGGCGGGGAACCCCTGGCGGCGTTTCTTTCGCTGGCTCTGCCGCCGGGTCTGCCCCAGCAGCTGGGTGGACGGTTTCATCCGCGGCCTGCTGAACCTGGCGGACAAGTTCAAGGTGAGTCTGGCGGGAGGCGATACCGCCGCCTCCCCAGGGAGCGTACTGGCTGACATCGTGGTTCTTGGCTCTGTACCCAAGGGAAGGGCGATCCTGCGCTCCGGCGCCCGCCCGGCGACGGCATCTACGTGACTGGCGAACTGGGCGCTTCGGCAGCCGCTCTCAGTTTGCTGTCTCGCCGGAAGAAGCTCAGGCCGTCGGACTTTCCGCGCCACTTTTATCCCGTCCCCGAGAATCGAAGTCGGCCGCTTTCTCCGGGACCGGAAATTGGCCTCCGCCATGATTGACATCAGCGATGGTCTCTCCACCGACCTGCGGCACATCTGCGACGAGAGTGGGGTGGGAGCAGAGGTTGAGCTGGAGAAGATTCCGGTCGCGGCCATCGGCAAGCCAGCCCGGAAGGTCGATCTCGATTTCGCGCTCCACGGCGGCGAGGATTACGAACTGCTGTTTACCGCCGCGCCGGGGAAACGCGTGCCCTCCGGGTCGCGGGAGTTTCGATTACCCGGATCGGTCGAGTTACTCGCGGACGGAAAGTTTTCTTGAGGGAAAAAGATGGGATGAAGCGGGAATTGCCAGCGCAAGGCTGGGAGCATTTCGGAGTGGTGGGGGCGAGTCTTAATTGGTGTGGGGGCGGGCCTTTGACTGTGATGGAGCGGGCCTCTGAACCGCCCGGTCGAGCGCGGGTCGACAGTCTTTGGGCGGCATTAGCGGCAAATTCACTGGCGAGCTGCTCGGCCCGGCCGGATCGAAGACCCGGCCCACACAGTCCAGGGCCTCACGGGTCACCTCTTCTGCCTCTACTCTCCGGTATCGAACAGGACTAAAGTGGTCTTATGCAGTCCTTGCGTCTTATTTGCACTCTTGTTGTATTCGGATTGGCGCTCGAGCTCGTGGCGCTGTCCCAGCAACCGCCGGCCCCATCCGCCGTCGACAATGATTTCGTCCAGAAGCAGTTTGGATCGACTTGCACCCTAATGCCCGGGCCGCCGCAAATGAAGGCGGACATGGACGGCGACGGCATCGAGGACCTGGTCGTGGCCGCCCGCTGCACCAATGCGCTGGTGGACCAGGCGGATAAGAATTTCACGGTCATCGATCCCTACAACAGCTTTTACGGCTACGGTAATACCAAGATCACCACCCAGTTTGCCTCGGAAGATCCTCTCACCCGAGGGCTGGTGCTGCTGGTCATCCATGGGTCCGGGCCGGAGGCCTGGCGCGCCGCTACTCCGAAGGCGAAGTTCGTCATCATCAATCTGCCCTTCAAACAGGTTGCGGTGAAAAAGCTGACCGTGAAAAAGAAAACCGTGATGGCGATTTATGCCGACGAAACCGGCGGCGATCACATGACCTCCGCAACCTTCTGGGATGGCAAGAAGTACAGGTACCAGCCGATTGGATCCAGCATGGAGCCGTAAGCAGGAATCGGTCGGGATCTGCTCGGACGCGGGGGACAGCCGCCCTCGGTTGTCCAGTCGCCCGAAGGGCGACAGTCTGGGATGTTAACCGGCGGTCGAATGAGTCTTAGTCGTCTCTGCCGAGGTTTGCTCGGACACCCGGCCGGGGCGGCTGGGTTCGTACAGTCCGAGTCGCATCGCTGGATATAATCTCTCCACCATGAATCTCGAACAGAAGCTCGAAGAACTCAAGAAGCGCGACCGCATGGCTGCCGAGGGCGGCGGGACTGAGCGCCGCGAACGACAACACAAGGAAGGCAAGATGTCGGCCCGCGAGCGGATTGAGTTTTTGCTCGACGAGGGCAGCTTCGAGGAAACCGACAAGCTGGTCACGCACCGCTCCACCGACTTCGGCATGGCCGAGCAGAAGTTCTACGGCGACGGCTTCATCACCGGCTACGGGCGCATCGAAGGACGCCTGGTGTTCGTCTTCGCTCAGGACTTCACCGTGTTCGGCGGATCGCTGTCGGAAGCGAACGCCGCAAAAATCGTCAAGATCATGGATCTGGCCGCCAAAATGGGCGCGCCCGTGATCGGGCTGAATGACTCCGGAGGCGCGCGCATTCAGGAAGGCGTGATGTCGCTGGCAGGCTACGCCGACATTTTTTTGCGCAACACGTTATACAGCGGCGTGGTGCCGCAGATTTCAGCCATCATGGGGCCGTGCGCCGGCGGCGCGGTGTACTCGCCGGCCATCACGGATTTCATCCTGATGGTGGAAAAGACCTCGTACATGTTCATCACCGGGCCCGACGTGATCAAGACGGTGACGCACGAAGAGGTCACGAAAGAGCAGCTCGGCGGCGCTCATACCCACAACGAAACTTCGGGCGTGGCGCACTTTATGGCGCACGACGACGCCGAATGCCTTTCCATGGTGCGCGAGCTTCTGAGTTTTATTCCGTCCAACAATCTCGACGATCCGCCGCGCCGCCCGTGCAGCGATCCTGTCGACCGCGCCGACGCCGCTTTGGACAAGATCGTCCCGGATGAATCGAACCTGCCCTACGACATCAAAGACGTGATTCACGCGGTAGCGGATGATGGCTACTTTTTTGAAGTGCAGGAGCACTACGCGAAGAACATCGTCGTCGGCTTCGCCCGATTGAATGGGCGCTCGGTCGGGATCGTTGCCAATCAGCCGGCGTTTCTCGCGGGCACGCTCGATATCAACGCGTCGACCAAGGGCGCGCGCTTCGTGCGCTTCTGCGATTGCTTCAACATTCCGCTGGTCACGTTTGAAGATGTGCCCGGATTTTTGCCCGGCATTACCCAGGAGTATGGCGGAATCATCAAGCACGGCGCCAAGCTGCTGTTTGCGTTTGCCGAAGCCACGGTGCCGAAAGTTACGGTGATTACGCGCAAGGCCTACGGCGGAGCGTATTGCGTGATGGCCTCAAAACATATCCGCACCGATGTGAACTACGCCTGGCCGACGGCGGAGATCGCGGTGATGGGGCCCGAGGGCGCGGTGGATATCGTCTACAAACGCGAACTGGAGCAGGCCGAGAATCGCGACGAAGTGCGGCGGAGCAAGATTGAAGAGTTTCGCGAGAGGTTTGCCAATCCCTATGTGGCCGCCGACCGCGGCTTCGTGGATGCTGTAATCCAGCCGCAGGGAGACACGCAAGAAACTGATTCAGGCGCTGGCCATGCTGGAGACCAAGCGGGATAAGAATCCGCTGAAGAAGCATGGGAATATACCGCTGTGAGTGGCGAGCCAGCTTTGCTCACGGTTTGACATCTACGGCGCTTCTTTCTCATCCAATTCACATATCCTTAGCTCAAGCGATCTTGAATTCTTTTCGAGGAAGCTCGCTGGTTCAGCTCACCGCATAGCCGAGCGCCACCACTCCATTTCGGCGTCTTTTTCCTGGATCCTACGTTGCACTGCACCTCCAGCGATAGCTCCAGTCGAGGCGACAGATTTACCCGCGGACCTTGCGAGGGCTTTGCCTTTTTAGGTTTTCCGGGGGCCTTGACGCGATAGTGGTTCGGGTTGGCCGCGAAGTCCAGTTTCACGGCCTCGGGGACGAGCTCGGCGCGGGAACGATCAATCTCTGTCTCCGCAGATGGACGGGGCAGGAGCGGGATAGCGCGCAGTCTTGGGTGACGACAGACATGGGGAACAGAGGGTGCGGCCAGAGCCGAGCAGACGAAGGTGGTGCGGAAAAATTAAGAGTCCCGAGGTGATGTTGAACCTATTCGTCTCGGCCAGTAGCTCGCTTTAGACCCTTGCTGACCTGCTTTCATGCTGCTCTTGCGAGGACTGACGACGCGCGATCCTGCTTGGGCTCCGGGCTTACCGCCAACCGGAAAAACTGTTCAACGCCTCGGGACTCTATCTTGCCTTTGACGGGTGTTCCTGTTCGCCTCGACCAGCGCTTGGCTATAGACCCTTGCTGGCCCTCCCTGATTCATCTTGCGATGTTTCTGAGTGACCTCGCTTGAGCCCCGGACGCCGCACCAACCGGGTAAACTTCAGAACGTGTCAAAGAACGAGTTTGTTTTTACTCCTCCCAGTTTTATAGTCAATAAAAAATACGAGCGATTTAAATCGTTTGCATGCAATGAGTGCAGCCTCTCCACAAGGGGGTGACCGGATTTGGTGCAGCCGGGCGGGCGAGATCGATTTCGATCTTCAGAGGACTAGCCGATTTTCGCGGCATTGTTTCGCTGGGACGCAAGGAGCGATGATCGTTTCTCCGTGCAACTGTGCCTTGTGAAAATTTCCGGAAAAATCAATTGGAGTGCAGGTTTGATTTTGCTTGCCAAGCGTGTGCACAAGAACGAGCCTGCCGAGCTTTGCTCGGCCTGGACGGCTCAGAGACCCGTCCCCACGTCGTGTCGCACGCGTCGCGACACTTAGCGGCACGGTGAGTTCGCATTACAATCGCCGCGGGGGAGGAAATCTCTATGACGATCTTCAATGACGCTCGGAGCCGGGTGATTGACGCGAATCCAAACTCCGCCTTCCGTCTGTTTGGAATTGCGCTGGTCGCATTTCTGGCGGCGATTGCGTTGTTTGCCTCCGTAGCCAGAGTGGATTCAGGGACACGTTGGGGTGCTCACCTTGTTCGGACGCGTGACCGGAGAAGTGTTGCCTGAAGGGGTCCATCTGGTCAATCCCTTCAAGGCCAACAATGAATTATCGATTCGCACCCAGGAGATCAAGGAATCCGCCAGCGTGCCTTCGGCCGAAGGCCTGGTGATGAATCTGGATACGTCACTGATCTACCATCTCAATCCCGAGAAGGCGGCCGAGGTCTACCAGAAGATCGGGCCAAACTACATGAACGTGCTGGTCGAACCAAATCTGCGCGCAGCGATCCGCGAATCGACCGCGTCACACTCCGCCAATGCCTTGTACACCGGCGAACGGGAGGCGGTGGCCAAGCAGATTTACTCCCAGCTTGCCGACAAACTCGGCGAGCGCGGAATCCTGGTAGAGAGCGTGCTCTTGCGCGACATCCAGTTACCGGCGACGTTGAAGTCATCGATCGAATCCAAGCAGCAGGCGGAACAGGAAGCCCTGGCAATGAACTTCCGGCTGCAAAAGGAAACGCAAGAGGCGCAGCGCAAGCGTATTGAGGCGGCCGGCATTCGCGACTTCCAGCAGATTGTGGCCCAGGGCATCAGCCCGCAGTTGCTCGAATGGAAAGGTATTGAGGCAACCGAGAACCTGGCCAAGAGTAACAATTCTAAAGTAGTCGTGATCGGGAACAGTAAGAATGGGCTGCCGTTGATTTTAGGGCAGTAGGAGAAAGCACCAAAAGACTAAGGGCGGAACGCCCTCAGGACAGCCGGCGGGACGCCGGCGCTACGAAGACATGGCTGATCTTCTGGACGTCCGGCACCTCACTGTGACGTTTCCCCGTGCGAGTAACGGCGGAGTAGCCAGTATTCCGTTTTCGCTGACCGCGGTTCGCGATCTCAGTTTCTCTATCGCCGAAGGCGAAGTTTTGGGACTGGTGGGCGAATCCGGCTCCGGGAAATCGGTTACGTCGCTGGCCTTGATGCGGTTGCTTCCGCCGAATGCGCGGGCCAGCGGCGAGATCCAGTTTACCCAACGGAGACGGCAGCTGCGACTTGCTGCAGTTGTCCGACGCGGCGATGCGTCCTTTGCGCGGCTCGCAACTGGCTATGATTTTCCAGGAGCCGATGACCGCGCTCAATCCGGTGATGCGGGTGGGCGACCAGATTGCCGAAGCCGTCCTGGCGCATGGCCGAGACTTCGAAAAGCGACGCCTGGAAGTCGGGCGGTCACCGCGATGAAAGAAGTCGGCATTGCAGATTCCGAACGCCGCGCGCGCGATTATCCGCACCAGCTTTCGGGCGGGATGCGGCAGCGCGTCATGATCGCCATGGCCATCGTGAACCGGCCCAGGCTGCTGATCGCGGACGAGCCTACGACCGCGCTCGATGTAACCATTCAGGCTCAAATCCTCGACCTGCTGGCCGAATTGCGCGCGAAATTCCGCCTGACCATGCTCTTTATCTCTCACGATCTGGCGGTGGTTTCACAGGTGGCGGACCGGGTGGCGGTGATGTATGCCGGCAGCCTGGTAGAACTGGGATCCAAACGCGACGTGTTCCAGGCAGCCGCGCATCCCTATACTCGCGGTTTGCTGCATGCGGTACCGACCTTGAAAACGGATCGTGAGCGGCCGCTGGAGACGATTGAAGGGACGGTGCCGCCACTGCATTTGGTTCCGCCTGGTTGTCCGTTTGAACCGCGTTGTGAGTTTCGAGTGGAGGAATGTGCGCACAGTTTGCCGGCGCTGGTGGAAGTTTCGGGCGGGCATTGGGCTAGATGCCCGGTGGTGAATGCCGGGTAATCTCATGTGGCCTCAAGACGCGAACCACCAAGGACACGAAGGTTCACGAAGAAATGAACTTGGGCTTCCCTCGTGCATCTTCGTGTCATTTGGTGGTAAATGCCAGCTCTCCAACTTAGTACTTCGGCATCTTCGGGTCTATGCGATCGGCCCAGGCCAGAATACCGCCCGCCAGGTTGTGAACTTTCTTGAATCCAGACTGGCGCAGGAAGTCGACTGCCTTCGCGCTGCGCACTCCGGAGCGGCAGTGGGCGATGATCTCCTGGCTGGAATCAAGTTCGTTCACTCGCTTCGGCAGGTCGCCGAGCGGGATCAAGTGTCCGCCGATATTGCAGATCTGATATTCATGCGGCTCGCGGACATCCAGGACGAACAGATTTTCACCCGCGTCGAGGCGGCGTTTTAATTCTTCTACTTGAATTTCCCCAACTCCTGTTTCCACTGGCTTCTCCTCGCCGCGAATTCCGCAAAATTCGTTGTAGTCGATCAATTTGGTGACAGTAGGGTGCTTTCCGCAGGCCGGGCAATCGGGATTCTTGCGCAGCTTGAGTTCGCGGAACTTCATATCCAGGGCATCTATTAATAAGAGGCGACCAATCAACGACTCGCCCTTGCCCAGAATCAGCTTGATGACTTCCGTGGCCTGTATCACGCCCACGAGGCCGGGCAAAATGCCCAGCACGCCACCTTCGGCGCAGGAAGGCACCAGACCCGGCGGTGGCGGTTCGGGATAGAGGCAGCGGTAGCACGGACCTTCCTTGGTGGCGAAGACGCTGGCCTGGCCCTCGAAGCGAAAAATCGATCCGTACACATTCGGCTTGCCGGTGAGCACGCAGGCGTCGTTCACCAGGTAGCGCGTGGGAAAGTTGTCGGTGCCATCGGCGATGATGTCGAACTCCTGAAAGATTTCGAGCGCGTTCTCGCTCGACAGCCGGGTGTCGAACTTCCGGACGTTCAGGAAAGGATTGATGGCCTTAAGTTTTTCCGCGGCCGAATCCAGCTTTTTGCGGCCCACGTCGGCTGTGGAGTGAATGATCTGGCGCTGCAGGTTGGTGTAGTCAACCACATCGAAGTCCACGATGCCGAGCGTGCCCACGCCAGCCGCGCCCAAGTACAACGCCAGCGGCGAGCCCAGCCCGCCGGCGCCGATGCACAGCACGCGCGCGGCTTTCAGCTTGAGCTGGCCCTCCATGCCGACCTCGGGCATGATCAGGTGGCGCGAGTAGCGCTGGATCTCGTCGTTGCTGAGCGTTGCGGCTTCGGGTTTGACTTCGGTTAGGATCGGCATAGGAGCCTCATTGAAATATCGCAGATTTTAGATTCTAGATTGAAGATTTTTCGAGACAGGCTAGCGGCAGGAGATGCGACAACAGCGTACAAAGCGCGATTTGATCTTGATTCTCATTCTGAAATCTTCAATCTGCATTCTGCAATCAACCCCGCCCTCCCGCGATGGAGGGCACTATCGAAATACTATCACCGTCCTCGACCGTTGTGGCTTCCTTCTGCAGGTAGCGAACATCTTCGTCGTTGAGGTACACATTTACGAAGGCACGCAGTTTTCCGTCATCAGTATAGAGGTGGCGACGCAGGTCGGGATGCTTGGCAACCAGGTCGGAAAGGGCCTCGCCGATCGTAGCAGCCTTCACTTCAACCGCGGGCTGTTTGCCGGCGTACTGGCGTAAAGGGGTTGGGATTTGGATCTTCGGCATAGGCTATAGATGATGCCACAGAGATCGCTGAAGATTCATCTCGGTCCGGTGTACCTTTAAGACTGTTGGAGAGCCCGTTTAGAAGGAGCGCTATGAAATCTCAAGTCCGCACCCAGCCCGCTGGGTTCGCCGTCGTCGGAGTCTTCTTCTTTTTCGGTGCGGCGATGGCGTGTTATGCGGCGGTTACGCTGCTGCACCCTGGGACATTTCTGGACCATGGCTGGGACCTCAACCCTAGCGCTCATGAACAGCTCCTTGTTCTAGGTAGAATGATGGGGATCCCGTTTATCGTTTTATCCGTTGTACTCGCAATGGCGGGCGTTGGATGGTTTCGCCGCCGCTTTTGGGGCTGGCTGCTGGGCTTCTGCGTAGTTGCCATCAACCTGGGGGCGGACGCCATCAACCTCTTTACTGGAGAAAGACTGAAAGGTGCGATTGGCGTTCTGATCGCGGGCCTTCTATTGATCTACATGGCCCGTGCTAGAGTGCGAAATTGCTTTTCCAGGCCATCCTGAACGCCTGCCGGGTTCGGCGGACGACAGTCATGCTACTTCAAGCGTTTCATCCACCAACTTCTTGTCACCTTCATCGCTGCCTGTTAACTCGAACGAATTGGTCAGCACGGCTTTGCCTTTTTCGACGCTGGTGATGACGTAGGAGCAGCCGAACCAGTGCGCTTCCGCGAGATCGGTTTGCGACCACTGGGCAGGATGATCGGGGTGCGAATGATAGAAGCCGATGATATCTTCCCCACGCTCACGGCCTTCACGTTGAATGCGGATCAATTCTTTGGGATCGATGTTGTAGCGGTTATGGGCGGAATCGGTGCGCGTGTTGCCGGCCCGGGCGACTGAAGTCACAGTGCGTACGCCCTCTTCATCCATCTGGCCGAGCAGCACTCCGCAGCATTCATGCGGGTAGGTCTCTTCGCCGTGGCGGCGGAGCACTTCGTAGTCTCTGCGTTGAATCTTTAGCATGAAGGCGTCACGTTAGCTCCTGGCGTTGTCATTCCGAAGCGCGCTTTTGCGCGAGGAATCTGCTTTTTGCTGGTGCAAGCGGAAAGCAGATTTCTCCTGCTTCACTGCGCTCAGCGTCGCAATGACAATTTGATAAATCGTTGACCTATCCTTCTTCCCAGAACCTCTCACTCAAATATTTGTCGCCGGAATCGCAGAGGATGGTCACGAACACGCCCGGCTCGCCTGGCGTGAGCTGGCACGCCACGTCCAGGCACCCCACGACCGCCGCCGCCGCCGAGATGCCGACCAGCAGCCCTTCTTCGCGAGCCAGACGAATTGCCATGCGATAGGCATCTTCGGTTGCGATTCCTATGTTTTGGTCCGCCAGCGCCGGGTCGTAAATTTTGGGGACGATAGCGCTCGACATGTGCTTTGCGCCCTCGATACCGTGGAAAGGCGAGTCGGGCTGCAGCGAGATGCAGCGAATCGCGGGATTCAGTTCCTTCAGGCGGCGCGTCGTTCCCATAAATGTTCCGCTAGTTCCCATCATGGAAACGAAGTGGGTGATCCGTCCTTCCGTTTGTTGCCAGATTTCGTTGGCTGTGCCATGGTAATGAGCCTGCCAGTTGGCATCGTTGGAATACTGGTCGGCGTAAAAATATTTGTTCGGGTCCTGGGCAAAGAGTTCGCGGGCGGCACGAATCGCCCCGTCCGAGCCGTCGCCGGGGTCGGTGTAAATAATGTTGGCGCCATAGGCATGCAGGATGCGTTTGCGCTCCACCGAAACATTTTTCGGCATGCACAGGGTCACCGGGAAACCGGCGGCTGCACCGATCATGGCATAGGCGATTCCGGTATTGCCGCTGGTGGAATCGAGCAGAATCTTGCCGGGCCCGAATTTGCCGCTGGCGCGGGCCTGGGCAACGATGTTGGAAGCGGCGCGGTCTTTCACCGATCCACCGGGATTGAACCACTCAGCCTTGCCCAGCAGTTCGATGCCGGGCAGATCGCGAGTCAACCGGTCGAGACGCAGCAGCGGAGTGTTGCCGATGAGTTCCAGGCTTTGCCGGCCAAGCCCATGCGCGACCGGACGCGTTTCCGCTTCGGCGTGCGCTGGCGTCGAAGAATCAGGGACTTCCGTTCGTCCGGCTGAGGGTCGTGGCATAGATTTAGTGGCTGAACCCGTGACTATCGTAATGTATTCGGGATGCGAATTAACCCTTTCGCAATGATTCATTGGATTATAAAAGAGGCTGGCTGGTTACAGCCAAGATGCGGAAATGCACTTTTTCCCGCAAACGCGCATCTGATGAAGTGACCAAGCGAACCAAAGGGATTGGAAACCCAATACGAATGACAACCAAGGTAGAGCAACGAGGTTATGAAGAAGCGTTGAGCTGGCTGCGCGATCACGGGTTCGACCTGATCGAAGCTCCCGGCACGCCAGGGCGAGTGTTTTTGAGGAAGTACAACGTTTCCGCCGCCATCCAGAAAGACGGCGACGATGGCGTGAAGATTTTCGCCTACCCCGGATATCTGATTGGCAGCGAAATTTCCAAATTGGTCAATCGCGGCTATCAACAGTTTCTGAAAACCGCCAAGACCGAAGTTCCCGCCACCGCCGACCACCTGAAAGCACTGCAGCAATTCACTGAAGAATTGAAAGAAGCCCTGGGACTGCCTACGCTGTACAACGAATCGCTGGGCACGGTGAGCGAGTCGTACCAGTACGATCGCATAAAGGATCGCGACAAGCCCAAAGCCGAGCGCCCCAAGCGTCCGTGGGAAAAAGCGGGAGCGCTGGCGGCATCGGCAACCAAAAAGGGCCGCGCCTAAGATCAAACCTCCGGATCTGTCATCCTGAGTCCTCCACATCCGTCATCCTGAGCGGAGTCGAAGGACCCCTACCCGTCGCCGCGTTCACTGCTAATCGGTTCGCCCGGATTTTTACTGTCCGCGTTCTTCTGTGCGAGACTGCTCCCAGGAGAACCGCATGCGGATTATCTTCTTGCTCTTCGTTCTTCTCACCTCGCTCGCCTCGCAAGAATCGCCGGTGCAACAGGTACTCGAGCAACAGCAGGCAGCCTGGAACCGCCACGACCTCGAAGCCTTCATGGCGGGCTACTGGAACTCGCCCGAGTTGACTTTCTTTGGCGCCAAGAGGACTTCCGGGTGGCAGGCCACGCTCGATCGCTATCGCATGACCTACCAGGGCGCGGGCCGCGAAATGGGGAATCTGGAGTTTTCCGATTTGAAGGTCGAGCAACTTGCTCCCGACGCGGCGTTTGTTCGAGGCAGTTGGAAACTCACGATGTCAGACGGCAAAACTCCGCACGGATTCTTCACGCTGGTGTTTAGAAAGTTTCCTGAAGGCTGGAAGATCGTGCACGATCACAGTTCGCTGGAAGAGTAACTCGTCACTTCTTAACTCGCACCTGCACCCGGGTGCCATCCGGCAACTCGCCGTTGGTGAATTTGACTACACCATCTCGTACCACTCCTTCGAATTCTTGCGGCGTGATGGGAAGGGCGGCCGGCGAAGGCGCCCGTGGCGCGCGGCCTGTGCCTTTGTCCATAGCCTGATTGGCCAGATCGTCGGCTTCGCGATTACCTTCGCGAAGCGTGTGATCGATGGAAAACCACTCCAGTTGCGCAATCAATTGTTTGGCGCGGGCATGAAGCTCCTGCAGGGTTGCATTCTTCACCTTATAGATGCCTTTGATCTGGCGCACAAGCAGCTCCGAGTCGCTTATTGCCTTGAGCGCTTTATAGCCGTGTTCGATACCGTACTCGAGCGCCACGATCAGCCCTTGGTACTCCGCGAAATTGTTGGTCTGGTGGCCCAGGTACTGGCTGAGTGCGGCAACTTTGCGGCCGCTTTCATCCTGAATTAAGACCCCATAGCCCGCCGGCCCGGGATTACCGCGCGCGCCGCCGTCGATGTGTGCGATCAGGTAGTGTTCCGGAGCTTTTGCCTGCGGCGATGAAAACAAATTGCGAGATGATGATGAAGATGAATGAGAAGGCATGGCAAAAGTTTACATCTGGAAGTCTTCGTTTGTAGCGCCGGCGTCTCGTGTAGCGCCGGGGTCCCGCCGGCTGTCCGGTGGGCGTCCCGCCCACCGCAAGGGACGATGCCTTGCACGGGCAGTCGAAGACACGGCGGCGCTACAAAACCCGGTGGTGCTTCCTGATGTCGGAAGGTCTGGACGACTTACTTCTTGTATTCCTCACTTACCTTCCAGCTGCCAAGCGTGTGGCCAACCGTTGCGGCAAGTTTGCGGTCAGGATGCGTTCCTGAGCCTGCTTCAGATTGTAGGGCGCGCGGCAAAAGGTAACAATTCGGGCGGTGGAGTCGTATACCGCAAATGCCGCCCGCCAATCCCCGTCGCGAGGCTGGCCGACAGAGCCGGGGTTGATCATGTACCGCATGCCTTCTTTGAGCGGGAACTCTGCCGCTTCCGCCTGGCCCACGGTGTTGTAAAGCGGGCGGAAATAATCGCTGGCAACGTTGTTGGTGGAGAAACTTCCCTGCAGATGGGTATGCCCGAAAAATGTGAGCGAGGGGGTGGAAATCAACAGCGGTTCGATCGCGTCCCGCAGGGTGACTACGTACTCGTCTTCGTCGATTGGAGAACCATGCACGAACTGCACGCCGGGCAATTCGGTGATTTGAACCGGCCCCTGCGGCAGGGCTCGCAGCCACTTCAAATGATCGGGAGTCAGTTGATCGCGGGTCCACAAGGCTGCCAGTCCGGCGATGGGATTAAAGTCCCGAAGTTCCATAGCTCCGCTGGCGGCTTTGTCGTGGTTGCCGCGGACAAAGATGCTTCCCACGCTGCGCGAGCGCTCGACCACCTGGTTCGGACTGGCGCCATATCCCACGACGTCGCCGAGGTTGACGACCATGTCGTGCGGCGGAGCCACCGCAAGGCAGGCTTCGAGCGCTTCCAGGTTGCTATGTATGTCGCTTAATAGAAGAACGCGCACAGATCACCGGACAAACTGCCGATTATAGACCTGTGGAGGCTCGACGGGATATGCCTCAGGGTCCGGGCCGTCCGGAGGGGATTTGGATGCCCGAGCTGAAGGCCGCAATCGCCGTGAGAGTCCTGGGCCGCCGGAATCGAATTTGCCGGCTGGCACATGACGCATCTCGGGCGCGACCGTCGAAGAAAACAAAAAAACCTGGAATCATCAATAAAAACAAAGGGGAGCGCGGGCTCCCCCTTCGCTATCGTCACGCAAATCTACTTGGTTGTACCACTCGACTCCGCTTTGGCTGTTTCCGAACCGATTGCCAGAGCATACTTTTTTCCTGAGAAGCGAATCTCGCTCAGCGATTTGTGGCCGTCGCTGGCGAGCGAAGTGATGGCGGAATTCCGATCAGGTGCTGCATTGAGGTCGACCATGCGAGCCGGCACCGTCGCAACAACGTCTTTGCCGCGCAGGACACTGAGTTCAACTGCCGGCCCATTGCCTTCCCACTTCACGGTGTAGTCGCCGGGCTGGATTGGTGTTCCGTTGATGGTTACGGGATCGCTCACCTGCAGAGAACCCTTGTTGGCCGCGAACACACTCGTTGCTAGCAGCAATGCCAGTCCCAGCAGCAAGCCCTTGGAGATTTTCGATGCCTTCATTTGTCACTCCTTTTTTCTTTCCCGAAGACGTCGGGAACCGGTTCTGGGCGGCCTGGACTTGCCTTCGTCAGGAAATTCTTGCGTTTCCCTAGCGAAGGCCTACAATGCTGCCTCGGGGTTAAGCAAAGAGGGCTGGGCCGCAAGGCTTCGTGCTCTCTGCTCGGGGATTGTTCTCACCTGGGCCGCCAAACCGAGTGTGAGACCAGTCCCTTTAACCCCTGAAACTTTTCTTTTCAAAATACCGGGTCAGATGGTTTCTCTTCCGTCAAGCCCGGTTCCAATCACTGCCTTTGTCGATCTCTGCAAGATACGTCATGCACCGCTGAAAAGTTCCGCTGCGCTTCTGTTTCGCGGTTACCTCTTTTGACGCCCTGCTCGCGGGGTTGTTAGCAGACTCCGCCGTCGCGGAGTCACATTCCAATAACGATTTGTTTTGTTTGTTGTGTGTGTTGATTTGTGTTGTGCGGTTTACTTCTCTTCGCTCAGGGCAAGCTGTTCCGTCGCTTTTGACCATCTTTCAGATCTGTCGGGGGCACCGCCTACAGCGGTTGAGTAGAGCACGCAGAGTCAAAAACTCTCGGATGGGCGCGCGTCGCATAAGGCTTCACGCCAACTTGAGGACTACTTTCCCGAAATTCTTGCGCTCCAGTAATAGCCGGTAGGCATCCTGCGCTTGCTCCAGCGGGAACACCTGTCCTACGACGGGCTGCAAGTGACCTTTCGCCATCCACGCGGAAAGCTGTTGCCAGGCCTGGTTCATCAGTTCGCGTTTCGCCGATAAATAAGTCAACCACAATCCATGCACGCTCGCACCTTTGGCATAGAGGAGGCGCGGATCCAGTTGGGAAGGCTGCCCGGTCGCGGCTCCGTATACGATCACTCGCCCAAAATCTCGCAGGCAGCGCACACTTTTATTGGTATGTTCACCGCCCAACATTTCAAATACTGCGTCCACGCCTTCGCCGCGCGTCATTTCCTTAATTGCTTCTTCGTAATCGCGCTGCCTGTAGTTGATTCCGTGCTGCAGGCCCAATGCCTTTACCCGCGCCAGTTTTTCTTCCGAGGAGGAAGTTCCGTACATCTCGACGCCAAGCAGTTTTCCAATCTGCACCGCGGCGGTTCCCACTCCGCCCGCCACCGCGTGGATGAGAACTCGCGGCGTAGTGGCCTCCGCCAGCTTTTCGAGAAGTCCGGCCTTCCAGTAAGCGAAGTAAGCGGTGAAATAATTGACGGGGAATGCGGCACCTTCTTCTGCGCTCCATTCTTTGGGCACAGGCCACAGCAATGCAGTCGAAGCCGCGACGAGTTCGGCAAATGCGCCCCACTGCATGTAGCCCATCACAAGCTGTCCGTCGCTGAGGCGAATGCCACAAAATTCTCGTCCCGCGACCAGTGGGGGTTTCGGAGCGCCCGGATATCCTCCCTGCGCGGTCATGATGTCGGCAAAATTAATTCCGCCTGCCTCGACGCGGACCAACTGCTGCCCCGGAGCAGGCGCCGCCTCTTCGACCTGCCTCACTTCCAGCACGTCCACACTGCCCAAGCGAGGGATGACAACGGCTTTCATGTGAAAAGTTTAGCAGTATGGTTGTTCCAGTGGCTCTTCCACTGGAATCTGCGCGGCATCGGCCTTGAAACATAACCGCAAAGATTGCAAAGGAGAGCCGCTAAGGTCGCTGAGAGATCCTTTCCGGCCTTTGCGGTTAGCTTTACGCTTTGCGGTTTAAATGTTCTATCTCACGAGTCCGTCGGGCCGACCGTCGGTGCCTAAAGCCCTCGGGACCTCAGCTGGCCGAAAGCGCAAAGGTTTGCAGTCTGGAGAGTCCGGTTTTGGCGGCGGGTATATACTTTCTCTAAGAAGGTTGGGGCTCCCCTTCGGAGATCTGCTCGGATGGGGAGGTCGGAGCTGTTTTCATCTTCTAATTCATAGGCTCCGTTTTAACAGATCACTGGTACCGAATTTTTAGCAGCGGCGGGTAACCAGTGCGGGACTCTCGTGCGCGGCAGGGTTCCGGGGAGGTCCGTCGGTGGACTTGGTCGTGGTACGTTTTTTATTTGTTCTCATTATTGCTGTTACCTGTTACCTGCTTGACCCGTTTGAGCTGCCTGCAAGACTGGACGCCGGAGTAGGCGCGATTATCGGCCTGGCTATCGTCCTGTTCGAATGGAGGCTGCGCCTGGTCAGCTTGAAGCGCCTGATCGGCGCTGCGATCGGCAGCATCCTCGGCATCTTCGGCGCCTACCTCTTCGCCCTCGTGATCCGAAACAGCGTGGTTCCGGGGCACACCCAGGCTTTCCTTCAAATTCTCGTCATGCTGCTGATGGCTTACGTTGGCCTGATCGTCGGAGCCAACAAAGGCGACCTGCTTAACTTGTCGGCGCTGGGCGGTATTTTCGGAGGCGAAAAGCAGGGCAAGAAAAGCTACAAGATCCTCGATACCAGCGTCATTATCGACGGCCGAATTGCTGACATCGCGGAAACCGGTTTTCTCGACGGCATCATCGTAACTCCGCAGTTCGTCCTCCGTGAACTGCAACTGGTTGCCGATTCCGCCGACTCGCTGAAGCGGAACCGGGGACGCCGCGGTCTCGACATCCTGCAACGCCTGCAGAAAGTGGCTTCGTTGCAGATTCAAATCGTCGAAGACGACTTTCCCGCGGTTCGCGAAGTGGATCTGAAACTGATCGAGCTGGCCAAACTGTACGAAGGCAAGATCATCACCAATGACTTCAACCTTAACAAGGTCGCGCAGCTGCAGGGCGTGGCTGTGCTGAACATCAACGAACTGGCCAACTCCCTGAAGCCAATTGTGCTGCCCGGCGAAACCATGAAGGTTTTTATTCTGAAGGAAGGCAAGGAATACAACCAGGGCGTCGCCTATCTCGATGATGGAACCATGGTGGTTGTGGACAACGCCAGAAAGATGATCGGCAAGACCATCGATATTTCCGTCACGTCAGTTTTGCAAACCACTGCCGGAAAAATGATTTTCGGAAAATGGGATGAGCGTAACGGGATTCGTCAAGACTCCCGTCCGGCGGTGAACGCCGTACCGCCTGTGGCTTCTGTCTCCAGTGGACAAAGCGGAGAGGTAAAAAAAGCGCAGCCCATTATGGTGGAGCGACCGGCAGAGTAAGCGGGAATTGAGGCTAACGCACGGCGACCGATTTCACCTTGATGGTGTCTCCCCGGAGCAGGCCCACGACTTCCACTCTGACGCTCGCTGCCTGATCGAGCTGGACCGGATCACCATCCAGAGCGTGAACGTCTTCGCCATCCACCAGGACGAAGTGTGAGCCCTTGCGCAGACATGCGCGAACACATTCCGCCGAAGTTTTCCCTGAATTCCTGGAGTGCCGCGCGCCGCAACGGGAGTCCGTGATCATCCCGGTGAAAACTCTACCGGATGTTTCATTGCTCTCCTTTGCGGGAGGTGCTTGCTGCACCGAGTCGTCCTCGGCTTGCGCCGCGTTATCAGCAGAAGCTTGATTGCCGGACGATTCTGGTTGAGCAGCTTCCGACGAACTCGCGCCGGAAGTTGACAGTGTTGACGACTCGACGACAGCGTAGGCCACCGATGCCCCGGCAAACAAAACGCTAAACCCGAGTGCCGCAGACAAAGCCGTCACGATACAGAGCAAAACGAGCGATAACCATGAATCATGCGGTGTCGAATCATGCTCCTTCGTCGTCAGTTCTCCCATCATGGCCCCCAAGCAACACCCGAGCTTCTTTAGTTCTCCAGCATTTCTACTGCCGATCATGTGCGCGCTTAAGTTGCTCAAATCAATAGCGGGGTTGCATTCTGTATAGCGGGTTACAGACTCGTCCGCAAAGCCTGATTGGAAGTCATAGATTGCACAGTATGTGCGACAGCTCGCGCGCGTAGCAAAAAGTTCACTTGCGGAGTCAAAATGTCGTACTGGAAACACCTTAGAAAGCCGAGATAGATATCCCGTCCTGGCGTGCCCCCGAGAGACTTCAGTACCGGTCAGTCAATTACCGGGTTGATGATTTAGACGCTTTGCTCGCTGCCCTGAAAGAGGAAAGCGTGCAAGTCGCTGACCGGGAAGATTACGACTACGACCGTTTTCGCTTGGACATGGATCCTGAAGGCAATCGCGTTGAACTGTGGGAGCCGCCGAAATAGTAAAGCTTCCCCGCATCGGCCAACTCACCACCCGGCTCACTGCTACACTGACTTCCGCATGATTTCCGGACATGCCACCGCAGCAGGAACGGCGCGCTATCGCGACCGCTTCCCAAACCTCCGCGATGCCAATCACTTCCGCCGAGCCCAGCATGTGCCCGGAGTGAGCGAGCTTTGGCTTTCATCCATCGGACTGGGAACGTATCTGGGCGAGCCCAGCGATGCTGCCGACCAAGCCTATGTCGCCGCCATCGAGGCCGGCCTGCGATCCGGAATCAATGTTCTCGATACCGCCATCAATTATCGCCACCAGCGGTCCGAACGTAACATCAAGGTCGCACTCCAGCGGCTGATCGAATCTTCCGAATTGCACCGTGACGAAATTTTGGTCTGCACCAAGGCCGGCTATCTTTCCTTCGACGGCGATCCGCCTCCGAACCCGCGCGAATATTTTCATCGCGAGTATGTCGAGCCCGGCATTCTCGATCCCAAAGAGCTGGCCGGTGGGATGCACTGTATGTCTCCGGTGTATCTGGAGAATCAGATCGAGCGCTCGCGCCGAAACCTGGGTCTCGAAACCATCGACGTGTTCTACCTGCACAATCCGGAATCCCAGTTGGCAGAGGTTCCCCGCGAAGTCTTCCGTCAGCGGCTGAAAAGCGCCTTTGTCGCGCTTGAAACGCAGGTGAAGGCGGGCAAACTTGCAGGTTACGGAGTCGCAACCTGGGGCGCGTTCCGCGTGACTGAGAGCTCAGGCGATTACATCGATCTCTGCGACCTGGCAGCGATCGCAAGTGAAGTGGCCGGCGAGCACCACCACTTTCGCTTCATCCAGCTTCCCTTTAACCTGGCCATGCCGGAGGCTTACGGTTTGGCGAACCAGCGAGTTGGAAAAGAGAAGATGTCGATTCTGACAGCCGCAAGCCGTCTCGGCATTGCGGTGATGGGCAGCGCCACGCTCTACCAGGCAAGACTCACCAAAGATCTGCCGGATTTCGTCGGCCGTCTTCTAGGCACCAAGAACGACGCGGAAAGTGCGATTCAGTTCTCGCGCTCCGCGCCCGGCCTGACAACTTCTCTGATCGGCATGGGACGAAAAGAGCACGTAGCCGCGAATCTCGAACCGGCGCGAACCAGCCCGACACCGCCGCAAGAATGGAAAAAGCTTTTCACCAGAACCAACGATTGAGAACGATTGAGGATGATAGGGCGAGCGAATACTGAAATGTGAAGCCCGACGCCTGAAGTCCGCTACTTCAACTCCTGCAGCTTCTGGGTCGCAAATTGCGCTATTTCAGTGGCGGGATTTTCCTTTTGTATCTGCTCATAAACGCGTTTGGCTTCGCCAGGTTGCTGGGATGACTGGTAAGTGTCGGCCAGTTCGATCTGGGCTCTAACTTTACCTACGCTTCGAGTTGGTTTCGCAATCAGTCCGTTGTAGATGTCAACTGCATCTTTCGTGCGATTGCTATCGCGATAGACCGCGGCTAGAGCCAGCTTGGCGAGTGCCGCCAGATCGTCGTTGTGGGAGGAAGCCACATCCTTCAAATCACGCTCCGCAGCAGCATTGTCCCCCATTTGCACGTAGGTAAGGCCCAGGAAATAACGGGCGAATTCCGCCGTACGAGTGTGCGGATACTGGTCGATGACGGCTTGAAACTGCTTATGAGCTTGAGTGGCGCGTTCCTTGGCCGAGACGAAGCTTGGAAGATCAGCCTCCGCCGGAGCACCCGCCGGTCGCAGCTGGGTATCGAGTGTGCGCATCGCCTGGTTGAATTCGACGCTGGCCTTCTGATCCTGGCGGTTCAGGTAGAACCAGCCGCCAAAGGCGGTTCCCAGCACCAGAGCCAGGGCTATGGCTCCGACAATGAGCTTGGACTGGTGTTCCACAGTCCAGTGGACGGTGGCCTCGGCGGCGCCGAAAGTAGCTCGGCTGAATCTGTCCTGTTTAAGTAGATGACGGGTTTCTGCGCGCACGAACTTCCCTTCTGCAAGATTTTGGTTGTGAGCTAACCTGCTTTGAGTCTAACACGATGCGGAAAAACCCGGCCTGGCTTGATGTCAAGATCGACGACAAGGTGCGGGGAGCAGCACCTCGACTGCATGGCTCGAGACCAAGCGCTCCCACGAGGGGGACAAAAGACACGAAAGCCGCCGAGCAAGCGGCGGCATCGGCTTAAAACAATGCTGCAACCTAGCGCGAGGTCTCTTCCAGAATCCCCTGTTCCAGTTTCTCCTGGCACTCGATGCAATGCCGCGTCCAGGGCACAGCCTCCAGACGTTTCGCATTGATCTCCTTGCCGCAGGAGATGCATTCCCCAAATTCACCCTCACGGAGACGCTCGAGCGCTCCCTCCACCATTTGCAGAAGCTGGCGGTCGTTGTTGCTCTGATGAAACAGAAATTCCTTGGTGTAAGAACTCGCCGCGCGGTCCGCGATATCCTGAGCCGAGCCCTCGTCCACGGTGCGACCGTCCTGCTCCGTACGGGTTACCATTCGGCGCAGTTCAACCTGCCGCGATTCCAGTCTCTTTTTAAAATATTCCAGTTTCTTTTTATCCATGATGATAACAATTTCGCGGCCCGCAGGCCGCGTCCTTAATGCGCCGATTATTACCGAACGAAAATGATATGCGCTCAAATTGAGATGCGTCAACTGGCCCAGAGGATTCACCGGTGGCCGTAAGGCAAGCTGGCTGTGCAAAAAGGGCCGGGGGTTACCGGGGTAACGGGGCAGGCATCGCCGCCAGCGCGTAGCCCATCACCGCCAGCGCGGCCGCGTTCTCCCGTAGTTCCTGCGGGACGATCTTGTCCAGAGTGTCGGCGGCGGTGTGATGATAATTGAAGTAGGTGCGCCCATCCTGCAGCAGGCCGAAGGCGGGCACGCCTTGCTTGGCCAGGGGCTCAATGTCTGCTTCCGGACTATCGCTGCTTAGCACAATCAGGTTTGCCCCAAAAGGTCGCAAGACGTCCTGCACTGGCCGCAATCGCGACGCAGCCTCCGGTGTGATCTTGGCCCGGAAGCCCATGGGGTGAGATGCTCCAAGATCACTTTCGAGCGCGGCCACGTGGTTACCGATTTCAGAGGCATGCGCCTTGGCATAGTCAGCATGGCCGCGCCCCAGGTTTTCTTCGTCCATCCAGGCAATCACTCGCAGCGTGCGCTTGGGATGCAAATGCAGTTGCTGGATCAGTTGCGCGGTCTCCATGGCGACGGCCACGCCCGCGGCATCATCGATGGCTCCAGTTCCCAGATCCCAGGAATCCAAATGACCAGAGACAACCACAACCTGCTCCGGATGTTCTGAGCCTTTCAGATCGCCTACCACGTTGAAGGTAGAAACCTCTTCCGCCGTCTGCGATGTCAACACCAAGTGCATGCGGACTTTCCCTTGAGCCGCGAGATGAGCGATCAGGCTCGCATCTTCGCTGGTCACCGCTCCCGCGGGAATATCGGCTGCCCGGCTGCCCCCGGTGTGAGGCAAGCGATAATCGGCTCCGCCCACTGACCTCACCAGAGAACCGGCGGCGCCCATCGCGGCCGCCAGTTTCGCTCCCTGCGCGCGATACACCACTGCTTCTTCGTAGGCTTCGCCGGCATATCCGCCAGACGCCTTCTGCTTATCGAAAGGCCCATTGAAGAGAACAATCTTCCCCGCCACATTTTCGCGCCCCAGGCGATCGAGGTCGGCAAAGCTGTCAGCGACGACCACGTCCGCGGTAATGCCCTGAGGCGGCGTGGGATGATTTCCGCCCAGGGCAGTGAGCACAATCTTCTGCGTCGTTCCAGGAGTTCGTCCGGGATACTCAACCAGTTCGCCGGTTTCCGCCCCTCGTACCCAATGGCGCGCCTGCACCGGCTCCAGACGCACGTCCAGACCCAGCTTGCGCATTTCGCCGGCAACATAGTCTATTGCGGCTTGCGCCTGGGGCGATCCCACCGGTCGTGGCCCGATATTCTCGGTGAGATGCGCGACTTGCCTGTAGGCATAGTCGTCGGTCAATCCTGATTCGCGAATCGCAGTCAGTTCCTTGATCAACGCCGGTGGCAGCGAGGCCGCTGCGGGTTCTTGGGGGCGATCGTAATCGAATGGTGCATTTGGTTGCTGCGCTACGGCAGGGCTGAAAATCGCTATTGCCAGGATTAGACAGAAGCTTACATTTCGCTTGCAGATCAAAAGGTCACCTCAAACCGTTGCGCCTATACTCCACCATCTGGCGGGGGATAATCCGGCAGCTTCTGCTTGGCGGTGTCGCCGCGCTTTACCTGAAGCTCATCGAACAGCAGAGCCGGGCTCACCACGCTCTGTGGCACGGGATCGAGCTGATCGTCGACATCGATTTCCTTACCTGCGGCGACGATGTTGTTCCGCAGAGAGCGTGTGTCCAGGTCGCCGAAGACCGCGCCACGCACCAGTTCCTTATGGCCGTCCTTGGTTGAGATGCGAAAGAGCAAGCGCGGAGTCAGACGCGGGCCCAAAGTCTCGACAAAATAACCGTAAGGCAAATTGCGCTCCTTGCAAGCCGCAATCAACTTCTTCTTGAGCTCGTCGGTGCCGACCGGATCGGAGGCCTGCACGATAAGATTGCCCAGATTCGACAGCGGCGGCCCGGTGACCGGGGCCCGGCCGTGACCGTTCGAGTGGGGGAAGTCGCGGATGGGCTGGCGTCCCAGCACATAGTTCACCAGTTGGCCCTTCTCAATCACCGAAACCCGGCTGGACTTGACCCCTTCGTCATCCACCGCGTAGCCGCCGAGCAAGGCGTGGCCCTGGAAACTCGCGACCGTCGGATCGTCTACGGCCGAAAGAAAATCAGGCAACACTCGGCCCTTGAAGCTGTTGGCCCAGTCTCCGATGGTGCGCGCGTTCTGGCCCAGCATGGGGCGCCGGCCCTGCACATTCGGGCCCACTAGCTCCGACATCACACCCGCCGCCGCATCCGCGGAAAACAACACCGGACCGCGATACTCTTCTTCACTCACCGGAGCTTCCCGCAGCTGCTTCAAGGTTGCCAGCAACTGGCGCGTGCGCGACATGACCTCATCCCTGGATGGCAGGTCTTTCAATTGGCGCACCTGATAGCCGTGTGAACGGTCCAAGCGCATGCCGTCGGCGGCCTGGGTATAGCCGCCGACATACACCTGGTAGAAGCTGTCGGCGCTGCGCACTACCGTCCCTTCGGAACTCACGAAATACCGGTTGGCGACGGTGAAGCGCAAGGAAGCATTCAACGACTGCACCTGCGGGTCGTTCTTGTAAAGGCCGGAGGCCTCCTGCAATGTCGAGAGCCAGGGCTGAGCAATAAAGTCGAGGCGAGCCAGGGGAGCGATGAACTGCACCGGGGATGCCTGGGCGAAGTCATCCACTGGCTGGTCTACGGTGTATTTCTTGAGCTCTGCCTGTTTGGCGGTGAACGCTTCTGTGGCCGCCTTGTACGCCCGGTCAGTTCCGAGCCAGAGTTGGTGACGCAGCACCGCTTCATCGTCATCCAGCGGACCCACATCGACCACGCCTTCTCCAGGGCCGTAGTAGCTGTCCTGCTTGTAGGTGCCCACCCGAACCACGATCCGTAACATGCGGACTCGCGTCCGCAACGCGTTACGCAAGGCACCGAAAGCTGCCTCTGCCACGTACTGATCGACGTCCAGCAACCGGTAGTCGACGTAGTACGGCGCGGGCATGTCCGGCAGCTTGAGCTGAGTCTTGGAGCGTTGCATTTCCGCCTGCATCGCACGCAACACCGGATCGTCGCTGGCCGACGACTTTCCATCTGCAGCCTGTGCGACCAAGACGCCAAGAGTCGCCAGAAGCAGTGTCACTGGGAGCGCCAGCTTGCAAATCGATCGCGTCACGGCTGGACTCCGCTCCGGGAGGATGACTTTGCGTGCGTACTATCCCACGCCGGCGGCGGCAAGATCGGCGGACGGGTTCGCGAGTGCGCTCGCTTTTGCACTTCCATCTCGGAAAACAGCATCGCGGGCGCCACCGCCGATACAGGCACGCTGCCTGACTCTGCTCCGCAAATCCCGTTGAAAACTTCCACCTTGTCTCCGGTTACTTCGATCCGGTTCAGCGCGGCCAAGGGTGTTCCCACAATGTCCACCCCGCGCACCAACTCATCCGGCCGCCCATCGGGATAAACTCTCCACACCAGCACAGGCAATATCTGGAATGACTGTGGCAGGGAGCGCGTCGTAAGCGTGAACCCACCCTCGATGTCCTCGAAGTAAAGTCCGTAAGGTTTTCCCTGCTTCTTGACCTCGTCGATCAGCTTCTGCCGCAACTCGATATCTTTAACCGTGTGCGAAGAGCTGACGATCAGGTTTCCCTGCCTGCCGGTTGCCATCAGTCCGGCTTGGGCGCGGCCATGTCCGTTGGAGTCAGCGAAACCCTTGACCGGCATGCGCGACATCAGAAAATTTTTCAGGATTCCGTCTTTGATCACTTCCACACGCTGCGCCGGCATTCCCTCGTCGTCATACTGATACCAGCCGCCCAGTTCCATCCCGTTCAAACTGCGCAGCGTGGGATCGTCAATTACGCTAAGAAACTCGGGCAGCACCTGCTGGTTGACCTTCTTGGTGAAGGTCTGGCCTTCTTCATCGCCACGTTGGCGATGGCCTTCCAGGCGATGGCCCAGCACTTCATGAAAGAAGACTGCGGCGGCCCTGCCTGAGAGCAGCGCCGGGCCATCGAATGGTTCCGCTAGTTGGCGCCGCTCGCAACGCCTTGAGGTCGGAAGCCATCTTCTCAACCTTGCTGGCGATTTCCGCGTCGCCGGGCAGACTGGTCAGGCGTTGCCGCCTGAAAAGTTTCCACCCGCAAGAGTTCCATTCCGTCATCCGCGCGCGTCTCTGCTTCGATCATCATGCGCACGATCGTCCCCGGCGTTGCCACCTTGGCTGCCGTCGCTGGAAACAAAACGCACCTGCGTCCTCTCGCCTACCACCATCACGGCTGATGAATAGATCTCCGGGTATTTCCGGAAATAACCGGAGTAACGCCGTACCCGATCCTCCCATTCTTTCTGATCTAGATGGAACGTCGGCATGGTGTATTCGAGGTGCGTCTGCGGCTTCTCTTCGGCGAAGTCGGGTGAGTTGTCTTCTTCCTTGGTGCGGACCGCCGCGGCGGTTTTGACATTCAAATAGCTCTGCGCCGCCTGCCGGTATTCCTCATGAGTAAGTTGCCACAGCACCCGGGCGACGGCATCCGGATCGTCCTGTAGCGGGATCAATCCGGAACTCATTCCGGAATAACGGTTTTCCTGGTGGGTATTGTCGAGCGCCGCGCTTCCTACCCGCATGGTGACCTCGCCGGTCCGGCGGTGGAATTGGGTGGAATTCAGCAAGCTCCCCAGACCTCCGACAACCACGGTCCCCTCCTGGTCATAAATCGAGTAGCTGGCGAAGTAGGGCGCCGGATCCAGCTGCCCCAGCTTCGCAGTCGCGCGTTGCAGTTCCCGCTGCATGGTAGATAGCAGAATGTCGCCGGTGCCATTGGCGGCCTCGGTGCCAGAAGCGCGTTCGGCTCCGCGCAGCCCCGAAGTCATGAAGGAGGTGGAACCGAGCGGCAGCACCAGGCCCAAAGCCAGGCTGCGGATGAAAGTCTTCATAGGAAGGTAGACAAGTTTAACCAACTCTCGAGTTCCGCGCGTAATAACTTCTTAGAACCGGGCGTCGGACGTCAGACCTCGGGCCGGCGATGACGAGTAATCTTCGCCGGGACGGAATTACCCCTCAACTTTTGGCAAAAAAATGGCCCCATTTCTGGGGCCACTATTAAAAGAGGCAAGATGGAGGGTTGGTTCAGGAATGGCGATGCAGTGAGCCGCTCCGCCAGCCGGAACGGCAACAAGAGAGATGTCGAGAACAGCGAGTGAAGGTCATTCTATTGTCAGCGGCCTCTTTTGTTGCCTCTACACAATGCACTTGCACAACCAAAGAAATCGAATCCGCCCGGCTCATTTTTCATCGGCGATAAACCATTGTCTGCCATATATTTACGTGGCACCTAACGAGGCCGGCGACGAGAGTCACATGGACAGGCAAACCAGGTTGGAATGCAGAATCCTGCACATTCACTGCACTGCTGTAGGCGTCGCCCTCGGACAAGGACATAACCACGGAGGACACGAGAGACGTTTTCTGACTTTCCTTCGTGTACCTTCGCGTCCTCCGTGGTCTACAGATTTGCACTTCTTCCACGATGCATCGCAGGAATGGTGGAACGGTGGATATCGTGTCCACAAATAAAAAAGACCCCCGACGTAATGTCGAAGGTCCGATTGTCCGAGACTCGAAGTTAGGAGTTTCCCGCTACCATCCGCAGCTTACCAGGCAGGAAGTGATACGGCGGCCAGGGACCGCTGATTGCGAGTTCGCAATTCTTCAACTGCTTGGCCGCGCTACTATACCGGTTTTGATATTTTTCTACAGATTTGGAGTCGATCAGGTGGGCGATATCGATCAGCATTCCGTTCGAATCCACTCGCTTGCAGCTGATCTCTTCTTCCAGCGGATTGAACAACTTGTGGACTTGCACCGAGAGCGCTCGCGCCTTGGTTCGGCGCTCGCGATCCTGGGAAGCTTTCTCCCGCAGCTTGATCAGGTAATCGCCGCCGACTGTGTCAGGCAGGATCACGTCCGCCATGGCCTCCCGCAGCAAGCCATCCTTGACCCGCAGCTTCAGATGCATCTCCGCCTTGCCTCGCAGCCGGGCGACGCTTTGGCCAAAGGTCCGGCGATTGGTCCGCACAGCCTGCCGCAAGGCTTCGTCGGTGTCGAAAATCGTCCCAAAGCGGAATGGCAGCACGGTTCCCGTGCGGAAGCACACACTCACGACTCGAGCGTGTTCCAGCACGTTCTTTTCACCGAACTGCGCGTCGTCACGCGCATATTCGCTGACCACTATGTTAAATTCTCCGCTGGGATAGGCAAGAACGGCGGCCCCGTTCACACCCTGAATGCCTTCCAGTAAGGAAGGACGACGAGAACGCGTACCGTTTGCTAGGGTCTGTTGTTCAGTAATGCAATAAGCGTACCACGCCATAAGGTCTCTCCGAACCTGGTGCGAGGCGAGATAGGGTCACCCCACGCATACATTGACCACGTTTTGAACCGTTTGGAAGAAAGGGCGTTACTGCGACGAGATTGAACGCTCACTGCCGCGTCCAGTGTGCATATTACCTCGGGTACGTACAAAAATGCAACCTTTTCGTGGCACCGGGCATCTTGCGGCGACCTACGCTAGCATCCTGCTAGCAAAGACGGGCTGTTATTCTGGCGCATATCCCACAAGTCTCAGATTGATCCAGGAAGATCTACAGCAACGAACCGCGCTGAAACGCCTGGAGTCATTTACCAGCCGTCACACCAGCGTCACTGGTTGAGGACTAGGCCCACACTACGCATCAAGCTATTCTGCTGTGGAAAAGATGGGCACCAGCATTTATGTCGAGAGTCTCATCCGGGGCGAGATCGACGAGCTTTGGGAGAAGACTCAAAACCCCAAACTACACCAGCGCTGGGATTTACGTTTTTCCGAGATCGAATACCTGCCACGCCAAGCTGGAGAACCTCAACGATTCCTCTACGTTACGCGAATCGGAGGTGGCGCCCGAATCGAGGGCGCGGGGGAAAGTGTCGGCGAACGGGAAGATGCGACTGGCCGGCGGACTTCGGCTCTAAAGTTTTGGTCCGAAGACCGAAAGTCCCTGATCGGGTCCGGATCGGGCTACTGGAAATATGTGCCCGGCCGAGATGGCATTCAGTTCATCACTTCGTACGACTACCAGACTCGCTTTGGCGCCCTGGGAACGATTGTCGACAGACTGATGTTTCGGCCGCTGCTGGGCTGGGCCACCGCGTGGAGTTTCGATCGCCTCCGGCTTTGGATCGACGCCGGCATTTCGCCGGAGGATTCCCGGAACAATGCTTTGATCCACGTCCTGTGTCGAGGAACCATTGCTTTCGTCTGGTTCTACCACGGGCTTGTCCCCAAGCTTATTTACAAAAACGCAGACGAACTCACGATGCTGCGCGAGGCTGGCGTCTCCAACGCACATCTGCTTGCGGCAGTGTCGTTCTTCGGTTGGGCAGAGGTTTGCCTGGCCCTGATCATCTTGATCTTTTGGAGAGCGCGCTGGCCGCTCTGGCTCACTCTACTTGCGATGGTTCTCGCCACCGCAGGCGTGCTTGCCAACTCGCGGGAATACGTGACCGCCGCTTTCAACCCGATCACTCTGAATGTTTCAATATCGTCCCTGGCCATTGTTGCGCTTTGGCTGCGGACCAATCTCCCGTCCGCGGGCAACTGCCTCAGGCGGCCGGTCGAATCACCTCGCAATCAATGACATGCGGTCTATTTACGAGCTGGCGCTAGGCGAAAAATTCGGCCTTCTTCATCCTCGAATCCAGGAGAGGTTCGGATTCAGCAGCCAGGACAATGTCGCGTCAATCGGAACTGGAGTGATGGAAAAGATATGGCATGGCCCACCTTACACTCTGCCATTTCTTTACATCGGAAGTTGGCGGCAAATCATGTTCCCGGAGCACGGCGAGTCCATCCCATTCACCATCCGAAACTATGCTTATCTCGATGACTTCGGAAGGGAAACTGTAACCTGGATTCGCAACTTTCAGACCGCCCATCCGCGCCGCTTCGACGCCTACATGATCTTCAGCCAGCAACGCGGCCTCATCGTGGATTATCTCGGCACGCATCAGCACTTGGCGGTTGATATCGATTTGTCGGTGGATGATCGTGGCGGCCTTCGCCTTCGTTCGGGCGAACAGCGATTTTACGAAGGCCTGGTCGGATTCCGTTTCCCCATGATCTTCTCCGGCGTGGCCGAGGTCTGTGAATGGTACGACGACTCCGATCATCGTTTCCACATCCAGGTCGACGTAAAGAACCGGCTGTGGGGACCGTTGTTCGGCTACCGGGGCTGGTTCGAGATCGAATGGCGCCCGGTCACCAGAGATCAAATTCCCGCCGAAGTTCTTCCCGCTCGCTGCGAGCGCCGGGAGTAACTCGCTCGCAATATGCTCTTTCTTTCAAGGCCGGCAGAGCAACGAGTGCAAACACTGATTGCGCAGCAACGAGCCGCACCTTTCTCATATCCGGATGTTGGTGCAACTCGAGGAGAATTCCTCGCGGGCTATTCCGTTCTTCGTTGCCGGGTTGGACTTGGCCTTGGCCCGGCGGTCTATGCCTCAGCACAACAAGCGCTAGGCAATTGGAAGATGTTCACGATCCCCAATATCTCGTTACATTGGCCGGCGCCCAGTGCACCGGGCACCGTAGTCGCAGTCGGGGTCAGGCACGTTGGCTTCTGGTCTCTTAACTTCTATCGGATCGTTTACGCAATCAACGAAGATACGCCCGTCGCCCGCTACGGATTCGCCTAGGGTACGCTGCAGGAACACTTCGAAAACGGAGAAGAACGGTCGTGGTGGAATGGGACCGCAAGTCAGATGCAGTTTCCTACGAAATCGCATCCTTCTCTCGGCCTGGCAAGTTGCTAACCTGGGCAGCGTTTCCGCTTGCCCGCTGGCTGCAGAGCCAGTTCATAAAGCACTCGACGGTTGCCATGCGGCGAGCGGTATCCCTAGCGCGCAATTACTGAATCAGCGTGCCTCCGTTGACCGGCTCTTCTTCCGGCACAATCACCACCGCAGCCGCTACGCGATCTCCCGGCTCGAGGTTCAGCAGACGAACGCCTTGCGCCGCGCGGCCGGATTCGCGGATAGTCTTTGAATCCATGCGGATGATTTTGCCGTACTGGCTGATCAACATCACCTCAGAGTTTTCGTCAACCTGTGCGATGCCCACGACTTTGCCGTTGCGTTCCGTCGTCTTGACGTTGATGACTCCCGAGCCACCGCGGCCCTGCAGACGGTACTCTTCGGCCGGAGTGCGCTTGCCGTACCCGTTTTCGGTGACGGAGAGGATCAGCCTACCCTTCTTGCCAACATCTACCACTTCGGCGGTAGAAGTGGTTTCTTCAGCCGCGCCTTCGCTAGCTTTTCCTGCCACGGGCGGGACGCCCGCGCCCGCATTTACATCAACTCCCGGCTTCGGTGTGGTCGCCATGCCAACCAGATAGTCGCCCTTTCCCATACGAATGCCCCAGACACCGTATGCCTGGCGGCCCATGGGGCGAACGTCTTCTTCGTCGAAGCGGATGGCTTGGCCTTCGTGTGTGGCCAGGAAGATGATTTGCTGGCCGTCGGTGACGCGCACCGCAACCAGTTCGTCGCCTTGCTCGATGCTGATGGCGTAGATGCCGTTCGACCGCACGTGCGAGAAATCCTTGAGCTCGGTCTTCTTCACCAGACCATTGCGGGTGGCAAAGAAAACATACTTGCCCGCTTCTTCCAGGTTGCGGACCGCGACCATGGTGCGCACATTCTCGCCCGGCTGCAGTCCTACAAGGTTGCCGACGTGTTTGCCTTTCCCGGCGGCGCTGATGTCGGGAATCTCATACACCTTCAGCCAGTAGACGCGGCCGGTATTGGTGAAGATAAGAATGAAGGCGTGAGTCGACGCAATGAACAGATGCTCGACGAAATCCTCATCACGCGTCTTCATGCCGGTCCTGCCCTGGCCGCCACGGCGCTGCATGCGGTAGGTGGAGATCGGAGTGCGCTTCATGTAACCGCCGTGGCTTACCGTGACTGCGACTTGCTCGTCGGCGATCAGGTCTTCCAGGTGGATTTCCGCGGCCTCGTCTTCGATCTTGGTGCGGCGTTCGTCACCGTATTGCTTTTTTACTTCTTCGAGTTCCTTTACGATCACGCCGCGCAATCTCTTTTCCGATCCGAGGATGGATTCATACTCGGCGATGTTGTCTCGTACCTGGGCAATCTCCTTGGTGATTTCGTCGACCGAAAGTTTGGTCAGCCGGTGCAGTTGCAGTTCCAGAATCGCGTCGGCCTGAATCGTGGTGAACGGCCGCTCTGGATTGAGCTTGGGCGCGCGGCCGGTGGTGTTGATGTCGATCTTCTTGCCGGCAAAATAGGCGACCAGGTTTTCGCGGGCTTCGGCGCGGTTGGCGCTGGCGCGAATGATGACGATCACATTGTCCAGGTGATCGAGCGCGGTCAGGTAGCCTTCGAGAATGTGTTCGCGATCTTTGGCTTTGCTGAGCAGGTAAGCGGTGCGGCGCCGGACCACGTCCACGCGGTGGTCGATGAAGTACTTGATGGCCTGCACCAGGCCCATTTCCTTGGGCTGGCTGTTCACCACCGCCAGCAGGATCATGCTGAAGCTTTCCTGCATCTGGGTGTGCTTGAAAAGCTGGTTCAGGACGAGCTGGGGCTCGCCATCACGCTTCAGCTCAACCACGATCCGCATGCCATCTCGATCGCTTTCGTCGCGAATATCCGAAATCGTGTCGACGATCTTGTCATTTACCAGTTGCGCGATACGCTCCACCAGGCGCGCTTTGTTGACCTGGTAGGGGATTTCCGTGATCACGATTGCCTTGCGATCTTTATTGAAGGTTTCAATGCCCGCCTTGGCGCGCATGACAAACCGTCCGCGGCCGGTCTTGTAGGCGTCCACGATTCCCGCGCGGCCATGAATGATGCCGGCCGTGGGGAAGTCCGGACCTTGCACAAATTTCAGAATGTCCGCGAGCTGCGCGGCGGGATTGTTGACCAGAGTGATGGTGGCATCCACGATCTCGGTAAGATTGTGGGGCGGAATGTTCGTCGCCATGCCGACTGCAATTCCGTTCGAGCCGTTAACCAGCAGGTTGGGAACGCGGCTTGGCAGAACCGACGGCTCCTGGTTGGAATCGTCATAGGTAGGAACGAAGTCCACCGTGTTCTTGTCGATATCCGCATTCAGATCTTCCGCCATCCGGGCGAGGCGGCTCTCGGTGTACCGCATGGCCGCCGGCGGATCGCCGTCCACCGACCCGAAGTTCCCCTGTCCATCCACCAGCGGATAGCGCAACGAGAACGGTTGCGCCATGCGCACCAGCGCGTCATAGAGCGCGGTGTCGCCATGCGGATGGTATTTACCCATGGTCTCGCCGACCACCCGGGCGCACTTCACATACCTGCGGTTGTGCAGCAGGCCGGTGTCATACATGTGATAAAGAATGCGCCGGTGCACCGGCTTGAGCCCGTCACGCACATCGGGCAGGGCGCGACCAATGATCACCGACATCGAATAGTCGAGATAAGACTTCTTCATCTCCTCTTCGATATTGACCGGTTGAATGTTGAGCGCGCCGGGAATGCCGGTGCCATCTCCGCCGCCGGGCGGAGGCGTCAGGGGAAGTTCAGGATTCTGATCGTCAGCCATAAAAAAGCTTTTAGCTCCTACCTGTGGGGCGGACACTCCTGTCCGCCGCCTTTGACGTTGCTTTTGACTCTGCCCTCAAGCTCTACGCAAACTCGCTCAGCCACATCGCAATCCTTACGATTCCAGAAAAAAACAACTTCAAAAGGGGGGACAAGAGTGTCAGCCCCACGCGGACGGCCAAAATTTCGTCGTTGCCGTGACACCGTCTAAGCAACTGCATTTACAGGAAGTTAGAGTGAATTTGCGATGTCAGAATTATACCATGAAGAGGCCCGAAAACGCAGGTCCGCAATGCATCACCGGATGACAAATCCGGTACGCGTAGCGGCTGCGTCAATGGGATAATCCGGCCTGAACAATCGTATCTGGGGCACATTTATGGACACTTTGAAGGGAAGGCTTGCGCTTGTCACGGGCGGAAGCCGCGGCATTGGCGCGGCGGTTGCGCTGGCGCTCGCCGGAGCAGGCGCCGATGTCGTCGTAAATTTCCGGTCGCGTTCCGAGGACGCCGAAGAAGTTTGCTCCGCGATCCGGAAATCGGGCCGGCGCGCGCTCGCGATTCAGGCCGACGTTTCGCAATCCGATCAGGTACGAAAAATGATCAGGCAAATTGAAGCTGAACTCGGGGCGGTGAACATCCTGGTAAACAACGCCGCAATGGCGCGCCAGCTTAAGCTTGAGGACATCACGGAAAGCGACTGGGATGAGCACATCACCGTAAACCTGAAGTCAGCCTTTCTGCTGACCCAGGCTGTGCTGCCCCAGATGCGCGCCCAGCGCTGGGGGCGCATCATCAATATTTCATCCGTCGCGGCACAGACTGGAGGGCTGGTGGGACCGCACTATGCTGCGTCGAAGGCCGGGATGCTAGGCCTCACCCATTCTTACGCCGCGCTGCTGGCGAAAGAAGGTATCACCGCCAACACCGTGTGCCCCGCCCTGGTGGACACCGAAATGATGCGCGCCAACCCTCGCGCCACCGCCAGCGTGATTCCGATCGGACGCTTCGGCACCGTCGACGAAATAGCTTCCGTGGTCCTGATGCTCGCAGAAAACGGCTATATGACCGGACAGTCCGTGAATCCAAATGGAGGCTGGTACCCGAGCTGATTTCCGGATGGCTGTTGCGGAGCTAGCCGTAGTCGCGGGCCAGCAGAAGGGCTACGGCCGCGTCACGACTTCATTGGGGCCGCCAGGCAGTACAAAGTTCAGACCCCGCTCCTGGTTGAGCTTGAGCGTGGCGGGCACATCCAGGTCGGCAATCTGAATCTTCTTTGTCGATGAACCGCTGGTCCAGTAGTCCGCATTCGAGTAGATGGTTCCACTCATGATGGTGTAGCTGCTGACCTCCTCCTTCCGGCCGTCGCGAAACACGAGAACGGCAGGTGGAAGCTCACGTCGCGGCGGCTGCGTCACAACCTTTCGCCGCTGCGAACTCACCGCAGACGAGCCCGGAAGCGATTGACCTGACTTTGCAGAATAATCAGGAACGCCCTGCCCGCTGCCCGCCGCCTTTGACGACAGCGTAATGCGCTCGAAGTGATCGCCTTGCCATTCAATGAGCAGGGGCTCTAGCGGAACGGCTGAGTTCGCGGGCTGCGCCGGAGCAGCCGCCGGCACAATCACCACCTGCGGCGGTGTGGGTTCCGGAGTGTCATATCCGAAATCAGAATTGTAATAGGGATAAGGCAACAGGATCGAACCTGAACCTAAAGCACGTCCGTGATGAAAGTGACCTGGGCCACCCGCGCCTCCGTGCCCAACGAAGCCAGCGGTGATGGGCGCGCCGGCCGCGGCGCCTCCGCCTCGAATCTGCGCTGCCAGCGGAGATGTTGAGATCAAAACTGCTAAGCTTGCGATGACCAGGCGGTTCGCCATTTACTTGGTCGTTTCAGATCCCGGCGGTAGCTGGAAATTAACTCCGAGATCGTCGTTCTGCTTTGCCGTGGCGTTGAGATCGAGATCAGCGATCGGAATTTTGCGATGATGCCCGGGCGTCAGGTCGTACAGCATGTCTCCCACCACCGCGTAATTCTGGACTTCTACTTTGTGGCCGTCTTTGAAGACCAGCACGGTTTGCGGCTGATCGGCCACCGGAGTCTCCGCCGGTTGGGCCGCAGCCGATTCTGTTTCGGCCTGGGCTCGGTTCGCTCTCTGCGAATAAGGCGCAACATATGGCCGCGCCGGTTGTCCCGGCCCTCGACGATCGAAAATTGTAGGCCCACCACGATAATCATCTTCCGTATTCGGATTCGATTCTGGCGCCGCATCAGCCTGTTCAGGGTCAACCACTACCGGGTAAGGCACATAAACCGCACCGCCCGCCGGGAAAAAAGAATTCTGGCGATGGTGCGGATGCCGCTGAAAAAGTGGCGGATTCGGATTTACTGGGGCAAGCGGGTTGATGCAACAAGTCGGCGTGGTGAAAAACTGGCGGTTGGGCTGTATACCGTTTGGGCCGAGTGAAGTCACACTAGCAGGAGCACCAGGCGTAGAGCTAAAGTGTCCGCCGAAATTAGTTGAGGTCACCGAAGCGGGCGTGCCGTTGATCTGCGCTGCCACAGAGGTAGCAAGAAGAACCATTACAGCCAGGACCCCAGCAAGGCCCGCGACCGTAGCCGAGTTTAGCCGTTTCACACAAGAATCATACTCCGATTTTGCAACCATGGCGCACCCCTTTGCCACGCGCAAGGGCGACACTTTCGTTCACCACCCAAAACGCACGCCTACTTCAGTTTAGAGTTTGGAACGGCCGACTTAGTTGCGCATTTAATTGTCAAATTTGACTCGGCGGAACCTGGAACGAGTCATCGCTAAGTGATTGCAAGATCAGCGTGGTTTTAGTCAGATGTGTGCCCGATCACCCCCGGCCAATCCGGGCCAGTTCCCAGATGTTCCATGCGGCATTCGCAACCAACAGCCCCCACACGCCGGCGAGGGCAATCTGCCGGTGCCGGGTTTCCATCAGGTCGGCCGCAATCCCGGCCACAAAAACGAAAAGAACAGGAATAGCCGTAAGCTGAAACCCGAGGCCGGGGTAGTGCGGCATACCCACGGCCAGCGTCAGGAACAAAATCGAGACCAGCAATGGAGCCGTGTTGCCGAAGTAACGCGCCCGCGGCCACGTCGAAATATGTAATCAGCGCTGCGGGCAGCGCTACCACCAGTGCGGGGCTGCTTTGTCCCAGCTGCGCCAGGACCTGGTGGTAAGCCTGCGCCATGGTGAAGGCTCGCCATGAGATTCCAAAGAACGACGCATGCGTCATCCCTCGCCAGAACTCGCCCGCGTGGAAAAAATAAGCGGCATATAAAAGCAGCGCGCCGATTCCACAGGCCACCGCCCAGATCGCGACTGTCGCCAGGCGGCGGGTGGGAGCAAGATAAAGCATGAACGCCAGCGCGGCCGGCACCACCACGATCAGCGCAAACTGCGACCCTACGGCGAGCGCGACTGATAATCCCAGGAGCACAATGCGCCGCCAGTTCCACAGGATCACTTCCCGTGGCGCATACAACGTGTGGGCTACGGCGATGGCGGTGAAGATCGCGCCGAAGGCTCCCCAGGCTGCTCCGACCTCGGGCTCGGCAAACCAGAGCGCGCTGGAGCGCACAATCCCCGGCGAAAAGCAGTAGAGAGCCAGCGCAACGTATCCGCCGGCGTTGCCGAAAAGCCGCCGCGAAACGTACCACAGCGATGCCCCGAGCAACAGACCGAAAACAAATGTACGGCGCCGCCGCGAGCCAGTGCAGCTCGCGAATATTTTCAGCTTGCAGCTGTACCGGCCACACCAACAGCGGCGCCGCTGCGACCAGATACCACAGGGGTGAATGATTTTGGTCGTGGTTGTTGCCTTCGGACGCGGAGGGAAAAGATCGAAGAGTCGGATTCAACTCCTTCCCCAAATCCGGGGCAAGATCCGGCGGACCAGCCACCACTCCGCGATGCTTCCACAGCGCCGTCCCGCGTTCCAGCCGGTAAATCTCTTCCGGATCGACGGTACCGCCTCGCCATCCTCGCTCCACCAGCCACAGACATTGCGCCAGAAACGCGAGCAGCAACAGCGCGGCCATCACTTGCGGCCGGCCAAAGCGTTCGCGCGTCAAGAATCCGCCCATGAGGAGACGGCGAGTGTTTTACCATGTCGGGGGACGGTTCGGGAAACTTCCGGCGATGGGCGAGCCAAAAGAGGACGAGTCAACAGACGGCGAACTCGGCAATATTGTGCTCCACATCTCCGCCCGCCGTCGTCTCCGACTCACCTTCCAAATACACTTTGAGAACGATAACGCCGTCGCCTTTTGAACAGCGCGTCCACAAGATATTTATCGGGCCGGATGGCTTGCGCCCGGTATGGAGATTTGCGCTCTACCTGATCTTGTACCGCGCCCTCTATTTCGCCCTGCAGATCTTCATCTATTACGCCTTGTCTGACCTGGGACAACTGCGATTGCAGGCAGTAGCGTATGTGGGACTCGCTGTCGTTGCCTTGACCGCCGCCGTGATCATGGCGCGGATAGAGAATCGGCCATTCAGCTCGTACGGTCTGCCTCTAAGCAATGCGTTTGGCAAGCTATTCTGTGCAGGCCTGCTGTGGGGAATGGTTTCGCTCACCGTATTGTTGCTTGCCTTGCACGAAGTCCACACCTTTGATTTCGGTACGCTCGCCCTCCACGGTATGCGCATGGCGAAGTTCGCGGCGTTCTGGGCAGTGCTCTATCTTGCCGTCGGGATCTACGAAGAATTTTTCACGCGAGGATATTCCCAGTTCACCCTGACTCAGTCGCTGGGTTTCTGGCCGGCGGCAGTTTTACTGTCGGTTGGCTTCGGCGTTCTCCATGTGCAGAATCCAGGAGAAAGCTGGATAGGAATTCTCGGCGCCATGGTGATCGGCTTTTTCTTCTGCCTGACGCTTCGACGTACCGGGAATTTGTGGTTTGCCGTCGGCTTTCATACTTCGTGGGACTGGGGCGAGAGCTTCGTCTACTCTGTCCCCAATAGCGGCGCCATGGTTCCGGGACACTTGCTGCACTCCCGCTTCTACGGCTCGAACTGGCTCACCGGCGGATCCGTCGGACCGGAGGGCAGCGTCTTCCTCTTCGTCCTGATCGCCGCCCTGTGGGTAGTTTTCGATCGTGTATATCCCGAGGTGAAGTATCCAGAACGGACTACGTAGGGGCAGATGTCCTCATCTGCCCGACGGGGCGAAGCCCCGCTATTTTCCCTTGCCGCTATAAACCTGTCGAGCTTCGCTCGACTGGGCAGATGAGGACATCTGCCCCTACGCGAGTCGTGGTCCTACCACGAATAATGCACGGTATACGTCACCACCTGCTCCCCATCCGGCGCGACGGTCACCGGAAACTCCACCGTCTGCGCGTCGGTCTTGCGTGACTCCTGCGACTGCTCGCTCAACTTCCAGTTCGTCCAGCGATAAAGATGCTCGACCACGCGCACGCTCACCGGTTCCTTCTTGTGATTGCGCACACGGATTTCAAATGATTCGTCCATCCACCGTTGCGCCGAATCCACGCGGATGTTGGTGCGCTTGCGTTCGCCGACCACGTCAAACGAATTGCCGGTGAAGATGCGGATGGTTTCGTCTTTCGGAGTGTGGTCGATCACGTTCTCGCCCACAAATTCCAGATGCCCGTCCGTATCGCGCCGGTAAAAACGCAGTTTGCCCTTGGGCAGAGCAATGCCAAGATGGTTCATCTCGGAGTTCTTGAACTCCTCCATCACCCACACTTTGGGATTGGACTGCGTGCCGTAGCTCTGGTCCTGGCGAATCTGTTCCATGTTGTAGTAGCCATATTGCTGCACTTGCGCGCCGTCGTAGATAAAGAGCCGCAGCGCGTGGATGCCGGTGGAGCGCACGAACTCAACTTGCTTGGTTTCCTGGTCGCGCAGTGTAGTGGGACGTGCCAGAGTGTAAAGATGAAATTCATCGAAGGATTTCTCGCGCACCACCGGCGCCGCGGCATCATTCATCATAGCCTTCGCCTCTGCCGCATACATCCGTCCAGCAACCGAGGCCGGCTGCAGCTTGTTGACGTCGCCAGCCATCAACTTGATGTTTGCGTTTTCAAAAGTCTTGCCGCTCTGGTTGCGCATCGTGATCCAGCCCACCGTGTCGAGCAGATCGGTTTTGCCTTTGGGGTTGTCGGAAACAACCAGGTTGTAATCGGCTTGCCAGCTCATGCCGCCGGCAACGTAGGAAATTTCAGCGTCGAATTTCCCGGGATCGTTGGTCTGGAGAAGCCAGCTTAAAGTGGGTTTAAGAATAGAGTCACCGCTGAGCGCCGGAAACAGCGGCTGTCCCGGCAGCCCAAATCGCAGCACGCCATCCACTTCGATGATGGGCTGAGTATAAGACGGCTGTTGATAATTTTGTGCGTAGTAGCTGCTGGGAACGTATCCGCTACGCACAACTTTGCCCTTGATGATCTGGCCAGGCTGGGCGCTGGTCGGCACCAGGAACTCAATGGTCTTGCCTTCATAAAAAGAAAGCAGCAGCTCTTGCGAGATAGGATCATTACGGTAATTCTGTTCCAGCACTTGCAGTGCACGTCCGGCAGGATCGCGCAGGATCACAGAATCCGGCTCTAGGTGCGACGCGATGCCGGCGTACTGCGCCCGATTCACACCAGCGCTGAGGTCAAGCGAAACATATTCCCGCGCTACAAAGAAATTCTGGTTGTAAATGGTGAGTGCGGGCTGGTTATTAGTGTCGGTGGCCTTCTCCTGTCCCATTACTACGCCGCACAGCAGAATCACGATCAGCAGCAGCTTTTTCATTCTGGTTTCCCCTTGTTTGCAGTGGACGGGAAGGAGGAGGCTTTCCGGTCCTATCCACAGAACGCAGCGGTTGGGGAAACTTGCAGGAAGGTTTTAACCACGGAGGACACAGGGGACACGGAGGTAATCACGAGTAACATCCGGGAGTCATCCTAAGCGCAGACTGGTCATCGCTGGCGAAGTCGAAGTACCCTTAGCCCGATTTTCACCACGCGCAGTTCTGGGAGTAGCGCCGGCATCTTGCCGGCTGTCGGGAGGGCATCCTGCCCTCCCCGCGGTGGGCGAGACGCCCACCGGACAGCCGCCGAGACGGCGGCGCTACTTTGCGAGCGCCAATTGCTGCCGCTTCAGGGCATCGTCCGTGGATGACGGCGACGTTCGCATTAAATATCGGTCTTCGGTCGGGATGGGAATTCCCAATACTGCGTTCGCGCGAACACTCCGGTCCGGACGACAGTTGTGTGGGAATTTAGACTACTCCAGCGCCTCGGGCTCCAGCCCGATGTCCTTCTCGCCGGCGGCTTTCTTCTCCATGTATTTCTTGACCCAGGCTTCCCAGCTTTTTCCCGCGGCCGTGTCGCGGCCGGTGAAGGCCAGGGCAGCGATATCTGAGTAAGGAATCATCACGCGCTGGTTGGATGTGCGGGGCAGGACTCGCACGATGGACTCGGCCAGGGTCGGCCCGCTTTTCCGGTCAAAAAGATATCCTTCGACGGCGGTTCCATCTTTACGGGTGATGGTCACATCGCCGCGGTAATCAAACGCCTTTTCCAGAGCTTTCCGGGTTTCCTCTTCCGACGCCAGCGCCGGAACCCAGCCCTCAAGTTTTTCGTGTTGCCAGCCGGGAGAAACTTCAAGAGCGTCCGCCGAAGCTGCAGCCGACTCGTGGGAAACGTGTCCCGCCGCCTTGCCGGTCACGCCCGGGTCTCCTGCAGAGATTCACTGGAGTTTTCGATCTGGACCAAAGGATGCGACGGCGCTGTGGGCTCGTCCAAAAGCCGCAGAGCGCCTTCATCGCGATAGCTGTGGAACAGGGTAGCCTTAGCCGTGGCAACAAAGCCGCCGATCGAGCCGAAGGTATCATTCACCGCGGAGGCTTCATAACCGCTGTGCACCATGCAGTTCGCGCAATGCGGGTTGCCCGACTCGGTGCCATACGACTCCCAGGCCGTCTCTCGGATCAGCTCCTCGAAGGTGTCAGCGTAGCCGTCCTGCAGCAGGTAGCAGGGCTTCTGCCAGCCAAAAATGTTGTAAGTAGGCATTCCCCACGGAGTGCAGGCGTAGTGCCGCTTTCCCATGAGGAATTCCATGAACAGCGGCGAAAGGTTGAAGCGCCAGTCCTTTTCGCGGTTCGATAGTATCGCCCGGAACAGCCGCCGTGTTCGCGCCCGCCCCAGGAAGTGCTGCTGATCCGGCGCCTTCTCGTAGGAGTAGCCGGGCGAGAGCATCATGCCCTCGATTCCCAGCTCCATCATGTCGTCAAAAAACGCCCGTACGCTCTTGGGATCGGCGCCGTCAAAAAGTGTGGTGTTGGTGGTGACCCGGAAACCGCGATTCAACGCCTCGCGGATCGCATCCACGGCGATCTCGTATCCGCCCTCGCGGCACACCGCGAAGTCATGGTGCTCTTTCTGCCCGTCCAGATGCACGCTGAAGGTCAGGTACTTGGTCGGCTTGAAGAGGTGAATCTTCTCTTTGAGCAGCAAGGCATTCGTGCAGAGGTAGATGTATTTCTTGCGGGCCACCAGGCCTTCGACAATCTTGTCGATCTCGGGGTGCATGAGGGGTTCGCCGCCCGGAATGGAAACCACGGGCGCGCCGCACTCATCGACCGCCCGGAAGCACTCCTCGGGCGTAAGCTGGCGCTTCAGCACATGCGCCGGATACTGAATCTTGCCGCAGCCGGCGCAGGCCAGGTTGCAGCGGAACAGCGGCTCCAGCATCAGCACCAGCGGATACTGCTTCCGCCGGGCAAGCTTCTGCCGGATGACGTAGCTGGCCACCGTCCACATCTGCGATACAGGTACACTCATGCTTAGCTGGGATCTCCTCCCCATATGCTATCAGGTCGAGCCCATCTCGTCCGCTGACAATGTTGGCGCAGGCGTCACGCCCGCCAACCACCAACAACCACGTAGGGACAGCCACCCCCGGCTATCCGGCGGAGCAAAGCTCCGCTTGTTTGATGCGGAAGAACTGGTCGAGCTTCGCTCGACTAGACAACGGTGGGCCGCTGGCCCCACGTGGTTCGGCTGCTACAAAAACAGCCTGAAAATCCATGGTTTACCTGCCCGGTTCGGGGGTCGAAAAATAGCCATGTCCGTGGTACAATAGAGAACAACCTCGGAAGCCGTAAGTGTTAATAATTTCAGCAATTTGAGGCAAATTCCAGGGTATCGGAAAAGGACGCCGGCTCAGACCCACGCCCGGCCCTTTCCACGGAGCTGAATGGCTACGAAAGAAATCACTCCCATCGACGAAGCAAAGGTTAAAAACGGAAAGCTTGCCGCTGTAACCGGAGGCAACGGCGACTACAACGCCGACTCCATCAAAGTCCTCGGCGGCATGGAAGCCGTCCGCAAACGTCCCGCGATGTACATCGGTTCCACGGGTGAGATGGGATTGCACCATCTGGTCTACGAAGTGGTGGACAACTCGGTGGACGAAGCGCTCGCCGGTCATGCCGACAAGATCGAAGTCACCATTCACCTGGACAATTCCATTACCGTCGTCGACAACGGCCGCGGCATTCCCGTGGACGCGATGGACATCGATGGCGAGAAGGTCCCGGCAGCGCAAGTGGTGATGACCAAGCTGCATGCTGGAGGTAAATTCGACTCGTCGTCCTACAAGGTCTCCGGCGGCTTGCACGGGGTCGGCGTCTCCTGCGTGAACGCGCTCAGCGAAGAGCTCGATCTCGAAATCTGGCGTGACGGATTTACCTGGGAGCAAACTTATTCAAAAGGCGAGCCTACCAGCAAACTGAAGAAGGCAGGCGCCTCCAAGAAGCTTGGCACCAAGGTTCACTTCCTGCCTGATCGAAGCATCTTCACCGCCACCGAATACAACTTTGACACCTTGGCGCAGCGCTTGCGCGAGCTGGCGTTTCTGAACAAAGGCCTGCTGATCACGTTGACCGATGAGCGCACCACGGAGGCCAAAACCGGCGAGGCGAAATCCGCGGAATTCAAATACAACGGCGGCATTGCCGAATTTATCAAGCACCTGAACCGCGGCAAGCAGGTTCTCCACGACAAGCCGATCTACATGGAAGCCGAGCGCAGTGGCGTGGTCATGGAGATCGGCCTCCAGTACAACGACGCCTACTCGGAGTCGGTGTTCAGCTTTGCCAACAATATCAACACCGTTGACGGAGGCTCGCACCTCTCCGGGTTCCGCATGGCCCTGACTCGCACCATCAACTATGCCGGGCAGCAGATGGGTCTGTTCAAGGACGTAAAAGAAAACCTTACCGGCGACGATGTGCGCGAAGGTCTGGTCGCGGTCATCAGCGTGAAGCTGCCGCAGCCGCAATTTGAAGGACAGACCAAGGGCAAATTGAATTCCGATATCGCCGGCGTCGTGCAGGCATTCGTGAACGAGCGCCTCGGCGCGTACCTCGAGCAGAATCCCACGGTCGGACGAAAGATCATCAACAAAGCCATCGAAGCCGCCCGCGCCCGCGAGGCCGCGAGGAAAGCCCGCGACCTCACCCGCCGCAAAGGTGCCCTCGATGGCGGCGGTCTTCCCGGCAAGCTGGCCGATTGTTCAGAACGGCAACCGGAGCGCTGCGAACTGTTTCTGGTCGAGGGAGAGTCCGCCGGCGGCACTGCCAAGCAGGGACGCGATCGACGCTTCCAGGCCATCCTGCCGCTGAAGGGAAAAATCCTCAACGTCGAGAAAGCTCGCTACGACAAGATGCTGGGGCACGAAGAAATTCGCGCCATGATCACCGCCCTCGGTACCGGTATTGGCAAGGACGACTTCGACTTCGCAAAACTGCGCTATGGCAAGGTCATCCTGATGACCGACGCTGACGTCGACGGAAGTCACATCCGCACCCTGCTGCTCACCTTCTTCTTCCGTCACATGCAGGAGCTGATCAAACGCGGCAACGTGTTCATCGCCCAGCCGCCGCTGTACTCGATCAAGAAGGGCAAGACTCTGCAGTACATCAAGGACGACGACGCGCTGGACAAAATCATCCTGAAGCGCGCCGCGGAAAACCTGATCGTGCGGTACGGTGAAGGCGCCGCAAAACTCGAGGGCGCGGCCTTGTCGAAATTCGCCAGCGGCCTGAAAGAATATTTCGGCTACTTCGACAAGGTAAACAAACGGCTGCGCGACGAGAAGATCGTTGAGCTGCTGCCCCGGCTCGATCTTTCCAAACGCGCCGACTTTGAAGGCGACAAAAAAGCAGCGCCCAAAAAGATCGAAAAGCTGGAAAGGGAACTGAAGAAGCTGCAGAAAGAACGCGAGTTCAAAAGCGTGGAAGCCCGCTTCGATGAAGAACACAATCTCTGGGAAGTCCGCTATGTCAATTCCCAGGGCGCTGAACATCTCATCAACTGGGAACTGGCTTCGACCGCGGAATATCGCCAGTTGCTGTCAAAGTTCAAGCAGATCGAACCCTTCATGGAGCCACCGTTCGTGATCGAGGCAGTCCCCGACGCTGCGCCCACCAACGGCGCCGCTGAAGCAAGCGACAACACCGACGCTGAGACCGAGGACTCGGCCAAGGCGCCGAAGAAAGCACCCAAGCCTGTCGCAAAAAAGAAAGCCATAGAGACCGAAGTGGTCGAGAAGACAAACGTCCGCGACCTGTTCGACTACGTGAAAGAAGCAGGCAGCCGCGGCTATGAGAAGACTCGCTACAAAGGCCTGGGCGAAATGAACTCGGAACAGCTCTGGGCGACCACTATGGACCCGGAGCGCCGCACCCTGCTCTCGGTAAAACTGGAAGACATCGCGGAGTGCGAAACCATCTTCACTACCCTGATGGGCGAGGACGTCGAAGCCCGGCGCAAATTCATCGAAGACAATGCACTGGACGTTAAAAACCTGGATATCTAGTCTGCTCGTGTGTGGGGCGGGCACCCTCGCCCGCCAACCGGGCGGAACCTCGACCCCCGGACGCTAAGGAGCGCCCAGGCCAGCCTTCTTTGTCCCGAAACTTAACTTTTCAATCAGCTCGTTGGCCTCATCCTCGCTCCCCCCGATAAACGTGAACGAAACCGCGTAACCCTTCTCCAGCATGACCAGCGAGCTCTGATGCATGGTGAGCGTTCCCCGCTCTTTGCTGAAATCTCCGCGAACCAGATGTGTCGCCCCTACAGAGAACTCGTGCGGATCGCTTTCTGCCTGGAAGCCCTTGGCAGTGGCCAGCTCCGTCAACGGTCCGAAGTAGTCCGTTGCTGTCTTCATGCCGGAATAGGCAGAAAGGCGCTCGGCCGTGATCACAACTGCAGAATTTATAGTGTCGCCGGTGACCTCCGGCGGCCGTTCAAAGATGGCCAGCAGGAGGAGTGATTTGGCAGCATCGTTCGAAGCGGGTTGGGCGTCGTCCTGCATCTCGCGGGTGCGATCCACCCAGCCGAAGGGAAGCTTGTAGCTAAACCCGAATGAGGGATTGTGATATACGCCGTCGCTGGTGGCGCCTGTCTCGGGGGCAGGGGATTTGGTGCGAACCTGCGGTTTGGAAGAAGCGGAGGCTGGCTGTTGCCCCCACAAAGCCCCTGTGAGCAAAAGAGTGCCAGCCAAAAATCGGAACATGATTCATGTTACCCGATGACTCGCACCTGTAGCGCCGCCGTCCCGGCGGCTGTCGTGAGGGCGTCCCGCCCTCACACCGAGGGGCAGGATGTCCTCGGGACAGCCGGCGCTGCGTTTTTGGTTCTCGAGCACAATTAGTCGCTCCAACGCTTCAACCCCAGCAGCTTCTCGCCTAGCGTAGTCAGCTTGGCTGGTGTGGAGTTTTTCTTTTCCCACTCCCGCGGGTCGCCGGGAAAAGCAAAACCTTGTGGCGGCTCCATCTCATGCCACGAACGGATGCGTATCTGGCGCAGGTCTTCGCGGGACTCATCGGCCGGCGTCATGGAGATGTACTGCGCCATGCGAACCTTGTCTTTCGAAGTATTGGGTCGAATGCCGTGGGCCAGCAGGCTGTTGAAGATCAGCAGATCCCCAGCCTTGGGCATGACCGGAACGATTTCGAAACCGGTGGTGTCCGGTTTCCAGGGATCGCGGTTGGCTGGTTGCGTCTTTCTCCATTCTTCGAGAGTGCGGAACAGTTCGGGCACGCCCTGGAAGCCGCCCATTTCCAGTTCGTGATCGACCAGCGAAAGCACGCCCTGCACATTGACCGGCAGAGGATCGAGGGTGGTGTCGGCATCCCAGTGAATGAAACCGCTGAATGGCCTCTGGCTGCGGTTCGGAGGGTTCAGATTGGCGCGGTCAATCGTCACCCAGAGTTTCTCGTTGTCCCAGATATCGACAAAGGCGTCGTAGATTCGCGGGTACTGCCGGTTGTCCCACAAATACTGGTGGTTGTAGATCTCCACCATGCCACTGTTGTTCAGCTCCTTCATGGCATGGTCGCGAAGCTGGTCTTTGTACCAGGTGGAAGGATCGTTGGGATTCATCTCCTGAAATTCCCATAGGAGATCCACCAGCCGCTTTACATTCTCGGCAGGGACGGCCTGCTTGACCACAACGTAACCGCGGGTGATCCAATGTTGCCAGTCTTCGGCTGAGAGCACGCGCAGCGGCAGCGTCTTCTGAATATCCCGCAGCTGGGTTTCCGCGACATATGCCACGCTGGCATTTCCCGGGCGATTGTCTCCGTAAGCATAGCGATCCATTTCGTCTCCTGTAGTCCGGTCGAGGCTCATTCGGCCTTCCGCCCGCCAGATGTTCCGCCTTCACTGTTCACACAATAGCCCCAGTTTTAGCCCTGCAATTATCCTGATCTTGAAAGTTTCTATACTTAAATGTCAGATTTTAACTCCCGAATACAGACATTCGAGATTTGACACCGAAGGCTTAGTGTGCGATTTCCTTCGTGTACCTTCGTGCCCTTCGTGGTTAGCGGTTTTGGAGATTCCCCCGACCAGCGGGCTCAGGCAACTTTGGCGGCGGGGACATGCAGGTTACGGAACTGCCGCGGCGTCATACGTTTAAGCTTCTCGAACTGGCGGACGAAGTTGGCATAGTTGTAATACCCGGCTTCGCTGGCCACGATCGAGATGGGAATCTCCGTATTCATAAGAAGAGAGCAGGCTTTGCCAATCCGCAGATGCGCCAGATATGCGCTCAAAGGCATGCGCATATGCCGTTTGAACAGCCGATGAAAACTGCTCACGCTGAGGTGAGCTCGCGAGGCCAGGTCGGCGACCGAAACCTCTTCGCGATAGTGGGCGTGAAGGTAGGAGAGAATTCGATCGATGGCGGCGCTGTCCTGGGCTTCATGGCGAACTGCGTGGGCGGCGGCATCCGGACCCGTGTTACCCGAACTCGTATTACCCAGTGACGAGGACGATAGGGTCACGCGCGCCTGATCGCCGGCGAGAAAGTTCAGGACAGACAAGAGACCGAGCAGGCGATCGGCGGCCGACCGGTCGAGCAGCGCCAGGATCATCGCTTTGGCCTCGCGCCTCACCCCTTCCGAGAAACAAACTCCGCGGGGCGCTTCGTCGTTGAGCAGGTGATGGATGGCGGTAAACTCCGGCCAGCGTGCGATAAAATGGTGGGCGAGATCGCGCGAGAACCACAGCACAATCGCCTCATGCGGATGGCCGGCGTCGATCTTCTCTCCCGAGCACCAGGTATGCGGCAGGTTGGGACCGAGGAGGATAAGGTCCTCATGGCCGTACGAACCGATGTGGTCGCCGATGTAGCGCTGTCCCAGGCTGTTCAGCGTCATGGTCAACTCAAATTCGGGATGGTAGTGCCATTCAAACGGAAAGGACTCGAGGCGGCGTTGGAACACTGTCCAGGAGCTGCCCTGATCAACCAGGACTTTTTCGAAGAAGGGCTTCATAGCCGCCGCCCGCAACTTTAGATCGCGCCAATACCGTTCATGCCGCCTTGCCCATTAGCGGTTGGGTGCAGAACCCGCAGCGCCGCGCGTCAATCGGAATTTCGCTGAGACACTCGGGACACTTCTTGGTCGTAGGATCAGCCGGCGCCGGCGCTTTGCGCATCCGCGCAATCAAAGCGTTGATAGGTGTGACCACAAAGAAATACACCGCCGCCGCAACCAGCACAAACGACACGGTGGCGTTAATGAAATCGCCCACTGGAAACGGAGTGCCGTTGATGGTGAAGTTAATAGCCGAGAAATCGGGCTTCCCGACTATAGCCGCGATCAATGGAGTAAGCAGATCTTTGGTGAAAGCCGCGACCACCGAACCGAAGGCCGCGCCGATGACCACGCCAACCGCCAGGTCAACCACATTTCCGCGAAGAATGAATTGCTTGAATCCGCTAAGCATGGAACCTCCAAAACGAGAGGCGGCTAATTTACGGTGGAAGCGCGGGGTAGGTCAAGCTGAACCGCGGGGAACAGGACCAGGAAGGTGTAGGGCGGGCGCCCCCGCCCACCTCTTTTGAAGTTGGTTTGGGGATGTTACAACCGCGGGAACTAAACGACCTTCGGGGATTTGCCGACACTAAAAAAAGTCAAAAGCGGCGGGCGAGGGCGCCCGCCCCACACGGTCCGTCCTCAGATCCGCATGGGCATCACGATATACCGGTACTTGTAGTCCTCGCTGTCGGCGGGACGCAGCTGGCCGGCGGACTGCGCGTCTTTGAACTCGAGTTTTACGTCGCCCGCGCCGACCGCTTTGAGGAAATCGAGAATGTATTGGGCGTTGAAGCCAACCGTCAAGGAGTCGCCCTGGTAGCTGGTCTCGATGGTGTCTTCAGATTCGCCGGTCTCGGTCGAAGAAGCTGACAGCTTCAGCTCACCCTTTTCCATGCGCAGGCGCACCGCGCGCGAGCGTTCGTCGGCAAACTGGGCTACACGGGAGATAGCCGCGCCCAGGTCGTTGCCGGGCAGGGTCACGCTCTTGGTGTTGTCCTTGGGCAATACCGCTTCAAAGTTGGGGAACTGGCCGGTCAGTTGGCGCGAGGTCAATAGCCGCGGCCCGATACGGAAGTAAAGAGTGGATTCGTCCTTGGCGAACTCGATCGATTCTGCGTCGGTGGAATCGAGCAGCGACTTAAGTTCGTCCATCGCCTTTTTGGGGATAAGCGTTTTCAACTCTCCCGAAACCCCTTCAAACTTCTCGCCACTGCGCTCGATATGCGCCAGGCGGTGTCCGTCGGTTGCGACCATGGTGATCGACTCCGGCTTCAGCACCATCAGGGCGCCGTTCAGGGTATAGCGCGACTCTTCGTTGGCGATGGCGAACCCGGTCTTGGCAATCATTCCGCGCAGCACCTGGGCGGGAATCTTGACCACGCCTGCGGTCGGAAATACGGGCAGCGTTGGAAAATTCGACCGCGCCATCCCCACCATCTTGGTGTTCGACCGTCCGCAACGAATGCTAATCCAGTGATTTTCCAGCAGCTTGATGGTGATGTCCGCGTCCGGCAGCAGCTTTACATAGTCGTGCAGTTTGCGGGCGGGGATGGTACAGGAGCCTTCTTTCTTTACTTTGGCGCTGCACGCGGTACGCAAGCTGAGGTCGAGATCGGTGGCGGTAAGTGACAGCTTGTCGCCGGAAGCTTCAAACAGATAGTTGGAGAGGATTGGAATCGTGGTCTTGCGCTCCACCACTCCCTGGGTCGCAGTCAACTCCCGCAAGAGTTCAAATTTGCTGACTGTAATCTCCATGGTGGCGGTCCCCGTGGCTGCGGCCATTGCTTCTACCGGCATAAACCAAGTCTCCCGTCGGGTGCTGCTACTTTGAATACTTCCCTTATATCAAAATAAAAACTATTAAGACTAGTAGTAACAGTAGGCGACGCGTAAAAGTGGAAATCCCGGCAAACCCTGCCACGGTACGGCTTCTCGGCGCAAGTCCTACTGTCTAAAAGTAGACCGATCGTTGGCGGAGATGAAGGTATCGTTTGGCCGTGCCTGTCGATTCCTTCCGGCTCTTGCACAACATCCACACCCAATTCACAGCGCTACTCAAGGAAGACTTTGCCGCTGAGTGGAAATCTACGTCGCAGACGCGTTTCACCCACCCAACTGCTCAGTCATTTTATTGATCAGTCTGTTCAAATCCTTGTCGGTCTTTCGTGACCCATCAATCTTGTCGACCGAGTGCAGCACGGTGGTGTGATGCTTGCCGCCGAACTGACGGCCGATTTCCGGCAGTGAGGCTTCGGTCAGATGTTTGGCCAGGTACATGGCAATTTGCCGGGGATAGACGATGGCGCGCGAGTTGTTCTTGGCTTTGATCTCGACTAGCCGCAAGCCGAACTGTTCAGCCACCGCTTTCTGTATGGACTCGATCGTGACCTTCCGGGCTTGCGAATCGATGAAATTTTTGAGCACCTGCTGGGTGTAAGGCAACGTGATTTCGGCGCCAATGAGGGAAGAGTGCGCCACCAGGCGGATCAGAGCGCCTTCGAGCTCGCGAACGTTGGAGCGGATATTCGACGCGATGTAGAGCGCCACATCGGTCGGCAGCGTAACCTTTTCCTGCTCGGCCTTCTTCTGCAGAATCGCAACCTTGGTTTCGAGATCGGGCGGCTGGATATCGGCGATCAGCCCCCACTCAAACCGGCTGCGCAAGCGATCTTCGATCTCCGCCAGCTCTTTCGGCGGGCGGTCGCTCGCGATCACGATCTGCTTCATGGACTCATGCAGCGCGTTAAAGGTGTGGAAGAATTCTTCCTGGGTCCGCTCTTTCTGGGCCAGGAATTGAATGTCGTCCACCAGCAGTACGTCCACGTTGCGAAACTTGTCGCGGAAGCTGATCATCTTGTCGTAGCGCAGCGAGTTGATCATCTCGTTGGTGAACTTCTCACTGGAGACGTAGCAGATGGCCGACTGCGGCTGCCGCCGTTTGATCTCGTGGCCGATGGCCTGCATCAGGTGGGTTTTGCCCATGCCGACACCGCCGTACAGGAACAGCGGGTTATAGGCTTTGGAAGGGCGTTCGGATACCGCCTGGCACGCGGCGTGAGCGAACTGGTTGCCGCTGCCGATGACGAACGCATCAAACGTGTAGCGCTGGTTCAGTTGGGCTGCGCCATCCCAGTCAAACCGCGATTGCGAGACGTGGGTCGGGGCAGCGGCATGAGCCGAGAGCCCGCCGTCGTGTCGTACCGGCGTCGACGCCGGATCATCTTCCGGCGTAACAAACTTTACTTCCTGAAATTCGCCCCCCAGGTTATCCAGGGCTTCCTGAATCAGATCCGCGTATTTGTCTCCCACGTGGCGGAATTCCGCCGTGGGCACGCGCACAAAAAGAACTGGGCCACTGGAATGGCTGTACTTAGTAGGCTTCAACCAGGTGTCGTAGGAATGGCGGTTGATCTTTTTTTCCAGCGCGTCCAGAACGCGCAACCACGGATTAGGAGAAAGGCTTGGACTGGGAACGGACATATATAAAGTTTCTTGGGGCGCGGCCAGATTCAGCGCCCGTATCAAATCATTTCCACAAAATTTGCTTTCATTTCCGGCAGAGCAGCCGCTGCTCCTTGGGGCAGTTACGCTGGGTTCAGGAAATTTCAGTAAGCTGGATCAGTCCGGCATACTAGCACAAATTTTTTCTCTTTGCGGGAATCTTCTCGCCAGATTTTTTTGCGCTCTACGATTCAGAACCCGAACCAAACTTTCTGTCAAGTGTTCAAGTTATAACTGCCGCGCGCGTGGTGCAGAAATGCGTGGGAGTTCTGTGGGGCGGGCGCCCTCGCCCGCCGCTTTTGACCTTGACCTTCGTTCACAGTGAACCATTCCCTAGCCTCCTGAGATCTAACAACCAACATCAAAACCAACATCAAAACCGGCGGGCGAGGGCGCCCGCCGCACACATCCTCCATACCTTCGTGGTTTGCCCGCCTGCTTGCACTCATTTATACTTCTCATTCGCTTTCAAAGAGACTGAGTTCATCAGGAGCAGCGATTTTTCATGCCCAAGCGCACATTCCAGCCCAACCGTCGTCACCGCTCGAAGACGCACGGATTTCGTACGCGGATGAAGACCAAGGCCGGCCGCGCGGTAATTTCGCGCAGGCGCGCCAAGGGCCGCAAGCGGGTGTCAGTAAAACCCGGCTTCCGTGAGTAGTGTTTCCCCTTTTCGGACTCGGCAGACGTTTAGCAATCAAGATTGGGAACGTGAATGGTGAGCGCTCTCGCTCCGAATGGCAGCGCCAAAGTGTCCGGTTCTTCAGGGCGGAGCAGGTTCCCGCGCGCCGTCCGGTTACTGCGGCATGTGGACTTCGAGCGGGTGTATAAGCAGGGCCGGCGGCATTTCGCCGCTCACCTGACCGTGTTTTACCTGGCGCGCAAGCAGAACGACGGCCAAAGTGGCGGACCGAGAATTGGATTCACCGTGAGCAAAGTGTTGGGCGGGGCTGTCGTACGCAATCGCATGAAGCGGCGGTTGCGCGAGACGGTTCGATTGCATGGCATGATTCCGGCGGCCGTGGATGTGGTGATCAACCCTAAAAAAACGCTGCTCTCGGTGGCATTCTCCGACTTGCAGAATGAGGTTCGAAGAGCGTTCGAAGTGATCGAAAAATCAGTGGCCAAATCATGAACCAGACCGCCAAAACTTTCGTGCTGGGTTTGTTGCGCGGCTACAGATGGGCGATCTCGCCGCTGCTGCCGCCGGCCTGCCGCTATGTTCCTACGTGTTCTGAATACGCGGCCGAAGCTGTGGACCGCTATGGCGCTTTCCGCGGTGGCTTAATGGCAATTCGCCGCGTGCTTCGTTGCCATCCGTTTGTGAAAGGCGGTTACGATCCCGTGGTCCCGTCCCTGGTGGTTGGATCCAAAGATTACGCTGCAGCCCCAACTGAGTTGCCGCCCGCGAGTTGCGCGGTCGCCGAGTAAGCGAACTTGCCAGAATTTCCCAATCCTCAACAAGATCCCGGGATGGAGCGCCGGCTGCTGCTGGTCTTCGCGCTTACATTTCTTGTGATCATTCTGTTTCAGCCCTTGTTGAAGAAGTACTTGCCGCAGCCCGCTACGCCACCGGTGCAGACTCAGACACCCACCCAATCTCCGCCTCAGGCCGCCGCCATGCAGCCCCAGGTCGCCGTTTCCGCTGCAGGCAGCAAAGCGGCGGCGGATGAAACCGAGACCGTGGTCGAGAATGATTTTTACCGCATCACCTTCACCAACCGCGGCGCGCTGGTCAAGTCCTGGATTCTCAAGAAGTACGACGACGACCAAGGCAAGCCCCTCGAGTTAGTCAGCAAAGCGGCAGCGAAATTTGGGTATCCACTTTCCCTTTGGACCTACGATGAAGGACAGCGCAACAAGATCAACTCCGCGCTCTTCGTCGCCTCCAACTCGGGCAGCCTGCATGCTCCGACCGATGTTACGTTCGAGTACGCCGACCAGGACGTCGCCGTTCGCAAGACGTTCAGTTTCGATGACTCTTATGTAATCCACGTTGACGCCTCGGTCGTGGTCAAGGGCAGCCCTGTTACCGCCTTCCCCATGTGGCCCGCCGGCTTCGGTGATCAACAGAGTCCTGCGTCTTACGCCGCCAGCCGCATCGAGCACCAGTACAACGACAAAACCGAACGTCTGGACATCAAAAAAATCAGCGGTGGGGCGACTCTGCCGGGTCCGTTTAACTGGGCCGGCGTAGTGGACCAGTACTTCGCCGCCGTCTTTTTGCCCGACGATCCGCAAAACGTAGCTGCCGTGACTCTGCGAAATCCAGTTGATATTCCCAAAGACTGGAGAAATCCCAATCCAAAGGAAACCATTAAGGCGGATGTCTTGGGAGTTGCGGTCGGCGATCTTCGCGGACCCTCCACCGAACGGCTCTATGTCGGACCCAAGTCTCTCGGCGTACTGGAGCCGGTACCGGTGCCGACTATCGTCGGCGCCCCGCAGGATCTGCGCTCTCTGGTTAACTTCGGCTTCTTTGGGGTGATCGCTCGTCCACTGTTCCTATGGCTCAAGTGGACTTACGAAAAGGTAGTCCATAACTGGGGCTGGGCCATCGTGATCCAGACCCTGATCATCAACCTGGCGCTGTTGCCGCTGCGCATCTCCAGCATGAAATCCGCGCTGAAAATGCAAAAGGTGGCGCCGCAGATCAAAGCCATTCAGGAAAAGTACAAGAAATACAGCATGCGCGATCCGCGCAAGCAGGAGATGAATCAGGAAGTCTCTGCCCTGTACAAGGCGGAGGGTGTAAACCCGGTGGGCGGCTGCTTGCCCATGATCATCCAGATGCCATTTCTGTTTGCGTACTACAGCATGCTCGGGGCGGCGCTGGACCTGCGACATGCCCACTGGCTCTGGATTAAAGATCTCTCATCCCCGGATCCGTGGCATATATTGCCCGTCGGCATTATCATCACCATGCTGCTCACCCAGCGCATGACGCCGCAGCCGGGCATGGACCCGTCACAACAGAAGATGATGACTCTGATGATGCCGCTGATGCTGGGCGTCATCAGCTGGAACCTGGCCGCGGGTTTGTGTCTGTATTGGTCTGAAGGCAACCTGATCGCAATCGTGCAACAGGCAATCATGAACCGCACCAGCCTCGGCCGTGAGATGCGGGAAATCGCGCTGAAGCGGGCGAGGAAGAAAGAGAAGTGAGCTCCTCGCTGCTAGCTTCTAGCCAAATTTGGCCGGAAGCATTAGCCAGGAGCTAGAAGCCAGGAGCTGGAAGCTGTGTCCATCCCCGACAAAATCGCCGCTGCCAACAAGATCAACGACTTGCTGAAAGGCATCGTCAGCAACGGTGGTTTGCGTCTGAAATATCGCATCACCGTAGACCCGCCCCTGGCCGAACAACGCGACTGGGAGCGTCCTGAGATTTTGGTGGAATTTGCCGGCCCCGACTCTCCCCTGTTGCTGGAACGTGGAGGCGAGCTGCTGCGTTCCATCGAATTCCTGGCGCTCGAAATGCTCCGCCTGCCCGGCAACGAGCATGAAAAACTCTGCTTCGACTGCATGAACCATCGCGGGATGCGACTGGAGGAGTTGCGCCTGGCCGCCGGCGTCGCCGCGGAAAGAGTGCGCAAAAGTGGATCGCCCTACGAATTTGCGCCCATGTCTTCACGCGAGCGCCGCATCGTCCACCTGGCCCTGCGCGACCATGCTGACCTGCGCACCCAGAGCGAGGGCGAGGGCCTGCGGCGGTACGTAGTGGTTTATCCCCAGAACTACAAGCCCGCCGCCGGCAAGCCGCAGCGAAAAACCCTTCCCTGAATCTTGCTCAAACCCTTGTCATTCCGAACCGGCGCAAGCCGGAGAGGAATCTGCTTTGGCCGGCATCACTACAAAAGCGAGTTTCTTTAATCCGCGGGTCGAGCAAGCTCACACTCACCGCGATTCGTCTATCCAGCTTTCCGCTTCGCCTGCTCGTTTACTTCGTGCAATCGCCCGGTCTTGACATCATAAATAAAGCCTCGCACTCCAATGCTCTTCGGAATCCAGGGATGAGACTTGATCCGTTCCACCTGGGCCCGAACGTTTTCCTCCAGGTTGCCGAAGGCATGGAAGTGTGCCGGCACCGCGGGGCGCGAACCAGTCTTCTCCTCCAGTTGCTTGCGAAGAGCTTCGTCTTTGAAAGTCAGCATGCCGCAGTCAGTGTGGTTGATGACAATGAATTCCTCGGTGCCCAGCAGGTGATGGGAAATGATCAGCGACCGCAGCGCATCTTCGGTTGCGATTCCGCCCGCATTACGGATAATGTGCGCTTCCCCGGTCTTCAGTCCGCAAATCTGCTCGACAGTAAGTCGGGCGTCCATACACGCCAGGATCGCCAGCTTGCGTGCCGGCGGCATCGCCAAATGGCCGAGCTTGAAATTAGACGCATAAGTTTCATCAGCTTTGAGCACATCATCGGTGACAGACATGATTTCTCCTTGTGAAATTCAGACGTGACACAGATAGCGCAACTTCAGCAGGCAATAGGATGCGCTGCCGGCGACAAGGGTCGCAGAATTTGCGGAAGGGTTACGCAGCCTCCCGGGTGGTTTTTACTTCCCCGTGCCCTCACCCACTACAATCTTCCCTGTGAACCTCGACGATACCATCGTCGCTGTCGCCACGCCATCCGGTCGCGGTGGCATCGGCGTGGTTCGTATTGCCGGCCCTGAGGCACGCAGCATTGCTGCCCCGATGCTGCGCTTGAAACATGATCTCGAGCCGGGGCGGGCGGTGGTTGGAGAACTTGTCGAACCATGTGATCGGGGGCGACTCGCCCGCGAGAAGGCTTCTTCAGACGCAGACGTCCCTTCAACAGAACAATTTTCGCGGGCGACTCGCCCGCGGCCACATGGCCAGCAGCAGCGCATTGACGAAGTGGTGGTCGCGTATTTTGCCAAGCCTCATTCCTACACTACTGACGACATCATCGAAGTCTCTGCGCACGGCTCGCCGGTAGTTCTGCGTCATGTAGTCGAGCTGGCCCTGGCTGCCGGCGCGCGCCTGGCCGAGCCCGGTGAGTTCACCATGCGAGCGTTTCTTAACGGGCGCATCGATCTCACCCAGGCTGAAGCCGTCCGTGACTTGATCGAATCCCGAACCCTGTATCAGGCTAGAGTGGCTGCTCAGCAGCTCGACGGCGCTCTCTCCCGGCGCCTTCAGCCGATCAAACAGAAACTGGTGGAGCTGATCGCGCTGCTTGAGGCGGGCATTGATTTTGCGGAGGACGACGTCTCCGTTCTGCCGGGGGAAGAAATCCTGCTTCACATCTCCGCCATCCGCGCACCGCTTGAACAACTTGCTGGCTCCTTCGCCTATGGAAAACTGGTTCATGAAGGTCTGACACTGGCCATAGTAGGCCGCCCCAATGTGGGGAAATCGAGCCTGTTTAACCAGCTGGTCGAAAGTAACCGCGCCATCGTTACGGCCACACCCGGAACCACGCGCGACCTGGTGACCGAAACGGTTGCGCTCGGTGGTATTCCCATAAAACTGGTCGATACCGCGGGCATTCGGCGCGCCCTCGATGAAGCGGAGAGCATCGGGGTCGACAAATCTATGGAAGCGCTCGCCGACGCAGACCTGGTGTTGGTAGTGCTCGATTCCTCTCAGCCGGTCGGGGATGAAGATCATCAATTGCTTGACCTGGTGGCACAACGGCCGGCGATTCTGGTGGAGAACAAGTCCGATATAACCAGCCCACAGTTTGTGGTTCCTGCTTCTCAGCTGCAAAGGGTTAGGGCGTCGGCGTTGACCTCAGAGGGTATTCCCGAATTACGCGCGGAAATTCTGCGTCATGTTGGTGGAGAACAGGGCGCACACGACGAAACCGGTTTCCTGACCAGTGCCCGGCATCAAGGTTTGGTGCGCGATTCGGTGGCCGCGCTCGACGCCGCGTCATCCGCGGTGCGCAACCGCATTCCGCACGAAATGGTGTTGCTCGATCTCTACAATGCGCTGCGCCCGCTGGACGAGATCACCGGCGCCACCTCGAATGACGACATCCTCAACCTGATCTTCAGTAAGTTTTGCATCGGAAAGTAAGGTCTATTCCCTCGAGGTATTCCAGTTCCGCGGTCATGGTTGTGATGTAGACTCTCACTCTGCCAGGTACAAAAGATCGCTCAGGCCATCTATGGCAGTCCTCAAGCTGTTGGTCGTCGAAGATGATACTGCCAGTCTGGAACTGATGACGGAGCTGTTCACACAGCTCGAAGCGCAGGTCCGCCCGGTAAGCGACGGTCAGGAAGCCGCTGGCCTGATCCAGCGGGAGCAGTTCGACGGCATCTTTTTGGATCTTACGATGCCGATCCTAACTGGTTTCGAATTGGCAAAGCTGGTGCGCGACTCTAAGTGCAACCAGGAAACGCCGATCGTGATCGTTACTGGCCGCGACGAAAAAGATACAATGCATCTGTCATTTTCTCTGGGAGCCACTTACTTTCTGCAAAAGCCGGTGGACGCAAAGAAACTCGCACTCTTATTGCAGAAGATTCAGGAACCCCTGCTTAAACATCGCCGGCGCAGCACACGTGTTCCTTTGAACACTGATGTAACTTGCACGGTCGGAGATAGCACGCTGAATGGACTCGTGTGGAACATAAGCAATGGTGGAATTCAGTTGGAGGTGGCCGGCCTGAAGTTGGGTGACACGGTTGGGATGTCGTTTATCATCCCCCAACCGGCTATGGTTATAAAGGCCCAAGGCTCGGTAGTGTGGGCACAGGAAGGTCGACAGGGGCTCTACTTTACCGAGATGAGCCTGGAATCTCAGGAGGCCATTCGAGCCTATATATCACTCGGGTAAATTGGCTTTAGAGCCACCCAGCACTTGATCATCTAGACGGATGTTGTTCCGCGTCAGTCCAGTTTCTCTGCTTCCGCAATGATTTCTTGGATGGCCTGCTGATTTTTTGGACTGATCTTCGTGAACTGGATTCCCTGCCGCTGCTCTTTAGCCCAAACTACTGTTCCGACCGCATCGATTACGATTCCGGACTCAGGAAGTCGAAAAGATAATTTCACGGAATCCGCCGGCTGCAGGCTACCGATCTCGACCTGAATTCCGCCCAAGCTCAGGTTCCAGATAACTCCCTGCAACGTTCGAGAACCTGTATTGCAGGTTACTGCCGCATGGAAGGAAACTCGCGTGTACCGGCGCCGATTTTCAAGCAGCGTTCCGTGCACCGTGCGGAACAAGGCCGTGAGCCTTTGTCGGTCTACCGGCTTCTGGAGATAGAAGGTAGCCCCAACCGCAAATATCTCTTGCATGGTTCGTCGGTCATCCCGCCCGGTCACAATGACGATCGGGGCTGATTTGTTCCACGACGACTTGCGGATTCGCCCCGCAAGATCAAAACCATTCATGTTTGGCATTTCCAGGTCCAGGAAGATGCCATCAAATTTTTCCTGGTTAACGAGATCGGCTGCTTTCACGCTATCGCTGATCGGCCAGACCTCAGCCTTAAGCGACTCGAAGACCTCGGTCATCAATTCCAGGCTCGCGGTGTCATCTTCTACGACAAGAAGTTTCAGAGACGCCACGCATTTGTCCCTTCAGCGACCCACTGCTCTGATCTCGGTCTCGTTCACACATCATACGGCCTGTGTCAAAGCCTTCTGCTTGCCATTCTACCTCTGCATCTGAAACGAGGTTACTTCGACAGCACGGCCAGGGCTTGGCGGAACATGGCATCGAATTGACCGTTCTTCGATATTGAAGCCAGGGCCTTCTCCGCTGCCGCGCGCTGGTATCCGAGATTCACCAGCGCCGAGACTACATCTTCCTCGACTGCGCTCAAAGCCGACGCTGGTGCGACTTCTCCGGCTTTTTCGACCGTCAATTTGTCGCGAAGTTCCAGCACCATTCGCTCGGCTGTTTTCTTGCCGATTCCCGGGATGCGAGTGAGCCGCGCGATATCGTTGCCGCGAATGGCGTTGACCATCTCATCCGCCGCCATGCCGCTCAGAATGGTGATCGCAAGCTTTGGTCCGATGCCACTCACTGTGATGAGCTTCTCGAACAGCCGCTTTTCCGAGGACCGTAGAAAACCGTAGAGGGCGATGATGTCCTCTCGCACATGAGTGTGGATATGCAGCGCAACTTCGCCGCCATTCCCGGGCAGGTCCGTAAACGTAGGAACGCTGATAGTGACGTCGTATCCAACTCCTCCGGTCTCGACGATAGCCTGGTTGGGATGTTTGGCCAGCAACTTTCCGCGCAGATGGGCAATCATAGATGTCGGTCTTCAGTCGTCGGTCTTCAGTCGTCAGCAGAACCTGGTTTTTCTGAAGACTAACGACTGAAGACTGACGACTAGAATAAGGAGCTCTGTTTCCGGTTGGGCGTGATTCCGAAATGCTCGTAGGCCAGTTGCGTCGCCACGCGCCCGCGCGGCGTCCGGTTTAAAAACCCGATCTGGATCAGGAATGGCTCGTAGATTTCTTCAATCGCGTCCTGCTCTTCGGCCAAGGCTGCGGCCAGGGTGTTCACGCCTACCGGTCCACCCTGGTATTTCTCGATGATGGTCAGCAGGAGCTTGCGGTCCACTTCGTCGAAGCCGTGGCGATCGACCTCCAGCATCTGTAACGCGGCCTGAGCCGTCGGCAAATCAATTTTTCCGGCACTGCGTACCTGGGCAAAATCCCGCACCCTGCGCAACAGGCGATTCGCAATTCGGGGCGTGCCACGCGAGCGGCTGGCAATTTCGAGAGCGCCGGCGTCGTCGATCTCTACTCCAAGAATTTCCGCAGAACGTTCCACGATAATGCGCAAGTCCTCGTGAGTGTAGAACTCCAGGCGCAGCACAATGCCGAAACGCGACCGCAGCGGTGACGAAAGCAGCCCGGCGCGAGTGGTTGCACCGACGAAAGTGAAGGGCTTCACATCCATGGTATGTGTGCGCGCCGACGGCCCTTGCCCGATCATAATGTCCAGCTTGTAGTCTTCCAGTGCGGAATAGAGGAGTTCCTCGAGTGCGGGTTGTAAGCGGTGGACTTCGTCGATGAACAAAACCTGCTTGTCGCGAAGATTGGTCAGGATGGCGGTAAGGTCGCCCTTAATTTGCAGCGTCGGTCCGGAAGTCTGCTGGAAGGGCACGGCCAGTTCGTGGGCGATGATAGTGGCGAGAGTGGTCTTGCCCAGCCCCGGAGGACCGTAGAGCAGAACGTGATCCAGAGCTTCGCCGCGTGAGCGCGCTGCCTCGATCGCGACCGCCAGGTTTTCTTTAACCTTGGGCTGACCGATGAACTCTGCTAGGCGCTGCGGCCGCAGCTTCAACTCAAATGAAGAGTCATCCTCAACCGGCGCCGCCGACACCAATCGCTGCTTCAGTTCGGGAATGTTCTTGGCAGTAGCCACTCACTGGATGGTAAGGCGAAAAGAGAAATTGGGCAATCTTGGATTGTGTGGGGACAGCCGCCCTCGGGTGTCCAGCGGAGCGAAGCTCCGCAGTTTTGGATTGAGAGAACTGTGCGCTCTCAAGGCTCGCCACAAATGTCGCGACCGAGGGTTCGTACCAAAAGTCACAAGCCCCGCGAGCTTCGGCTCGCCTGGACAGCCGAGGGCGGTTGTTCCCCACGTGGTCCAATTTATCTGGCCTTTGCCGCTTCCTTCTCCCCCACTCGCTTGCTGACTTCAAACACCATGTTGCCGGCCTTTTTATCCGCATCTACCACGATGTGGTCGCCGTGCAGCACCTCGCCATCAAGGATCTTCAGCGCCAGCGGGTCCTGCACCAGCTTCTGAATGGCACGCTTCAGCGGACGCGCCCCGAAGTTCGGATCGAAGCCTTCCGTGAACAGCAGGTCCTTGGCTGCGTCGGTCAACTCCAGCGAAATCTTGCGATCGGCCAGCAGACGGCGAACGTCTTCCAGACGCAACTCGATAATTTTTACCAGCTGCTCCTTGCCCAGCGGACGGAACACAATGATGTCATCCACGCGGTTCAGGAATTCAGGCTTGAAGTGGTTATGCAACGCATTCATCACCTGCTTCGAGGCTTCTTCGAATTCCTTCTCCGAGCGCAAGCCCTCGGCTTGTAGGAAGGCAGAGCCAATGTTGGATGTCATAATGATGACCGTGTTGCGGAAATCAACCGTGCGTCCACGGCCGTCGGTCAGGCGCCCATCGTCCATGATCTGCAGCAGGACATTGAACACGTCCGGATGTGCCTTCTCGATCTCGTCGAACAAAACCACCGCATAGGGACGCCGCCGCACTTGCTCGGTCAGCTGTCCGCCTTCTTCGTAGCCAACGTAGCCAGGAGGCGCGCCAATCAGCCGTGAAACCGCGTGCTTCTCCATATATTCGGACATGTCGATGCGCACCATCGACTTCTCGTCGTCGAACAGGAACTCGGCCAGGCCCCGCGCCAATTCAGTCTTGCCCACGCCAGTGGGTCCAAGGAAGATAAACGACCCGATAGGCCGCTTGGGATCGCTCAAGCCCGCGCGCGAACGTCGGATAGCATTGGCCACGCGTTGCAGCGCCTCGTCCTGACCCACGACGCGCTGCCGCAGCCGATCTTCCATAGTGACCAGCTTCTTGACTTCGCCTTCGAGCATCTTCGAGACCGGAATGCCGGTCCACTTGGAGACGATGCGGGCCACGTCTTCCTCATCCACTTCTTCCTTTAGCATGCGCTTGGCCGCAGAGCCCTCTAGTTGCGCCGTCAGCTTTTTCAGTTCCTCCTCCGTCTGCACCAGCAGCCCGTAGCGGATTTCGGCCACTCGCTGCAGATTGCCTTTGCGCTCTTCCGCCTGCTCCTCGATTTTCAGCTGCTCGATTTTCTCCTTGAGTGAACGAGCCTTGGCGATCAGATCCTTCTCGCGCTTCCAGTTGGCCTTGAGTGCGTTGGACTGTTCCCGCAACTCGGCCAACTCCTTCTCGATAACCGCCAGCCGCTCCTTGGAGTTGAGATCGCTTTCTTTCTTCAGCGCCTGCTTTTCGATTTCCAGTTGCGTTGCCCGGCGTTCCAGCTGGTCGATTTCGGTGGGCATGGAATCGATTTGTATCCGCAAAGACGCTGCCGCCTCGTCGATCAGGTCGATAGCTTTGTCCGGCAGGAAGCGATCCGAAATATAACGGTGTGAAAGAGTGGCTGCCGCCACGATGGCGGAATCTTTAATTCGTACTCCGTGGTGAACTTCGTAGCGCTCCTTCAAGCCGCGAAGAATGGCAATCGTGTCTTCGACGTTGGGCTCGCCCACAAACACGATCTGGAACCGGCGCTCGAGCGCTGCGTCCTTTTCGATGTACTTGCGGTACTCAGCCAGGGTAGTGGCGCCGATGGCGCGCAGCTCGCCGCGGGCCAACGCCGGCTTCAGCATGTTGGAGGCATCGATCGCTCCTTCGGCCGCGCCCGCGCCCACCAGGGTATGCAACTCGTCGATGAACAGGATGATCTTGCCCTGCGAGTCTTCGATCTCTTTCAGAACCGCCTTCAGCCGGTCTTCAAATTCGCCGCGGAATTTCGCGCCCGCCAGCATCGAGCCCAGGTCGAGAGCAACCAGGCGCTTGTTCTTCAATACCTCGGGCACGTCGCCAGAAATAATGCGCTGCGCCAGTCCCTCGACGATCGCAGTCTTGCCAACGCCAGGCTCGCCAATCAGCACCGGATTGTTTTTGGTACGGCGGGAGAGAACCTGCACCACACGTCGAATTTCCTCGTCGCGGCCGATGACCGGATCGAGTTTTCCGCGCCGCGCCTGTTCCGTCAGGTCGCGGGCATAGCGCTCCAGCGCCTGGTATTTGGCTTCGGGATTCTGGTCGGTAACTTTCTGCGATCCGCGCACTGAGGTCAGAGCCTTGAGAATGGCGTCATACGTGGCCCCCTGCCGGGCCAGGGTCTCCTGTGCCGGATCGCGCTTCAGGTGCGTGATAGCCAGCAGCAGGTGCTCGGTGGAAACGTACTCGTCCTTGAAATTGGCCGCTTCCTTGAAGGCGCGCTCCAGAAGTTCGTTCGCCGCCTTGGACAGCGTGGCCTGCGCGGCTCCGCCGCCGGAAACTTTAGGCAAGCGCTCGATCTCGCGATAGGTCTCGTTCAAAACCGCCTGTGGGCCAATGCCGATTTTTTCCAGCACGGGCAGAATGATTCCTTCTTTGTCCTCAAGCAGCGCCGCCAACAGGTGCAGGGGCAACAGTTCAGGGTTGCCATGCTCCGCAGCCAGCTCGTTGCCGCGCTGCACCGCTTCCTGCGCCTTCACTGTAAGTTTTTCCCAACGGATCGCCATAGGAACTCCATTTAGTAATTGTGCAATTGCGTCATCTGGTAATTGAAAGCGACACCGTCTTAAGCATGCTCCCACCGGGGTGGGTTTTCAAACTGCTCAATTCCAATTACCCAATTACAAAATTAACGGGAGGCGCCGGTCAATACGCCTCCCGTCATAGATTTGATCGGGCTGTGACTGTCGAGCTGCGCTCGACTGGGCGGACCAGGCGTCCGCCCCTACGTGGTTCTTTGCCGAATTACGCGGCTTGACCAGTGCTCTTCGGTTGCTGCCTACCTTCCAGGGTCTTTTCGCTGCCCACGTTGACTTTAATCTGCTTGGGCTTGGCTTCGGCTTTCTTGGCCAATGTGATCTTCAGCACGCCCTTTTCATAGGTGGCGGAAACGCCTTCGGTATCCACCGTATTCGGCAGGGTGAAGGTGCGAGTGAAGCTGCCATACTGCCGCTCGATGCGACGGTAGTTCTCTTCCTTCTCTTCCTTCTCGAACTTGCGCTCGCCGTGCACGGTGAGAGTGTTGTTCTCGATGCGGACGTCGATGTCTTTTTCGTCGATTCCCGGAACTTCGATCTTCAGCGTGACGTTGTGTTCGTCTTCATAAACGTCGACCGCCGGAGCGAAGCTCGAGCTGGCCAGGGACTCGTCCCGGCCTTCATTGAACGACTCGTGAAACAAGCGGTTCACGCGTTCCTGCAAAGTATTGAGTTCGCGATAGGGGTAAATGCGAGTCAGTACTGTCATGGTCAATCCTCCGTCGGAAAATGTGAAATTGTGCTAACTCAATCCCTTGGATGTCGAGTTAGCGTAAAAGAATCATAAAATGTGAGTTAGTTATTGTCAAGCTGTTGTTGTAGTGTGTTTTCAGTTGGTTACGTAGCCTACAATGCATTTCAAATATTCAGTTTCGGGGACGTCTGCCAGAATCGGATGATCCTTCGCTTGCCCGCGGTTTTCCACGATGCGAAGATTTCTGTGGACATCGCGGGCCGAATCTCCAACCACTTCGACATATTGCGCCGGGCTGACGTGATAGGAACAGCAACAACTGATCAGGATTCCCCCGGGACGCAGCATCTTCAGCGCCCGCAAGTTAAGCTCCTTGTAGCCACGGAGGGCAGTTTCCAGATTGCTCTTGCTCTTGGCAAAAGCGGGTGGATCGAGGACGATCGTATCGTAACGCCGACCGGCGTCGGCGTAATCCCGCAGGAGGTCAAAAGCGTTGGCTTCAATCCAATCAATGTCGAGGTGGTTCAGTTTCGCATTGCGGTCAGCTACCTCGAGTGCCGGGCGGGAGCTGTCCACGCCGGTAACCTTGGCGCCGGATTGGGCCATGTGCAGGGCAAAGCCCCCTTGGTAGCAGAAGACGTCCAAAGCTTCGCCCTGAGCGTAGCGCGCGGCCGCCGCATAATTCTCGCGCTGATCTAGGAAGGCGCCGGTCTTCTGACCCTGCAGGGCCTCGTAGTGAAAGCGCACTCCGTTCATGGTGAAAACTGTGCTGGTTCTTTCTCCCTGGATCAGGCCTGAGGGCCGGGCCGGCAACTGCTCAAGTTCACGGATTCTGTGATCGACACGCTCGGCGATAGCTAGCGGTTTTAAGCTCTCGCTGAGTTCGCTGACAATGACCTTGCGGACGGGCTCCGCGTCCATGGCCTGGGTCAGCGCCTGGACGGAGAGAAGCTCGTTGTAGCGATCGACGATCAGTCCGGGCAGGAAATCCGCTTCACTGAAGATGACGCGATAGGCATCGGTATCGCGCACAACCCGTTCCCGGTAGTGGATCGCGTCCCGCACGCGCTCGCGCAGTAGCTTGTCCAGGTCGTTCACCGCGTGGCCTGAAATCATGCGAATAGCAATCTGCGAAGCGCTGCTGTAGAGCGCCATGCCCAGGAATTTTCCGCGCTCGTCGGTGACCCCCACGGCGGCGCCAGGAGCAACTCCGTCGACGGAGACGATGTCGGAGCGGTACACCCAGACGTGCCCGTCCTGCAGTCGCTTGACTCCGCGTCGGGAGATTTTTACGGCCGGCAGAACGGGAGCGGCTGATTTCGAGGGCATGACATTGATCTTAATCCCGGGAAGAACCATGTGGGGACAGCCGCCCCCGGCTGTCCGGGGGGGCCAGCCCCCGCCACCTTAAACCTCAGCAAACCCTGTCGAGCTGCGCTCGACTTGGACAGCCGGGGCGGGTCTCCGCAGATGGTTCTTGACCTAGCTGGCGGCGGGATGTTCTGACGGTACGGCGGCTTCTATGGGTGCGTCGCGGAGAGCTTTTTTGAGGTCAGTGTGCAGTTCATCCAGCTCTGTCATCGGGAGCTCGGACGCCCATTCCTCAAGCTGCTGCAAATCCAGCGTGGTGTGCAGGCGCACCGCTGATTTGATGTCATCGGCAAACACTGCGCTGAAATCGCCCGGCTGGTACTCAGTGTCGCCGATCTTCCTGCCGGTGTGAGCGTCGTACACGCGCCGGCTGGCGTTTCCGTCGGCGTTCAGGAAGGCAAAGAAGACTTCGCCCAGATCGTTGTATTCAGAACGGTAAAACCAGGCTTTGTCCACGTGGGTCTTTGGGCGGGTGCGACGTTTGGCGGTCAGGCTGGGCTTTTCGACTGCCACTCCGGTCGCGGGATCGAAGTAGAGAACGCGCTGGCACGATTCGCAAACGATGATCTGCCCGCTGCGCACCTCATTGTAAGTTTGCGGGCGCAGCATGACCTGGCATCCCATGCATTTCTGGTCGCGTACTTCAGCCAACCCGGAGCCGCGGAATTTGGCCACGCGTTCATACTGGCGAAGCAGGTCTTCGTTCACTCCCGCGCGGGCCTGGTTGCGCTTGGCATTCCACTCCGTCAGCAGCTTTTCATCTTCGGCGGTGCGCTCGCGGGCAGCGGTTTTTTCTTTCTCGATCTCCGCCATTTCGGCTTTCAGCTCGAGCTCCGCCGCCTTCACGTCTTTGTCGCGGGCGTCGGCATTGAGCATCAACTCTAGAATTTTGTCTTCGTTGGCTTTGATGTCCTGCTCGGCGAACTGGATTTCGTGCAGCAGGGCTTTGTACTGCTCGTTGGTTTTTACCGCCAGCGACTGGTCGCGATACTTGGAGATTTTGCCTTGCTGGTCCTGGATGGCGCTTTCGTACTTTCGCTTGGTCGCTTCGTCGGCCTTGACGGCCGTCTTCGCCCGCTCCAGGCCGTCTTTGGTTCCGGCCAGCTTTTCTTCAATGGCAGCCACACGTTTGGGCAACGCGGCGATTTCCTGATTCAGGCGGAGGATTTCGCGGTCCGCCTGCTGTAGCTCCATGAGGTGTTGCACGTCTGGAAGCATTGGGCTGATGTAATTTTAGCATGGAGGTTACCACGGCCCGCGTGGGAACAGCCGCCCCGGCTGTTCAGGCGAGCGAAGTTCGCCAGGGTTTTAATCTGAAATCCGGTAACGGCGCTGCGCACCGCCGGACAGCCAAGAGTGCTGTCCCCACGCAGTCCTTGCCGGGAGAACCCGAAATCCCCACAACCTTGTCATCCCGACGGAAGCGCAGCGAGCGCAGTGGAGGGACCTTGTGTTTAGCTGCTTCAGGAAGGACCGCCCAGCTGCGCTCGGCCGGGCGGACGAGGGCGTCCGCCCCTACGCGGGCCGTGACGGATGATAGGCTTTCACCGAGGGCTAAATCTCCATGGAACGAATGAACCTGGGCGATTTCGAACTTACCGCCGTCTCTGATGGGATCTACCACCTCGATGGCGGAGGCATGTTCGGCGTCGTCCCCAAAACCCTGTGGGAGCGCAAAGTAAAAGCTAACGACAAGAATCAGGTGCCGTTGGGATTGAACTCAGTCCTGGTCCGCACCGGGTCGAAAACCGTGCTGATCGAAACCGGAGTAGGCAACAAGCTCTCGGACAGGATGGTCAAGATCTACGGTCAGCCCGCTGAACTGCTCGACCAACTCGCCGAGACAGGCGTCGCCCCGGAAGATGTCGATATAGTCATCAACAGCCATCTGCACTTCGATCATTGCGGATGGAACACGGTCCGCAAGGGCGACAAGATTGTCGCTACTTTCCCTAAAGCAAAGTACTACGTACAGGAAGGCGAGTGGAAACACGCGCACGAACACCAGCGCGACGGGGTCAGCTACATCACGGACAATTACGATCCGCTGGTTGAAAGCGGACAGATGACGCTCCTCCGCGGCGACGCCGAAATTGTTCCCGGCATATCGGTCCGCGTCTATCCCGGGCACACCCGCGACATGCAGGCAATCCTGGTGCAGAGCGCCGGAAAAACGGCGTGCTACATTTCCGACCTGATCCCGAGTAGCGCGCATCTTGACCTCAACTGGGTGATGTCCTACGACCTGTATCCGCTCGAAACTATCGAAAGCCGCAAGCGTTATTACGCACAGGCCGTGCCGGAGAAGTGGCTGACCATGTTTACCCACGATGCCAAAGTGCCCTGGGCTTATGTTGCGAAGGATGAGAAAGGGAAGATGGTGGTGGCGGAATTAAGTAAAGGTAAGAAGTTGAGCCACTGCGATTTTGGTCGGTAAGCAGAAATCCTCAGATGAGTTTTTTAACCAGAAATTTACCTGCGCTTCATTGATTTCGATCAGTCTTCAACTTAGGCTACTGGAGCGCCGCCCGTCTTCTACCAAACTCACCCAGGAGGCTTTATGAAATTTTCACAACCGGGCCGTTCTGTCTGCCCGCTTCCTCTGCTGACCGTAATCCTTGTGATCGCGGTAGCTGGCACGTCGCTGGCACAGACTAAGTGTCAGTTGAATTCGCCCAGCGGACGCATTAAACACGTCGTCTATGTTCAGTTTGATAACACCCATTTCCTTCGCGACAATCCGAATGTTCCCTCGGACCTCGAACAAATGCCTCACCTGCTCAATTTCATCAAGGACAACGGCGTACTGATGTCAAACGACCATACTGTGCTGATCTCGCATACCGGGACCGGTATCCTGAGCTCGCTCACCGGCGTTTACCCGGACCGTATGGGAGTGCCGGTGTCTAACAGTTTCCGTTACTTCAAGACTGACGGCACGACCCGGACCGGCGTTTCCTTTGCTTACTGGACGGCGCCGCTGTTTGACCCGGCGGGCAGTACCACCGACCTGACCCCTGAGATGATCAATGAGAACGGCAAGATCGCTCCGGCGCCGTGGGTGCCGTTCACCCGGGCGGGGTGTGATTTTGGGGCAGTCGCTGCCGCCAATACCATCCTTGAGAACACCGCGATTGACATCCCGACCGTATTCGGCGCGGTCTCACCGGAGGCGACTGAGGTCGCGGGCGACGGTGGTGCCGCAGGAGCCCAATCGTTCGCCGACTTCGTGGGCATCGGGGTTCACTGCGCAAAGAACTCAACTCTCTGCGCCTCCTCCGCTCATGCGCGGCCCGACATGCTAGTGGACGAGCCGGGTCACTACAACGGATTTAGTGGCCTGTTCGGCGCCGCATATGTCAATCCGATCATCAAGCCTGGCGGTCCCATGACCGACCTCGACGGCAATGTGATCCAGGACGCCAACGGCCATGCCGGCTTCCCCGGGTTCGATGGCATGGAGGCCACGGTTTCCCTGGGATATGTCGCCCAGATGCAGGAAGCCGGCATTCCCATTACCTACGCATACGTCTCCGATGCGCATGACGCGCACGGCACTTCCGGCAACATCCATTTCGCATACGGCCCCGGCGAAGCCGGTTATGCCCAGCAACTGCAGGACTACGATCGCGCCTTCGAGAAGTTCTTCGACCGGCTGGCCGCCGACGGAATTGACAAGCGAAATACGCTATTCGTCTTCACGGTTGACGAAGGTGATCATTTTGTAGGCGACGCGCCGACTCCCGCTGGCTGCGACGGGGTGACTACACCCTGCAACTACAATCGCGTGGGCGAAATCAATGCCGACCTGCGGCGCATGATCTTCACCCAGTTCGGCGACTCAACGGTTTTCTCCGTGCATTCCGATGACGCTCCGACAGTTTACGTCAACGGCACCAGCACTCAGCCGCTCCGCGACCAGACTGATCCTATTGTCCGCAACCTGGAGCGGGAGATGGCCGGGCTCAGTTGGCTGAACCCATACACTGGCGCGGTCGAGAACAACATTATGGTCGCGCAGGTTGACCATGCGGGCATGAAGACCCTGCACATGCTCGCCGCAGATACCTTCCGCAACCCCACCTTCACCCCGTTTGCCGATGCGAACTGGTTCTTCTTCGCCACCAGTGCGACCGCGTGCGCGACCCCGGATGCCTGCGCATCCATTCCGGCGCGTACCAGTCAAAGCTTCGCCTGGAACCACGGCGATATCCAAAACGAGATCGCCACCACCTGGATTGGCTACGTCGGACAGGGTGTCGAGAATGCCGGAGTCGACAGCAAGACCTGGTCCGATCACACCGACGCGCGCCCCACCATCCTGAACCTGGTCGGCTTGAAAGATGACTACGTGCACGACGGGCGGGTCATCTCTGAGGTGATTGAGAACCGCGCGCTTCCCTTGGCTGTGAAGATCAGCCCGGGCTTCACCCTGCTGGCGCAGACCTACAAGCAGCTGAATGCGCCTTTTGGGAAGTTCGCAATGTCCACGCTCAGGGCATCCACCAAGGCGCTGGCGTCGAACGATCCGGGCGATGCCACTTACAACTCGATTGAGGGGAAGATCCAGTCGCTCACAACGCGGCGGGATTCGCTGGCTACCGAGATCAAGGGGGTGCTCGACGGAGCTGAATTTAACGGTCAGCCCATCAATACATTAAAGGCGCTGGTGCTAGTCACGCGAGCGAGTATCTTGCTGGGAGAAGCAAGCGTCTTGCCTCACTAGTTTGTAAGCAGTGATGATGCGCCAGAGCGGGCATCACCACGGTCTGCCGGGCACGAGAGTTTGGGAAATAAACCGGGGCGCTGCGCATAGCGCCCCGGTCATGCCCGCAACCTTCACGCGCCCGGATAGCTTTACGCGGGCACGATTTTTCCATCGATATGCCCACGCGGCTTCCGAACCGGCACCGGCGAAGCCGTCACTTTCCCGTCCATCACATTCTTGAATGCTGCCTGGAAGTGCGACATCTCTTCGTGGGTGCCCACAGTGATGCGGGTCCAGTTGGGCATTACCGGCCACACTCTTCCGATCATCACTTTCTGCTGGGCCATGGCCTCGACAACGATTTTCGCGGGACGCTTCGTATCCAGCATGAAGCAGTTTGACTCTGAAGGAATGTAGGTGTAGCCGTTGCGGTCGAGCCACTGAAAGGTTTCGGCACGCACGGCCGCGTTGATCCGCTTCCGTTCGGGGATCAGCTGCGGATCCTTCAGGCTGGCGATCGCCGCCGACACCGCGGTGATCGGCATGAAATTCCCGCCGAAGTTGTCCAGCCGGTCAAGCAGATCGGGACGCCCCACCGCGAATCCACAACGAATTCCCGCCAGGCCATACGCCTTGGAGAACGTTCGCAGCACGATAACATCCGTGTCGGCCTTGACCAGGTCGAGCGCCGAAGGCATATCCGCAAAATGCAGATAAGCCTCGTCGACCAGCACGACCGCGCCTTTGGGCTTGTTCTCCGCGGCGTATTCAATTTCCGAGTGCGGGGTCAGCGTTCCCGTCGGGTTATTGGGATTGCAGATGTAGATCACGCCGGCATCCGGGGCGGTTGCCAGCATGGCGCGGACATCGTGCGCATAGGTTTTGGTCAACGGCACTGCCACCACGCGCGCCCCGGAAACCTTGGACATGAACGCGCCGGCTTCGAATCCGGGATCGGCGGTGACGTAGCTCCGCGTCGGCGACGTGTAGGCCAGCACGGTGTAGTGCAGAGGCTCGCTCGATCCCGCAAACAAGCGGACATAATCGGCCCTCAAGCCGTCTTGCTGGGCGAACAGATTGACCAGTTCGTCGCTAAGATCATCGCGGTAACGCCCGCCGTCAGGCGTAATCGATGCAATCGCCTCCCGCGCTCCGGCCGACGGCCCGAGCGGATTTTCATTCGAGTCCAGAAAGATGACATCCTTGCGATCAGACGATAGGTGGCGACGCCGCGCCGCGTGGGCAAGCATGGGCTCGGTGACCAGGCGAAAGCCAGCCACGGTCGCCGCCGCCGCCGACAGTTTCAGAAACGACCGCCGGGAAGATGAAGCCACGTTCGAATGCATAACGGAACCTCCGTCAGATGAAGCCGGATTCTGGACCGTCAGAATGATGCAAGTCAAGTTGCTCGCCGTATGCCCCGGCTACGCATCCATCGTGAATCTCGAGGGTGCCCCGTTCAAGCTCTGCTTGGGCGGGGGATTTGATTTTCTTCCTACACAAATTTGATCCTGTCGGCACAGTTCGCTCAAGCCAACAGTTCTCCCACCATTTGAGCTACACCCCAGCGAAAACCCCGCCCAAGCGGAGTGTCTAGTCCCGGGATATGGTTTACAAGGTCTCACTTCCGTTTGGGCCGGCTTCCGCGCAAAAAACTGCCCCACGCTTGCGTGTTTTGCAAGGGTGGGGCGAAAGGAACGTCCTATTGTTACTGGACGCTATTGTTACTGGACGGACATTGTGGCCTGGCTGCTTACTATTGGAGCGGTTGCTACCGGAGCCGCTGCGATTGGAAGCGTTCCAATTGGACCAACCACAATCGACGCCGGATCGCTCAACTTTACGACGAAGGCATCGACATTGCTGGTTCCGGGTCTGTACCGGTCGCCCGTGGTATAGATAGTTGTGCCTTGCTGCAGCACGACGACGCGCGACACAGTTTGCCTAACTACGATCCCGGTGATCAGAGCGCCCAGGAACGTGGTCGACCTGACAGTGTGCAGGTCCGGCGAAAACTTCGTCAGAAAGCCCGCCGTCGGGTTCAGCGCCATTTGCGGTGCCAGAGGGAAGCCATAGCTGGTTGCGGTGTCTCCAGCCACATAGACTTCCTGCGCATTGTTAACCGCAATGCTGGTACCGTGAGCGGCCCCGCCAATGCCTCCGAGATAGGTCGCGAAGAGCATCGTGCCCAGGTGGCTGAGCTTTACGACGAAGGCAGCGGGGTTTGGCACGCCCTGTTGGCTGATGAAGCAATTGGTGGGCTGGGTAGTCTGAGCACCGGCGTACGTGACGGGAAAGTTCTGCGAGCAGGTCCATCCCGTAACGTACACCTCGTTGGTTGCATTGAGCGCAATCGCGTTGCCCTGATCGAAGGGGGCAGTGTGATATGCGTCCATGGTTCCACCCAGGTAAATAGAGAATACCGAGCTTGAGCCGTCAGCAACGAGCTTAGTGACAAACGCCGTGGTTCCGCCGCCGAACGGGGAGCCAATAGATGGCGCTCCATTGGTGGGGAAGTCGGTCGAGGCGGTGACTCCGGTTACGTAGGCATCGCCGGTGCTGTCGACTGCGATACCATTCGCCGAGTCGTCGCCCGATCCGCCCAGGTATGTGGAGTAGCCCTCATTCAGGAAGCCCCACGGATCTACTTTCACCACGAATGCGTCCTGACCACCGCCCGACGCCTTCTGCTTGGGGTTGAGCGTGGTGGAGAAGTATTTTGAAGTTGGGAAGTCGATTGACCAGGTGTCGCCCGCTACGTAGGCAGCGTGCGAAGAATCCAGCGCAATGGCGTTGCCGACATTGAAATTGAAGTTCGGGTTAGTGTCAGCGCCGCCGAAAGCGATGCACCAGTACTCGGTGGATAAGTCCGAAGTAATCTTCGCGACGAAAGCGTTCCAGCTTCCATACGCGTACAAGCGGTCAGCCGAAAAATCCTGCGAGGTGGTAGTGCCAGTGATGTAAACGCCACTGGAGTCAACTGCGATTCCGTTTGCCAGGTCAACACCGCTGCCCCCAAGGACAGTAGAGGCCAGCACCTGGCCGGTCGGGGACAGTTTGGTCACGAAAATAGACGGAGGGCAAACGGTTTGGCCACTGATTGTGCTGCAGGCCTTTGACGGCCGCCCACCCTCGGTGATCGGAAAATCGGTGGACACAGTGTGTCCGGTGAAATAGCTGTTGCCGGCGGCGTCCACGGCGATACCCGTGGCGTCATCGTCCCCATTTCCCGTCATGAAAGTGGTGAATGCAACCGTGGGGTCGATGACCAGCGCGCGGCGCGGATCGTACTGCGCCAGCCTAAAGCCAGCCTGACCGTTACTCATCATCTTGTATTCGCCGGCCACTTCTACCCGCTGTTCCCCAACTTGTTGGTAAACATTCGGTCGAACGTGCCGCAGTTCTGAGCCGGTCGCCGTGGTAACAACCAGGTCGCCGGTCTTCGAGTCGATGCGCATACCCTTCGCGCCCTCGAATGAAACCCGAATCTGTTTGGGATCGGCTCCCGGGGCAACTACGAAGTCATATTCCAGATCGCGACCGCGACCGTAAAGCACCAGATCGATGCCGTCGTAGACACTGGCCACACGCAGACGCTCGTAGTGCGGAATGCCGGTGTGCCAGGCTTTGCGGTTATTGCCGATCAAATAGTTGCTGACGCCGCCGGTGGGCTCCAGGCCCTGAACGTCGGTCCAGGGTTTGCCGCCGTTCAACTTCATCCGAACCACGCTCAGGCTGGATTCGGAAGGGTTCACCGACGCTGGCGTCTTGGGAAGAGACGCCGGAGGCGGCGCTGGCTCGGCCAGCACTATCGAACCGCCGGCGGGGGTCATGTAGAACCGGTAGCCTGCGCCCTGCGCGGTCCACGAAACTTGCGACGATACCTGCCCTTGATTGGGTTCAAACACCAGCGGACGATTGAATGGTTTGGGCTGCGAAGCCGCGGTGAGAAGAGTCGTGCTCAAAATCGCCGAGCACAGAGTAGAAGAGCGGAAGAAATTTTTAAGCACGAGAGTCATCCTCCTTGAAGTGAATTGCCGCCAGTTGATGTGGCGCATCCTGACAAATGCAATCGCTGTGCCAGGGATAAACCGACATTGAAGAAGCAACGGAGGACTCGTGTCAGAATCGCACTCGTATGGTCAAGCGCTTGAAAACAAAGTGCCCGGCAAAGTTTTTGTGAGTAGAGCGGGGTTGAGGAGGCGTTATGCAGAACCGCGTCTCGAATCGCGAGTGGGGTTTGCTTGCTCACCCCGCGGTTAGGGTATTAACAGGAGGGCTAGCGCCCAGGGGTGTTGTGTTGCCGGGGAAGCGTTCAGGCGACGTGAAAGGCAAACCAGGTGCGCCCCGTTTGACCCACCCCGCACCCTCCAATAAACTGAAAACACTCCACATCGAACCTAACTATGGCAGACAGCATTCACGTCAAGCTTCCTGACGGGTCCGTAAAAGAAGTCCCCAAGGGGACCACCGCTCTCGATATCGCAAAATCGATTGGCCAGCGCCTGGCCGATGCCACGCTGGTTGCCAAAACTAACGGCGATCTCATTGATGTCAGTCGTCCGCTGGAAAAAGACACTGATCTTCGCCTGCTGACCGATCGCGATCCCGAGGCGCTTGAAGTTTACCGGCATTCGTCCGCGCATTTGCTGGCGGCTGCGGTGCTGGAATTATTTCCTGAGACCAAGCTGGGCCACGGGCCGCCGACCGACACTGGATTTTTTTATGACTTCTATCGGCCCACTCCGTTTACGCCGGAAGACTTGCAGAAGATAGAAAAGAAAATGCAGGAACTGGTGCAGCAGAACCTTCCCTATGCCCGGGAATTCCTGCCGCGCAACGAAGGCCTCGCCAAGTTCAAGGGCGAAGGTGACTTCATGAAGTGCCACTTCATCGAGCAGTTCACCAAACCTGATGAAATGATTTCGATTTACAAGACCGGAAAGTTTCTGGATTTCTGCCGCGGCCCGCACATCCCTTCGACCGGGAAGATCAAGGCGTTCAAGCTGCTCAACATCGCCGGAGCATACTGGCTGGGCGACGAGAAGAATCCGCAGCTGCAGCGCATTTACGGGACCGCTTTCTTCTCCAAAAAAGACCTCGACGATTTTCTCAACAAGCAGGAAGAGGCCAAAAAGCGCGACCATCGCGTGCTGGGCCAGCAGCTCGATCTGTTTTCCATCCAGGAGCTGGCGGGGCCGGGGCTGATTTTCTGGCATCCCAAAGGTGGGATCATCCGCAAAGAGATGGAAGACTGGATGCGCTCCGAGTACCTGAAGCGCGGCTACTCGCTGGTGTACACGCCGCACGTGGCGCGGCGGCAGTTGTGGCAGACCTCGGGGCACGAAGGCTACTACGCGCAGAACATGTTCGACGTCATGGAACTCGACGACGCCGAATATCGCATGAAGCCCATGAACTGCCCGTTCCACATCCTGATTTATAAAGACTCGCTGAAATCGTATCGCGACCTGCCGGTGCGCCTCGGCGAACTGGGCACGGTCTATCGCTACGAGCGTTCGGGCGTGATGCACGGATTGCTGCGGGTGCGCGGCTTCACCCAGGACGATGCCCACATTTTCTGTACGCCGGAACAGATTGAAAAAGAAATCGCCGATTGCGTCGAGTTTGCCCGCGATGTTCTGAAAGACTTCGGCTTCGACAAATTCCAGACCGAGCTTTCCACCTGGAACCCCGCCGATCGCAGAAATTTCGTGGGCAGCGACGAGCAGTGGAACGGCGCTACGCATTCGCTGGAAAAAGTTCTCAAGGAACTGAATATCGAATACACCACTATCCCCGGCGAAGCGGCCTTCTACGGTCCGAAAATCGATATCAAGCTGGTGGACGCCATCGGCCGCCTGTGGCAGCTTTCCACGGTGCAGTTTGATTTCAATCTGCCGCAGCGCTTCGGCCTCGAATACGTCGCCGAAGACGGATCGCGCAAGCAGCCGGTGATGGTGCACCGGGCGCTGTACGGATCAGTCGAGCGCTTCTTCGGCGTGCTGATCGAGCACTATGCCGGCGCGTTTCCGGTCTGGCTCTCGCCGGTGCAGGCGGTGATGATCCCGATTTCCGAACGCCACGCCGACTACGCCAACAAAGTTGCCGATCAGCTCAGAGCAGTTGGGGTGCGAGTGCATGTTGACGCGCGCAACGAAAAGATGAACGCCAAGATCCGCGAGCACGCCATGCAGAAGGTGCCATTCCTGCTGGTGGTGGGAGATAAAGAAGCGGAAGCGGGGAAAGTCAATGTCCGCACCCGCGGCAAAGAGAAAACGGAAGACATGCCAGCGGCGGAGTTCGTGGAGAAGATCAAGGGACTAATTGAGCAGAAAAGTTCGGGGCTGTAAGAAATCCCAAATTAGCACAGCCCGCGTAGGGGCAGAGCCTGTCCTGAGCTTGTCGAAGGATGTCCCACCTGCCCGGCCGGGCGGAGCCTGGCAGTAAAATTGTCAGGTGCCACAGCCGTTCTACCGTCGCAACCGGCCACATCTCCAACGCGACCGCAAACTACATTTCCTGACGTTCTGCACCTACCAGCGTTGGGCTCAGCCTGATTGGGCGAGGACGATCGTCATGGACACGTCGATGCGCGCGAATGAGTGGACAATCGATCTTCGCGCGCTTGTCGTCATGCCTGATCATATCCACATGATCTTTACGCCGTTAGTGGACGTTGAGAATGCCGAAGTTTTTTCTTTGGCACGGATCACGAAAGGAATCAAGGGAACGTCGGCTCATCTGATGAATCGGCAACTTGGTCGGCCCGCGCGCGTCTGGCAAGAGGAATCGTTTGATCGCGTACTGCGCGTTTCCGAGAAGCTTGATGAAGAGATTGCTTACATTCTGGATAATCCTGTCAGGAAGGGTTTGGTGACTTCTTCGGGACAATATCGCTGGTTGTGGGTGGCGACACTTGAGCCGAGCTTTGCTCGGCCGGGCAGGTGAGGACACCTGCCCCTACGCGGGCGGTGGTGAATATCGGCGTTATTTCTGATACTCATGGGCTGCTCCGCCCTGAAGCTCTCGCTGCGCTGCGTGGTTCTGACTACATCATTCACGCTGGCGACATTGGCGATCCTCTCATCCTGAAAAAGCTGGCTGAGATTGCGCCGGTGACGGCGATTCGTGGCAACGTTGACCGGAAAGCTTGGGTTCGGAAGATTCCTCCGACTAATGTGCTTGAAGTTGGAGGCATCTCGATCTACGTGCTGCATAACCTGAGCGAACTGGATTTGAAACCGGGGGCGGCAGGATTTGCCGTGGTTTTATATGGCCACAGCCATGTGGCCAAGCAGGAAACGAAAAATGGTGTGTTGTATTTCAATCCTGGCAGTGCGGGGCCGAGGAGATTCCGCTTGCCGGTTACGGTCGGGAGGCTCACGGTGAGGGACGGAGAAGTTTCAGGAGAGATTGTTGAGATTGTGCCGGAACAGAATTAGCCGAGCTTTACTCGGTCGGGCAGATGAGGGCATCTGCCCCCACGTGAGCCGTGATGACGAAATGCACCTACGCGGGCGCTGGAGCGGTCGGGGCGGGGGGCGCTGGAGTTTGGCCGCCACCGGTGTTGACCAAATCTTTCAACTCTTTACTGGGCTTGAAGAATGGAATCTTCTTGGCAGGGACTTCCACCCGCTCGCCGGTCTTCGGGTTGCGGCCGACACGGGGCTTCCGCTGGCGGGTGCGGAAGCTGCCAAAGCCGCGAATCTCGATCTTGTCGCCCACACGAAGCGAGCGCACGATGCTGTCAAAGATGGTCTCGACGATAACTTCGCTGTCTTTGCGCGTTAACTCCGCCAGCTTCGAGACTTCGTCGATCAGATCAGCTTTTGTCATTGCTTCGCTCCATTCTAAACCCTGTCAAAGTGGACGGAAACATTTCCCCAGCTCGGCACACTTCACTACAAGTCTGCATAACCTTCTCAAATTTCAGGGGTTCTTGGCAAGGTGCTTTTCCAAAGAACCAGCTGCCTCGCTCCTAAGGCCCCGAACGCCTCGCACTCAGAGTACTGCCAAAGACAACTCGGCGGTCCGAACGGATTGATATAATCCGCTTTTCGAGCGCGGGAGTGCAAGTGTGATTCATCAGATCCTGACGTTCGGGGCTTTGCATTCCAGCCGCAAAAGATTCGAAGTCAGCCTTCCCAGATGGGGATTCCTAGCGAGAAGCGCAGCACCATAGCTTGTCTTCTGCTGATTGTCGTTACTCTTGCCGTCTATAACCCCATCACCCAGAATCAATTCATCAATTTCGACGACAACGTCTACATCACCAATAATCCGCACGTTCGTGAGGGATTGAGCCTGGAAACCACCAAGTGGGCCTTTACAACCTACGAGACCGGCAACTGGCATCCGCTGACCTGGTTATCTCACGCCCTGGACCATCAGCTCTTTCATCTCAATCCTGCCGGACACCATTATGTCAACGTACTGCTGCACGCCGTCAATGCGGTCTTGCTTTTCTTGGTGCTGCAGGCCGCTACCGGACTCACCTGGCCCAGCCTGATGGTGGCGGCGCTGTTTGCTGTCCATCCCGTGAATGTTGAATCCGTAGCCTGGGCCGCGGAACGTAAGAATGTACTGAGCATGTTTTTCTTTCTGGCGGCGCTGCAGGCTTATACCCGGTACGCTCGCCGGCCCGGTGCGTGGCGCTTTGCTTGGGTGGGATTATTCTTTGCGCTAGGACTGATGGCTAAGCCTCAGGTGATCACTCTGCCGTTCGTTTTATTGTTGTGGGATTTCTGGCCGTTGCAGCGAATCGCCGGAGAGGTTTCCGAGAAAACTCAGTCCGACGAGAACCCCGTCCGCTCCTTCTCTGCAATCGTATTAGAAAAAGTTCCGCTGTTCCTCCTGGCTGCGGCCAGCGCGATTGTGACTATGCGGGCACAGCGTGCAGGTCACGCGGTGCGGACGGTGGCGGAGTACGGTGTTTACGGGCGCCTGGGAAATGCGGCGGTTGCCTATGCTCGTTATATTACCCATGCCTTCCTGCCTCTTCAGCTTGCCCCGTTCTATCCGCATCCCGGTAACTCATTGCCGGCGTGGGAGGTGGCGGGATCGACGGCGCTTCTGATCGCGATCACTCTGCTGGTCATCTTCCAGCGGCAACGGCGTTATCTGGTGGTGGGCTGGTGCTGGTTTCTGGGAACTCTGGTCCCCATGCTCGGATTGGTGCAAGTCGGCGAACAGGGCATGGCAGATCGCTACGCCTACCTTCCATACATTGGCCTATTCGTCATGGTCATCTGGTCACTAGCTGATTTTGCCGCGCAGCGGAAGATCTCAACCGCGTGGCTGGCGGTACCAGCGGGAGCAGTTCTGCTGACCTTTGCCTGGATCAGTCATCATCAAATCACTTACTGGCACGACAGCGAGACGTTGTGGACCTATACGCTAACCGTCACCAACCGAAATTTCATGGCCCATGACAACCTGGCTCAGGCGCTGGCCAAAGAGGGCCGAAGCCCAGAGGCGATTCAGCAGTTTCATGCCGCCGAAGAACTTCACAACTATCCGCCGGGAGAGATTCTCAAGCTAGGTCTCTACGAGCAAAATAGCGGTCATCCGGACGGGGCAATTTTGCAATACGAGAAAGTCCTGCAGACCTCCGCAGAGCCCGGCCTGCGCGCCGCCGCGTTTGCAAATCTCGGCCTTAGTTACTTGCAGCTTGGAGACTCGGATCATTCCCAGCAAAGCTATCAGGAGGCGTTGCGCTTGGACGCCCACAATGCACCGTCGCTGATTGGTTTAGGGGTGCTGGCGCAGCGAAAGGGAGATTTTGCGGTAGCGGCGAACTACTACTCGGATGCGATGACCATTCAGCCGCGAGATCTGGGGTACCTGCTGCTGGCATCAGCCTTGCGGAGTGCCGGCCGCCTTACGGAAGCGCAAGCGGCGGAAGTGCAGGCTCAACATCTTTCAGAAGATCTGCGGCCCGCCCAGGCTGCAGCCGATCAACTGCTCGGGCACAAGTAAATTACCGGCTACTTCCACAAGAAATAAAAACCGGTGTGCTGGTCCAGCAACTTTTCCCGAGTGGGCAGCCATTGGGAAATATCTCCAAACAACAGGTCGAGCACGGTTTTGCGATCCTTGTCCGGGTGTACCAGAACTGGTTTGCCCGAGATGCCCACCGCTTTGGCGGTATCGTCAACCGCCGCTTCGAAGTCTGCAATCTGGTCGATCATGTGCATGGAAAGGGCTTGTTCCCCCGTCCAGACCCGGCCGTCGGCCACGGCTTTGATGTCATCCACCTTTGCGTGACGGCCATCGGCCACCGCCTTCACGAACTGGCCATACATGTTGTCGATCAACGATTGCAGATAGGCCCGTTCCTTGGGGGTCATATCGCGGGAAGGATCGCCGGTGCTCTTGTATTCGCCGACGGTCAGTACTTCAGGCTTGAGCTTGGCCCAGCGTAACAGGTCGCCATAGTTGACCCACTCGGAAATCACGCCAATCGAGCCCACCACGCTGCCGCTGTCGGCGTAAATCTTGTTGGTTGCAGAAGAAACGTAATAGGCGCCGCTGGCGCCCACAGTCTCGATCGAAGCCACAATATGTTTCTTCTTTTCGTCACGGACGCGTTTGACCTCGCGGTAAATTTCTTCCGAAGCGGCCACTCCGCCACCTGGTGAATTTACGTGGATAATAATGGCCTTGATGGAATCGTCATCTCCGAATTTCTTGACCTGTTGCACCACTGTGCTGGGATCGAGAATGACGCCTTCCAGCTCCACTACACCGATTTTGTCTCCGAAGCTGCCGCGGAGAGACGCGCTGTCCCCGCTGGCATGCAGTGTCAGATAAACCAGGGTGAATACTGCCAGCACGAAGAGGAAGAAGGCTCCTCCTCCAATCACGATCCAGAGGAAAGTCCGCGAACGTGTGTTTTCAGCCATACAGATGGCTTAAGTTTAGCACTCAGAGTGGTTTCTGGTTTCCAGTTTCTGGTTTCTGGAAATCCGGAAACTCGAAACCCCTTGGTCTCGGCAGCTGGAAACTGGGAACCAGAAACTGGAGACTGGTTCCCCAATCTCCTTGACGTGTGCTCGCGAGCTTCGTAACATGGCGCACCGGCCGGTCCGGCTGTCTTGGCCGCAGGAGCTTCTGGGCCTAAATGAATCGTGGCTTGAGGTTCGCGCGTCCGCTGCTTCTGCTTTTGCTGCTTTCGGCGTGCTCGCGCCAAAAGACGGTGCCGGAATCTTCCCGCGAAGCCCGCTCCGGGCCAATCTCTCTAGCCGCTTTGAACCTCACGCCCGATCTGACGACCAGACCGGGGAATGTCTTTCAGGCCACCTTCACGGAAAAGGTGGTGAAGATGGACCAGGCAGCGTTCGTGAAGTCCATCCGCAGCATCAGCACCGACAATTCCACCTTTGTCTTCGATCCTTCTGACGATTCCGCGTCCCGGCTCCAGGAGGGCAGCATCCTGTTTGTGCCCGGCATCGCCATGCGCAAGGTGGACGTTGCCACCAAACAGGATGGCAACCTGGTTGTTGTCACTGAAGACGCGCCGTTGGTTGAGGCCTTTAAAGATGCGAACATCAAGTGGAGCGCCCCGGTAAAGTTTTCCGAGATTCAGCAACCCCGGGCCGAGGCTCCTCCGCCAGCCGGCCCGCTCGAACGAATTCTTTCGTCGTTTCAGCCCACGGTACACGCGGATGCCGGCGGTCTTAGCTTGTCCGGTGAGGACGATGGCTGGGCCTACACGGTGAAGGCCGCGCCTGTGCCGGACAAACTGAACCTTGATCTGGATGTCTCGCGCAAATACAACGGCCTTGTAGTTAAGGTGACCGGCTCGGGTTATGTGCAGAATTTCGAGACCGCCGCCACCATCATGATCAAAGACAGCCAGCTGAAATACTTCGACTACCAGAATAAGAACTTGAACGGCCAGGTGAATTTCGGCTGGGAAGCGGCCAAGGACGAACCCGGAGTCGAGGCGCTCGAGCAAAGGATCAAGCTGCCGTCTTCCTTCACCATCCCGCTGCCGATCGGGGGCTTGCCATTTTCACTGGAGGTGAGCGAAGCATTGTTGCTTCATCCTGCGTTTACCGGTGGCAAGGAAGTGGCCCGCGGGCGCTTTCGCGTCGAATATAACGGAGTGCAGGGATTCAGCTTTAACGAAGGCAACATAAATCAGGAAGGCACAGGCGGCGCGGATGGCTCCATCGTAGAGAACTTCTCGCTGTCGCCCGTGGCGCCGGTCGGCTTCGTCGCCGCCGTTTCCATGCCCCGGATCGAGCTGAAACTCGGGACCGACACGGTCTTTCAGGTGGTAAAAACGTACGCGCCTCCCGGCCTGGCCGATGCTGCGCTGAACCTGCTGAAGAAGACTCCATTCGGAAACAAGATCCAGCAGGCCGTGTCAGATAAATTGAAGACCACCGGTGCGGCTTATGCGCAGGTGATCATTACGACTTCAACCATAGCGGCAGGAGCGGGAGCACTCATTCCCTGCCAAAAGGCGCGGCTTATTACCACAATCTCGGTGGGCGCAAACGCAACCGTCCTGGGAAAGGAAAAGGGCAAAGTCTCAAAGGACATCTTTCACCAGGAAAAAACTATCGTGGTGCCACCCACGAAATCGTGTGACGTGTAGTCTGCTGGCGCGAGAGAATTCGCAAGACAAGACCCTAACGGAGGCGAAGCAATGGCTGCATTTTGCGTAAGTTGTGGAAACCCACTGGCCGACGGAGCCAAATTCTGTACCAAGTGCGGTGCTACTCAGCCCGCCGCGGCGGCTCCTGCCGCAAGCATCCCCGCTCCTGCCCCTGGCGCTTCCAAAGGCAGCAGCACCGGGATGAAGATACTCATCGGCGTGCTGGCCTTTTTCATGTTCCTTATTCTGGTGGTCGCTGGAAGCTGTGTCTATATCGGCTACCGGGTCCGGCAAAAGGCGCACGAGTTCTCGAAGTCCATGGGCGGAGACGCCAGGCCTTACACCGGCAAACGGCAACCTTGCGCGATGTTGACCACCAATGAGGCTTCGTCGGCTCTCGGAGAAACGGTTACTTCCGTCGAACAGCGCGGCACGATGGCTTGTGAGTACAACTACGGCTCCGGCGGGAAGCATTTCGACGTTGAGTACACCTGGCAAAACGGCGGAATCACAATGGGGATTGCTCGCGGCGCCATGAAGCAGGTGGCCGGTATGGATACTTTCAGCCCGGTCGAGGGTATCGGCGATGAAGCCTACATGGCTCCGGGAAATTCGGCGCTGATGATGCGCAAGGGCGACGTCCTGGTGCAGATCGATCTGCGCGAATCTGGTATCAGCGCGGAGGCGGCTCAGAATATGGCGCGCAAGATTGCCGGTCACTTGTAATCCGTGCCAGGTTAGCGGAGGTTACCTTAAGCCCAGGGCGCAGGGATGCTTTGCGAAGGCCGCGGAGGTTGCATAAAGTCAGACCGTGGGATGGTCTTGGCGAAGGACGGCGGAAGTCGTCTGAAGTCGATGCCGCCGAGATGGTTTCGGGAAGGGCACGACTTCAGTCGTGCCATAAGCAGGTGAAAGCCATCCGGCTTTAGCCGCTGGGGTGCGCTCTGCACGCCGCATTATTTCTCGGCAGCCGACAGACGTCCGCTTTCGCCGAGTTCCGGCGAGTCGTGGCGCTGTCATAAAGGACAACGAACAATCATGGCTTTCTGCAGGCAATGCGGCTCACCGGTAGGCGACGTAAAGTTTTGCAGCAAGTGCGGCGCCGCCGTCTTGACGGTGGCCGGGACCACACCTGTGTCCCCCGCCGCTCCACCCCCAGCCCCAATTGCGCCTTCGGTTAGCGCGCTACCTCAGCAGGCCCCCAGCCAGGGCAGCAGCGTCCTCGTAAAGGTTCTGGTCGCCTTCCTGGTTTTTGTTCTGCTGGTAATCCTGGCGGTAACGGGAAGCTGCGTTTACATCGGCTACCGGGCGAAGAAAAAAGCCGATGAAATCCAGCAAGCTTACAAAACGAACGACCTGAACAAACTGGCGGGAGCGCTTGGAGTGGGATCGAAGCGCGAGGGAAGTTCCTCGAGCGGAGCAGGATCGTCCGGCAGCGGATCGTCTTCGGCGCCGCTTTCTTTTCCCGCGTGGTCGCCATCCCCCGGCGGAAGCGAATCCGGGAGCAGAGTACCCGTGCGGCCAGGGCTCACCGTGGTGACGGCGATCGCGCAGTTTGGCGGAGACTACGAATCCATCAAGCAAATTCAGCAGGTGAACGCGACCGGAGTAAGTCTTTCTTACCGCGCCGACAACCCACGCACTCCGCTGGAGGGCATGCAGAAACTGACCGGCGACCAGGCCCCGAAATCCGCCGGCTCTGTTCATGGAGAACGCACCGTCCGCGCCCAGGATCTGCAAAACGCGCACGACTACATGCAATGGTTCGGTCCCAGTCAACCGCAAGTCGTGCCTGGCAGCACTGCGATCAGTGTTTCGCGGGAGGTGTTGACTGAACTCAAGAGCAACGGAGAAACCCAATTCAGCTTCCGGGTGGGAGGACTGAAGGGGATGGCGGGTTCGTTGCTGGGCGCGCTTGGTCAGATGGCGGGAGGCGGCGGTACGGGCGTTCCCAAAGAAACCAACCAACTGGCCGACATGGGTAAAGCGGAATGTACCTTGAAGCGCGTCGGCGCTGGGTTGACTTCGTTTCCCGTGCTGCTTAACAACCAGCGAGTTTCTCTTCCGGCGGTGCACGCGCAGTGCCCCACCGACGACGGCCTGGCTAATTTTTATTTTCTCGACGACCCGGACAATCCTCTGGCTCTCGCCTGGAAGCTGGGCGATGCCGGAGACACCCTGCAGGTGGTGAAGATTTCTTATTCTCCGCAATCTCCGCAGCAGGCACAATCCGGCGGCCCGGCTTCAGCATCGTCCAGCGGGCCGGCAGGTTCGGGCGAGGGCGGAGGCGCAGGCGCAGGGGGCGGGGGCCACCAGATCGAGCAAGAACTGAAGCAAACAGGACAGGCCGAGGTCTACGGAATCTATTTCGATTTCGCCAGCGACAAGATCAAGCCCGAGTCCGAACCAGTGTTGCTTGAGATTGCGGACGCGCTCAATCACAATCCTGCCTGGAAGCTGCGCGTCGAAGGCCACACCGACAACATCGGTGGCGACGACTACAACCTGAACCTCTCCCAACGCCGCGCCGAAGCCGTGAAACAGGCGCTGGTTACGCGCTATCACATCGCAGCCGATCGGCTCACGCCGCAAGGCTTTGGCGCAACCCGCCCGAAAGAGCCAAACGACACCCTGGCCGGCCGGGCGCGCAACCGGCGCGTCGAGCTGGTAAGGGAATAGGGAAGAAATTTCAGATTTCTAGTTTCCGCTTCCCGGATCCACTGGGGCTCCATTGGCTACGCGCCCGCAACCAACTCTCGAGGGTGCCCCGTCCGAGCTTGCTTGGGCGGGTGGGGTTAGAGAACCTGGAAACCAGAAACTACCCCCCATGAGGCTGCCATAATCACCCGCAGCGCTGCCCGTTCGACACTCACCTCCACCGGCGTGCGGCAGACGTACTCGCCATCCGCGTAAACGTCCATAGGCCGCTCGGTCTCCAGACGCAAATGTTCCGTCTGGAAGTATTTGACCTCCGGGATGCTCAAGTGATTCCCGGAATAGACGGAGGGGAACAATCGCACCAGCCGCGCTTTTCCAATCTTTCCTACTACGCAAATATCGAGCTTGCCGTCATCGAGCAGGGCCTCGGGAGCGATTTTGATCCCGTCACCGTACGCCGGAGCGTTGGCGAACGCCACTACAATCGCCTCCCCGCCATAACCACCTGCCAGGATATCTGCCGGATAATCTGGCCGGCCCGATGTCACTTTCGCCGAGAATGGTTTGAAGCCGAATAGCGCAGGCAGAAGGCTGAGCAGATAGCCCCCTCGGCGACGAATCCAGCGGGGAAGCCGGTTAGCTCGCCGGGCGATCTCAGCGTCCAGCCCCACTCCCCCGATGCAACAAAAAAAGTAGTGGCGCTGTTCCTCGACGGCTTCCACAGCACTGGCTGTCCTGAGGGAGAGGCCAGATTCCAAATCCCGGGCGCCAGGCGGTGTAATTACACCGAGATCGATCGCATGCACATTGCCTCCACCGGCGCAGAATGTGCGCCATGCGCTGACGGAATCGACAACCCGGCGCAGATTAAGCGCACGCGCGAAGTCATTACCGCTACCGCAGGGAACGACCAGCACGGGCAGTTGCAGTTTGACCAGCTCCGCCAGGTAACGGTGCACGGTTCCGTCACCGCCGAACACAAGAATGGCATCCGCATCGTCGGCGCTGGCGGGCAATCCAACCCGCAAAGGGGCATCCGAGAAACGTGCAAACGGGTGAAGATGGTTGGCTGACGAACCCAACCCCAGAATGGCTGCAATTCGCATTTCGTCGCCCGAGATTAGCAAACCTTAATGGATAAAGCATGGGCTGGCTCAGTTTGTGCCCGCCTTTGGACACATATGTGCACGGTATAGATCAACGAGGCTTTTGTCGGGAACCGGCCATCTTGTGAAAAATGAACCGCTGTAAGTGGTAGAGACTAAATCGATTACGGGCCCGTGAAGCGCGAGCCACGGCGGCGCCCGGGCTAAGGATTTGCTAATCAAGATCGTGATTGAACAATTTCAAGCTATCCCACGGAACCTTCGTAATCTAGGGGCTGGACCGAAACCAACCGTATACTCACGCAGCCACTTCCACAGGGAGCATCCAGCCATGCGTTTCCGAGCCTTGGGGATGGTGTGTGTGTCTATAAGTGCAGTAATGACTATGGTGGGATGTGGCGGAGGCTCCAAGACGACCTCTTCTCCTTCTTCTTCGGTTACGCCTCCCGTGATCATGACGCACCCTTCGAGCCAGACGGTAGCGCCAGGCCAAAGTGCGACGTTTTCGGCCTCGGCGACAGGCAGCGGTTCGCTAACCTACCAGTGGCAGAGGAATGGAACCGCGATCACCGGCGCGACCGCCTCCGCTTACACTACGCCTCCTGTGACCCTGTCCGATAGCGGCGCGGAGTTCGGCGTGTCGGTTAGTAATTCGGCTGGGAGCACGACCAGTAGCCCTGCCACATTAACCGTCAGCTCTTCGGCGCCCTCCATTGCCCAACAGCCCGGCAATCAAACGGTGACACCAGGCAGCACTGCGACCTTCGCCGTGGTGGCCAGTGGCGCTGCCCCCTTGGCCTATCAATGGCAGAAGAACGGGATAGCCGTCACGGGAGCGACCTCGGCCGCCTATACAACCCCCGTCGCCGCTTCGACCGACAGTGGCGCTAAATTTCGGGTGGTGGTGAGCAATGCCATCGGAAGTTTGACCAGCGCGCAGGCGACTCTAACAGTCAGCGCTTCGACCGCCTCAGCGGTCGACATAGTGACTTACCACAACGACATCGCTCGCACCGGGCAGAATCTGAACGAGACGATTCTTACCACCGCCAATGTCAACTCGACGACCTTCGGCAAGATCCGCTCGCTGCCGGTGGACGGCAAAGTGGATGCCCAGCCTCTCTACCTGGCCGGTCTTCAGAATATCAGTGGCGGCACTCATAACGTACTCTATGTAGCCACTGAGCACGACAGCGTTTATGCCTTTGACGCCGATAGCGGCGCGCAACTCTGGAAAGTTTCCATGTTGGCGGCAGGCGAAACTACCAGCGATTCGCGGGGATGCGATCAGATCACTCCCGAGATCGGGGTCACCGCCACTCCTGTTATTGATCGCTCGGCGGGCCCGCATGGCGCCATGTATGTGGTGGCCATGTCAAAGGATGCTTCCGGCAATTATTTTCAGCGCCTGCACGCGTTGGATGTGACTACTGGCGCCGAGCTGTTCGCCGGCCCAAGGCAGATTGACGCCTCTTTCCCCGGCACCGGAGATAACAGCTCAAATGGCAGAGTCGTCTTCGACCCAGCGCAGTACAAGGACCGTGCCGCCCTTCTGCTGCTGAACGGGATCGTCTACACCACTTGGGCTTCGCATTGTGACATTCGCCCATACACCGGCTGGATCATTGGATACAACCAAACCACCCTGGCGCAGACCACGGTTCTGAACATCGTTCCTAACGGCAGCGAAGGCGCGATCTGGATGGCGGACACCGGCCCCTCCGCCGACAACGCCGGTAACATCTACCTGCTCGACGCTAATGGCGACTTCGACACCACCCTGAATGCCAGCGGTTTCCCCAGCAACGGCAACTATGGCAATGCGTTTCTCAAGCTTTCCAGTTCGGGCGGGCTCTCCGTCGCGGATTATTTTGAGATGCATGACCAGCAGCAGGAAAACGACGCCGACACCGATCTAGGTTCCGGAGGGGCTCTGGTGTTACCCGACCTCAGCGACGATTCCGGAATCACCCATCACCTGGCCGTAGGCGCCGGAAAAGACGGTCACATTTACGTCGTGAACCGCGATGCCATGGGCAAATACAACTCCAGCGCGAACAATATTTACCAGGAGCTTACGGGAGTTCTAGGGGCCGGGGTATTTTCCATGCCGGCTTATTTCAACAATACGGTTTACTATACCGCGATGGGGGATGCGATCAAGGCCTTCAAGATCGCCAGTGCCAAGCTATCGACCAGCCCGAGTTTCCAAAGCGGCAATACTTTCCCCTATCCGGGAGCGACTCCCAGCATCTCCGCCAATGGCTCCAGCAACGGCATCCTGTGGGCAGCCGAAAATGGTGGGACTGCCGTTCTGCACGCTTACGATGCCAGCAACCTGCACGAACTCTACAACAGCAACCAGGCCAGCGGCGCGCGCGATCAGTTCGGAACCGGCAACAAATTCATTACTCCGACCATCGCGAATGGCAAAGTGTACGTGGGAACCACCAACAGCGTGGGCGTATTTGGCCTGCTGCCCTGACGACCTGGAGTTTCGGTCTTAATTCAAGTACAGATCAAAAAAAGGCAGCGCGAAACCGCGCTGCCTCTCCTCGCCATTTTCCCGTACACGCTTAGTGACCGGTCGCGGTAAGAATCATGCGAGTGCCGCTATCCAGATGAACGTTGCTGCTGGTCGAGCTAATCACCGAACCGCCTCTTGTTGTGCCCGAAACCGCGGACGTGGAGGAAGCCGCGGACGAAAGGGTCATGCCGGGAAGTCCAACCACACCCTGACTCGATGAAGTGAGTCTCCCGGTCGCTGCGGCACCCGTCACCCCGGCACCCGCCGAACTCGCTCCATGCAGCGTGCTGCCAGCTGCGCCGCCAGTGGTATTTACAACGCGCCCGGTGCTGGAAACCGCTCCGCCCAAAGCGCCGCGAGTTGCTCCTGAGCCAGTGGCTCCGGCACCGGCCGCCATTCCAGACATGTTGTCATCGGCCATCGCTGCATCGTCCATGCTCGTCGCCGCGCTTGCATTCGAGCTGCCGATTGCCTGCAGCGTGAGCGCCATCGGAACGTGGGTTCCGTTCTTCAAGATCGCCCGTTCGAAAGCGATCCCGAGATGTGACTCCTGCTGCCCGTTCTCGCGTGCCTGAACATCGGTGATATGGCCAACGATCTTCGATCCCTTGGGCAGAACTGTCTGGCCGTTCGACTTTACATCTTGCGTTGTCCGGGCCACGACCTCATCGCCCTTCTTGTTTTTGCGGGCGTCAACCGGCTTGGTCAACTCGGCCTGCACAGTACTACCGGCCTCCAGTTGGTCCGCGGTTGTGGTCTGAGCCTGGCCGTTCTTTCCGGAAACCGCAGTTTCCTGAGATGCTGTGGCCGAAGCATTGGAACTGGCCTTGGCTCCGGATTTATTCGCCGAAACAGAAGTGTCCTGCGACGCCGACGCACCAGCTTGCTGGTCGGCGGAACTCTGGGCCAGACACATGGCCGAGAGCAAAACTCCGGTAAGCAGTGAAGCGATGGTTCTGTTCATGTTGAAGCTCCCCCGAAAAGATGAATTAGGCCTGCCCGCCAGCGCTGCACGCGAAGCCTGTTATTCGGGGTATTGATTTGCAGTCGGGCCTCCACTCGGGAACGGCTTAGGTGCAAATTAATCAATAAGTTAGAGGTAGGGCGGACCCTGTATGACGAGGGTAATCAGGTAAAATTAGCCGGTTCAGGGCAGGAGTTGCGCAGCCCGTTCGGGCGATCAACGACCCGTATCCAAGGTGGAATTCTGAGTCCACAGCTGTTCGCTCGGCTCACGTGATCATGACTTGCTTGATGGATCGTCCGACGCGCACAACCAGGGAGCGCGAAGGGCGCGGCACCGCTAGTTTCAGTTTAGCGACCGCTTCTCCGTCGATTTCGACGGCGTTTTGTTTGATTTTGCGACCCGCGTCTGAAGCCGACTCAGCCAGCCCCGCTTCTGCGAGCAGTTTGTCGATCCTGACTGGGACGGCAGAGTCGAGTCCACGGTCCCCGGCCAAGACTAACAAATCAGCCGGCGGCGGGTTGACTGCAACCGGCTCACCCGAACCAGCAAGGATCTTGTCGATCTTCACGATGACCTGCTCCAGCACATCGGGTGTTTCACGTTTCTGAAACTGCTTTGCCCAATCCTCTGCCGCTTTCACCGCCGCGTCCGCCGTGTGAAAGTCGGTTACGATTCGCCGCGCCAGATCCTTCTTCGCCTCCATCGGATGTGACGCGCTCTTCATCTTTTCGATTTCCGGAAGCTGGACGTCGGTCAGAAGCTCATAGTATCTCCACATCATTGCGTCGGAAATGGACATGACTTTGCCGTACATCTCCAGCGGCGGTTCCTGGATGCCGATGGCGTTGCCCAGCGACTTCGACATTTTCTGCACGCCATCAAGGCCCTCGATGATAGGCGTAGTCAAAACCACCTGCGACTCCTGCCCGTAGGCGCGTTGCATTTCCCGGCCGACCAGCAGGTTGAATTTCTGGTCGGTGCCTCCTAGCTCCACGTCGGCCTGAAGCGCAACCGAGTCGTATCCCTGAGCTAGCGGGTAGAGCAGTTCGTGCAGCGCGATGGGCTTCTCTTCCTGAAAACGCTTGTGGAAGTCTTCGCGTTCCAGCATCTGAGAAACCGTGAACTTGGCGGTGAGCCGGATCCAGTCCGCAGGCTTCAGCTTGTCGAACCATTCGCTGTTGAAGCGAGTCTCGGTTTTGGCCTGCGAAAGAATCTTGAAAACCTGCGCCATGTAAGTCTTCGCATTGCGCATGATTTCTTCCGGGCTAAGCGGCGGACGAGTTGCCGAGCGTCCGGTAGGATCGCCAATCATCCCGGTAAAGTCGCCGATCAGGAAGATGACAGTGTGTCCGAGATCCTGAAAATGTTTGAGCTTGCGCAAAAGCACAGTATGGCCGAGGTGAAGATCCGGCGCGGTGGGATCGAAGCCAGCTTTGACTCGAAGCGGCTTGCCGGAGGAGAGGGACTTCTCGAGCTTGGAACGAAGCTCTGACTCCTTCACAATTTCCGCGGACCCTTTTTTGAGGTATGCGAGTTGTTCGTCAACAGGAGGGAAGGTGGGCATAGGGAAACGATTATATATAGGGCGATGGACGACGATTGCAGATTGCGGATTCTAGATTTCAGATTTTAAGCTCTTTACGGTTCGCAACGAGGCAACGAAAATGGAGACCAACTGGTGCGCTTCATCAAGGGGAAGGTTGATTTGTTCTAGTCGTGCAATGCCAGCATCGACGAGGAGTTCCAGCCAAAACAGCATTTCATCTGCTTCTTCGAGCACAGGCCGAGCTTGGAGGTGAAGTCGGCGGTAGAGCGAGCCCGGCAGACAGAGCGATAGTTCGCTGCCACTGAGGTTGCCGAGCGTAGAAGTTGGCGGCTGATAATGCGCGCTTCCGGACCTTGTGGTAGTTCCCTGGCAGAGGCGGATGACAACTAGGGCCAACTGCTTGGTGCGATTCTTCATGACCTCCGAGCTGACAGTGGGCCGCATGGACAATCTGCAATCTAAAATCAAAAATCTGAAATGTATGTGCCGAACGGCCTACTCCGCTGTGACCTTCGTCACAAGCCGCCTTCCTTTCACCTGATACTTTCCCTCGAGCACGATCCGGATCGCTTCGCTATAGGCCACGTGTTCCTGCTCGAGAATTCGCGCGGCCAGGGTTTGTTCGTCGTCGCCGTCCAGGACCGGGACCGATTTCTGCACAATGATCGCTCCATGGTCGAGCTCTTCATCCACAAAGTGCACTGTACAGCCCGTGACCTTCACGCCGTACGCAACCGCTTGCTCTTGTGCCTCGAGGCCGGGAAATGCGGGCAGCAATGAAGGATGGATGTTCAGAATGCGCCGGGGAAATTGCTTCACGAACCAGGGAGAGAGCAGGCGCATATATCCGGCCAGACAGACGAGATCGACCTGATGGCGTTGCAACGCGGCCGCCACTTCGCGATCGTGCTCTTCGCGCGGTTTTCCCTTTGACGGGATGACCACAGCCTCCAGCCCCATTCTTCGGGCGATTTCGAGGCCTCCGGCATCCGGCTTATTCGAGATGACAACTGCAATCCGTGCATTGGGAATGTTGCCCGACGCCACATTTTTAGCGATGGCTTCAAAGTTAGAGCCGCGCCCGGAGAGCAGGATGCCGAGGTTTTTCATGGGAAGCTTTCAGCTATCAACGATCAGCTTTTCACACATCATAATTCACTCCATCCACTCTTGGTTCCTCAGCGCGATCCATCCAACCGAATGTCATCCTGAGCGTAGCGAAGGACCTATGCATTCCGCCGCCATCACGCAGATCCCGGACGCTGCGGATGATTTGCCCACGCTTTTCAGGTCCGATATAGTTTTAGGTCATGTATCAGGACTTCCACGTCATCGATCGCTGGAGCAAAGCCAACCTGCACTGCGTCTATCAGGCGCTCATTGTGGCCATTGCCACGCGCCACGCTGATGCCGTCGATGTAAAGTTTCTGGTGGACGGGCGGCCGGTGTGGGTGGCGTTGCCGCATCTCGCATGGGTGGAATACAAGAAGCGCACCGGCCAGGTGATTACGGATACGCTGGCGGTCGAGATTGCGGGCCATTATTTGAAAACCGCGGCCGACACTGGAGAGGGACTGGGGCGGGAAATGTATTCCCTGACGATAGAGGAGACGCTGAAGCATCTCGACGCCGTTGCCGCCGGAGCGCCAAGCCTGAGCGGCACCCAGCCAATGTAGGCGCGACCGTCCCGCTCGTGCTAAAAAGGCGACGAACCTGTCCTCTTTTCCGCAAAGATAAAGGTTGCCACTTCAAGTCGCGCCCTCACCATTCGCACCTTTTCAGATGCCATCCGGATTGTTTGCCGCGACATTCCCTCGCTGCCGCACGAGCGGGACGCTCGCGCCTGCATCAGGAACATCAGAGCCGGCAGATTAACAATTCTCTTTCGTAAATCATCTCTGGCGGAAGATGTGCGTGCAGGAGAATGAACAGTTCCTCGTGCCCGATCACCTCGGACCGCCAGGCCGCCCGATCGACCGCTTGCAGCTGTTCAAATTTCTCTTTGGGGAAGTCGAGGCCCTTCCACTCAATGTCTTCATAGTGCGGAGTCCAGCCGATCGGCGTCTCTTTACCCTGGGAACGGCCGTGTACCCGATCCACGATCCACTTGAGCACCCGCATGTTGTCGCGGAATCCCGGCCACATAAAGTTGCCGTTTGCATCTTTTCTGAACCAGTTGACGTGGAAGATGCGGGGCGTGCGAGTGAGCCTGCGCTGCATCTTGATCCAGTGACGGAAATAGTCACCCATGTGATAGCCGCAGAAGGGGAGCATCGCCATGGGGTCGCGGCGGACCTTGCCGACTACTCCGCCTGCGGCGGCGGTCGTCTCCGATCCTACCGTGGCTCCAACATACACGCCCGCACTCCAGTTAAAGGCCTGATAGATCAGAGGAATGGTGCTGGCCCGGCGGCCACCGAAAATTATCGCGCTGATCGGAACCCCGTTGGGGTCTTCCCAGGCCGCATCGATAGTCGGGCACTGCGAGGCCGGAGCGGTGAAGCGCGCGTTCGGGTGCGCTGCCTTCGCGCCCGTTTCTTTCGCAATTTGCGGCGTCCACACGTGACCTTGCCAGTCCAGACATTCCGCCGGCGGCTCGTCGCTCATGCCCTCCCACCACACACCGCCCTCCGGAGTGAGCGCCACATTGGTAAAGATAGTGTTGCGTGAGAGAGTCGCCATCGCGTTGGGGTTGGTTTTCTCCGACGTTCCCGGCGCCACTCCAAAAAATCCGGCCTCGGGATTGATGGCGCGCAAACAGCCATCGGCGTCAGGCTTGATCCAAGCGATGTCATCTCCCACCGTCCACACTTTCCAATCTTCCAGTCCCTTGGGGGGCACCATCATGGCGAAATTGGTCTTGCCGCACGAGCTGGGGAATGCCGCCGCCACGTAGGTCTTTTTGCCCTTCGGATCTTCCACTCCCAGGATGAGCATGTGTTCCGCCATCCAACCTTCATCGCGCGCGATGTTCGAGGCAATCCGGAGCGCAAAGCATTTCTTGCCCAGCAACGCATTGCCGCCATAGCCGGAGCCATAAGACCAGATTTCGCGGGTCTCAGGAAAGTGAACGATGTACTTCTCCGGGTTGCATGGCCAGGGAACATCTTCCTGCCCCGGAGCCAGGGGAGCGCCCACGCTATGGATGCAAGGCACCACGCGTTGCTCGTCTTTATCGATCTCTTTGAAAACATCGATCCCGATGCGAGCCATGATTCGCATATTCACCACTACATAAGGCGAATCGGTAAGCTCCACACCGATCTGCGACATGGGACCGCCCACTGGCCCCATGCTGAAGGGGAGCACGTACATGGTTCGGCCCTGCATGGCGCCGTTGAATTTCTCTTTCAACTTGCGCCGCATGGTGTAGGGGTTTTCCCAATTGTTGGTGGGCCCGGCATTATCCTTGGAGAGCGAACAGATAAATGTCCGATCTTCCACCCGGGCCACGTCCGAAGGGTCGGAGCGGGCCAGGAAACAGCCAGGCCACAAATCCTCATTCAACTTGGTAAAAGAGCCGCTGGCCACCATCTCCCGGCAAAGTTTGTCGTGTTCAGCTTGCGAGCCGTCAACCCAGTGGATGGCCTTTGGCTTGGTCAACTCGGCGGTCTTCTCGACCCATTTGATGAGGTGTATATTGCGCGTGAGTGGGCCGCGCGAACGTGCAGTTTTCATAGCCATCCTGAGCGGGAAGTTAGTCCATCTACCCTGAAATCCACAATGAAAGGGAAGATACTTCCATTCTGCCAGAGAAGTTGCCGAAATGCTTGCCTGGGGCCCTTGCCCGGCTCAGCTTTGTCAAGAAATAAACCCCTCGAACCATTCGGTGCATGCCATCTAAATATATCTATCCATTATACTTATACTCCATCGATCGAATTCTTTTAAGGCGCTCCCAAGCTCCTACTCCCTGCATCTAACCTGAAAACCAAGCCTGGAAAATTCTATGTCGCAATCCCGTCCTGGAATGACTGTGGGAGAGCTGTTTGCCGCCTGGGGAAGCATCCTCAGCGGCCGGGCTCCTATGCTGTCCATCGAGATCACCCGCGAGTGTCCCTTAAGCTGTCCCGGGTGTTATGCCTACGGCGATTCCCACTTGGGAGGCGAGAAGAAGCTGACTGAGCTCTCCGACCTACGGGGCGACGCTTTGGTGGCGGGAGTCCTGGGGCTGGTGGCGAAGCATCGCCCGCGCCACGTTTCGCTCGTAGGCGGCGAACCCATGATCCGGCACCGCGAACTGAGCCGCATTCTGCCGGCTCTCAGCGCGCAGAATATTTTCACCCTGGTAGTCACCAGCGGCATTATTCCTATTCCGCCTGAGTGGATGGGTCTGCGTCGTAGCCGGGTAGCGGTCTCGATCGACGGCCTGCCTGAGCACCACGATCCTCGCCGCAAACCCGCAACCTACGCGCGCATCCTGGAAAACATTCGCGATCGCGAGGTGAACATTCACTGGACGATTACCAGCCCCATGATGAAGCGCCCTGGATATCTCGAAGAATATGTCGCCTTCTGGGAAGCCCGGTCGGAAGTAAAGCGGATTTGGGTAAGTCTCTACACTCCGCAACAGGGCGAAGACACTCCGGAGATGTTGACCTTGGAAGAACGCCAAAGGGTGGCGCGGGAGCTGCCCGGCCTGAGGGATGCCTATCCCAAGTTGTTGATGAGTCCAGGCATCGGACAAGCCCTGCTGGAGCCTCCTAAAAATCCGCGGGAGTGTCTTTTCTCGAAGATGTCCACCAATTTCTCCGCCGACCTGACTACGCGAGTCGAGCCCTGCATCTTTGGTGGAACACCGGACTGCAGTCAATGCGGCTGCGTGGTTTCAAGCGGACTGCATCATGTGCAGCAGCGAAACGTCCTGGGGCCGCTGAAAATCGGTCACCTGGTGCGGGGCTCCACTGCGATCGGTTCGCTGCTGAACCGGCTGCGGGCAGGCTCGGCGAATCCATCCCGTTGGAGCAGGCTCCAACGTGCACCCTCGTCTGCGCCCGACCTGGTGCAGATCGGGCCTTCGGGATCAGATTAGCGCTTATGCTTTCTTCAGGGCGCGGACAATTACTACCACGACCACTGCGCCCAGAATCGCTACCAGGATGCTGGGAATCAATCCACCGCTGGTGTAAAAACCCAGGAGTCGCATGATCCAGCCACCGACAATGGCGCCCACGATGCCGAGTACGATGTCCATGAGCGTGCCATAGCCCGAACCTTTCATGATTTTGCCCGCCGCCCACCCGGCAATCAGGCCGACCAAAATGATGTAGAGAAAGAACATAGGCGCCTCCCATACGTCGCGGCAGACTATGCTTGAATGGGTGACCTGTCAAGCCAGTGGTCCGCCGCAGCCCACGTAGGGACAGATGTCCTGATCCGCCCAGTCGAGCGCAGCTCGACAGGGCTCTTGCTGCGCGAAAATAGCGGAGCTGCGCTCAGCCGGGCAGATGGGGACATCTGCCCTACATGCGCTGTGGCAATGAATTCTGTGGTTAAATCGCTTTCTGATGTTTGCCCGCAAGATTCGCGTGGAATACGACCACAACGGCCAACGGCTGCCTTGTCCGCTGAAATGGCTGGACAATTTTTCCATGCGCAATTTCACCAACGCCAGCGTGTTTGATAACACGCTGCCCGTGGCCGACGGCATGATGGAAATCGGAACCACTGTCCCGATCAAGGAACTGAAAGTTGCAATGGAAGACTGGTTCCGGAGGAAAGGCTATCTGCCCAAGGAGGCAGCTCTGATCATCTCGTAGCCGTGTGTGGCGGACACTCTTGTCCGCCGCTTTTGACTTGGACTCTGCGGCGAGCAAACGAATTTCGCTCAGTCTGTCGCCGTGCACCCCAACAATTTGAAGTCAAAGTAAAAAAGGGCGGACAAGAGTGTCCGCCCCACACAGTTCCTTAGTACGGCTTGAAGTCCTGCCAGTAAGTCAGGTTAACCACGTCCTGCAACATGGGCGTACCCGGGGGCAGCTTGGTTGGGTCCAGGAACGCGGAGTCAAAGTAATACTGCCGGTTCGGTGGACCGTAAACCTGGTTACAGCACTTGAAGACTCCGGTCGCGTATTGCGAGTAGTACAGGCTGACCAGCGATCCGCGATAGTACAGACCGCCCGCCCCGCCCCAGGCCTCGATGTAGCGCAGGAAGTTATGCACCCCACCATCGGTGCCGAAGTCGTTTCCTGTGCCCGCCGGTTGCGGGAAGTTGATGTTCTTTCCGCCCGCAATGGCCAGCCGGTAGTACGTGCTTGTAGCTGTGCGATTCGCCAGGCCTGTGCCCGCACCGTAGTACACGGGGTTCTTCATGTCGTTCAAGTCAGACCAACTATTGGACAGCAGGGTGACAGAATCTGCAATGACGGCTGCGTTCGAATGGGCGATGTCCGCGGCCGTCTGGTCGTTCCAAAATTGATCGGCGGGGGGAGCAGCGGAATTGTAGTTGCCCATAATGTAAACCGGGTTTTCCGACGCCACCGTGAATCCGCCCAGGCTGTTATCCAGACGTACCGGAAGATTTCCCAGGCTGCCATCGATCAAGCGCAGAACGTGGCGAGCGCCGGTAACCTTATTCTGCCGGCCTCCATTTAAGCAATCCACCATCTTGTAAGGATTTCCCGCAGTATTCAGGTGGAAACCGAGGCCCACGTTGGTTGCGCCCCAGTTGTCGGCAAAGGTGTTCTCGTCTACGTCTTCGGGCGAAAAAGCGTAATACGAAGGTGGCTCGAGAACCGTATCGGGTGTGCCGGTCGCCGAACCCGAGTTGATGGTATCCTCGAACCCGTATTTTCCGCTGGTCGTATTGGCGGGGATATTGTGCGGATCGACCGCCATACCGCGGCGATCGGAGAAGTAGAGAAGATAGCCGTTCTGGCTGGTGTACTCCACTTGCGTTCCGCTGCCCGCAATGGTGCCATTTAACCACTCTTTCAAGTTACCTACGTCAACCTCAACGGCGTTCATGATGCCGTTCGCGTAGCCCTGTGTCCCCGTCGTCAGCGGTGGGTTGAACGACGCCAGGGCGGCGAAATCTCTGGGGAAGCCCTCACGCGGATCGAAGAAGTTGAGGGGATACCACGCATATTGCGCATTTGCCCCCGTTGTTGCACTGGGGGCATCGTTCACTCCGCCCACTGCCCCATCCGCGTCGCGATCGGCCCGCTGCTGCAAAATTAGGATCGCCTTAGGATGGACGATATTGCCGCTGGCCGATGGATTTGGAGCAGTAGGTATCACATTACTACGCCCAAATCCAAGTTTCAGCCACTCATTGGTGACACCGTGCCACCCCCCGGCTGCATCTTTATATTCCACGCGCAAGTAGCCGTCGACTAGAGGCCACGGATTTGCGCCAGAACCCGGCACGCCAGGAGCGGCAGTCCAGTAGAGTTCTTTGGGATTAAACCCAGTCTTGGCCTGGGCAATGAAATATACGTTTCCTCCTACCGTAAAGGAGGCGCCAGCCAGGTTCACGTCCTCAAGATCCAGGGCAGCGGTGCCTCGATCAGGGTGGAGATCTGCTAGGGTATCGGCCATCAAAATGCGGATATTCGCTTTGTTGTACTCACGCGACGAACCCAGCGCCGATGTAACCAATTCAGCAGGGTCGGTGCGTTTGCGGATAATTTGAATCTGCCCGGCTGAGTTAGTCGCGCCCTGCACGAAGGGAAGCTGCAACGGTTGCACTGCCATTGAGGTTCCATTGCCGATGAATCCACCGAAAGTTGTGGCAGAAACCGTCGTGGAAGTGTTGGTCCAGGTGTTGACATTGGTCTGTGTGCCCGCCGCTGGAATTCCGCCGCTCCAGCTGGCCATCGGCACCGTGAATTTCAGACAGTGGGGGCTCAATGTGCTGTTGATCGCCGTAGCCACGGTTCCGTCGCAGCCCCCGGTCTGGTTGAGTACATACACGTCGCCGATATAGTTGGTGTTGCCCGGAAAGTTGTTGGCCAGGCGATCGCGGATGATCTGTTTCACGGCGGTCACCTTGTCATCTAGAACCAAGGCGTTGCCGTTGCCTTCTCCCAAAAACAGGTTGCCGTTGGTATGCACCCGGCCCTGAAAATCAAAATTAGGTCCGGCGAAGTAGCTCAAATCGCTGTCGGAAAAAACACCGAACTGGAACACTGGGATGAGCGCCACTTCGACGCCGCGCGTCATATTCACCGACGCTCCGCCTGGCCGCGTGGCCGCAACCTTCAGCGTGAGCGGGATGATTTCCGCCGTAAGACCCGACTCGTTGGACCCCGGACCGATCACGCCGGTTCTGCTGGCCGGGTTGCCGTTGGCGTCCGGCGTCCAGGAAATGGTCTCCTGATAGTTCATGCCGTTGATCATGCTGCTGTCCGGCGGGTTGGTCGTCAGGGCAGTGATTTGTGCCGGAGTAGGAGACTGCGACTGTTGATAAAGCGCCGCCAGATTGGCGGTCAGCAGCTCCATCCCGGACTCTGCGCCGTAGTACGCCCGGTTGGTCTCCAGATCATTGTTGCCCACCTGCCCCGCGCCGTGGACCATAAACAAAAGGCTCACAGCAATGGCAGATAACATCGCCAGCACCAGCAAAGCTGCAATAAGAGTAAATCCCCGTGATCGGCCCTTGGCCCTACGCATAGTAATTATCTCCTGAAGCTGTGTGACTCTCCTCAATGACAATCCTCACTGATAACGATCCTTGAACGACAGACTGCGCGTGCTCACGGAAGTCGCCAGGACGGTGCTCCTGGATTTGTTTCCGTAAGAGGTGAGCGTCTGCGCCATGACCTGAATGTTTACTTTATGAATCTGTGTTGGGGAGAACGGCGCGGTCAGCGCGTTGGGGACATTGGAGCAGTTAGGACCATTTGTGCCATCGCACATGTCGTACGTGATTTTCAGATTGATAATGTTATCGGCCACCGGCTGCGGCGTCTGTCCATTCACTTGCCGCATCAGCCGCGGCGGCTGACCTGTGGAGGCCGCAGGCACTTCGAGGAAATAAGTGACCGCCCAGATCCGGTTGGCCACGGTTGTGCCTCCGCCCTTCATATACAGTATGTTTCCCTTCGCGGCCCCCGATTGGTTCATTCTCAAGGGGTCTAAGTTCGCGAAACTGATATTGGTCTTCGTGCCCGAAGGCGCGATGCCGGTGACTTCGCCTACGGCGGAGCCAATGTTGTTCGTCAGTAAAATCAGATCGCCCACCTGAATTCCGGTGGGAGACTGGATGGCAGGGAAGCCGACTGGAGGAGCCGCCGGAGGTGCGAGTTGGATCAGGTCCCCGTTCGGGTTAGTGGCCGGAAAGGTGAGCGTGTACTGATTCAGCGGGAAAGCATAGTCGGCATAAACAACCGTGATTGCGTCCGATGCCGTGTTGGTTGCGACGACGGTAGCCGGGCCGCCCGATTCCATACCATTGCCTGGCCCCGGGATGATGCCGTACATGAAGTTGGTAGGATAACTGTTCGCTCCCAGCCAGGCCCGGTTACTATCCACCGCGAAAAATGAAGGTGTCGATCCTGCGCCGAAAGGCAACGCCAGGCCGCCCGTGGGCAGTCCGGATCCGGCCATGCTCACATCTTTTGCGATCAGATTCAGGGTGGCGCGAGCGTTCTGCTGCATTTCGGACGACTGCGTCACCAGGATGGTGGCATCCATTCCGTTCTTGAACAGTTGCGTGGTCGCCGCCAGAACGATCAATCCCAGGGCAACGGCAACCAGCAATTCCATGAGGCTGAAGCCGCGCTCGTTATGTTCGATGGATCGCATGTCTCTCCTCTCAGCGGTACGACGAAATCAGAGATTGCACCTGGTAGGTGCGAAACCAGCCTTGCGGCGTCGGGTAACGCACCGTGACCGTAATCTGTCGAACGTTGGGGTTGTTGGCAACGTTCGTAATCTGAATCTGCCGGGTAAACTGTCCCAGGTTCACCAGCACGTCTTGACTGGTATTGAGGATCTTTCCGCTTGCTCCCGGTAGCCGGATCGGCACCGCGGTAACATCGTCGCCAGTCCCGTCCAAACCGTCCGGGCCGGGGTCAGTCATGGCGGTAAACCCCGGAGTAAAGATGCCTCCGCCACTACCCACATTCTGAATCTGGTCAAACGTGAGCTGGCTGGTTTGGCGCGCGGTGTAGATGCTTTCCACTGCCTCCGCCACTTTCTGCCGGGCGATGGCGTCGTTCTGCATCGAGGTCGTGTTGCCGACAGCCAGGGCAAAAGTTGCCAGCACGGCCAGCAATCCGATCATCAGCACAACAATGGCAATCAGGGTTTCGAGCAAAGCGAATCCCTGCTGCCCAGGTTTCGTTCCGATCTGGTTGAAAGCTTTCTTGGTCATTGTTCGAACCATTTGGGTGACCCTGAGGAGTTAATCAGGCGCCAACCCCGTATCCTTCCTGTGGCTCCATACAGAGTGACGGCGCGCGAGCTGTACACATCCCCAGTGCGGCCGACGTAGATGATCCCGCTATTCCAGTTTCCGCCGGTGTCGTGTGCCGAACCATCTGGCAAGAACATGATCTGATTCTTGACCGCCGTGCCGACGCCTTGGTCGAAGTCGATTGCGACAGTTGCATTTCCGAATCCGTCGGGCACTGTTGTCGGGCTATTTGGAACTCCGCTCACGGCCTGGAATTGCATATCGCTGGGCAACACGGCGACATTAGTTTGAACCGCGGCGGAGAGTGCGGTACCTGCATCCCAGCGGAACATTTGAACGCTCTGCGCCGTGGGCGTAGCCATCGGAGTAAGCGCCCCGGTGGGAGCGGAACCAGCTCCGAAGCAGACGATGTATTGTTTACGTTCCGCGATCGCTCGCTGGCGGGCTATCCGCATCTGCATCATCACCAGGTTGAAAGCCTGGTTCGCCCGCGCATCTTTCAAGGCTGGCTGTACTGCCATGAAAGTCATTCCTGCGACTACCATGAACAACGAAACCACAATCAACAGTTCAAGCAGGCTGAAGCCGCGCGAGCCGCGAGGTGAGTGCAACAATCTTTTTCTGACAATGCGATGCATTACCGGTCCAGCCTCCATTCCGCCTATCGGCGGATTACCTGAATCCACAATTCTTGGGAGAGAATGGCCGGAAGCGGGAGACCTCCCGTGCAGCAATCATCGTAGGGTCAGTCTGAGTCCGAGTCAAAACACCAGAGTCACTTGCACAAGTGAGTTAATTCCCGCTTTGGTAAGTAACTAGCGAGACTAGTTACTAAAGTTCGGAGAGCATGTGGCCGCGGGCGTCCCGCCCGTGCAGCGGTAAAACAAAGTGAATGGAAGATGCGCGGGTCGGCCTTCTGAAACTTGTCGCGACATGCCGCTAACAATTGCCAGCCGCTTCAATTTTTCTGCAAACATCCATGCAGCAACCGCAGCGAGAATTTCCGCGCCCGCTAGATCCTGGAAATCCCCTCGACCCTGCCTGCCGCCGAGTGCCCGTAGCCTGCGCCGATCGCGACGGTTCTGTACTGTTCAACTCCATCAAGATGCTTTGAGCGACGTGCAGAGCCCTGGTCGTATGCCGGTAAAGGAAGTTTGGCGGAATCCTCGATCTTGACCCCGACGGTTTCCATCAACTCGCGGATATCGATGCAATATGAGACGCACAGGCTGATGATCTTGGCGATGTGCCGCGGCAACCTGGACATGGTCTCGTAATCGGAGAGCACGCCTAATCCGATGGCATAGTCTCGACATGCCAGAATTTGAGCGATTGCACCCGTAAGCTGCTGCGCCGCGCGGAAAGTCAGGCCAGTGCGGCGGCGCGAGATTCGAAGCAGCTCAGAGAATCCCATCTTCTCCTTGGCGCGCGACGGCGAGAAGGCTGATTTAAACTTCACCGGCCCGGCGAGCGATTGCAAGGCTTCCTGTTTCACGAAACCGCGTCCGGGATTGAGCAGACCAAGAATCCGCGCCTCAGTCGGCAGACGCAACGGTAAGCTTCCCCACGGCGGACGGCTTGGGAGCAAGACAATCTGATTCTCCTCAATCCATCTGACATGACAACATGTAAGTCCTCCGGGCAATTCGACCAGCCACAGCAAATCGGGCATGGACGCGAGATCGGCGCCATGAATCCACTGGCGAAACCAGCGATCGGCGCGCACAATGGCACCGGGCATAAGCTGCGGATAAATCAGAGCGTCTCTGCGTCCAACTTTTGCAAGCAGGTAGCGTCGATGATCGTATTGCCCCATGCCGTGCAGCCGAAACTCCAATCGGGATGCTATAGAAGAAGATGACAAGGAGGACTCTTCGCCGAAGCCGGACGGCCTTGACCGCAAAGAACCGTGATCGAATTCCGTTGGCGTGATCAGCACTGTACGTTCGGAGTGCAGCCGCAGTTGCAGCCGGGGAATCTGCTGCAGATCAAATCCGCATATCTTCATCCAGTCAACAAAGCGGTAACCCGTGCAGTCGCTCAAGGCGACGATCTGACAAATGTGTGGGGTGACTCCACTTCTCAGTTTGTATAAAAAGGTCGGCGGAATGAAGAAGGGCGACCTGATTCCGTAACGCCTGCCCGTGCTTGCCGAAAGCTGTGCGATGGTGTAGCCCGCCTGGCTCAAAATATTCTTGATGTTCTGAACGGAAGAATGCCACTCACTCTCGCCGGCTCCGCGCTGGGGAAAAGCGGGTCTCGCGAAAGGTATCTGCAACAAACTACGCACCGCTGCCGAGGCGTTCATCTCCAGATACTAGGCGGACTTATTGGCAATGAGTGTGACTGGATAGCTGCCTCTTTTGGTTCCTCTTTGACTTGAAGGCGAGTGATCGCGGCCTTGAAGTTCGTCCGCATCGCGCGAAATCCTCCCGAGCTGCAATTCCCCGCGAGTGATGGTCAGCCCGGAGTTCGCGATATGACCACCAGCAGGGAGGCGCCAATATTCAGCACACCCAGCAACCAGCCCAGAGGGCGTAAGGGACGAGTAGGTTCACGGGCTCGCCCAGCGTGCGCAGCCATGTCGAAGCGCTTTGTGCCGCCTACAACGAAATCAACGGCCCAAATCGCCAGAAAATCACAGGAAGCTCAAACAGTCGCAACTGCTGGGCAGCCGACTTAGGACTCACCGCAAAGAAAAATACGACGCACGGAACCAGCAGCGTAGAGCACCAGCAGAAGCCCACTCGCTGTTGCCGCCGCCCGGCGCAATAGCAGAGCACCTTTGCTGAACGCCATACCTCGGGCCAGGCGGTCAGCATAGTTTCTGGCCGTCTTAGGTTGAGAATCCCGAAGATTGCGTCGGTTTACCGACCAAAGGCGTTGTGGGCGAGCGATAGCGGGCATCCACCTCGCCATGCTTAAACACGGGTTGACGCGAAAGAACGCCGTCCTGGTGGGGTAGCGAGATCGGATGCCGGCTCTCGGCCGTTGTCGGTCTACCGACGAACCCTATTTCTCACCGCGTGTTTTTCGAACACTTCAAACCCGGCACTGGGAAAACGCTAGGTTGTGGGAGGCGGGGGTCCCCTACCCCAAGAGGAATTCTTATGAAAAAGATTGTTCATCTGGTTTTGGCAACATTGCTGCTGCTGGGCGCTGTGTCAACCACGTCGTTGGCCGACGGCGGGGCTCCGCGACCTACATGCTCACCGAACGCTTGCGGGAAATAAGAGCCGCGCGACGTACTCGGTGAAATAGCCTGAAAATTCTTGTGGGCTGCCTGGTTTACGAGTACTCTGCCAGTGCGGCCCATGAGTCTCTCTCAGCTGGCACCGTCAGTACTGTGGTTCGTCCCACTCGTGCTACAGGTTGTGATCGCGCTGGTCATGGCGATCCGCGGCCTGGCTAAAGTATTTCCCATCTTCTTCATCTACACCGTCTTAGTCTCTTCCCGCGACGCTGTCCTGCTGCTCTTTCCTGACCCCGCGAACCGGACCTACTCTTATGTTTTCTGGTGGGGAGATGCGATCGCCATTCTGTTAAGTCTGGGCGTCGTGATAGAAATCCTTCAGCATTTGTTCCGGCCATATGCCTCCCTGCGAATCATTTTTGCCGGAATCTGGATCGTGGCGGCTATCGCAGCTGCTTGCGTTCTGATCGTTCTGGCGATCAAAAGTCCCAGAGGAGTGGTTAACGTCTTCGAATCGATTATCCTGGTGGAACGATCAGCCAGGGTGTTGCAAGTATGTCTGCTGATATTCCTGATTTCTCTGATGTCCCGCCTGGGTCTGGTCTGGCAACACTATTCAGTTGGAATCGCCGCGGGATTCGGCACTTATGCAGCCCTGGATCTAATTCTGCTCGAACTTCGGGCTCATCTCCATTCCATCGCTGACTCCACATTTGTGGTACTCGGTTCGGCCGCGTATAATCTGGCCGCGATTACCTGGGCTTCCTATTTTCTGAAACCGCGGACCGAAACCTTGATCGAAAGTTTGCCCAGTACAGATTTGGCGAGCTGGAACAACGCGTTAAGTGAACAGGTTAAGAAATGGTATCGACGTTAGCGATTTTCTTTGCCGCTGGCTTGTCCCTCTTTCTGGTCTGGACAGTTCTTCGCCCCGGGCTGCCTCAAATTGGCAGTCTCGACGACTGGGAGGTGAAGAAACACCAGGTCGATCTCGACGCATTCCGCATTCTTCTTGATCCGGCTGAAGAAGCGTATCTCCGAAGCATGTTTCCGCCGTCTGAATATCGAAATTTAAAGAGGCGACGGCTGGTTTTGGCGCTGCGATCGCTTGACTTGATTGGAAAGAACGCAGCCATGCTCATGAAGCTGGGACAATTGGCCAAGGCAGGAGCCAATCCGGCGCTGGCGAAAGAGTCTGATGACTTGATTTATGGTGCGCTTCGCCTTCGTGTAAACTTGATGTTAGTTGAGCCTTGCTTGAGGCTGAAATGGCTCTTTCCTGGGTGGACATTGTCGGTTCCGGTGCTTGAAATGCCTTATGAGGAATTGCTCAGTTACCTCACCCGGGTCCGGCAACAACGACAGTGGGACCTGAGTCAAGCTTTAAGAATCGGTTAGGGTTCGTCTTGTACAGGAATGCGGTATCTTCCCGCTGGTTGTCGATTTTCTTTTTCATCCATTGAAAGCTGGACGGCAGCGGGAAGCGAACTAATCCGCTTGGTCCGGACGTTTCGCAGACGGGGGCAAGTGTTTCGCGTCGGCGATTTGCCCGGATGAAAACAGGAACTTACGGCCAATCACATGGACTCGGGCAAATGGATTCGGGAGTTGCGGGAAGAGCGCTTTGTTAAATCCAGCGACGTCGAACGCATCAGCCGCTCGATTGCTGACGTTAAAGGCAATGCCGATTTTTACGTTTCGCACTCCACGCTGGCCGATGTCGAAACCGGATCGGTTCCAAGCATTCACAAACTCTTCAGCTTGGCAGCTTGCCTCAAAGTTTCGCTGGAAGAGCTTTTGCTGGTCTTTGGAATAGATGCCAGCGAAGTCAGGCAATTTGTCGGACAGGTTGAACCCAATCTGTCTCGGCTCGAGTCCAACGAAACCCGCGGCCCCAGTTTCCGCTTTCAGCTGAACTTCGACGCCAGCCTCAACAGTCACGAGACCAACCTGCTCAAACTGAACCCGCAGGAACTGGCGGCTTTACCCCCGGCTCTGCGCAAGCGCCTTGATCCCAGACGCTACCGCTACGCGGTAGTTGGCCTGAAGGATGACACTATGGGCGATCTGATTCCTCCCGGATCTCTGGTTGAGATCGACGTCATGCAAAATGCCGTACAGGTTTTTGACTGGAGAACCATGCGTGAACGTCCGGTCTACCTGGTCTGGCATACCGACGGGCACAGTTGTTGCTGGTGTCAACTGGAAGGCAAGGAACTGACTTTACTGCCCTACCCGCTCTCGCGGCAACCGGTAAGACGGTTCAAGGTGCCGCGCGAGGCGTCTGTGATTGGACGCGTGATCAACGCCTGGCTTCCCTTTGAGCAATTGCCCAGCGCGGCGGCCACTCACTGAGCCTACTGCAACTCCGGCATTCTCTGGCTCAGGACTTCAAGCGCGATTGTGATATTCAGAAAGAACAGCTCGGTTGAGATGGGAGCCGCGCCCACCGGAACCGTCGCCCGGTACGCCTGCAGCGACTTCCAGGTCTTGAGCATCGTCACCGTCTCGCCGCGCGTGTAGCGGACGTATTCGTCCAACTGGCGCACATATTCCGGCAACCGTGTGGTCAGAAGGCGGCGAAAAACCTGCTCATGACATAGCCGCAACGCCCGGTCCGTGGCGTGAATGCCCTCTTGTGGGGAGAAGTCCGGCTGCAGGTAAAGACCGCTATTGCAATCTCGAAGGGACGCCAGGTAGATCATCCTGGTCAAGTCGTTGGGCAGATTTTGAAGGAGCGTATCGCTGATGCGGGCCGCCAGACTGTTCAGCCAGTATGTGTCCCCTATGCCTCCCGCGAGACTTGCCTCGGGTAAGCCTGCCGGCGCTAAAAATTCAGCGGACCCCAATTCTCTGAATGGTTTGCGCTCGGGCGGTGTGGACATCGTATTATCTTATCCAGTGCTACAAGTAAAACAGTGAGCCCTTGTTCCAAGGCCTGACCAGTCCTCTGGGATCCTCATCCAATCAGTGCGTGTCTTAGCCGGTCAGTGCCGCAATCCGCGGTCGCCATATTGTACCCCGGCGGCTCGATGTTTCAAATCTAGATTGCCTAAGTGTGTATGTGCGGACTCTGCCCGGGATTCTTGTGGTGTGGTGGAGGTCCTTTCACGACTTTCACCTCGAACTTCACCTGTAGTTTCTTGGGTGGATAACAAGCCGCATTATCGCAGGCCTGATATCGCAGTTCGCCCCGAATCATGTACTTGCCGGGAACCACGTTGGCCAGCGGACGAACCTCGACCGCCACGGGAAACTCGCCAGTGTACACGCTCAGCTTGTCTTCCGGAGCAAACGCGAAGCTCATTTCTTCGCCGGACGGATAACTGACTCTCCCGATCACAATGTCAGTAGGCGCGTCCAGTCGGAGTGCGGTAGGGATGAGGAATTCAGACTTAGGTTTGTTGGAATTGACATGAAAACCCGCGCCCACGTGAAAGCGCAGATTTACCGCATTGGGCTTGCCTCGAGTGACCGTGACCAGCGGAGAGGGCGACATGCTCACCGACGGAATCTTTCTTCCCGGAATATCCTGGTTAAGCGGCGTCTCCTGGGCTGCTGCCAGTGCGCTCAGAAAGACCAGGCCGGGCGCGATTTTTCGCAGCAGCGTTTGCATGGCAAGACAAGAATGGTAGAAGGATTTGGGGTCGCCGCCTACGTTACTTTCGCGCCTGCACCGCCTGACCCTCGGCCAGTGCCTTCTTGATGCTGTCTTCAATCTCGCCGCGCCCTTTTAGACCGAACACTTTGTCGATGACCTTGCCGTCGCGTCCGATATAAAAGGTAGCCGGCAGGAACTGCACCCCGCCGTAGGCGTCGCCCACGGCTTCTTTGCCTACGAGAATAGGATAGTTCACCCCCAGGTCGTGAGCGAACTCGCCGATCTCTTTGGGGCTGGCATCATCCATCGCAATGCCCACGATCTGCAACCCTTGCGGCCCATATTGCTTCTGCAACTCGGCAAACCAGGGCATCTCAATTTTGCAGGGCTGGCACCACGTGGCCCAGAAGTTCAACAACACGCCCTTGCCTCGAAAGTCGGAAAGATGCACCGTCTTGCCATCCAGCGATTCCAGGGTGAAATCGGGCGCCTGGTACCCTTTCATGTTGTCGCCGGCGCTGACTGTGCGGCCGGAATTGCGCCGCGCCACCTGGAATCCGACGACGAGCATGACGGTCACTACCATAGCGACGACGATAATGACGACGGGATCGCGTTTCACGGCAAACTCCTCTTCACAGGGCAAATCATAACCGCGCGACTGTTCACAATGCGAACCGGTTCAGGAACGACAAATAATTAGAGATGATGGTAAACCGCCCCACCACCAGCAAAATGCCGAGCACAATCAACAACCCGCCACTGGTCACTTCTAGGGCATGCATGTGCATTCGGAAGCGGCTGTAGAACTTGAGAAATCGCTCGATGCCGAGCGAGGTCAGCAGAAAGGGCACCGCCAGTCCCATGGAGTAGAGGGCCAGCAGGAAAATGCCTTTGGTCACTGAATCCTGGGCGGCGGCAAATGTAAGAATCACTCCCAGGATCGGACCGACGCAGGGTGTCCAGCCAAAAGCGAAAGCGAAACCGATCACGAACGCCCCCCACGGTGTACTGCCGCCTTTGACCTGATGCAGGCGCGCGTCGGTATAGAGTGCCTTGATCTTGAACAAGCCGGTCAAGTGCAGTCCGAACAGGATAATGACCACTCCAGCTACCTGCGCCAGCAGCGACTTGTAGCGTGCCAGGAGCTGTCCTACCTCAGTTGAAATCGCGCCCAGGGTGATGAACACCACGCTGAAACCGAGAATGAAACCAACGGAATTCAGCATCACCTTGCTCAACAGGCGTGACTCCGGTGCCTTGAGTTCCTCGACACCAGCTCCTGAGATAAGTGACACGTAACCGGGAACCAGGGGCAGCACACACGGCGAGAGGAAGGAGACCAACCCCGCCAAAAAGGCCGCAATCGGAAGAGGGAGAGTAGACATCCGAGATTATTGTACCTGCTGGGCCAAATTGCCCTCACTTCAATCCGGAACATTAGTCACTGGCTGAGAGGTTACGGTGCTAGCTACGCCCGCTTCAACAGATGCGTTTCCACAGGGAAATGTTTCAGTTACTTGCCCGATTTCTTGCTGGCGGGAGGCGCCGCGGGTTGCGGCGGTTCCGGAACCGCTTCGGCGGGGGGAGCTGCGACCGCCTTACGGATAAACCCGGGTGGGATGGCGGCCGTAAGCACGGTGCGATCATCGTGCTGTTGCACTTTCAATCCATCGAAAAATGCCTTCACGTCAGGATCGTTCCCCGGCATCGAGACCGTGCCCTCGGCAGTGTGAAAGAGTTGCAGAAAAGTTCCCAGCTGCTCGGTCAGCCGCTGCGCGTCGTCCTTGCTGCCGGTAAAGGCTTCTGCCCGAAAATGTACTTTTCCGAGATAGCGCGCGGAAGCAACCACCGTCGCCGGTTTGGTAAAAAGGAACGACAAGCTGCCCCGGCTGGGCAAGCCATCGACGGGATCGACCCTGAAAATTGCCCAACCCAGGCTCGCGATCGGGACATATTTGTAATACCGGCGCAATAATGCCGGCCCAGCGAACGGCGAGGCCAGTTTGCGTGATCTGTCAACAATGCCTCGAATCACCCGGGGATCGTCGTGGTTGGAGGCGGCCACGGTATCAAAGCCTAGAACGGCCACCCGCAAGGTGCGGCCCTCGAGAGGGATGTTGTAGATATCGATGGAATTGTAGTCGTCTACCGAAGCGGAGAGTTTTCCCAGGTATGCCCGCAGCCGCTGGTTGTCGATTCTGCCTACGAAGATCTCCGAAAATCGTGCCGGTTCCGGGGTTGCTGCTTTGGCTCCAGGCTTGGCGGTTGGGTAGTGAATGGCGAAGGCAGCCTGATCGAGGTCACGCTCGAACTGAAAACCCGTGGCCTCGATGAACTGTTCATATTCCGGTTCATGAGGGACGTCGGGCATCTGGCCCGCGATGTTGGCGCGCCGTATCCATTTCACGTTGGCGTAAAAATAACCGTCCGCGCCGGGGAGCAGGCGGGCCGGTTCAGGCGGAGCATGCTTGCGCAATACGACGAGCAGAGCCACGGCGGCTGCGAACAGCACAAAGCCGAACAGGATGAAAAGGCGACGTCGCTTGCGCATGAAATGTGACCGTCCGCTGCGGGAAAGCCAGGTGCCAGCGACGGCCAAGGAGCTTTAATCATAACAGGTTCAATGCAGGCGCGAGCGACCTGCTCGTGCCCGAGGGCGGCAGGAGAAAGATCCTCGAAAAACAGGCAACGTGACCTATCTCTATTCCTCAGGAAATGACGGGTTCCCATCCATTTCGATAATGAAAGAGCACGAGCGGGACGCTCGCGCCTACATCCTGGCTACTGCAGCTTAGCGTATTCCGCCTTTGCATCTTTAAGTATAGGAACATCCGGGTCGGCTTCCTTCCACTTGGCAAAGAAGTCCTGGAAGGCCTCTTTGGCTTTGGCGGAATCTCCTTGCAGGGCATAGGCGCGCCCCAAACCAAGCCGGGCTAGAGTGTAGAGGGGACTGTTCGGAGCGATGCCGTGGTGGTCCAGAATTTTCTGATACTCGGTGGCGGCTTTGCCTCCATTCCGCAATCGCAAGTATGCTTCCCCGCGAACATACATGGGCCAATAGATGGCGCCCTCCGGCGGCGAGCCAAACTCGTAAGGAGCGGTCGCTTCCAAAGCGTCAACCGCCTGCCCCGGCTGGTTCGATCTGATCAGGTTGGTGGCCCGTGCCACCGGCAGCCAGACCGAGTTCTGCAAAGTGTCGGTTGGGAATTCCTTGGCCTGTTGGTCAATCAATTTCTGCGACCGGCTGACGTCGCCGGCTCGGGCAAGAACATAGGCAGCCTCGGTGCGAGTATCGCGATCATCCGATGAGGCCAGGGCCTGCGATGCCACCTGCCGGCCCAAGGTCGGATTGCCTATTTCAGTGAGGCAAGACGCTTCCCGCAGACGGATTCCCACGGCGAGCTCCTTCAGCCCGGAAGTCTGAGCTAAGCTGACCCCCTGGGCAAAGCTTCGTCTGGCCGTCTGTATCTTGCCCAAAGCGCATTGCCCCTGGCCCACGATCAGCTGCATGATCGGTTCCGCCGATGGTCCTTTTGCCAACTCCATGGCCCGCTGCATACCAGCCTTGTCGCCACGGTCAAACGCCATGGTGTATAGCGAAAAGGCGTCGCTGGCAGATCCCAATCCCTGCGCGGCGGCCTGCTCTGTGACCGTCTTGGCTTCGTCGTAGCGGCCTAAAGACGAGTAGGCATCGGCGAGGTTGGCATGGGCGAATTTATCCTTCGGGTTGAGCCGCATCGCTTCGCTGGCATTGGCCAGGGACTTTTCCGGCTGTCCCGTTGACTCATACCCAAGGGCCAGGTTGTCCCAAGGCACCGAGTCGCGGGGATAGGTCTGCTTCCACTGCTCATAGATGGCGATCGCTTTATCGAGCTCTCTGCTGACCTCACTGTAGTAGTGAGCCGAGATATAAAATTTCTCGCGCTCGCTCGCCCGGTCCTTCAATTCGAATGCCTTGCTGAGACTCTCGAGTTGATGATTGGTTTGGGTCAGGTTGCCGTACACCACGCCCAGCGTGGCGTAAGCCATGGCAAAATTCGGATCCAGCTCGATGGCCCGCTTCAGATGCGGAATCGCCTTCTCGTCCTCCAGCTTCGAGTGCTCGGCTTGCCCCAGGGTGAAGGCCTGCAGCGCCTCTAAAGAAGATGTCGTGGCCTGTTCCAGCGGGGTGGTGAATTTCTGCACCGAGCCGATCGACTCACCCAGTTTTTGCCGAAGGTCGGACGCCGCTTTATCCAGCGACTTCAGCACCTGCTCTTTACTTTCGGATTCCACCTGGGCGCGGGCAAGCGAATCTCCGGTTTGCGCGTTCACCGCGTTCAGGTCAATCACGTAATGACTGCCCAGGGCGGAAATAGAACCCGTCAGCATGGCCTTTACGCCGTCCCGTATGCAGATTTCTCGCGCTACATCATTGGTCACCCGCTCGTCGGGAGGCCGGCCCATCAGGCGCAACGCTGCCTGGATTCGCGATTGGGGAAGAACATTCAGATATGGCGACTGCTCCAGCTGCACCGCCAGCGCCTGCTTCAGGGTGCCGTCGAAGACAACGTCGCCGGTGGTGTTGACAAAGTCAGCCAGCAGAATGGAATCTTTTTCGCTCAGCGACGCCGAACGCCGCGAGTAGAAGAAAGCTCCCGCCGCAATCGCAATGACTAAAGCTGCGACGGGAAGCGCAATCTTCCAAACCTTTGTCTTTCCTGTCTGCTCAAACGTCGCGGCGGCGACCTTCACGGACGACGACGAAGGAATCGAAGCCGGCGCCGCCGCAGACGGAGTCGCGGACGGCACCGCCCCGCTTGACTGAGGCGCTCCCGGCTGCGATATCGGTTGCTGCGCCGCGGAAGAGGGAGTCGAATCATGCGCTACGGCGACTGAGCCGGAACTGGCAGCCACGGCTCGACTCGTGTCCGTGTCCCGCTTCAGGCGCTGCAGATCGGCGCGCATGTCGGCAGCGTGCTGGTATCGCAGGTTCCTGTCCTTCTCCAGCGATTTATTAATGATGCGTTCCATCTCCCCGGGCAGATCTGGGTTCAGACGAATCGGCGGAGTGGGAAGACGCTCAAGAATCGCATTGAACACAAGAGCGGAAGTGTCGCCACGAAAAGGCAGCATGCCGGTGGCCATCTCATAAAGCACCGCGCCAAAAGAGAAAAGATCGGTGCGCGCATCTAGTTCTTTTCCTTTGGCTTGCTCGGGAGACATGTAAGCCACGGTGCCCAGCGTCGACCCCGGACTGGTCAGATGGTCTTCGCTCATCGCAGTCGCCTGCGAAAGCACTCCCGCCGCGTCCACCGCGCCGCTGCTGTTAGTCACTTTCGCCAGCCCGAAGTCGAGCACCTTGGCATGGCCGCGGTCAGTGACGAAGATATTCCCGGGCTTAATGTCGCGGTGAATGATGCCCTTGGAGTGCGCGGCGTCGAGTGCATCTGCGATCTCGATGGAGAGTGCCAGCAGGGTGTCCAACTCCACCGGACGCCCCGCGATCAAATATTTAAGAGTCACGCCCTCCAGGTATTCCATCGCGATAAACGCCTGGCCGTTCTCTTCGCCGATGTCGTAGATGGTGCAGATGTTGGGATGGTTCAGCGCCGAAGCAGCTTGCGCCTCCCGCTGGAACCGGCTGAGAGCCTGGGCATTCCGGGCAACTTCATCGGGCAGGAACTTGAGGGCAACAAAACGGTGCAGCCGCGTGTCCTCGGCCTTGTAAACCACACCCATTCCCCCGCCGCCCAACTTCGAGACAATCCGGTAGTGCGAAATGGTTTGGCCGATCATGAGTGCCAGGAGAGCAGAAACCCGCGACGCCATGTTAGGTGCGGTCAGGCGTCAAGTCAACGCGCAGCAAGGGCCCGGTACGATTCTAGGGGAAAGCAGATGCCAGGACCTCACCCCCCTTCCCCCCGGATTTTGTTGTCCGGAAAGGGCGCGGCGGCTATAGTGTGTGGGATTTTGTCACTCCTGCAGCGAGCGTCCGCGAGGGCGTAAGCCAGCTCGGTTTCAAGAGGAATATCATGCCACTGACCATCGATAACCGCCCGGTGGGCGACGTCACAATTGTGCAATGCAGCGGACGCATCGTGGCAGGCTCGGAGGTATTTTCGCTACAAGCCCACATCGGGGACCTGCTGCCGAACCACGGCGACGTCGTCTTGCAATTGGAAAACGTGGCATTCGTCGATAGCACCGGGTTGGGAGCGATGGTTCGCCTGGTCACCGCCGCGCGCGCCAAGGGCGGCGACATCAAGCTCTGCGCACTTCAGCCCCAATTGCGCAAGACTCTGGAGATGACCAATCTGCTGACCATGTTCGAGGCCTACGACTCCGAAGCCGAAGCCATCATGGCGTCCTACCTGGGCTCACGCTATTCCAAGGACAAGTCCGGCAATCCGGAATCTCGTGTGCTCTGCGTCTACGATTCGGTGAATGTGCGCACCTTCCTGCGTGAGATTCTATGCCGCGCTGGATATAGCCCCCTGACCGCCGCCAACGTGTTGGACGCGAAAATCCTGTTGAAGGCGACCAAAGCAAAACTGATCATCCTCGGCGCCAACATGCAGTCGCTGCGCGGTACACCTTCAAAGAAGCTCTTCGAGGAGATTGACCCTTCGGTATCCTTTCTGGTGCTGGACGAGAACTTCGAGAAGCGCGATCCAGGCGAGTGCGCGATGGAACTTCTCGAGAGCATTAAGGGCTCTGTGCAGCCGGCAGTCGCGAAAGTGTGACTTCCAGCTGTTCCAGTCATCCTCGATTTGGTTCGCCCATGGTTCCCCAATGGATGGTTCCTTGCGAGTGTGTCTTTGCGACCCTTGCGGGTGTCTTAGCATCCTTTGCGGTTAAGGCTTTTGATTTTTGATTAGTCGGATAAGGAACCCGAGACCTTAAACCGCAAAGGACTCCAAGAAACGCCGCAAAGGTCGCAAAAAAGTCCAGATTAAGAAGATCCTCCCGGTCTCCCCTTGCACGCTAAATGCCGTTATGGTAACTTTTAAAATTGTCCCGGACATCAGGAGGGATCAGAGGGTGTGTTGTCCCTGTAGAGGGCGGCACACGATCTCAGAACTGCTGGCGTAGCTCAGTTGGTAGAGCATCTGATTTGTAATCAGAGGGTCAGGGGTTCAAATCCCTTCGCCAGCTCCAGCATTGATTCTGGACGCAGGATATTCGGCGCGGCGCGGCAGCTTGACAGATTTTCCAACGGCACTCCATAAGGGAATTTTCCAAGTGTGGTGTTTGCGTGCGATGCCATCGTCGCGCGCATTTCTGTTCTTCACTTTGCAAGTCCGTACTTTTGCAAAGTCCGTCCGAACGATCTTCCGTACGCGTGTATGAACGTCGGTGACCAGTGCCGGATCAGCAGGTAAGGCCGGACGGTTGTGCAGTTCTGCACAGGTGGGTGAGTGGTTAAAGCCAGCAGACTGTAAATCTGCCCCTCCTCGGAGGTACGAAGGTTCGAATCCTTCCCTGTGCACCAGAGACTTGAAATGAATCGTCTCTACATGGCGCTGGCCGCCTTCGTGATTTTGGGGGCGCTGTCGTGGGCGACTTTGAGCGATCCGAAATTGCGCTTCGCTACCCTTGCGGTTCTGGCAATGTTCGGACTCAAGACCTGGTTGCGTCGCAACGATGTGATGCACTCGGATAGCGAGAGTGAGGAGCGAGGCAAGGCCAAGTAATTATGTAGGCAGCAAGGCGTCGCCGGGCGGGTGATTTTGCTGAAGGCTGACGGCTGAAAGCTGATGGCTGGTTTTAGCCGATGTAGCTCAGTTGGTAGAGCACTCCCTTGGTAAGGGAGAGGTCACCAGTTCAATCCTGGTCATCGGCTCCACGAATTTGAGTTGAGAAGTTTTTGAGCGAACGGAAATCGGGGGCCGGGCCGGGTTTTTAGCTGAGGGCTGACGGCTGATAGCTGATGGATGGTTTAAAGCGGGGAGTAGCTTGAGGCGTTTTGCGGGCGTGAGCGAAGCGGGAGCCCGCAGCCGAAATCCCGAGCGTTACTTTGCGAGGGATCTCAGAGTTTGAGGCTGAGCGGGAGTAACTCAGTGGTAGAGTCACAGCCTTCCAAGCTGTTGGTCGCGGGTTCGATTCCCGTCTCCCGCTCCAGAAATTTCTGATGCAGGGTGCGCGTCGTGGTGAGCTTTCAACCAGTTGCCATAAGGGTTGAGAAGGAAAAAGAATTCGAGGAACTGAAACGCGCAATTGATCGCGCCTTCGGCGAGCGAGTCGAAAAGTTCCTCAAACAGGTGCGCAAGAGCGGCGCCCGGATACGCGACCTGGAGACCATACTGGCTCGGGGCGTTTTCGAGAAGGTGGATGACACCCTGGCGCAACTGGGCGCCCAGACGTTATATCGGGCGCTGACCGTTTCCGACCAGGCCCAGATGCGGGAGTTTTACCTGACCTGCGTGGAGGAAGTGGACCCCGGGCTGCGACGGAAATTTCAGCAGCTCTACCGTTATTACTGAAGGAAGGAACAAGGCACGGCAAGATATGGCGAAAGAGAAATTTGATCGCAACAAGCCGCACTGCAACGTAGGGACGATTGGTCACATTGACCACGGCAAGACCACGTTGACCGCGGCCATCACCAAGGTGTTGCAGAAGCACAACCCGAAGATCGTGTTCCGGTCGTTTGATTCGATCGATAACGCGCCGGAAGAGAAAGCGCGCGGCATCACCATTGCCACCGCGCACGTGGAGTATGAAACCGCGAACCGGCACTACGCGCACGTGGATTGCCCAGGTCACGCCGACTACATCAAGAACATGATTACGGGCGCGGCCCAGATGGATGGCGCGATCCTGGTGGTGGCCGCAACCGATGGACCGATGCCGCAGACCCGCGAGCACGTGCTGCTGGCGCGGCAGGTAGGCGTGCCTTACATCGTAGTGGCGCTCAATAAGTGTGATGCAGTCGATGACGCCGAACTGCTCGACCTGGTCGAGCTCGAAGTGCGCGAGCTGCTGAAGAGCTACCAGTTCCCGGGGGATGAGATTCCGGTGGTGCGTCTCTCCGCACTGGGCGCATTGAACGGGGAAGCCAAGTGGGAAAAGCAGATTGACGAGCTGATGGCGGCGGTGGACAAGTACATACCGCAGCCGGCGCGGGAGCTGGACAAGCCGTTCCTGATGCCGATTGAAGATATTTTCTCGATCTCGGGGCGGGGCACGGTGGTCACGGGACGAATCGAGCGCGGCAAGGTGAAGGTAGGCGAGGAAGTGGAGATTGTGGGCTTCCGCGAGACCCGCAAGACGGTGGTCACAGGCGTGGAAATGTTCAAGAAGCAGCTGGACGAAGGTCTGGCGGGCGACAATGCCGGACTGCTGCTGCGCGGCATCGCGAAAGAAGATGTGGAGCGCGGCATGGTGCTGGCCAAGGGCGGATCGATTACGCCGCACACCAAGTTCAAAGCCGAGGTCTACATTCTGACCAAAGAAGAAGGCGGACGACACACGCCATTCTTCAAAGGCTACCGGCCGCAGTTCTACTTGCGGACGACGGATGTGACCGGAGTGGCGGAGTTGCCGGCGGCGACTGAAATGGTAATGCCCGGCGACAACGTGCAACTGGTGATTGAGCTGATCACGCCGGTGGCGATGGAAAAAGGTTTGCGCTTTGCCATTCGCGAAGGCGGGCACACGGTCGGCGCAGGCACCATCAGCGAGATCGTTCAGTAGCAGACCCGTCCCGGCGGAGCGCAGCTCCGCAGGTTTGTGCGGGTGGGCTGGCTACGCGCAGGCAGTGCGGTGGGAATTAGTTGAAAAGAGAAGCGGTAATCAGTTACTGGTTCTCAGTTCTCAGAGTTGAGAGCTAGAAGCTAAGAGCTAGGAGCTGTTTTATGCCCCGAGAGATTATTACGTTGCAGTGCGGTGATTGCAAAGAGCGGAACTATTCGACCACCAAGAACCGGAAGACTATGACGGAGCGGTTGGAGTTGAAGAAATTCTGCCGCGTTTGCCGCAAGCACACGCCGCACAAGGAAGTGAAATAATTGACGGATTGTTGAATTTACGGATTGACGAATTTCAATTCGACAATTCGTAAATCGGTCAATTCTTCAATGAACACAGGGGCGTAAGCTCAACGGTTAAACTGTCGGTCTCCAAAACCGAACTTGGGGGTTCGAATCCCTCCGCCCCTGCCAGAATTTCCAGGCGTCCGGCGAATACGGCTGGAGCGGTAGCGGGCAAGAAGGAAAGCAGGAAGAGGCCATGGCGAGTGTTGCGGAACAAAACGCGCTGACAGCGACCATCAGGTCCTGGCCGGAGCGGATCAAGACTTTCTACAACGACGTGCGCACTGAGATGAAGAAGGTGACTGCGCCCTCGTTCAAGGAAGTCCAGGCTACTACAGCCGTCGTGATCGTCACGGTTTTCCTGTTCGCGGCCTATTTCTGGGCGGTGGACCTGGTGATCGGGCATGCCATCGATTCGCTGTTTCGTTATTTCGGCCATCACTGATTCCGGCGTCGACGTGTGTGCTGCACTGTGTCCGGGAAGGATTTGAATTGTTACAGCCAACGAGTTTAGAGCCATCTATGCAGGACGAAGACAAAAACGAAGCCGGAACAGGCGGCGGGGAAGATGCGTCGCCGGGCGCTGGGGTTGAGGCTCCTCGCAATCCGAACATGAAGTGGTACATCATCCACTCCTATTCCGGATTCGAGCGCAAGGTGAAGGAATCGCTGGAGTCACGCGTCCAGGCCTTCGGGCTGCAGGAGAAGATCGGCAAGGTGCTGATCCCGACCGAAGCCGTCACCGAAGTACGAAATGGCAAGAAGTACACCGTCGAGCGCATGTTCTATCCCGGCTATGTGCTGGTCGAGATGGACATGGATGACCACGTCTGGCACGTGGTGAAATCGACGCCGCGCGTCACGGGATTTGTAGGCACGGGGCAGCAGCCCACTCCTCTTTCTGAGGAGGAGGTCCAGCACATTGTGTATCGCGTCGGCGAGGCCAAAGACAAACCCAAGCTCAAAGTCAAGTTCGAGAAAAACGAAACCGTGCGCATTACCGAGGGTCCGTTCGCCAGCTTTACCGGGGTGGTGGATGAGGTCAACGAAGACCGCGAAACGCTGAAGGTGATGGTCACAATTTTCGGACGGTCGACTCCGGTAGAGCTCGAGTTTAACCAGGTGGAGAAAGTGGCGGCGTAGGTAAGCGCGCCAAACGCACCTGCGTCCTTCGGCGACAAAAAGCATTTCGCCTCAGGATGACAACGAAATTTTAAGAGGTCAGGCAAATGGCAAAGAAAGCTACAGGTTCAGTAAAGTTGCAGATTGCGGCGGGCAAAGCCACGCCGGCGCCCCCGGTGGGTCCGGCTCTGGGCCAGGCGCAGATCAACATCATGGAGTTCTGCAAGCAGTTCAACGCCCGCACCGGCGCCAAGGAACTGGAAGGCCTGATCATTCCGGTGGTGGTCACGGTTTATAGCGACCGCTCGTTCACTTTCATCACCAAGACCCCGCCGGCGTCGATCCTGCTCAAGCGCGCTGCCGGGATCGCCAAGGGATCGGGTGCACCGAATAAAGACAAAGTCGGCAAAGTCACGGTTAAGCAGGTGGAAGACATCGCGAAACAGAAAATGCCCGATTTGAATGCGGCGACGGTCGAGGCCGCCATGAAGAGCGTGCGCGGAACCGCGCGCTCCATGGGCATCGAAGTGGTTGGATAGTGGAAAGGGCACGACTTCAGTCGTGCCGCTAGGCAGCAATTTCTGAAGGGGCTTTAGCCCCTGGTCTTGCGGGCGAGTCGCCCGCGACCACACAAGCAAGACGAGTCGAAACTACTACGGTCCATCGAAGCAGTGATGGACGGTGGGAGACAGGAACAACAGATGAAAAAAGCAGGGAAGAACATCACCAAGGCGCGGCAAGCGGTGGAAGCCCGCCCGTATCTGCTCAAGGATGCGGTGCCGCTGCTGCAAAAAGTCAAATTCGCGAAATTTGATGAGACCGTGGAAATCACCATGCGTCTCGGAGTTGATCCGAAACACGCCGACCAGATGGTACGCGGCACCGTGGTCTTGCCGCATGGTCTGGGAAAGTCGAAGAAAGTTTTAGTGATCGCCAGCGGCGACAAGGTGAAGGAAGCCGAAGCCGCCGGCGCCGATTTCGTGGGCGGCGAGGAGATGGTCGAAAAGATCAACAAGGAGAACTGGACCGATTTCGACGCCCTGATCGCCACCCCCGACGTCATGAAATCGGTTGGACGGCTGGGCAAAATTCTGGGGCCGAAGGGCTTGATGCCCAATCCCAAGACCGGCACCGTCACCTTCGACGTGGCCAAGGCGGTCCAGGAAGTGAAAGCCGGCAAAGTTGAGTTTCGTACCGACAAGACTGCGCTGGTGCACGTGCCTGTGGGCAAGATTTCGTTTACCCCAGACAAACTGGTGGAGAATGCCACCGTGGTCATCAGCAGCGTAATCAAAGCCAAGCCAACTGTGGCCAAGGGCAAATACATCAAGGGCTGCTACCTGAGTTCGACCATGGGACCGGGGATTTCGATTGACACGGCCCAGGTGGAAGCGGCGGCGAAGGCTTAATGTGAAGAAGGGCGCCAGGCGCGCTCAGATCCTCGGCGACGGGAAGCATGTCGCCTGAGGGTGACACATTCAGAAAAGGTTGAGGGATTGATCATGGCGGTTACCAGGGCGAGGAAAGTCGAGCAAGTGGAGCAGCTGGGCCAGGAGTTGAAAAAGGTGTCCAGCCTGATTGTGGCTACCTACACCAAGCTGACGGTGGCGCAGGATTTTGAACTGCGCAAAACCTTGCGCAGCTCCGGAGCCAAGTACCGGGTGGTCAAGAACACGCTGGCCCAGCGCGCCGCCAAGGGCACGGCGGCGGAAGAGGCGCTGAAGGAACTTTCGGGCGTGACTTCGATTGCCTATACCGAAGGCGATCCCGTGGCGCTGGCCAAGGCCGTCTCTAAGTACGCCAAGGACAATCCTGAATTTACCTTCAAGTCGGGAGTGGTTGAAGGCCGCGTGATCTCGATCAAAGAGATTCAGGCGCTGGCCACTATGCCTTCGAAGGAGGAGATTTACTCCAAGCTGCTGTTCCTGATCAGTGCGCCGGCGCAGCGCTTGGTCACGGTGATGAATGCCGTCGGCAAAGACCTGGCAGTCGTCATCAACCAGGGCGTGGAGAAGAAGAAGTTCAAGGAAGCCTAATACTGTGAGGCATGGGCAGTGTGGCCGCGGGGCGACTCGCCCGCGACGGACGGCTCCAGCGGCAAACGATTTTGGGGCTCAGAGTTCTGAAGGCATTTGCAGGCGCGGGCGGATCGCCCGCGACCACACATGCTCGGAAAAGATCAAGAGCGGGGGTTGCGCGGTTCTGATCGTTGTGTTGTCTGGCACGGCGATACGAGAACCTAGCGTACTGGAAACCTGGCTCGCGATTGACGGAATAGATAAACGACAAACCGATAATTCGATAATTGGAGACTAGACAATGGCGGATCTGCAGCAGTTAGAGGAACAAATTGTTGGCTTGTCGCTGCTTGATGCGGCGGCACTGGTAAAGCGGCTGGAAGAGAAGCTCGGGGTTTCGGCGGCAGCCGCGGCACCGGTCATGATGGCAGGCGGTGGCGCGGCAGCAGCAGGCGCGGCTCCGGCGGAGGAAAAGACCGAATTTGCCGTCGTTCTGACCGCGGTTGGGGCCAATAAGATTAATGTAATCAAGGCCGTCCGGGAGGTTACCAGCCTGGGCTTGAAAGAAGCCAAGGATCTGGTGGATGGTGCCCCGAAGACCGTAAAAGAGGGTGTCACCAAGGACGAAGCCGAGAGCATCAAGAAGAAGTTCACCGATGCCGGTGCGACCGTCGAAGTGAAGTAGCGGCGTTCGCGAGGCGTCCGAGCCTCGCGCCGCTATCCTGAGCCAGGTTTTTGGCGAAGGATCTCTGGTTTTGGCGGAGGGTCCTGCGGGCTGACGCTTTTGGCCCGCTGATCCCGTCCCAAAACAGGCTTTTCGCTCGTCGATTTAACTGGTGAATCCTGGGGAGGGGGTGTTAGCATCTATATAACACCGCTTCCCACTTCACGGTAAGGCGACTCTTCACTCCAACGACCGAGGGAAGCGGAGTTGAGTCGCACACAGTTGGCAAACTGTTCCGTGTGTAGCGGGACGGAAACAGGCCTGAGAACTGGCGCGGAAAGACAAAATTCTACTGACGCAATGCGCCGCATCTGGCGCCCGTGGGGAGCTATGCCCCCAAGGGCGCATTCGTGTCTGCGGCGTGTAGGCTCGATGACCGTACACAAGCGGGTCGTTTGACCTGCTCGAGCGGGACGAAATCCCGTTGCCACAAAGGGCCTTTTTCGCAGCCAGCGGCTGCGCTTTAAAAGTTTGGGAGCCATCTGAATGTCGAAGAATAATACCTTCCGTAAACGTTTTGACTTTTCAAAAATTCCAGCCACCATCCAGATCCCGAACCTGATCGAGGTTCAGAAGCGCTCCTATGAACGCTTTCTGCAGATGGACCGGCTGCCCAGTGAGCGCGACGATGCCGGGCTGCAGGCGGTCTTTCAGTCCGTGTTTCCGATCAGCGACTTCCGCAACGTCTCGCAACTCGAGTTTGTGGACTACGCCATCGGCAACTGGGAGTGCAAGTGCGGCCACCTCAAGGGACTGCATCACCTGCGGACCACTTGCAAGAACTGCGGTTCGACGGTCATCACCGACCCGTTTCATCCCGGCGAAGTGCTGTGCTCGAAGTGCGGCACCTATAACGCGAACACCCCGGACTTCTGTAACAAGTGCGGCGATCCGGTGGGACTGCAGCTGAAGTATGACGTGAGCGAGTGCGAAGAGCGTGGCATGACCTACTCCGCTCCGCTCAAGGTCACCATGCGGCTCACCATCTTCGAGAAGGATGCCGAAACCGGCAACCGCTCGATTCGCGACATCAAGGAACAGGAAGTCTTCTTCGGCGACGTTCCGCTGATGACTGAGAACGGCACTTTCATCGTCAACGGCACCGAGCGCGTGATTGTGAGCCAGTTGCACCGCTCGCCTGGCGTCTTCTTCGAGACCGCCAACAACCGCACCTACTTCCTGGGCAAGATCATTCCCTACCGCGGATCGTGGGTGGAATTCGAGTACGACCAGAAGAACGTGCTCTATGTTCGTATCGACCGCAAGCGCAAGTTCCTGGGCACAATCTTTTTGCGCGCGCTTGGTCTACGTTCGGGTGAAGACATTCTTCGCACCTTCTACACCGTGGACCGCCTGGTCGTGCGGGACAAGAAGCTCTTCTGGACTCTCGATCCGGCCAGCGACAAGCCGACCAACCTGTTGGGCATGAAGCTGGCTCACAGCATCAAGTCGAAATCCGGCGAGGAGATCGCCCACTCCGGACGCAAGATCAATGCGGCCACGTTGAAGGAAATTCAAAAGGCGAAAATCAGCGAGATCGAAATCGATGTCTCCGACCTCGAAGGCGCGTGGGTGGCAAGCGATGTGGTCGACACCACCACCGGCGAAGTCCTGCTCGAAGCCAACTCCGAGCTGACCGCCGACAAGGTTTCGAAGATTCTCGAATCCGGCGTGGTCGAGATCAACCTGTTCTTCCCCGAGCGCGATGATGTTGGCACGGTTATCTGCCAGACCCTGAAGCGCGATTCGGTGAAGACGCCGCAAGAGGCGTTAATCGAAATCTACCGCAAGCTGCGTCCGGGCGATCCGCCGACCCTGGACACCGCCACCGCATTGTTCCATGGCATGTTCTTTGACCCGCGCAAGTACGACTTCTCGCGCGTGGGCCGGCTGAAGTTCAACATCAAGCTGTTCGAGAATCAGGATGCCAGCAAACTCGACAACCGGACTCTCGAACCGGAAGATTTCTACGCCACCATCCGCTACCTGCTGAAGCTGCGCAAGAATATCGGCACCGTGGATGACATCGATCACCTGGGCAACCGCCGGGTGCGCGCGGTCGGCGAACTGCTCGAAAACCAGTTCCGCATCGGACTGGTGCGCATGGAACGGGCGATCAAAGAAAAAATGTCCGTGTACCAGGAAATGTCGACGGCCATGCCGCACGACCTGGTCAACGCCAAGCCAGTGATGGCTGCAATTCGCGAATTTTTCGGATCGTCACAGCTGTCCCAGTTCATGGACCAGACCAACCCGCTGTCGGAAATCACCCACAAGCGGCGTCTCTCGGCCCTGGGGCCGGGCGGTCTGTCACGTGAGCGCGCGGGATTCGAAGTCCGCGACGTTCATCCCACGCACTACGGACGCATCTGCCCGATTGAGACCCCGGAAGGTCCGAACATCGGACTGATTTCGTCGCTTAGTTGTTATGCCCGGATTAACGACTACGGCTTTATCGAGTCGCCATACCGCCGGGTCAAGAGCGGCCGTGTGCTCGATTACGTCAGCGTCGTGAATGCGGGGGACAGCGATCACAAGGTTGGTGAGCACCTGGAAAAGCACGAAGCCGAGAAACTGAATGGCGATTTGAAAGAAAAGAAAAAGCGGGCGGCCGAGCTTGAGCCCTTCTCGTTCTATCTCTCCGCCTGGGAAGAAGACCGCCACACCATCGCGCAGGCCAACGTCGAACTCGACGACAAAGGCCGCATCGTTGGCGATCTGGTTAATGCGCGCAAAGCCGGCAACTTTGTCCTGGTCAGCCGCGACGAAGTCGATTACATCGACGTCAGCCCCAAGCAGCTGGTTTCGGTAGCGGCATCGCTGGTTCCCTTCCTCGAGCACGACGACGCGAACCGAGCTCTGATGGGCGCCAACATGCAGCGCCAGTCAGTACCCCTGCTGCGAGCGGAAGCGCCGATTGTCGGCACTGGAATGGAAGGGGTCACGGCCCGCGATTCCGGAGCGGTGATTCTCGCCAAGCGCAATGGCATCATCGATTCGGTCGACTCCGAGCGCATCATCGTGCGCGTCGAAGGCGAGCATCATCCCGGACAGCTTTCCCGCGAGGTGGGCAGCGATATTTACCAGCTCACCAAGTTCAAGCGCTCCAACCAGAACACTTGCATCAACCAGAAGCCGATTGTGCAGAAAAATCAGCGGGTCACCAAGGGACAGGTGATCGCCGATGGTCCCTGCACCGATCACGGCGAGCTGGCTCTGGGACGAAACGTCCTTGTAGCCTTCATGCCGTGGCGCGGCTACAACTTCGAAGACGCCATCCTGGTCTCCGAAAAACTGGTGAAAGAGGATTACTACACCTCGGTGCACATCGAGGAGTACGAAATCGAAGCCCGCGACACCAAGCTCGGGCCCGAAGAAGTCACCCGCGACATTCCCAACGTCAGCGAATCCATGTTACGCAATCTGGATGAAGCGGGCGTCATCCGCATCGGCGCCTCGATCAAGCAAGGTGACATTCTGGTCGGCAAAGTCACGCCCAAGGGCGAGACTCAGCTCACGCCGGAAGAGAAACTGCTGCGCGCCATCTTCGGCGAAAAGGCCGGCGACGTGCGCGATGCATCGCTCTACTGCCCGCCGGGCATCGAGGGCGTAATCGTGGACGTGAAGATCTTCTCCCGCAAGGGACAGGAGAAGGACGAGCGCGCGAAGTCGATCGAAGCGACGCAGATCGCGAAACTCGAAAAGAACCTTTCGGATGAAATCCGGATTCTTACCGACGAGCGCCTGAAGCGTCTGGAAAACATTCTGGGCGGCAAGGAAGTGCAGGCTGACCTGCACGACGAGCGCACCAACAAGCGCTTGTTGACCAAGGATACGGTTCTCGACCGCGACACTATCGAGCGCATATCCACCCGCAACCTGAAGCGCATTAAATACGCCGATAAAGACCCGCGGGTGAATGAGCAGATTGACGAGATCGAGGAAATGACCTCGCGTCAGATCGACGTTCTGAAGAAAATCGTCAACGAGAAGAAAGACAAGTTGACCAAGGGCGACGAACTTCCACCGGGCGTGATCAAGCTGGTGAAGGTGTACATCGCCATGAAGCGCAAGCTGAGCGTGGGCGACAAGATGGCCGGCCGTCACGGTAACAAAGGCGTGATTGCGCGCATCCTGCCCGACGAGGATATGCCTTATCTCGAAGACGGCACGCCGGTTGAGATCGTGCTCAATCCGCTGGGCGTTCCTTCCCGTATGAACGTCGGACAGATTCTTGAAACTCACCTGGGATGGGCCGGACACGAGCTGGGCAAGAAGATCACGGCCATGCTGGCGGAAAACACCAAAGAAGACGCAATCCGTCGCGAGCTCAAGGCGCTGTTCAAGGATACGACTCTGGCGGACACCATTGCCGACCTCAGCGATGAGGAGCTTATGGCGGTCGCTCCCAGCCTGACCAAGGGCGTGTTTATGGGATCGCCGGTGTTTGACGGTTCTCGCGAAGGCGAGATCAAGGCGCTGCTCAGTTCGTCTGGTCTGCCGACTTCGGGCAAAACTTACTTGTACGACGGCATGACCGGCGACAAGTTCGAACAGCCGGTCACCGTCGGCTACATCTACATGCTGAAACTTTCGCACCTGGTGGACGACAAGATCCACGCCCGCTCCATCGGCCCGTACTCGCTGATTACGCAACAGCCTCTGGGTGGAAAAGCCCAGTTCGGCGGACAGCGCTTCGGAGAAATGGAAGTCTGGGCGCTCGAAGCCTACGGCGCAGCCTTCATCCTGCAGGAGTTGCTGACCGCGAAGTCCGACGACGTATATGGCCGCACTAAGATCTATGAGGCCATCGTAAAAGGCGAAGCGGCCATGGAGCCAGGCGTGCCGGAATCGTTCAATGTGCTGATCCGCGAGTTGCAGTCACTCTGTCTGGATGTAGAGCTGATCAAGGCCGGAGAGAAAAAGCCGGTCTTGAGCGCGGCGGCGGACTAAGAAAGCTATCAGCCGTCAGCTCTCAGCTTTCAGTGAAAGCGCTGAGGCTGGCGTCACCAAACAGTTTTGAAAAAGTGAGCCTGCGGGAAGTTGCTCCCCATCCGGCAGGCCAGAGAGATGTGAAGGGGATCCGGACTAGACAGGAAACTGGAAACCGGAAACTCGACACTGGTTTCGGGAGCCGCGTAGCGGCGGCGTACGACCGCGGGAAAGCGGAGGACCACCTTGTATCGTTCTAGCCCCTTTGACATGGCCAACCCGATCGCTGATTTCGACGCCATCCGCATCAGCCTGGCCTCGCCGGAGAAAATCCGGAGCTGGTCGCATGGCGAAGTAACCAAGCCCGAGACCATTAACTATCGCACCTTCAAGCCGGAGCGCGATGGTTTGTTCTGCGCGCGCATTTTCGGTCCGGTAACGGATTGGGAGTGCCTGTGCGGCAAGTACAAGCGGATGAAGCATCGCGGAGTGATCTGCGACAAGTGCGGCGTCGAAGTCACCCTCTCGAAAGTACGGCGCGAACGTCTTGGCCACATCGAGCTGGCTTCCCCCTGCTCGCACGTGTGGTTCTTCAAGGGCTTGCCCAGCCGCATCGGCCACCTGCTCGACATCTCGCTGCGCGACCTTGAATCCGTTCTTTACTTCGAGGCCTATGTCGTAGTCGAGCCCGGCGACGCCCCGGTAAAAGATCACGAAGTTATCAAGGACGAAGCCAAGTACCGCGAACTGGACCAGCAATACCGTCCCGCCGGCTTCAAAGCCATGATGGGCGCCGAGGCCATCAAGGAACTGCTCAAGCGCGTTGACATTGAAGGACTGTCCGGCGAGCTGCGCGAGAAGATGAAACACGAAAACTCGCTGCAGAAGCGGCTCAAGTATGCCAAGCGTCTGAAGGTTGTCGAGGCTTTCCGCAAGAGCGGCAACAAGCCCAACTGGATGATCCTGGACGTCATTCCGGTCATTCCGCCGGAGCTGCGTCCCCTGGTTCCACTCGACGGCGGCCGCTTCGCGACCTCCGATTTGAATGACCTCTATCGCCGCGTGATCAACCGCAATAACCGGTTGAAGAAGCTGATGGACCTGCACGCGCCTGAAGTCATCGTGCGCAACGAAAAGCGCATGCTGCAGGAAGCCGTGGACGCCCTGTTCGACAACGGACGCCGTGGCCGCGTGCTGCGTGGCGCCAACAATCGCCCGCTGAAGTCGCTTTCCGACACGCTCAAAGGCAAGCAGGGACGCTTCCGCCAGAACCTGCTGGGCAAGCGCGTCGACTACTCCGGACGTTCTGTGATCGTGGTTGGTCCTGAACTCAAGCTGCACCAGTGCGGTTTGCCCAAGAAGATGGCTCTAGAACTGTTCAAGCCTTTCATCTATCACCGGCTGGAACAGACTGGGCACTGCACCACCATTAAGCAAGCCAAAGAAATGGTGGAACAACAGGAGCCGATCGTTTGGGACATCCTGGAAGAAGTCATCAAAGATCACCCGGTGCTCTTGAACCGCGCTCCTACGCTTCACCGCCTGGGCATTCAGGCTTTTGAGCCGGTGCTAGTGGAAGGCAAAGCAATAAAGATCCATCCGTTGGTTTGCACGGCATTTAACGCCGACTTCGACGGCGATCAGATGGCGGTACACATTCCGCTTTCTCCCGAAGCGCAGGTTGAAGCCAGCGTGCTGATGCTTTCGTCGCACAACATTCTGTCGCCCGCATCCGGCCAGCCCATCACCGTCCCCACTCAGGATATGGTGCTAGGACTGTACTACCTTACCAAGGGAAAGCCGGGCGCCAAGGGCGAAGGCCGCGCCTTTGCCAACATCGAAGAAGTGCTGCTGGCACTCGAGGCCGGGGAAGTGGAAACACTGAGCCCGATTCGCCTGCGCTACACAGGTGAAGTAATTGACCTGATGGCCGCATACGACGATCAGGAGATCATCCACACCGAGCCAGTCAATTCAGAGCGCAGCTTCCTCAATACGACCGTCGGTCGCGCCATCCTGAACGACCACCTTCCCGAGGGCATGCCGTTCATTAACGGGCTGCTCAAGAAGAAGGGCATCGGACAGCTGGTCACGTACTGCTACCTGCGCTTTGGCCTGGAAACCACGGTCAAGATGCTGGATGAAGTCAAAGACCTCGGGTTCCGCTATGCCACGAAAGCCGGTCTTTCCATCGGCATCGATGACATGGTCATTCCGGACAACAAGAAAACCCTGGTGAAAGACGCCGAAAAGCTGGGCGTGGCTGTGCAGCAGCAGTACCTGGACGGCGCCATCACCAACGGCGAACGCTACAACAAAGTCATCGAAATCTGGTCGGCGATTACCGAAAAGGTCGCAGACGAGATGTTCGGACAGATGCAGCAGCGCGACAAGGAAGGCGCGTTGAATCCGATTTACGTCATGGCGGACTCGGGTGCTCGCGGATCGAAACAGCAGATTCGCCAGCTTTCCGGTATGCGCGGACTGATGGCCAAGCCTTCAGGCGAAATCATCGAGACCCCGATCACGGCTAACTTCCGTGAAGGGTTGACCGTGCTCGAGTACTTCATCTCGACCCACGGCGCCCGCAAGGGTCTGGCTGACACCGCGTTGAAGACCGCCGATTCAGGCTATCTGACGCGGCGTCTGGTCGACGTAGCCCAGGACGTGATCATCAGCGAATACGATTGCGGCACCGTCGACGGCATTTACGTCGAGGGTATCGTCGAAGCCGGCGAGATTATCGAACCGCTGCGCGACCGCATCGTCGGTCGTGTGTCGCTCGAGAAGATCAAAGACTACGACGGCGCGGTGATCGTTGACATTAACAACGAAATCACCGAAGAGCTGGCCAGCGCCATTCAGGCAGCTGGTATCGAACGGGTGAAAATCCGCTCGGTGCTGACCTGCGAGTCGAAGCGCGGAGTCTGCGTGATGTGCTACGGGCGCAACCTGGCCTCGGGCCGGCTGGTCGAACTGGGCGAAGCCACGGGAGTGATCGCGGCGCAGTCCATCGGCGAGCCTGGAACCCAGCTCACGATGCGGACCTTCCACATCGGTGGTACGGCTTCTCGAGTCTCGGAACAATCGCGGCTGGATGCCAAGAGCAATGGCACGGTCCGCTTCATCGGACTGCAGACGGTCAAAGCCAAATCGGGTGACCTGGTGGTCATGAATCGCCAGGGCTCGATCGCCGTAGTCGACGACAAGGGCCGTGAACGCGAACGCTATGCGGTCGTGTATGGCGCCAAGTTAAAAGTCAACGAAGGCGATCAGGTCCAACTCGGTCAGGTCATGGTCGAGTGGGATCCGTATACCTTCTCCATCCTGACCGAAATCGGCGGCACGGTGCAGTTCAAAGACTTGCAGGAAGGGGTCACACTGCACGAGGAAGTGGACGAAGTGACCGGACTGTCGCGACACGTAGTGGCGGATTCGCCCGACGAGAAGCGCCAGCCGGCCATCGTGATCAAGGGCAAGACCAGCAAGCGCTACCTCATGCCCTCACGCGCTCACTTGATGGTGCAGGACGGCGACATCGCTCACCCCGGCGACGTGCTGGCCAAGATCCCGCGCGAGACCACCAAGACCAAGGACATCACCGGTGGTCTGCCGCGTGTGGTCGAACTATTCGAAGCCCGCAAGCCCCGCGAGACCGCGGTCATCAGCGAAATCGATGGCACGGTCAAGTTCGGCGAGGTCTCGAAGGGTCAGCGCAAGATGTACGTGGTTGCCGACAACGGCACCGAGAAAGAATACTCGGTACCGCGTGGCGTTCACATCAACGTGCAGGAAGGTGAACGGGTCAAGGCGGGCGAGCCGCTGATGGATGGCCCCCTCAACCCCCATGACATTCTGGCCGTACTGGGCGAGAAGCAGTTGCAGTCTTACCTGGTAAACGAAATCCAGGAAGTCTACCGGCTGCAGGGTGTGAATATCTCCGACAAGCACATCGAAGTCATCGTGCGCCAGATGATGCGCTGGGTGAAGGTCGAGGACGTAGGCGACACTTCATTCCTGCTCGAACAGCAGGTGGATAAGTTCCGCTTCCGCGAGGAAAATGAACGGGTTATCGCCCAGGGCGGCAAACCGGCCACTGGACGGCCCCTGCTGCTGGGGATCACCAAGGCGTCGCTTTCGACCGAGTCTTTTATCTCGGCGGCGTCGTTCCAGGAGACCACCCGGGTGCTCACCGAGGCATCTATTCAGGGCGCGGTGGATCACCTGCGCGGGCTGAAAGAGAATGTCATTGTCGGACGGCTCATCCCGGCCGGCACTGGCATGGAATACTATCGCAATGTGCGCCTCTCGCCAGAGATGGAAGAGGCCGCAGCCAAAGTGCAAGAAGAGGTTTCGCAAGCCTACGAGGAAGCCGAGCGCGCGCTCGAGCTGATGCGAACGGAAGGCGAAACCGAGGAACTGACGGCCGAGTAGCCGGCGGCCAAATTCATCATCAGGAAGAACGAAGGGACGCGGTTTGCGCCCTTCGTGCCTCCAGTTTGTTAATTGAGTTCCCATGCACGCCAACCCACAACGATTGCAGGATCAGGAACGTAGCCCCACTTCGCAGTTGCATGCGATGGCCCGGAGCAATACTCTGAGGCCACTGATGCTGCGTTTCCTGCGCCTGCTTCGCCTCGCCTTCTGGCGCGCGTTTCAGCATGACGCGTTCGCTACTGCCAAGGCCTCCGCCTATTCCGCCATCCTTACCTTCTTTCCCGCCTTGCTGGTCATCGGAGCCGTTCTCGCTACGTCACGTCGAACCGAGGATTATCTGCGGGAGATTTCCTACGCGCTGGGCAGAATTCTGCCTGCCGGAAGCGCCACCGCGCTAGCCTACTTGCGGGGCACCACCCAGCGCTCCGTGGGCGTCCTGATCACTGCCTCCATGATTACTCTATGGACCGCATCCGGCGTGATGATCTCCTGGATGGAAGGCTTCCGCCGCTGCTATGAACTTCCCAAGAGCTGGGGGTTGGTGAAGGAGAGGTTCATCGCGTTCTCGCTGGTCATTCTTGCCGGCATTCCGCTGACCTTCTCCACCGTGCTCGTCGCCTTCGGCAATCGCATCGAAACCCAGATCCTGTTTGAGCTCGGACACGAGTTCGGCCCTTTCATTCTGTTGATGTGGACCGCCATTCGCTGGTTGATCGCCGGACTTACCAGCATTGCGGTCATCGCCCTCATTTACCACAACGCGGTGCCGCGGACCCAACCCTGGCACAGCGTGTTGCCGGGCGCCACTCTGGCTTCGGCAATGTGGTTCGCCGCGACCGCCATATTTGGCTGGTATTTGCAGCGTTATGCCGACTACAGCATCCTCTACGGATCGCTGGGCGTGGGCATCGCGTTGCTGGTGTGGATGTACATGATTTCGTTGGTGGTGCTGGTAGGGGCGGAGTTCAATGCCATGCTCTTCCCTCGGGCGAGATTGGGAATCGAGTTGATCGAGAGCAACGCGCATGTGAGGCGACGGTAGCACCGATTAATGTGGGCGCGAGCGTCCACGCTCGTGCAGGGCAATTCGCATTAATGAAATTTTGCGGGTAATTTCCGCGTGGCCCACGCGGCTGATTAATTCATCATTAGCTTCGTTCTCCCTCGTTTAGCTGGATTACAATCAATAAAATTTGCGTCATTGGGATTGGGGATGCACGAGCGGGACGCTCGCGCCTATATTGAACTTGAAACCAGGCAAGCTGGATCTTGTTGCGGGAGAACTCTCCGCGGACCTCGCCCTCGCGGCCACCCGCCGCGCCAAAATCATCTGCACCATCGGCCCATCGTGCAACACTGAGCCCGTGCTTCGCGAACTGATGCGGCTGGGAATGGACGTAGCCCGGCTGAACTTCTCCCACGGCACTCATCAGGAGCACGCGCGCAACATCGCCCGTCTGCGCCGCGCCGCCAAAGAGGAGAACCGCACTATCTGCATCCTGCAGGATTTGCAGGGCCCCAAAATTCGCACAGGACGCCTCAAGGGACACGAACCTGTCGCGCTCAAGACAGGTTCTGAGGTCACCGTTACGCCTCGCGACCTTGCTGGCACCGCGAGCCTGATCTCAACCACATTCACCGGGCTGGCGCAGGAAGTCCGGCCGGGCGCACGCATTCTGCTCTCCGATGGCCTCATCGAATTGCGGGTCACCGATATTCGTGGCCGCGATGTGGAATGCGAAGTGGTCAACGGGGGCCTGCTGGCGGAGCACCAGGGCATCAACCTGCCGGGAGTCGCGCTCTCCATTCCCGCGCTTACCGGCAAAGACCGCGCCGATCTTGAGTTTGGTCTGAAAAGCGGCGTGGACATGGTGGCCCTGTCGTTCGTGCGATCAGGCGCCGATGTCCGCAGCGTGAAGCAGATCATTGCCGCCCGCGGCCGCGATGTGCCGGTAATCGCCAAGCTCGAAAAGCCGCAGGCCCTCGAACAACTGGAAGAAATCTTCGAAGCCTCAGACGGCGTGATGGTGGCCCGCGGTGACCTGGGAGTGGAAATGCCGGCCGAGAAAGTGCCGGTCATTCAGAAATATGTCATCCGCCGCGCCGCGGACTGGCGCAAGCCGGTGATCATTGCCACTCAAATGCTCGAATCCATGATCGAGAATCCACGTCCCACGCGAGCCGAAGCCAGCGACGTGGCCAACGCGGTCTTTGACGGCACCGATGCGGTCATGTTGTCAGCGGAGACCGCTACCGGCCTCTACCCGCGCGAGACTGTGGCCATGATGGCCAGGATCGTCGTCGAAGCCGAGAGCAACATGGCGGAATTTACCCAGCCGCGGCGGCGCCAGCAACGCCGGCTCTCGATTGCCGAAGCCATTTGCGAGTCCATCGCCCATGCCGCTGAGGATCTTCACATGGGGGCGATCGCGGTGTTTACCGAGTCGGGAAATACCGCGCAACTGATCTCCAAGTACCGCCCGCTCGCCGAAATTTACGCCTTCTGCCGGACCCTGCCGGTCTGCAATCGCATGAACCTTTTGTGGGGCGTGCATCCGGTAGTGCGCGATCAGGCCCTCACCGCGGAAGAAATGTTGTCCGCCGCCGAGCAGGAGTTGGTGCGCCGCGGACGTGTGAAAAGCGGAGACGTGCTGGGCGTGGTAGCGGGCACCCAGATGGCATCCGGGTCCACCAACTTCATGCGGCTGCACCTGGTGACCGCGGAAGAGGAACGCGGGATCTCCCGCCGGAAATCGCGTCGCAGAAAAAGACGTAAATGACCGGCGAACGGTTAACTGAACATTCCCGCAAAAGCCGCCACCACAGCCTCAGCCAGCCCATCCCGCACTGACTTTCCCTTGAACCCCAAATCGTGCCCCGCTCCCTCCACGGTCAGCAGTTGCGTCTTCGACGGGATCATCTTCAGGGCTGACTCCATTTCCTCGATCGATCCAAACGGATCCCGCGTGCCGTGCACAAACAATGCCGGCACCTTCAGCTCAGGCAAATGTTGCATCCTAAGTTGGGCCGGTCTGCGCGGCGGATGCAAGGGATAGGAAAGCAATAACAAACCTGAAACAAGATCGGTATCCTCGGCGCACAACATGGTGGCCTGCCGGCCTCCATAGGAATGTCCACCGAGAAATAGCTGTTCGCAGCCCAGTTTTCGCATCGCGGCCAAGGCGTCCCTGAGCCCTTCACGGTCGCGCTCGGCATCCCCGGGCCGGGGCGGACCAAAAGAACGATTCTGCCGAAACGGCAAATCGCAACGCAACACGCTCAGGCCGGCGCCGGCGAATGCTTCCGCCAGCGTAATCAGAAGAGAAGTGTTGGAGTTTGATCCGGCGCCGTGAGTAAGTACGAGAGCTCGCCGCGAAGTTTGTTCCGGGGAATGAAGGAACCCTCGTACCGGGGCGCTCAGAGAGCTGTCGCTGAAGCCTTGAACGGATGTGGTCATGGCACCAGTGGAACTGACATCCGAGAACTAAGAACTAACAACTGGTTTTTGGGAAAATCACGGCTCCAGCCGTAAACTCGTCCGCAGGCCGGCAGATGTTGAGCGGACCCGCCAGGCAGACATGCCCGGAGACGCTGGTCCCCAAGTGGTTCGAGCCTAGTTCACCCAGCCCGACTTTGATCCGCCGTTTTTTTTCTCTTCGTCGGGCGGAATGTAGTTGCCCTGTTCATCGAAGGTCACAGTGCGGTCGTGCTTGCGCATGTAGACTTCAAACTTGCGCGCCGCCCGGCGGCGCTTCCAGCGATAGTAGCCGTTGCGCAGGCCGAAGTAGCGCTCTGACATGCCGAGGCGGGGCAGACCGCTGCGGGGCACAAACTTCACATAGATGTAACCGAAGAACAAGCCTCCCAGATGGGCTACATAAGCCACGTTGCCGCCGCCCTGGATGGCGAATGCCAGAGTCACGACGATCAGAATCGCTACGAAATACTTGGCCTTTAGCGCGACCGGGAACGGAATCATCAGGATTTCGTTCTCCCCGAAGACCATCCCGAATGCGATGAGGATTGCGAACACGCCGCCGGATGCGCCCACGGTCGGCACCAGGGGATTGCCCAGCACGTGCGTGTAAGACAGCGCAATGGTGGTCAGCGCCGCGCCGATCACTCCAAACGAATAAAGTTCGAGAAAGCGGCGCGTCCCCCAGGCCCCCTCAAACGCCGAACCAAACATCCAGATGCCGATCATGTTTCCGAACCAGTGCCAGAAGCCGGCATGGATGAAGCTATAGGTCACCAACTGCCAGATCCAGCCATGCTGCACGACCTGCTGGGGCACCAGGCTGAGATAGTCGAACACCCAGCGGACCACATCCGCCAGCGCCATGCTGAACAGTTCCAGCAACAAGAAGACTGCCGTATTTGCTGCCAGCAGCCAGATCACCGCGCGGGTGAAGGGCGGCAGGCTCAACGTCATTTCCCGGCCTCGTACCACAACTGGCTCCGATCTTATTCGACTACTACTCTCTCATCTTTCGGGCTGAGGCACCACCGCCAGGCTGCTGTGCCCCTCGCGGTCGACGGCTCGCACCGCGAATATCACATTATCCTTCGAGAGCGGCAAAGTGGCGCGAGTCACATTGCCCACCGCCTGCGCATGTTCCCATTCCGGGCTGGTGGTGGCGCGCCACAGCACTTCGTAATACGTGCCGCCGGATGTGCCGCCAGGTGCGGCCTCCCAACTGAGCGTGGAATCGTTTTCCAGCTCCTTGGTCTGCAGCCGCACCTTGGCGGGCGGCGCCGGCGCTGCGGCCAGGGACGCTAGAGTCGCGGTGTTTACCCTGGCCACGCCGGCAACGTAGTCGAAATTTACCCACTTGGGCACATCGCCATATTCGATGCCATTCTCACTGCGAACGTTCTGGTGCTGACGATGATAATCCTCGCGATATTCGGTAAAGCGGACGGCCGCGTAACCCTGCTGGTTGAAAGAAAGATGATCACCGCCGCGCAGATAGCGGTCCAGCCGGAACTCGAGCACGGGCTTGACCCCAGTCTGATAAGTTCGGCTGACCTCAGCGATGTAGCGTGCCACCTGGCGGGACGCTGAATCGCTTTCACCGCCCAGATTGCGAATGAGGCGCAATTCGCTTTCCGTGGCGGCAACCGGCACACCTTCGGAGAAGACACGCACCACCCCTGTATCTTGCCGGGGGTCGCGATTGCCGCCCACGATATCGTTATTCAGCGCCGCTTCGATGTCCCAGCCCCGGTCTTTCGCGATCTTTGCAAAATGGCGGCTGCCGTTCAGGCCCTGCTCTTCGCCGGCCACGGTCAGGAAAATAATCGTCCCCGGAAACCTCAGCTTGCTCAGAACCCGGGCACATTCCAGGCTGACAGCGGTGCCGCTGCCATCGTCGTTGGCGCCAGGCGCGCCGCCGCTCGCATCCAAAGTGTCGCTGTTCCGCGAATCATAGTGACCCGTGACCAGAACAATGCGCTTTGAACTTTCCGGATCGGTCCCTTTCAGGACCGCATAAACATTGCTGATTACCGTGGGCTGGGGAATCCGGTCAGCGGGGCTTTCGGTAAAGCTGTCAGTCTTGACCTCGAGACAGCCGCCACAATCCTGGGAATAGCGCTCGAATTCGGATTTAATCCACTCCCGTGCCGCTCCAATGCCGTGGCCGGCTTTGATCGACTCCGGATCCTGGGCCGAGAGCGTGAGCCGGGTTTGAAAGCTCACCAGCTTTTCGATGTTGGCCTGAATCCGCTGCACCGACACTTGTTTCAATGCGGCGGCGATCTGCGGATCGGCGGGCAACTTCTCAGCACCCGGAGTTTCGGCCCGCAGGACGGTGCGGTAGAGTACGGATGCGAACAGGACAATCAGCAGCGCAAATATTGAGGGATTTCTGAAACGAAACATATATCCGCAGAGTAAGCTTGTAGCTGTCCCGTTTGCCGGCGCCCGGCCACTTGACCTCTGGCCCCGGAGAAACTAAATATTAACAGGAGCACTCTTATTTAGGAGGGAGGTCATTATGATTTATTGTCCGGAATGCGAAACCAATCTCGATATTGACGAGGAAGAAGTCGACGAAGGCGAAATCGTTTCCTGCCCGGAGTGCGGCAGCGACTTTGAAATTATCACCGTGAATCCTGTCGAGCTGAAGCCAGTCGAAGAAGTGATAGAAGACGACGACGAAGTTGAGGAAGCGGAGGATGGTGACTACTCTTAGGCTTTGCGGTACGCGTCTGATCTTCCCGCTAATCCGCTTCAGGTTCCTGGTTGTTGCCCTCTGCTTGATCACCGCCCAGATACCCGCCGCCCATGTCGCGCCCTCACCTCAGAGACCCGATCAGCCTTACGCGCTCATTTTTGGAACCGTCTGGGGACCTGACGATCGCCCTTTGTATGGCGTGAGAGTGAAGATCCGGCGGGCCGACCAGAAGAAGGCAAAGTGGGAACTCATCTCCGATCACCACGGCGAGTTCGCCCAACGCGTACCCCTGGGTCCGGCTGACTACCTGGTATGGGCAGACTTGAAGAGCTTTAAGTCACCTACTGGCAAGCAGTTACATCAGGAAAGCGAGGTCAAGGTCCACATCGAGAAGGACGAGCGTCAAGATACCGGCTTGCATCTAAAGCAGTAAAGTGTCGGGTGCCTGGGGAGGAAACGTCATCATGATCACGACAAGGGTGAAGACGAAGACTGTTTATGCCGTGGCGCTAACGCTCGCTTTGTTGGGCCTGGCATTGGCCAGTCTGCAGTCGGATGCCAAGGACAAGAGCGGCGACAATGGCCGTCTGTTGACGGGAAAAGTCATCGACAAGCAGGATGCCCCTCTTCCCAGCGCTGTCGTTTATCTCGCCAACACCCGTACCCGGGCTGTGAAGACATTCATCGTGGGCCAGGACGGGGTGTACCGGTTCCCGGCGCTGTCGCCCAATGTCGACTATGAAGTTTATGCCCAATATCAAGACCACAAAAGTGACACCAAAACGGTAAGCCAATTCGACACGCGCCCCCAGGTAAACATCAACCTGCGAATTGACACAAAATGATTCCTTTGTGTGGGAGTGTAGCCGCGGACGACCCGCCCGCGTCTTTCTTCACAGCCTGCCCCTTGAAGAGGAACGCCGCGCCTACATTGGTTCCTCCTATATTGCCCTCCCTCCCTTCTTTGATTAGCATTCTGCTCAAGCATGAGAGGCAATTCCGACCCAACTGGCGCGCTGTTCATGGGTACGGGAGCGGGTGTCTGGATCTTCTTCAAGGGCTTTCGCGTATTTCGCGAGTTCAAAATCGTAGCCGACACCCCCTGCATACCTATCCGCAGCGTTCCTATGGGTCTGGTGCAAATCCGCGGCAAGGCCTTGAGCGATCAACTGATTCCCAGCCCGATCACGCATACGCCCTGTTGCTTTTATCAGGTCAAGATCGAGCGTTATGAAAGCGGTGAACACGGTGGCTGGAAGCACTATCGCACCGACATGGATGGCGCCAGGTTCTACCTGCAGGATCAAACCGGCAAGGTGCTGATCAATTCCTATTCGGCGGAATACGATTTGCCGGAGAGCGAACCTCGAATCGTGCATGGATCACACCAAGGCGCCAGCCTGGCCCTCGCTGCCGGCACCGCAGCCACCGACCAGGAGCTGCTGCAATACATTGAGACGGCGGGCGTCCACCAGCTTGCCGGCGGGGTTGAACACTGGCTCGCAAGCAAGGGACCGCTCGACGATCCGAAACACGAGCAGGGACGGCAAGCGCTGCTGGAGATTGCCCGCGCCATACCGATTGCGGTGTCGGGCGGCGCCAATGTTCGGGGAAATGTTCCCGCCGCATTGATCGACAAAATCATGGCCTCGCCCCCACTGGCCGATCCGGTAAAAGAGCAGCAGAGGCAGAAGTTTCTGCAGCAGATTCGGGAGACCGGCAAGGTGCCTATCCCGCCGGAATCAGTCTCGGTATCGTCGTCTGGGTCTCCGGGATTTGGGTCTTCGGGATTTGGGTCTTCGGGATTTGGGTCTCAGGCAACAGGATCTTCGGCCGCCGGCCGCTATCGCTTGCGCGAATCGCTGATTTTGCCCGGGCAGGAATACCACGTCACCGGAACCTGCATGGAGAATCCCGAGGCGCATGATGCCCACGACCGCAATATGATTGTGCAGGGCCACAACGAAAAGACCTTTTTGATTTCCTGCAAACCGGAGCGTGAACTGCAGCAAGGTCTGCGCAATCGGGCTGTGGGCATGGTGTTCGGAGGGGCAGCGCTTGCGCTGTTTTGCTTGGCTCTGCTGTTGGGGCACCTCGGACTGTATTAGCTGATCTCCGGATTCAAGATTTTACGATTTACGATTCCGCTATTTTAGTGAGGAGCCATGATCATGGGCATCGGCATCGTCGCAGCCGCCGCAGTCTTCTTCGTCGTGGCTGGGATCCTTCTCTACGTGATCATTGTGTACAACGAGCTGGTGCGCCTGCGGAACGACAACGACCGCGCCTGGGCAAACATTGACGTGCTGCTCAAGCAACGCCATGACGAAATCCCCAACCTGGTTGAGACGGTGAAGGGCTACATGCAGCACGAGCGCCAGACTCTGGAAGCGGTCACGCAGGCGAGGACAGCCTCGATGAGTGCCGCCAGTGTCGGGCAGAAGGCCCAAGCCGACCTGCTGATGACCGGGGCGCTGCGTGGCCTCTTCGCGGTGGCCGAAAACTATCCGCAACTAAAGGCGAACGAGAATTTCCTGCGCCTGCAGAACCGAATCTCTGAGTTGGAAGAGCGCATCGCGGACCGCCGCGAGTTCTTCAACGACGACGTCAACACCTACAACACCCGCATTTGCCAGCTTCCTGAAGTGTTCCTCGCAAACCTGATGTCGCTGAAGCCGAGAGAATTCTTCAAGGTTACTGATGAAGAGCGCAAGCTGGTAGAGGTCAAGCTCGCCCAATAGGATGCGATGCGGCGCGGGCGCCCTCGCCCGCGAAACGGCCGGGAATCAAAAATAAGGGCTACTGCAGGCAGAGAGCCTGCACTGACAGGCAAGTCAAAAACAAAAGCCAGTCAAAGGCCGCGGGCGAGGGCGCCCGCGCCACATGAACTAGTTATTCTCGCCGCCGGCGCGCTTCCAGGTAATCAAGTCGCCAATGGTGGAACCACCGGTGCTTGAAACCGGTTGTTTGTAAGCTTCGACCTCGGAGCGCGAAGCTTCTTCGCCTACAGCTTTGATGCTGAGCCCGACCTTCTTTTCTTCCGGATTCATCTTGATGATCTTGAAGTCGTGCTCGACCCCTGGCTCCAGGGTCACAGGCTGGCCATTGGCATCGACCGCTTCACTGTTGTGGCAGAGGCCTTCAATGCCTTCGGCGATCTCCACGAACGCGCCAAAGCTGGCCACCCGCAAGACTTTTCCGTGCAGCACATCACCAACATGATGCTGTTCGAAGAAAGTCTCCCAGACATCCGGTTGAAGTTGTTTCACCCCGAGCGAAAGCCGCCGCTTGTCCGGCTCGATGGCGAGGACAATGGCTTTTACCCGGTCACCTTTCTTCAATACCTCCGAAGGATGCTTCACCCGCTTGGTCCAACTCAGATTGCTCACGTGAACCAGGCCGTCAATGCCCTCTTCGATCTCGATAAATGCGCCGAAGTCGGTCAGGTTCCGCACCCGTCCTTCGACCGTCGCTCCTACCGGGTACTTGTCATGCAAGGCGTCCCAGGGATTCGGCGCCAGCTGCCGCATTCCCAGCGAAATACGCCGTTCCTGCGGATTGACGCTAAGCACTACGCAATCTACTTGATCGCCCACATTGACCAGCTTCGAGGGATGCTTGATGCGCTTGGACCAGGTCATCTCGCTGACGTGTACCAGGCCTTCGATTCCCTGCTCCAGCTCGACGAAGGCGCCGTAGTCGGTGACGCTAATAACCCGTCCGCTGACATGCGCGCCCACCGGATAGCGGTGGGTTGCATCCAGCCAGGGGTCAGGGGTGAGCTGCTTGAATCCCAGCGAAACCCGTTGCTTGTCTTTGTCGAACTTCAGCACCTTCACCTGGATCTGGTCGCCGACGTTCACCAGGTCGCGGGGATGCGTGAGGCGTCCCCACGACATATCGGTGATGTGCAGCAGACCGTCGATTCCCCCCAGGTCCACGAAAGCGCCGTACTCGGTCAGGTTCTTCACCACGCCGGTCAGAACCGCGCCTTCTTCCAGATGTTCCAGAGTTTTTGACTTCTTCTCGTTCTGCTCTTCTTCGAGAAGCTGCTTGCGCGAAACCACGATGTTGCCGCGCTTCTTGTTGAGCTTGATGACCGCAACTTCGATGACGTCGCCTTTCATGACATCGAGATTGCGCACCGGACGCAAGTCCGCTTGCGAACCCGGCAGGAATGCCTGCGCGCCCAGAATGTCCACGGTCAGGCCGCCCTTGATGCGCTCCACCACTACCGCTTTGATCGGCTTCTTCTCGTTGTGCGCCTTTTCAATTTCATCCCAGGCGCGCAGCCGCTGCGCCTTCTGGTGAGAGAGCCTGATGTAGCCTTCCTCGGCCTCACCCTTGTCCCGCATCACGTCGATCTCGTCGCCGGGCTTGAATTTGGGATTGCCGGTGTGGTCGAGCACTTCGGCGAGCGGCAGCATGCCCTCGGACTTGGCGCCGATATCGACCACCACGTGGGTGGGGGTGATCTTCAGCACCGTGCCCTTGATTACATTGTCTTCACGGGCCGCTTCCTCGGTCTCGGTGGTGAAACTCTCGAGCGCGGACGCAAAGTCTTCCGTGCCTGAGGATTGTTTTTCGTCAAGATTCGAAGTTTCGGTGTGCGCAGACTGCGGCGGCTGGTGGTGTGACTGGGAGGAGACGCTGTTTAAGGTCGAGCCCTCCGCGGACTCCGCAGGTCGTTCTGCTACTGAGGTCGAAGTTGCGGAATCCAGGTTATGGGCGTTGTTATCGTCAGGCAAGTTTGATGGCCTCTCTCAGGTTTACCCCACACGTCAGCGTGGGGACGGATGCGGGACGGTTTAGCGGACGGCTGGCGTTAGTCTAAGGTTGTGTTGAGCCCGCCCTGGCGGACGAACTGGAACAATCCCAGCGGTCGGACGTCTCTAAAGCAAACCCGCGTCCAAAAGGGAACTCTTCGACTATAGCAACCGCTTCGGAACAGTGTCAAACGGCAAAAAATACGCTACTGGCCTCTGGCTACCAGCCACTGGCAATGCCTCTTTCGCTAGGAGCCAGAAGCCAGTAGCTAGAAGCGTTCTTCCACATCTGCTACCCTGCCCGCCATGGACTACCTCTGGACTCCGTGGCGCTACGCCTACGTCGCCGGCATCGCCAAGACTTCCGGATGCATTTTTTGCGAGTTGCCGAAGGCAGGGGACGACGCCAGGACCCGCATCGTGCATCGCGGCCAGCACTGCTACGTTGTTCTCAATACCTATCCCTACACCGCGGGACACGTGATGATCGTTCCCTTCGCTCACCTTGACGAATTGCAAAAGCTGCCGGAGGAGGCCGCACACCAAATGATGGATCTGGCGCAACACATGGAGCGGATCCTTCGCCGGCTCTACACACCGGACGGCGTCAATCTCGGGATGAATATCGGCAAGGCTGCCGGCGCGGGCGTCGCTGGGCACGTCCACATGCATGCCCTCCCGCGCTGGGTAGCGGATGCAAATTTCATGTCGGTGGTCGGCGAAACCCGGATATTGCCGGAAACTCTCGAAACAACTTACGAAAGGATCAAGGGGGCGATGCGGGACGGTAAGCAGTGAGTAGAAGTTAAGAAGTATGTGGGACAGACACTATCTTAACCACACAGAACCACTCCGGTGCTTCGCACCGCCCGACCGGGTCGAAGACCCGGTCCCACACAGAACATTTCGGACACAAGCACATCCCGCACAAGCCGTGCTATTCGAGCAAGTCCTGCATTTCCTTTTCTCCGATTACCTTGACTCCCAGATCTTTCGCTTTGTCCAGCTTCGACCCCGCATCATCTCCCGCCACTACGAAATCCGTCTTCTTGCTGACCGATCCCGAAACCCTTCCCCCGGCATCCTCAATCAGTTTCTTGGCTTCGTCGCGAGTCAGGTGAGGCAGTGTTCCCGTGAGGACGAAGGTTTTGCCAACGAGCTTTGTTCCGCGTTCTTTCTTGATTCCGGTCAACCGCAGGCCCAGATCCTCCAGTTGCTTTACCAGTGCTCGGTTCTTCGGCTCCTGGAAAAATTCCACAATGCTCTGGGCGATCCGGGGGCCGACTTCATTCACTTCCTGCAGTTCTTCCTCGCCAGCCTTCATCAGCGCATCCATGGAACCGAAATGTTCTGCCAGGAATTGCGCGGTGCGTTCGCCGACCATGCGAATACCCAATCCATAGATCAAGCGCTCGAACGGCAGTTGCTTCGATTTCCTGATTTCGTCCAGCACGTTCTCCGCTGACTTATCGCCCATACGCTCCAGTTTCAGGAGATCGTCCTTGGTCAGGCGGTAGATGTCGGCGACGTTCTTAACCAGTCCGCGGTCAGTGAGTTGAGTCACAAGTGCGTCGCCTAAGCCATCGATATTCATCACGCCGCGTGAAGCAAAGTGCAGGATGGTCTCGCGCAGCTTGGCGGGGCAGTTGGCATTGACGCAGCGGTGATCTGCCTCTCCCTCGGTGCGGACCACATGCCCGCCGCACACCGGACATCTCTCCGGCATGTGAAACAGCTTGTGACCGCGAGGGTGGTCTTTATCTTCGACCACCCTCGTGACTTTGGGGATGACGTCGCCACCGCGCTCAACTTCCACCCAGTCGCCAATCTTCACGCCCAGGCGTTCAATCTCGTCCATATTGTGGAGGGTGGCGCGGCTGACTGTAGTTCCACCGATCGGCACCGGCTTCAAAGCTGCGACCGGCGTGAGTTTTCCTGTGCGTCCGACTTGCACCAGGATGTCTTCGATTTTGGTGATGCCCGAGCGCGCGGCAAATTTGTAGGCGATGGCCCAGCGGGGCGCTTTACCGGTGTAACCCAGCTCCCGTTGCAGCGCGGTGCGATCCACCTTGATCACGATGCCGTCGATTTCGTAAGGCAAAGTTTCGCGCCTGGGCTCCTCCTGGGTGATGAAGTCCCAGATCTGATCGAAGGTCTTGACCAGCTTGCGGCTGCGATTGACCTTGAAGCCGGCCGCATCCAGCGCGTTCAGAGTTTCCCAGTGCCGGTCCATCAGGGTGCGGCCGTTCCGCAGCAGCGCATATCCGAAATAGTCAAGCCGGCGCTGAGCGGTAATCGACGGCTCGAGCTGGCGCACAGTGCCCGCGGTCGCATTTCGCGGGTTAGCAAAAACAGACAGACCCTTCTGCTCGCGCTCCCCATTCATTTTTTTGAAGGCGGCGATAGGCATGAGCATCTCGCCGCGAACTTCGAAATCCGCGGGAATTCCAGCCTTTTTCAACTTCTCCGGGGGAATGGAAAGCGGAATCGAGCGCACGGTTCGCACGTTTAAAGTGACATCTTCACCAATCGTTCCGTCACCGCGGGTAATACCAAGGACCAGCTTGCCATCTTCGTAATGCAATGCCAGGGACATGCCGTCGAGCTTCAATTCGCAAACATAGTCGACGTCGTCGCGCCCGCTGAGCTCGTGAACCCGCCGTTCCCAGTTGCGGAGTTCGTCTTCGCTGTAGGTGTTGTCCAGCGAGAGCATGGGCGAGGAGTGAGGCGCCTTGAGGAACCCCTCGCGAGGCTTGCCGCCGACACGCTGGGTGGGAGAGTCGGGTGTGATCAGTTCAGGGTCTTCCTCCTCGATCTTCTTCAGCTCGTTCATGAGCTGATCAAATTCGGCGTCTGAAATCTCGGGATCGTCGAGCACGTAGTAGCGGTATTCGTGGTGCCGGATTTTTTCCCGCAGCGCTTCGATCTTTTTTTCGGAGCCCTTGGTCGCGGTGGCCATGATTAGAAGATTATATTCGGCCAATAAGGCGGGCTGTGCCTAGGCAGCTGGTGGTTACCCATGCATGTGTGGCGCGGGCGCCCCTCGCCCGCGACCTTCGAAGTTGATTTTGACGTGCCTGTGTCTCGCGGCATTTTTCGCGCGGCCATGCCGAACTAATCGCTCCGTTCGTAGCGGGCCCGCAGAAGCGTAGCTCGGCGTGCACGAGCGGGACGCTCGCGCCTACACTAAATCCTCCACTCTTAGTTGGGTTGGCCCGCCCTTCCACGACGCCTGGAACTGCTTCTGCACAAATTGCGCGTCGTAATCCCGCTTCTGGGCTTTCAGTGCCTGTTCCAGGCCGAACAGCGAACGCGGGTTGCGAGGGTGGCGGTCGAGATCTTCGCGGAAAACTTTTTCCGCGCCCGCGGCGTCGCCATTCATCAGGAGGGCCGCGCCCAGCGATTCGCGCACCGGGAAAAACCAATCCTCGGGCTCGTTGTATTTGAGGGTGTCCTGCACCGATACCGCCTCTTGCAACTGCGCGATTGCAGAGCCGTTGTCCTTTTTAGCCAAGGCGATCTTCGCGCCCAGTACATCTTTAGCGATTTTCAAGACGTCCTTGGCCTTGTTGTTTACGGGCATCGCGAACACCACGTCTTCCGGTGTGTTCTCTTCGGCACCCGACACTACTTTGTATTCGCTCTCAGCTTCGTTGGCGTTACCCTTGGCGGCCAGCGCCATGCCGCGGGCAAAATGCCAGAACACGGTCGTGATCTTCATGTCGGCGCTGGGCTGCGGCATTTTCAGAATGTCGTCCCACTTGTGAAAGCGAACATCAACCGCCATGGGAATGGTCATGAAACCTTCCAGCGGCGGCATGTCCTTGACGAAAGGACCCACGTGCGCGGCCAGCTTGGCAGCGCCCTGCCTGGCCTCGGCATAGTCACCGGACATGGCCGAACACATGGCGATGAAATGCAGATTGTGGCTGTAATACATCATGGGATAAATGCCCTGCGCCCCGCTGCTCTTGATATAGGCCTGATCCGCGAGCGCTGCCGCCTCATTGGTCTTGACCGCGGATACGTAATCGCCGGTCCGGATGTAAACGTGGGCCGGCATGTGGACTAGATGCCCTGCGGCAGGCGCCATCGCAGCCAGCTTGTTCGCCCCCGCCAGTGCGCGCTGCGGCGACGCCGAGGCCTCCACGGTGTGAATGTAGTAGTGGATCGCGCCCATATGGTTGGGATCGCGCTTCAGCACCGATTCGAGGGTCTCGACGATCTCCTCGGTGCCGGTTTCCGGGGTTCCATCCTTGTGCCACAAGCCCCAGGGGTGCAGGTTCATACCTGACTCGGCAAAAAGTGTAGCCGCATCCAGGTCATCCGGGAATTTCTGCGCCACATCGCGCATGGCGTCGTGATAAGCCTCGGCCGCCTGCCGGCGGTCCGCTTTAGGGTCTGCGGGAAAGCGCAGCGCCATGGCCTGAATGTAGGCTTGCTCGGCAGGGGAAGCATTGCCCGAAAGGTCGACCGCTTTCTGGATGGCATTGTGAGCCTCGACAAAACGCTCATCGCTGGCCGGATCGTTGTAGTTTGGTCCCACGGCCTCAGCAATTCCCCAAAAAGCCATGGCAAGCTTGGGGTCGAGTTCGGATGCCCGCCTGAACGAACGAGCTGCTTCATCGTGGTTGAAGGCGTAGATCAGACGCAGTCCCTGATCAAAGAATTGCTGCGCTTGCTGGTTCTTGGTGGACACGGGATGATGCAGATCGCCCAGTCCCGGCATCAGAGTCGCCGGCTGGGATTGAGGGGGAGCCGGATGATCCTGGGCAGTGACGACGCCGCACAGCAATAGGCAGAACAGAACGCAAATCCAGAATTTCATGAGGATAGAACCTCCTCGGAGGGAATCAATTTTTTAGAGATGACGGTGAAGGGCCCTAACCAAGGACTAGCTTAGTGAAAACACCGTGCCGGCGCAACGGCTTCGCCGGACGCCGCAGGGCTTTCCGGTACAATCCATGTGATTTTCATTTTTTACTTCCGACTCTCCGTCGTGCCAACGTTCCATCATTCATGCGCAAAGCTATTCTTCTTTACAACCCGCTCTCCGGACGGCGCCACACACGACGAGTAGCGGACGTGGAGGCCGCATTGGCCGTGCTGCAACAGGCCGGAGTCAGCGCCACTGCCGAGCCCACGCGCGGGCAGGCCGAAGCCGCCGGGCAAGCGCGTCAGGCTATCGCCGAGGGCTGCGACACGGTCTTCGCCTGCGGAGGCGACGGCACGGCGCACGACGTGTTGCAAGGCATGGTTGGCACCGACGCTGCCCTGGGAATCATTCCCCTGGGCACGGCCAACGCCCTGGCCCACGATCTCGGCTTGCCCCTTAGCGCTGTGGAAGCAGCCCGCGCCAGCCTGTCGGCGAAACCCCGGTGCATAGCCCTGGGCCGAGTCGAGTACCTCGACTTTGACGGCAATCGTGGCTCCCGCCTTTTCACTGTTGCCGTCGGAGTCGGCGTGGATGCGCACCTGTTCTACAAATTGAATCCACTCCTCAAAGGCAGCCTCGGAATGGTTGCCTATTACGCCCAGGCTACTCGGCTGTGGCTGACTCATCCTCTGGAGAAATTTGCCATTGAGGTTGACCGCGACCGCGCCGCGGGAATCCAATCCTCCGGCATTCAGGCCGAAGTTTCACAACTGCTGGCAGTCCGAATCTGCAATTTCGGAGGTGTGCTTCGCGAGCTCGCGCCCGGAGCATCGCTTGAACGCAATGATCTGCGCCTGGTGTTGTTCCGTACCCGTAGCCGCCTGGCTTATCTGCGCTACATCATCCGAGGTCTGGTCGGAGCCAAGTGGCAGGTAGGGGGAATCGACCTGCTTCACGGCGTGAAACTGGAGTGCCACACGCTGGGAAATTCGGCCTCAAGACGCATTTTCGTCGAAGCCGACGGCGAACTGCTGGGCACGCTCCCGGCGGAGATCACAGTAGTCCCAAACGCCCTGTCCCTGCTCGTCCCGAACTAAGTACGTGTGGCGCGGGCCCTCGCCCGCGGCTTTTGACCTAAAGCTTTTTGCGCCTAAAAACCCGATAACCTAAAATACCTTTTTGGAACCCATCACCCACTTCCTGACCGGTGCTTGCCTGGCTCGCACCGGCTTCAATCGCAAGACCGCGCTGGCTACAGCCACCATGACGCTGGCCGCGGAAGCTCCCGACATCGACGTTCTGGGAAGCTTCAGGGATCCGGTCTTCGGATTCGCCCACCATCGCGGGTTCACCCATTCTTTTCTTGGTCTGATACTTGTGCAAGCGGCGGTAATCGGACTCATGTACTCGATCTGGCGCGTGCGCGGGCGCAAATTGAAAGATCCCAACCGGCCGCCGCGCTGGGCTCTGCTGTTTTTTTTCGCCTATCTCGCGGGCTTGACTCACATCCTGCTCGATTTCACCAACAATTACGGCGTGCGTCCGTTCTGGCCCTTCTGGGAAAAGTGGTACTCCTGGGACATAGTATTCATCCTGGAACCGGTCATACTCGCCCTGCTGATCGCGGGCCTGGTTGTGCCGGCCTTGTTCTCCCTGATCAACGACGAGATTGGCGCGCGCCGCCAAGGCCCTCCCGGCCGCCTGGCAGCATCGCTGGCTCTGCTTGGAGTGGTTGCCGTCTGGACTGTCCGGGATTACGAGCATCGCCGCGCGGTCAACGCTCTGGAGTCGCGAATTTATAACGGAGCCGATCCCCTCCGCGCCTCGGCCTTTCCCTACTGGGTGAACCCGTTTCGCTGGTTTGGCGTGGTCGAGACTCAGGATTCTTTCGCGACCATGCTGGTGGATTCCTCAATCCCGGAGGCGGACGCCGAGGGCCGTATGCGAATTCGGCCAAAGCCGGAAGAGACTCCGGTGACGCTGGCGGCCAAGCGCAGCGAACTGGGGCGGGTCTACCTGGATTGGGCAAAATACTCCATCACCGAAACCGAGCAGACCGACACCGGCTACATCGTTCGCTTCCGCGACCTCCGCTTCGACTATCCGGACTCGACACGCCGGGGCGTCCTGACCGCCAGCGTGGAGCTTGATCGAAATCTGAACGTCGTGCGGGAGAGCTTCGGCACGCGCAGCCGGGTGGTATCGAGGGGAACCAAGAATGGTGAGTGATTTTTCGGCAGCGGCGCTGATGTCGCAGAGCTTCTGATTGGCATCCCTAACTTGACGCAGGGCTCTGGCCGCGCCACAATCATTCCTGCAGTTTGTTGAGGTGATCATGCTGGCCTACCTGTTCCTGGCGCTTGCCGTCGCAGTTCGCTTTATGCCCCATCCCTGGACGTTTACCCCGGTAGCGGCAGCCTTGCTTTTCTTTGGGGCTCGCGGCTCGCGCCGGTTCCTGTGGGTGCCGCTGGTTGTGCTGGCCGCCACGGACGTTGTCCTCACCAAGCTGGTCTACACCTACCCGTTCGTCTGGGACCATTTCGTGACCTGGGCATGGTATGCGGCGGTGCTATGGCTGGGCACCCGGCTTCGGGCTAACGCAAAACCGCTGCCCGTAATCGGCGCAGCCCTGGCCAGTTCGGTTTCTTTCTTCGTGATCAGCAACTTCGCGGTCTGGGCGGCGTATGACATGTATCCCAAGAATCTTAGCGGCCTGATGACGTCCTACACTCTGGCCCTGCCATTCTTCCGCCACGCGCTGGAAGGCGATTTGCTGTTTACGTCGGTCTTTTTTGCCACGCCGGTGGCGTTGAAGGCGTTGTCCGGAGCATTCGGCGAAGGCGACCACCCCGCTGCGGCTTAGTTCATTACAAACTACGTGGGGACAGCCGCCCTCGGCTGTCCAGCGGAGCAACACTCCGCTATCTTCGTGCCACCAAAAATCCAGTCGTCGAGCGATGCTCGACCGGACAGCCGAGGCCGGCTGTCCCACGCGTCTACGTTTTCCTTCTCTTTAGGCTCATCGTTATCAGCCAGACCAACAATCCCACCGCCACTGCCGCCAGCACCCAGGCCCAATGTTCCCGAAAAACATCTCCAAAGATGCGCACGAACTGGGGGCCGAACTTTAAGGTAAGAATGGAAAGCAGCAGGAAGCGCACGAAGCGCCCGGCAAAAATAGCCAGCAGAAAGTGGCCGAAATGCATCTCCGAAACGGCCGCCGCCAGCGCGAATAACTTGAACGGAGTAGGCGGAGGCAGCATTGCGGGAAACATCAGGCTCCAGAACGGATGTTTGTCGAATGCCTGATGAAACTTCTCAAAGCGCGCCGCTGAAATACGTTTGCGTAACAATTCTTCGCCACCTACATACCCGATCCCGTAAATCACGATGCTGCCCAGCGTCGATCCCGCCGACGCCATGAGCACATACAACAAAAACTTGGGACGGTTCTGATACACGTAAGTCGCGACTACTGGATCCATCGGCAGCCCGAGTGCGGCGGCATCGAGCGCGGCGATCACAAACACTCCCCATGCTCCCAAGGGCTTGAGCAGCCCCCAAAGAAACGCGGTATAGCGCAGGAATATGTGTTTGATTGTTTTCAAGACGTAAGCCTAGCAAATGTGTGGGGCGGGCGCTCTCGCCCGCCGCTCTTGACTTGGGCATTGAGAATCAAAACTGGCATGTTTAAAAGCAAACAACTGAACCCACAGAAAACAGCTTCAACGACGGCGGGCGGGGCGCCTGCCCCACACCCGGACAAACAAACTACGTGTGCTTTGTGTTTCCGCTCAGCAGCGCCAGCGCATGGGGCAGCAGATCGACCACTGCCTCCAGAGATTCAGACACGCCGCGCGGACTTCCGGGCAGGTTCAGAATCAATACCGTTCCCCGCACTCCACAGATTCCGCGGCTGAGCGCCGCCAGCGGCGTCTTCTTGGACCCTTCGAAGCGCATGCGCTCGGGGACACCTTCCAGCAAGCGATCGCAGATCGCCTTGGTGGCCTCTGGGGTAACGTCGCGTTTGGCGATGCCGGTTCCGCCAGTTGTCACCACGAGCCGAGCTTTGCCTGCCAGGCGAATGAGCGCCTTTTGAATGGCGGCCTCGTCATCCGCGACGATTTCAGTGGCGACTACCGAAAAATTTCGCTGTTCGAGGATTGCCGCAACTGCCGGCCCGGAAAGATCCCCCCGCTCGCCGCGCGCCGAGGAATCGCTGACTGTGAGAACGGCCGCCGTCAATTTTTCGACAGACGAGCCTTCAGGAGTCGAGGAGGACATCTTCCTCTTCTTCCTCGGCGTCTCCGTCATCGCGCTTGGACTCGTCGAGCATGCGCAGGCCTTCCATGAGCAGGCCCTGGGTGTTCAGCGTGGTGGTTTGCTTGTTGGTCTTGCCTTCGAAGTTGATCTGGAAGTTGCCGCCGGTCCAGCCCAGCACTTTGAACACAGCGGGGTCGCCGGTCAGTGAGCCGTAGACTGCGTGAGTTACCTGGCCTTCCTTGAAATACATCTCGCATTTGTCGCGGTCGAGCGTGAGCGTGAGCGCGCAACTTTTCCGCCCCATCTCCAGCGATTGCACCAGGTCGATCACGTTCATCTGCGCCAGGCTGCCGCGCAACACGCCGTCCGAAGGCGCAGTTTTGGCCATTTTTTCCAGCGAGATTTTGTCGATCACGCGCTTGATTCGCTGGGTGGCTTCCTTGAGAAAAAAAGGTTTTTCCACGAAGTCATCAACCGGCTCATGGTTGGAAAATTTTTCCATGATGTCGGCTTTGCTGGCCAGAAGAATCACCGCAATGCCGGCGGTCTTGGGACGGCTCTTGAGCTTCTCCACCAGTTGCTGCCCATCCATGCCGGGCATGCGGTAATCACTCACCAGCAGATCGGGCGGGTCGTCCACCGCTTTCAGCAAGGCATCGGCCGAATCGTTGGAGGTGGTCACCCGGGCCAGCGGAGTCAACGCTCCCTGCAACATTCCGAGCACCATGGGATTGTCGTCCACCAGCAGGACTTTGACGTTATTCGGCATGGCAGGCTAGGTCTTTGTGCGGACACGGGTGTAATCGCCGCTCTTGCCTCCGGATTTGTGCCCGAGCACGATCTCCCGGATCTCGATTCCCTTGTCCAGCGCCTTACACATATCGTACACGGTCAGCGCAGCGATGCTGGCCGCTACCAAAGCTTCCATCTCCACTCCGGTAACTGCTGTGGTGATAACTTTTGAGCTAATAGCGACGCCATTTTCGCACAGCCGCAAGATCACATCAACGTGGGAAAGCGGCAGGGGATGGCACATCGGGATCAGTTCAGCCGTGCGCTTGGCCGCCATGATCCCCGCCAGTCGGGCCACCTCCAGCGGATCGCCCTTGGGATTTTTGGGCAAGGCTTTAAGCACGGCAGGTTTCATGGCTACGAACGCGCTGGCCGAGGCTTCACGCTTGCTGGCTGCTTTGGCGGAGACGTCCACCATCGTGGCGCGGCCGTCGCGGTCGTAGTGAGAGAGCTTCTTAGGCATGACGAAAGCCCATCTTAAATGTTGAGCGAATGTAGACGCGAGCGTCCCGCTCGTGCGTCCCCAAGATCAAATCACGCGGGGACAGCCGCCCCCGGCTGTCCGGTGGAGCAAGGCTCCGCAGCGGCGCAATCCAAAAAAAAACTTCCTCACTCCTGCTTGTAACCAGCTTAGCCATGAAGGCCCGAAGTGACGAGATCTCTTTAACACGGGCCGAGTTGAACTCAAGACCGGACTGTTGAGTCGCAGCTCGCGCCTACATCATCATCACCGGCACCCATTCCCCCGCCGCAATGCGCTCGCGATCCGGAGGAATCACCATGTAGCAATTTGCCCTGGCCATGGCTGCCACATCGCCGGACCCGTGCCATCCAGCGAGTTCTACCTCCGCGCCTTCGAACTCTCCGGAGATAATTGCGGGCAGGAATCGCGTCAGGCCGGTTTTCGCTTTTACCTCCGACTTCAGGCGTGCGTGCAAGAACACTAGTTTGCGCATCGTCAAGCCAGCCAGTGCCTCAAGCACCGGACGGGCGAAGAGCTCGAAAGTCACCATCGTAGACAATGGATTTCCCGGCAGCCCGAAGAAATAAGTATGAGGCACGGATGCCGGCTGTTCACGAGCCGGAACGCGTCCGAAAACAGCCGGTTTACCTGGCTGTATCTGTACCCCGGTGAAGAAAAACTCAGCCTGGAGTTCTGCCAGCACCCGCTCCACCAGATCGTACTTGCCCATCGACACTCCGCCCGCAAGCAAAAGCAGATCGGCTTCGAGTCCATCGGCGATGAGTTCACGCAACCGCTGCGGTTCGTCGGGAGCGACCGGCAACAGTACCGGCTCTCCCCCAGCGGCTTGCACCTGCGCCGCCAGCGAATAGCTATTGGAATTCCGGATCTGGTTGGCGGCGGGAGGAACGTCAATGTCAACGATTTCGTCGCCGGTCGCAAGCACCGCAACTCGCGGCTTCCGGTAGACCAGCAGATGACTTCTTCCCGTCGAAGCTGCCACCGCGATGCCGGCGTAGTCCAGCCGCATTCCCGGAGACAGCAGCCGGTTGCCGCGCTTGGCCTCCGACGCGGCGGCGACAATGTTGTCGCCCGAAGCCACGCCTTTCATGATCTGTACCCGGCTGCCCTGTTGCGAAGTGTGTTCGACCATCACCACGGCATCCGCGCCCGGCGGTGCCGGCGCGCCCGTCATGATCGCCACAGCCTGTCCCGGCTGCAGAGTGGGGATATCATTTTTTGCAGCGCCGGCTTTGATTTCTCCGACTACGTCGAGTGTTGCCGGAAGTTGCGCGAGATCTGCGGCCCGGATCGCGTACCCATCACGCATAGCCCTGGGGAATGGCGGGAAATTACGATCGGCGAAAACCGGCTCAGCCAGAACTTGTCCCGTACTTTCCAGCAACTCCACCAGTTCTTTGCCATGGGGATGCAGCCGACCGGCGTAAGCCTCCACCAGGTGACGCGCCTCTTCGAAGCTCAGGATCAGCGACGGCTCGGGCAGGGCAGCCATGCAGGAGATGATACGACAGCCATCCCCTGTAGTGCCTACACTGGTAACCTAGTCTCGGGTTAGCATTGAGCATCGCTGAAAGTTCAGTGACAATCGCTAGCACTGAGATCTTTGATTGCGTTGGGAGAATGCCGTGCTTTGCCTGCGTGTTTTAGGCGTGTTGTTATTCGTCGCACTCTGGAGTGCCGGGGCGGCGGCTAAAGATCTGGCCCTGGTTTCGAACAAATCCAATGATGTGACCGAAGTCAGCATGCCGGAGCTGATCAAGATCTGCAAAGGCCAGACCAATCGCTGGCCCAAGGGAAGACCTGTAACCTTCTTTAGCCGCGACCCGGCCTCACCCGAGATGAAGCTGGTTCTGGAAAAAGTTTATGGCATGTCGAAGGAGGAAGTCAGCGCCCTGATTACCGCCGCCAACCATGGCCGGGCGAATCATCCGGCGATCGTCGTGGTGAACTCAGACCGAAATCTGGTGGAAGCCGTGGAGTCTACTCCCGGCGCAATTGGACTGGTGGATGTGTACTCCATTACCGGAGGCATCACGGTATTGCGAGTGGAAGGCAAACTTCCGCTCGAAGCGGGGTACCCTCTGCACGGAAATCAGTAATATTCGACATTTCAGTAATCTGCGAGGTTGATGTTTGCGGGAGAGAACTGGAAGAGGGACAACATGAGCGGCGCCCTGCGTGACGATCAATCGACTCCCAAACCGCCGCGCCGCTTTGCCCGGTATCCCCTCAACGTCAATCTATCTGTCCACGTTTTTCGCTCGGGAACGAGTGTCTCACTGTGGGGCCGTTCGAACGAGTTGGGAGAGGATGGCATTGGCGCTACCCTGACCGGCGCGCTCGAAACCGGTGAAGTTGTCTTCATGGAATTTGCGCTGCCTATGGCGGCGTCTCCCATAAAATTCCGCGCCCTGGTGCGATACCGTGACGGCCTGCGCCATGGCTTCGAGTTTCTCGCCCTGAGCAGTGTGCAGCGCGACGAAATCCGGCAAGCCTGCGAAGTGCTCGGGGCGACCACATAGCAGCATACTGTCATGTGGGCGCGGGCGTCATGCGGGCGCGGGCGCCCCGCCCGTGCAAGATCGCCTCACGCGGGATTGAGGGCTGCACGAAGCGGGCCGCTCGCGCCTGCATCCAGTGGGCTTTGGTTTACGCCGACCTCTCGCCCGAATGCAACTTTCCATCGTCAAATGCGTCTTATTTGACAGAGAATAGAAGACACTGGGAGCGCAAAGCGTTGAATCCAGCCCGGTAGTTCGCCACGTATTACTGCTGGAGATTTTTTTTATGCTGATCAAAAAAGCGCCTGATATCCCGTCCTCTGAAATTACCCCGAAGAGCCTTTACCTGAACCGGCGCAAGTTTCTGGCTGGCACGGCGATCGCGGGCGCGGCAGCTGCGGCAGGTATCGGCGTGCGTGAATTAGCGTCTCCCTCAGTCACCGCCGCGGCCGAAGGCAACAGCAAAATCGATGGCATCCAGAAGAGCCCATTCTCGACCAACGAAACCATCACGCCCTATAAGGACGTGACCAACTACAACAATTACTACGAGTTTTCAACGGACAAATACGGCCCAGCGGGACTGGCCAAAAATCTCAGGACCCGGCCCTGGACGGTAACGATTGACGGGCACGTCAAAAAGAAACAGGTCCTCGACGTCGACGCAATCATCAAAATGGCGACGCCCGAAGAGCGTATCTATCGCCACCGCTGTGTGGAGGGTTGGTCCATTGTTGTGCCCTGGGTGGGGTTTTCGCTCAACGAATTGATCAAGCGCGCCGATCCCCAGCCCAAGGCGAAGTTCGTCCAGTTCACCACCCTGTTCGATGCCGGACAAATGCCCGGCCAGCGCGGTAACGTACTGACCTGGCCCTACGTCGAAGGTTTGCGCATGGACGAGGCCATGCACCCGCTGGCGCTGCTGTGCTTTGGCATGTACGGTGAAGTGCTGCCCAACCAGGATGGTGCGCCGCTGCGCCTGGTCGTGCCCTGGAAGTACGGCTTCAAAAGCATCAAGGCCATTGTCCGAATTGAATTTACCGGCGGCCAGCCCACCAACACCTGGAACCGCTCCGCTCCCAACGAGTACGGCTTCTACTCCAATGTGAATCCCAATGTGGATCATCCCCGCTGGAGCCAGGCCAAGGAACGCCGCTTGGGCGAATTCCTCAAGCGTCCCACACTCATGTTCAACGGCTACGACCAGGTGGCATCGCTCTATTCCGGCATGGACTTGAAAAAGAATTTCTGACGGGCCGTATCGTAGCGCCGGCGTCCCGCCGGCTGTCGCGAGGGCATCTTGCCCTCGCAAAAGATTGAAACTCGCAAAAGATTGAAAGAAGAAACGCGGCAAACGTCGGAAAAAGATCACGCGCGATGATCCGCTATTTCAAACCCGTAGTCTTCCTGGCCTGCCTGGGCCCGCTCGCCCGTCTGGGCTGGAAAGCGTACATGGGCCTTCTGGGTGCCAATCCTATCGAAGTCATCACCCACTCCACTGGCGACTGGATCCTGATCTTCCTGTTGGTAACCCTCTCCATTACGCCGCTGCGCAAACTCACCGGTCGGCTATGGCTGATTCGCTACCGGCGCATGTTCGGGCTATTCGCATTTTTCTACGCGATATTGCATTTCCTGACTTACATCTGGCTCGACAAATTTTTCGACCTGCACGAAATATGGGCCGATGTGACCAAACGCCGCTTCATTACCGTGGGTTTTACTGGATTTGTGCTGCTCATTCCGCTGGCACTGACCTCAACCCAGGGCTGGATTCGGCGTCTCGGTGGCAAACGCTGGCGAGCTCTCCATCGCCTGATCTACTTCAGCGCCATCGCTGGGGTAATACATTACTGGTGGCTGGTGAAGGCTGACATCACCAAGCCTGCCCAATATGCTTTCGTGCTCTCCTTGTTGCTGGGCTATCGCCTGGTGGTATGGTTCACGCGAAGAACCAAGGTTAAAGAAGTATCGCCGCGAACTGCAGAGATTTCTGAAGGGTAACTATCCCGCCGGGTTACGACTGTCAGCGTATACAAAACTAGACATATGTGCGGACAACTTTCCGTCTGCGAACGTGTTCAAAGTGACAGTACACGTCGGTCCGACGCCTTTAAGGAGTAGGGGAGTCAAGACTGCACATTTTGTTATGACAAAACTATATCTGTTGTTGGGGCTGTCTGCTCTTGTGCTATCTACAGCTTGTGGGTCGAGTAATGGTTCCGTACCTGGCTTCATTCCCAAAGGGAGCTTTTCCAACGCCAGTCTTAACGGACAATATGTCTATCAGATAGAAGGGTTTGACTTCAGCGTTAACCCGAACGGCGTGCCTTATCGCGAAGCCGGGGTGTTCGCCGCCAACGGCAGCGGAACTGTCACCAGCGTCACCGATGATTTCTCTGAGGGCGGGAGTGTGGCTACCACCACCGGAACCGGCGTCTATGCCATCAACAGCGACGGCACCGGAAGCCTGAATCTGCAAACTGCCGTGGGGACGATCACTCTGGGCGTGACCATGGTCAGCGCTTCCAAGGTTTATTTTATTGAGGGTGATACGACACTGAGCGCGAGCGGACTCGCGGAGAAGCAGAACCCTGCGGCCCTGGCCGCCGTTCCCAACGGCACTTTTGTTTTTCGGGAACACGATCTCACGCTGACGCAATCGATCGGCAGCGTGGGTATCTTCACCACTTCTGGGGGTACGGTCAGTGCGGGCAACGAGGATGTGAATCGCAACGGAACCCTGACTTCCCTGACCTTTACTGGTTCGCTTAACGCTCCCGATCCGACGACTGGACGAAACACCGGCACCTTCACCGACAGTTCGCCTGCCACCTCCAACTTCATCTACTACATCGTCGATGCCAATAACATACGTTTCCTGGAGGGCACTCCCGGAATCACGGGAAGTGGCCGGGCCGAACTGCAGACGGCCGGGCCTGCACTTTCCGGCAGCTATGCCTTCGGCAGCAAGGGTGACACGACGACTCTGGGCGGCGCGAATACCGCGGGCCGCTTCACTGCCAGCGGCGGAAACATCACAGCCGGAGTGCGCGACTCGGTCCAGGATGGTAATAGCGGAACCAATGTCGCTTTCACCGGAACTTACACGCAGACTACTCCAGGCCGCTTCCTGCTGACTTTAACTACTGCCGCCAACAACAGCCTGGTGGTCTGGATGGAGAGCCCATCCCGTGGTTTCTTCCTGGTCAATGACGCCACGAACGTCTCTGAGGGCACTCTCGACCTGCAACAGAGCGCTACATTCTCCAATGGCTCGATGAACGGCCAGTATGGTTTCGTCATGAACGGATTTGACTTCACCACGGGAGTTGCAATCACTAAAGATCGGATTGGTACGCTGCAGTGGGACGGCTCCGGGAAATTGACCTTGAATGAGGTCACCAACACGAATGGATCAGTTACTGGACCGATTGTCCTCTCTGGGACCTACACGGTTTCAAGCAACGGACGCGCCGTTGGCTCAATCAGCAACCTGTCCAACAACCTGGTCTTTTACCTGGTTTCGGGCAATGACGCTTACACGATTCAAAACGATTCCCTCGTGGAGATTAACGGGACAATCAGTAAACAGCAGTAGCCCTTAAATGTAGGCGAGCGTCAGGTAGGCGCGAGCGCCCCGCTCGTGCGATTCTATTCATGCTCTTGGCACAAGCCGGACTGACCTCTCTACTATCCTCTCTCAAACGCGTGCTTCTGTTCAAGCTCAGCGACGGCCGCGCGCATGTCGGCCTCAAACTTCTCCGCCTGCGCCATCAGGGACGCATTGGCTGAAGCCCACTCGCCCGCCAGCGTCATCAGCTCCTGCTCTCTCAACTTCTGCGCCAGCTCGAGGACGTGCACGGGCGAGGTTTCCAAAAACAGCGCCTCCGTGGGATCGCCCAGCCAGACCGGCCCTCCCGCAACCTTACTGTGCCAATAGACCTTCCGTGCGATCATCCGAGCTATCGCTTCGTCCGTGGCTTTTCCAAACACCCACTTGTTGCGCTTGAAATCGTAGTAGCGGCTGGAAAATTGCACCGGCACTCGCTTCCCTGACTTCAGGAATTCAATCTGCTTGCGATCAACCTCTTTGCGCAGAGCGTTGATTACTGGAGCCTCAATATCTCTTGGTTCAAGCGACGGCATCACCTCGCGTACGGTCGCGGACAAGTTCACTGACACTGGAGCGTGGAGTCCGAGTGAGCTCTCCAGCGCAATGTCGGCATGCAGCACCCAAAAGTCGGCGCCCGAGGTTGACTTGTGAAACGGCCATTCCAGGTGAAACGAGAGCGGCAGCCCACTCAAGCAAATGTAAATCCTCTTCTCGGCGGTGGCGGGGCTTGGAAGGTCGCTGTTCATTGCAGGTAGATCCTGAATTGCGGCATCGCCAAACATTTTAACGGGCCGCTCCCACTTTTTGCGCTGCAAGCCACAAAATTAACCCACGTAATTGTTTTCGGTCGACCTGACTAACCTTATCTGTCCACGATAACGAGGCTGAGTCGTGCTAATCGTGATGCCTGCGCTGCAAGGTCATCTCCGCCTGGGACTGGCAGAGACCAGTTCTGAGATTCTTATACTGCCAGAAAGTGCCCGCGGTCCACTTCTCAAGTGAGACTGCCTCAATCGGACAAACAAGGTCGTCCTGGCTCGACGGCTTCTCCCACCAGTTAACCATTCTGATTCGTGTTCACAGATGTGCGTGACTAGAGCCTCGCTACATGCCCGTGTGGGGACGGGTCTCCGGCCCGTCCAGGCCGAGCGCAGTTCGGCAGGTGAGTTGGGAGAGCCGAGGTTGGCTTAAGCTCCCGAAGGCGGGGATTGCCGACTCGTGAATGCTTCTGTCAATGCTTCTAAGGTGTTGTTCCACTTCTCAGGTGGAATGGGGTTGATCAGCAAGAAATAGCAGTCCCATCTTGGAAGCTTTTTCCACGTGTTTAATGTTCAGATTCGTGCTCACAGATGTACGCGAAGCCGGAGCGCACAATAGAAACCCCACAATAGAAATAGAAAATGTGGGGGTGATGGCCGTCTTTGGTTCCAAACCTGTATTCAGCTGAAAAAATTGCGGGGGAGGACCCGCTGACCGGAGATGCCGACCGGCTATTTGCCGGCTGCCTTGGCCGCCGCCTGCTGCGGATTCATGGTGCCGATTCTCTCCAGAAGCGCTTTAATGCTGCGCCCGGTCTCGAGGGTCGCATCGACTGCGTGATGGCCTTCGCCGTCCGTGTGCATCACCAGCACCAGGGTCTGCTGGTTCGCCTTCTTGACCATGTACGGCAAGTGATGCCGGTCGTTCTTGGTCAAGGTCGGCCCCAGAACCACGAGGTCAAATGCCTCCCGGCGGATGGCTTCCTGCACCTGCTGGCGTCCTTCCGCCTGGGTCACCTCGTAGCCCGCCTGTTTGATCGTAACTGATTGTGCAGCAAGTACATCCGCATCACCTTCACCGTATAGAATCTTGAGTTTAGACGAGGATTTAGAGGTATTTTCCATATAGTGTTCAGGCCGGCCTTTCGATTCCCGGCTGGCCTGAACACTAGCAATCCCCCCGTCCCTTGAGAACGTCACCGAAGACCAATCAAAAATCCACGAAAGACCACGCCCGACCGGGGAGGCGGAGCCTCCCGCTTACTCGCAGAGACCTCCAGCCTGAAACCAATCCCCCAAACAAAACGTTCCGCGACTGTTATAATCCGCCCGTCCCATCGGCCAATTTCTCCGGTCACTCATTCCTACTCAGAAAATTTGGAGGAAACATTGAAAAGCATCTGCAAGCTGCTCCTCGCTTTGCTCTGGTCGGTTTCCCTTTGCCAGGCTCAGAACCCGACGCCTGCCCGCACCGACCTTTATCACGTTCTCTTCGCCAAGGCTGCGCTCGGCAAGGGCGCCGAGCTGAACGAATATCTGAAGGCAGGGGATCCTAGTGCGCCCATGTCGACACATCGCATCGTGCTGCGCCACCAGGATGGCGAAGACTGGGACTATGCAGTCATCCAGCATCTCGGAACCAAAACCACCATAGAAGCCGCCGGGGCGCCTGTACCCACAGCAGGCCGGGACCTGATCGCATGGCACACCGACACTTTCATAAACGGTCCGTCCTGGGCCGAATTCAGCAAAGTCCTGGGCATTGACGAGGGCTCTGCGACAAAAACTTCGGGCTCGGTCTATGTGGTTTCCGTCTATCGCGCCGCTCCCGGACATCGCGAACAACTGGAAAAGTCGCTAAATCAACTGGCTGTTGGGGACCCAACTTCCGGGACCGTGCTGATGCAACATCTGGAGGGCGGACCGTGGCATTTCCTTGCTGTCGTCCGCTACAACTCATGGCAGGACTTCGCTAACGGCGAAAAGAGCAGCGTCCCGGACACGCTCAAACCCGGCGGTGGCTGGCTCGGATTGCGTGAGCATTCCACATATCACAACGACACCCTGACGGACCGCATCGCTCCGTAGCGGAATCCGAAAGGGCATGACAACCGATTCTCTCGAGAGGCAGCCCGGCTTCGGCCGGGTTTTCTGTTGGGAGCGCCGGAGATCTGAGCTACTGTCGTAGCCCCATCCAACGCTCCGAAAGCACAATCGAATTCCCAGGATTCTGCGGATCGAAACGCACCGACGTTGGAAGTCCGAGGCGGCAAGAATGAAGATTGATGAGTTGACGCAGGTAAGTCACGTCCTGCGAGGCCTCGTAGGAGACGCCCGCGACGTCATACTGGTAGATCAGCAAGGTGGACGCCCGGTTATCGGCGCCGGTCATTTCCTGAACATCGATCACCGTGCCGTCAGTGATGCGCCCCACTCGGTCGAGCCATTCCCGCCGCTCCCGCTCCAGATCATCGGCGGTCTTCGGCTTGGCGCGCAGCAGGAAGTAGGCGATCGCCAGAACCGTGGCGCCAGCCAGAATCAAAACATAAAGACGAAGCGGCAACATGATTGACGGAAACAGAATAAAGCCTGATGGAGAATCGGGGAAGTCTCCATGTAGGCGCGAGCGTCCCGCTCATACTGGACTGGTAAATACTTGTGGTTTGCATGACTGCCCGCGCCCTGACTCGCAAATCCGCCATCATTGCGCCAGGTCTTGCACGAGCGGGACGCTCGCGCCCGCATTCAGGACACCGGATTCCTCAATGTCCCCACACCCTCAATTATCACTTCCATTACATCTCCCGCCGCGACCGGGCCGACACCTTTGGGCGTCCCGGTAGGAATCAAGTCGCCCGGCTCCAGCGTCATAACCTGGGAGATGTAGCGAATAATTACCTCGAGCGGAAAGATGAAATCCCGGGTGTTGCCTTGCTGGCGGATTACTCCGTTGACCCTGGTCTCCACCCCAATCCCCACCCAGGGATCGATCTCGGTGGTCACCAGCGGACCCACGGGGCAGAACGTGTCGAAACCTTTGGCCCGAGTCCACTGCCCGTCTTTATTCTGCAGATCCCGCGCGGTCACATCGTTCACGCAGGTGTAGCCAAGGATGTAAGGGCGAACATCTTCGTCCGCGCCTAACTGGTAGCACTTTTTGCCGATCACGACCCCAAGCTCGCCCTCGTAATCCACCCGCCCGGAAACCTGTGGCCGGCGAACCTGGCCGCCCGGCGCCAACAAAGAAGATGGCGGCTTCAAAAAGATCAGAGGTGAAACTGGAACTTCGTTGCCAAGTTCGGCAGCGTGGTCACGATAGTTGCGTCCCACGCAAACGACTTTCGAGGGACGAACCGGGCAGAGCAGCGTGGCCTCCGTTAGTGGGACGTGATCCATCCGCTTGGTTGGCAAGTCTTCCAGGTCTTCGCTGGCAGCCTCGGGCGGCTCCAGCAGCAGACGCGTGATGTGTTCCGAGCCCGCAACGGATTCCACCAGACCATAGTGCGCCTGGTCAGGTAGTTGGAAACGGCAATATTTCATAGGTTCTAAGCTATCAGCTCTCAGCAAAAACCGGATGTCTAAACTCCCCGCGAACTGACAACTGAGAACAGACAACTGATATCCGATATCTGCAAGCCGGCAAACGAAAACTGAGAGCTGAGAGCTGCTGGTACCTGCTTTATGGTACCTGCTCACTCGCCTCTTCAGATCGCGCGCTCTCGTTCCCGCGCTCATCGACCGCGGACACCGAGTAGAAATACTTCTTCCCGGACTGAACATTCGGTGTCGCGGTAGGCAGGCGACTTCACCAGATCGGAATTAAGTTTCACGGGCTGCTCACCTTCCTGGTGGCGAAAGATGTTGTAACCGGCAAGGTCGGCTTCGGTATCCGGAGACCACACCAGATCGATGAACGGCGCTTGTCCCACGCCGGAGAAAACTGCCTGCACGCCCGTCGGAACCGCGGGCGGAAAAACATCATGGGCAAAGACCACGACCACGGGCGTGTCATCGCCTTCGACTTCGACCTCCGGCTTGCCCGCTGCGGCGACGACCGTGACCACTGTGGCGCGATAGTCGTAGTGCTTTTCCCATTCGAAAGTTTGGTCCAGAAACTGGGGTGGCTGAGTCTCTGAACATTCCGCAAAGTTCACATCGGCGACCCGGATGTCGGCTGTCTTTGCCTTTTCTCCGCCAGCATCCGCTTGACGATCGCTCTGGCGTCGATAAATGCGCAATTTGTATTGGATCGCCGGAGTTGCATGGAATTCCAGCCGGACACGCCCAGGAAAGCAGCACGCCCTCGCTCTTGACCTCGGCCTTCAAAGCCTCCGGCGGCGGCAGGGTTGGCGCGGACGGAACCTGTACCAGGTTCGAGAGCCCTGCGCTTCGCCCGCTTTCGTTCAGTACCGACACAGCGTAAGTGATATCCGCCGTCGGATCCTGAGCTTGCAGTTCCGGGGGCAGGGATGTCGGTATAGCCGGCCTGAACTTTTGGAGTGGGCGTGTTTTTCTTCCTCGCTTCGGGCAAGGGAAACTGCGAAGCCGCGATCTCTGCGGCCGGATTTTTGCAATCGCCGATTTCAGGCTTGAGGCTGCGGCAGATGCGAGTCGGGCCAGGATGACGCACCGACTGATGATCGGTGGTCTTGTCCGGCACGGTCCACGCCAGATACACTCTTGCCCCCTTACGCGACGCGCGCAGATCAGTGACTGGCTTGGCCATCTCCAAAGCCGGGGGCATGGGCACGCCCGGCGTGCCGCAGGAAATAAGCAGAGCAGTAGACATTATGCATATCAGGAAATTCCAGTTGGCTCGCTTCATTTCCAGTTTGTGAATCCAGCTTCTTTGTCTGGTCTCTGCGCGGAAAATAAAAGGGTAACAGAAGCGGGCTATCCCACTAATTCCTTCAAGGCCTCGCGGAAAACGCGAGTGTGCTGGTCCACATCCGAGTTGATCGGTCTGCGGCGACATCAACGCCATGTTGTGAAACGGCGTCAGCAGGATGCCGCGATTCATGGCGTACAGATGCATGAAGCGCTCCAGCTCGAAATCCATGGCGTCGTGGGCCTCGGCGCCGTTCTTCGGGCGGCGTGGGAGAAAACTGATATTCGGCGCGGCATCCCAGGCGGGTGACGTGCCAGGGCACGCCGAATTCGGTGATCGTCTTTTGCACTCCTGCAGTCCAGCGTTCGGCCGTCGGGATCATGCGGGCGAAAGCATCTTTGGTGAGCACCTTGGTCAAGGTGGCCCGCATGGCGGCGAGCGAAAGCGCGTTGCCTGCCAGGGTTCCGCCAATGCCGCCGGTATCGCAGTCTTCCAGGTTCTGGCCTTTGGCGATGGAGTGCGCAACCGATTCCGTGAATCCGTAGGCCGCGCCCGGAACTCCGCCGGCGATGGCTTTGCCGAAAATGAAGAAGTCGGGATCCAGATTCTCAGCTCGAGTGTAGCCTCCGGGCCCGGCGCAGATGGTGTGAGTCTCGTCGATGATGAGCAGCGTCCCGGATTTGCGGGTGAGCTCGCGCAACGCTTGATGGTAGCCGGGCTCGGGATGCACGATGCCGACATTGGTCATGACCGGCTCGGCCAGCACGCAGGCCACATCGCCGGGAGCCAGAGCCTTTTCCAGCGCCGCCACATCGTTGAACTCGACTACCTTGGTCGTGACCGCCGGATCTACTGGCGGACCGATATTGCCGCGCCGCGCTTGCGCGACGCCGTCTTTCAGCGTGATAAAACTTTCGTCCACCGTGCCGTGATAACACCAGTTGAAGACCAGAATCTTGGGACGTTGCGTGATCTGCCGTGCCAGGCGTATGGAAAAGCGGTTGGCGTCGGTGGCGGTGAGCGCGAATTGCCAGTAAGGCAAGCCGAAGCGTTGCTGCAATTCCTCCGCCACGAAAATCGCGTCTTCCGACGGCAGCATCAACGTGATTCCGCGCTTGCACTGTTCCTCAACCGCTTTCACCGTGGCGAAGGGGGAATGCCCGGTCATGGCGCCGGTGTCGCCCAGGCAGAAATCGATGTAGCGATGGCCATCCACATCGTAGAAGTGTGCCCCCTGAGCCTCGCGCACAAATGGCGGGAAAGCTCCGGCCCATTTGATCATCCAGTTCATGGGCACGCCGCCGAGCAGTGATTTGCCCGCACGTTCGAACAGAGCTTTGGACTTGGGACGCTCGTTGACGAAGCGCTGCTGCTCGCGCTGCATCAGGGACTTCAGCCGCTGCCGGTCGATGGCTTTCATATTGCCGACAATCTTAACCACAGAGGACACAAAGGACACAGAGAAAAATCTTGCGATTCCTCCGTGTCCCCGGTGTCCTCTGCGGTTAAAGTGCCTACAGAATGTACCGCGACAAATCCTGGTCTTTCACGATGTCGGCCAGCATCTTGCGCACGTAGTCGGCGTCCACCTTGATGTGCTCGCCTTTTTTGTCGGGCGCGTCGAAGCTGATTTCATCCAGCACCCGCTCCATGATGGTGTGCAGGCGGCGCGCGCCGATGTTCTCCGTGCCTTCATTCACCCGGAAGGCAAAGCGCGCAATTTCTTCCAGCGCCTCGCGGGTGAATTCCAGCTTCACGCCTTCGGTTTCGAGCAGCGCGGTGTACTGCTTCACCAGCGAGGACTTCGGCTCGGTCAGAATGCGGATGAAGTCTTCCATGGTGAGCGACTGCAGTTCGACGCGGATGGGAAAGCGGCCTTGCAGCTCCGGAATCAGATCGCTGGGCTTCGAAACGTGGAATGCGCCCGCGGCGATGAACAGAATGTGGTCGGTGCGCACCATGCCGTAGCGCGTGTTGACCGTGGTGCCTTCGACGATCGGCAGAATGTCGCGCTGCACGCCTTCGCGCGAAACGTCCGGCCCATGGCCGCTTTCGCGGCCGGCGATCTTGTCGATCTCGTCGAGAAAGATGATGCCGGAATCTTCCACGCGATCAATCGCCATGCGCGTGACCTGGTCCATATCGATCAGGCGCTGCTCTTCTTCCTGGATCAGGTACTCGAAGGCTTCGTTGACCTTCATCTTCCGCTTCTTGGTGCGCTGGCCGAAGATGTTGGGCAGCATGTCCTTGATGTTGACGTCCATCTCCTCGACGCCCTGGTTGGAGATGATTTCGAAGGACGGGAAATTGCGCTCGCGGACGTCGATTTCGACGGTGCGCTCGTCGAGCTTGCCTTCGCGCAATTGCTGGCGCAGTTTCTCGCGGGTGCGGCTCTGCGATTCTCCGCCGGACGAGGTCGTTCCTTCGAGCACCAAGCCCGCCGGTTGATCCGTCCGACGGACGCGGCGCGGCCGGCGGAAGAAGAATATCCAGCAAGGCGCTCTTCGGCGTTGAGTTCGGCCTTGTCGGAAACGTCTTCCAGTTTTTCCTCGCGCACCATTTCGATGGCGATCTCCACCAGGTCGCGAATCATGGACTCGACGTCGCGTCCGACGTAGCCGACTTCGGTGAACTTCGACGCTTCCACTTTCAGGAACGGCGAGTTGGCGAGCTTGGCCAGCCGGCGCGCGATTTCGGTCTTGCCCACGCCGGTGGGCCCGATCATGATGATGTTCTTGGGAATGACTTCTTCGGCCAGATCGGGCGTGAGCTTCTGCCGGCGCATGCGGTTGCGCAGGGCGATCGCCACGGCGCGCTTGGCGGCTTTCTGGCCGACCACATGCTTGTCCAGTTCCGCGACAATCTCACGCGGCGTCAGCTCGTCGAGCGCGATCTGTTCTTCTTCAGCGGTAGCAGGTAAATAAATGGCCATAAATCAGTCGTTGGTCGTCAGTCTTCAGTCGTCGGCTCGAGTCGCTTTCTGACAACTGAAGACCGACGACTGACGACTTACAGTTCTTCAATCGTCACCTTGTCATTTGTATAGATGCACATTTTGCCCGCAATCTTCATTGCTTCTTCGGCGATCTGGCGGGCTGAAAGCTGGGTGTGTTCCGCCAGCGCCTGCGCTGCGGCCTGGGCATAGGGGCCGCCGCTGCCGATCGCGGCAATACCGCCGTCCGGCTCGATTACGTCGCCCTGGCCGCTGAGCAGGAACGTCTGCTCTTTGTCGGAAACCAGCAGCAGAGCTTCGAGATGCCGCAGAAATTTGTCCGTCCGCCAGTCTTTCGCCAGTTCGACCGCGCCTCGGCCCAGGTTGCCGTGATACTGCTCCAGCTTCGATTCGAAGCGGCTGAAAAGAGTGAAAGCGTCGGCGGTGGAGCCGGCAAATCCGGCCAGAATCTTGTCCTGATAGAGCCGGCGAATCTTCTTGGCGGTGTGCTTGATCACGCCTTCGCCCAGCGTGACCTGGCCGTCCCCGGCCATGACCACGCTGCCATTGCGGCGGACGCAAAGAACTGTAGTGGAACGAATCAGACGCTTCGTAGGCATGAGCGCAATTCTTGATTATAACAGCCCACGCGGGGAGAGTTGGGCAGCGCGAGTTGCCCGGTACTGCCGCAGTTTGAAATTGCTATCCTTTGGCCCTCGCACAGAATTTCTGCCGAACTCCAGCGCATATCAAAGCCAGGGGTCCCTCGACTGCGGGTTGCTTCGCGGAAGCGAAGCAGCCACTCCGCTCGGGATAACGCCCGAAACCTTACTGCAACGCGATCAGCGGCACCGCCGCCAATGCGGCGACAATGCCCACAGTCTTCAAGCGTGTGAATTGTTCCTTGAGGAAGATGCGGGCCAGAAGGACGGTCAACGCCGGGTAGAGAGACGACAGCACCACCACTGAATCCAGGCGCCCGCTTTGAGCGGCGCGGATGAAGAGGGCCGTGCCAGAGACGTCCAGACATCCGGCAAACAAGGCGACCGCCGCATCGGAGCGCCGCATCGGAGCCCAGCGCCGCCGCACCAGCACAATCACTCCCACAAAAAGCAGAGAGGCTACGCGCGAGAAGACCGACGACCATAGAACAGAACTGTCGCCCGTACGGCTGATGCAGATGAAGAATCCGGAGAAGCCGACACCTGCGAGCACAGCTGTGAGAACTCCGCGGCTGTCGCCGGAACCATCCGGACGCGAGATCAGCCAGATGCCCAGTCCGGCCAGCAGGAAGCCGGCAATGGCGAGGGCGCCGGGCAGTCCTTGCGTGATCATCGTGAAAGCCGCTGGAATGGCGGCGCCAATCACCGCCGCCACCGGTGCGGTGAGCCCCATGCCTTGCGACAGGGCGCGATAAAAAATGATCAGGGCCGCGCCACCGGATAATCCGGCCGCAGCCGCCCAAAGCTGGCTTGATCGCGACGGAAAATCGGCGCCAGTCGCAAGCGCCAGCGTCAGCATCAGCATGAAGCCGCCGGCGTGCGAAAGCAGCGTCACCAGAAAGGCATCGGAACGGCGTGATGCGAACCCGCCGCTGAAGTCGCTGGTGCCCCAGCACAATCCAGCGGCCAGGCTAAACGCAGCTGGCACGAGTTGTTGAGTTGAAATCAATCAGTTGTTCCGGGAGATTTCCGCGAGAGATGAGATTAGCACGCGCTAAGATGATCGACGGCAGATCGCACCGGGCCGCGCCTACATAGCTCAAATTGACTTGCCCAAGCCCCGCGGCCTAACATTGCCGCTCTCTATGATTGGGCACTCTATCTCGCACTACCGCATTCTGCAGAAACTCGGCGGCGGTGGTATGGGTGTGGTCTACGAGGCTGAAGACCTGCGTCTGGGCCGGCGCGTAGCCTTGAAGTTTTTGCCCGACGAACTGGCTCAGGATCCTCAGGCGCTGGAGCGCTTCCGCCGTGAAGCGCGAGCCGCGTCCGCGCTCAATCATCCCAATATTTGCACCATCTACGACATCGGCGAGGACGAGAACCGGCAATACATCGTGATGGAATACCTCGACGGCACCACCCTTAAATATCGCATCGAGGGCAAACCCATCTCCGTGGATCAGCTGGTGGATTTCGGAGTGCAGATCGCCGACGCGCTCGACGTGGCGCACGCCGCCGGCATCGTGCATCGTGACCTGAAACCTGCGAATCTGTTTCTCACCAAGCGCGGTCAGGCCAAGATTCTCGACTTCGGACTGGCCAAAGTTGCGGGACGTCCGATGCCGGAGCTGGAACCGGTCGGCGCCTCCTTCGCGACCGCGGCGGTTGATGCGGCGCATCTCACCAGCCCGGGAAGCACGGTGGGCACCGTCGCCTACATGTCTCCCGAACAGGCGCGCGGCGAGGAACTCGATTCCCGCACCGATCTGTTTTCCTTCGGCGCCGTGATGTATGAAATGGCCACCGGGCGCCAGCCTTTTACCGGCAACACTTCGGCGGTAATCTTTGACGCCATCCTGAACCGCGCGCCCACCGCGCCCGTCAGGCTGAATCCCAATTTGCCGGCCGAACTGGAACGCATCATCAATAAGGCTTTGGAAAAGGACCGCGACCTGCGCTACCAGGTGGCGTCAGAGATGCGTGGCGATCTGAAGCGATTGAAGCGCGAGATCGACTCCGGCAAAAGCTCATCGGCAAGCGTAGTTGAACCCCCGATCACGCCGGTATCCTCCGGCGCATCTGCGGCGGCGCCCTCCGCTCCCGCGGTGCCGCCGGCCTCAACCTCTTCCGCCCCGGTCTCGTCGCCCTCTGTCGCAGCTCCAGTCAGCCGAAAACCGTGGTACATCGCGGCTGTAGCCGCGCTTGTCGTGGTGGCAGCGGTGGCCGGGTTTTTCCTCCGCAAGAGTTCGCGGTCGCTGACCGAAAAAGATTCCATCCTGCTCACCGACTTCGTGAATACCACCGGCGACCCTGTGTTTGATGGAACTCTCAAGCAAGCATTGGCGGTGCAACTGGAGCAATCGCCGTATCTGAACGTGTTTCCGCAAGACCGGGTGCGTGACACTTTAAAATTCATGGGGCGCTCGCCGGACGAGCGACTTACTCCTGACTTGGCCCGCGATGTCTGCCAGCGCGAAGGAATTAAAGCCGTTCTGAACGGGGCTATCAGCAGTATCGGCACTCAATACGTGGTGGACGTGAACGCGGTCAACTGTCAAACCGGCGACAGCCTGGCCCGCGAACAGGTTCAGGCGGACAAAAAAGAGCAGGTGCTGGGAGCCGTGGGCAAGGCAGCTTCGAGTTTGCGCGGCAAGCTGGGCGAGTCGCTGGCTTCGGTGCAAAAATTCGACGCGCCTGTCGAAGAAGCCACCACGTCATCGCTGGAAGCGCTCAAAGCCTTCAGCCTGGGCGAGGCCGAGCGGGATAAAGGAGACGAGCTTAGCGCAATTCCTTTTTACAAACGCGCGGTCGGGCTCGATCCCAACTTCGCCGTGGCCTATGCGCGCCTCGGGCAGACTTACGCCAACACCGGACAAGCGGAGCTGGGGATTGAGAACACCAAGCAGGCTTTTGAGAGGCGGGAGCGCACTAGCGAGCTGGAAAAGCTCTACATCTCAACCCATTACTACGACATCGTCACCGGAGAACTAGACAAGTCCGTTGAGGTCTACGAACTCTGGAGGCGAACTTACCCGCGAGATTCCATTCCTACCAACAATCTGGCGGTTTTTTATGGAGAGATGGGGAAGCACCAGCAATCTCTGGAGGAGGCCCAGGAAACCATGCGCCTCGCTCCAAACGCCGCTCTCAGCTACCAGGTCTTGGGCAGAGCATACGTCGCGCTTGACCGCTTTGCCGAGGCCAAGGCAATCCGCCAAAAGCAGATCGATCTGAAGCTCGATGGTACGGGCGACCACCGGGGTCTGTATAGCCTCGCATTTCTACAGGGCGACACCGCCGGTATGCAGCGTGAAGCGGAGTGGGCCAAAGGCAAGCCCGATGAGTTCGTCATCCTTGAAAGCGTTGCCGAAGCGGCCTCCTTCTCCGGCCAAATGCGGAAGGCTCGGGAAGTGTACCGCCAGGCGATTGAGAGTGCCCAGCGAGGAAAATTCAGAGAAAGTGCGGCCGCCATTACCGCCCGCTCTGCGATTGGTGAAGCCCGCGTTGGAAATATGCAGCCGGCCCGGGAGCAAGCCCTGGCGGCATTGGCGCTGGATCGAAGCCGGGAGACTCTGCCCTTTGCCGGCTTCGCATTGGCCATGGCGGGCGATGTACCACAGGCAAGCGCGGTGGCCGATGAGTTGAGCAAGCGATTCCCATTGGACACATCGACGAGTAACATCTGGCTGCCAATGATTCGTGCGGAGATCGAGCTTGGTCGAGGTAATCCCGCCAAGGCGATCGAATTGCTGCAGCCCGCCATCCCCTATGCAATCGGCTGGGACGCTCGGATGGTGCCCCACTACATCCGCGGCCAGGCTTACCTGAAGGCGAAACAGGCCCCGGAGGCCGCGGCGGAATTTCAAAAACTCCTGGACCATCGCGGGATCTGCATCACCTCAGCATTTTGCTCCCTGTCTCACCTGCAGTGGGGGCGCGCTCGCGCTCTGGCTGGAGACAGCGCCAGCGCCCGCACCGCCTACCAGGATTTCTTCGCGCTGTGGAAAGATGCCGACCCGGATGTCCCCATCCTGAAAGAAGCCAAAGCCGAGTACGCGAAACTCCCGCAATAGCAGATGTAGGCGCGAGCGTCCCTTCGACTTCGCTCAGGGCAGGCCCGCTCGTGCAGCCACGTGGGGACAGCTCCCCCGGCTGTCCAGCGGAGCGAAGCTCCGCAGTAAGGTTCAAAAGGCCGAACAAAAACTGTCGAGCTGCGCTCGACCGGACAGCCGGGGGCGGCTGTTCCCACCACGTGGTCTTAGGTGGTTGCGTCTTTGACGTGCGTTGCGATGTACCACTTGTTGCCGAACGGATCCGTCACGCCTCCGCTGCGGTCACCATAAGGATGATCCTGGGGCTCGGAAATTGACGTAGCCCCCGCGGCCAGAGCGCGCTTGTACAGGGCGTCGCAGTCTTCCACATATAGATAAAACATCGTCGGCATGGGCTGGTACGGACCCTGGGCTTCGCCCATTTCCATGTAAGCGTTGCCGATCTTGATCGTGGCGTGATGGATCACGCCGTCAGGACTCGCGTAGCGTCCAAGTTCCTGGGCTCCGAAAGCGTGTTTGACAAAATTGATCACCGGCTCTGCGCGCAGCGGGTGCAGATATGGCTGTATGGTGGGCGCTCCTTCCCAACGGTAGCTCTCGCCCTTGTAGGTGGCGATATACCAGGAGTTTCCGGCTGCGTCTTTTACAGTCCCGGAGCGTTCGCCGTAGGGCTGATCGACGGGCTCGTGCACCGAGGTGGCCCCCGCTTCCAGAGCACGTGCATAAGTCGCATCGCAGTCGGGGACATAGATGTGGAACGCGCTGGGCATGGGCGTGCCGCGCCACTTCATGCCCGCGCCTCCGCCGCCCACCATCAGCATGGAATCGCCAACTCGGACTTCGCAGTGCAAACCGCCCTCTGAGCCGGGGCCGCCGCGGAAAAGCTCCTCGGCATCGAACGTCTTCTTCATGAATTCGATCAAAGCGTCCGCATCCTGCGCCACAAGGTAAGTGGTGAGAGTGGTATAGCCCTTGGGGATGGGATCGACCGCGGGCTTACTTTTCTCCTGCTCCTTCATCATCTGGCGCAAGCGGCGGTGCATCTCCTCGACCGACATTTGTTCTCTGAGCGCGCGTACGCTCCAGGTGTACCCGAAAGGATCGAGTAGGGTTCCTTCGCGGTACCCGTAGAACTGGTCAGCGATCGGACGCACCAGCTTGGCGCCAGCCGCGCTCGCGTGCTCGACGAACCTGTCCACGTCAGGCACATTGATCGCCATGCCGACGGGCGAGTGGCCCCACGTCTCAGCGCTATAGCGGTCTCCTTCTGGCCACTCCTCAGCTAACATGACGACCGAATCTCCAATCATCATCTCCGCATGGGCAATGCCCGATCCGACTTCAAAGCGGAATGTCTCCTTCGCTCCAAAAGCATTCTTGTAGAACTCCAGAGCCTTGGCTGGGTTCTTGAAGCTCAGTCTCGGAGACGCGAAAGTGCGAACTGCAGTAACAGGTTCAGTTACGGTTGCCATGGATGATTTCCTTTCCAGATCAGATTTAAGACGGGCCTTGAAATCTTCGCGCGGCAGTTGGCGCAACTCGGCCGCGATGTGGAGCAGCGGCAGTAATTCCGGGTCGGCCGAGGGCATCGTCACCACTGGCGCAGCCAGAAGCTGGCTGACTGCCTGGTCGAGTTGTTCGATCACAGCGCGGCTGGGAAGAGAGCGCTTAGGCATAGGCACCCTCCATCCTGGCGCGCAGATTTTGCAGAGCCCGGAACTGCAACTGCTTCACCGCGCCCTCGCTGCGTCCCAGCTCAGTTGCGATTTCACGGATACTCTTCTCCTCGGCGAACCGCATTCCGATCACCCGGCGCTGGTCTTCCGGCAGCTGTTCCACCATGCGAAACAGCAGCCCGCATCGATCGGCTTCCTCCAGCTCGGGCTGCGCTTTTAGGTCAGGCAGATCGGGAAGATCATCCTGTCCGGAAACCTCTCTGCCCGAACGTTTTGAGCGGTCCACAATCATGTTGGCGGCAATCCGCAGCAACCAGCCGGCGAAAGGTACGCCTCGCCATTCAAAACTTTGAATACCGGCCAGCGCTTTGTGAAACACGTCCGAAGTCAGATCCTGAGCCACATCACGATCGCCGACGCGCCTCGCGATGTAGGCATATACCCTGGTGAAGTTCAGTTCGTAGAGCTCGGCGAACCGTCTCGGATCCTTTTTCGCCGCTTCGACCAGCAGACGGTCGTCTCCCGCGGGCGAACCGGAGCTCTCTTCCGGCGGCTTCTTCGCTGACGGTCGCCTGACTGCCATCGTGCCTCTAACTATATAAACTTCCGGAGTGGAAAAAGGTTACGGGTCGACTTTCCGTTCTTTGCGACCCTTGCGGAATCCTTTGCGAGCCCTTTGCGGTTAAGGATTTTGACCACAAAGGACGCAAAGATCGCAAAGGAGGAACCCCGCTCTTGGCGTGGTAGAATTTGCTGACTTAGGCATTACTGCGAGAACCCAGGTTGATTGAACTCGCACCCTCGATTTTGGCGTCTGACTTCGCTCATCTGGCGGATCAGGTGCATGATGCCACCGCAGGCGGCGGCTCCGTCATCCACGTCGACATCATGGATGGCCACTTCGTCCCCAATCTGACGGTCGGGCCGCCGCTGATGAGGTCGTTGCGCAAGGTCACTGAACTGCCGCTTGACTGTCACCTGATGATCGAGGACCCGGACAAGTTCATTCCTGAGTTTTGCGAGGCCGGGGCCAACTGGATTTCCGTGCATCAGGAAGCTTGCATTCACCTGAACCGCACCTTGCATCTGATCAAGAGTCACGGCTGCCTGGCTGGGGTGGTGATCAATCCGGCGACTCCCGTGGATACCCTCAGTGAGGTGCTCGATCTCGCCGACTATATACTGGTGATGTCAGTCAATCCGGGCTTTGGGGGGCAGAAGTTTATTCCCGGGGCGGTGCACAAAATTCGCCGGCTGGCAGATCTCAGGGCGGAACGCGGATGCGGCTATCGTATTGAAGTAGATGGTGGTATCGACCTCACAACGGTAGCGGATGTGGTTCGAGCGGGCGCCGAAATTCTGGTAGCAGGCAACGCCGTATTCGGTAAAGGCGATCCAAAGACTAATGCCGAAAAACTGTTGAAGACTGCAGTGGAGGCCACGCTGCAGAAAGTGTAAATAGTCGTCAGTCTTCAGTCGTCAGCAACTCTTTGACGACCAAAAACTGACGACTGACGACTGCTCCCAAGGGGTTCTCATGTTACGTCGTATTCCGGTCATTCTTCTGCTGGGTGCGCTGGCTTTCACCATCGCCTGCACCAACAAGAAGGTCAACAATCCGCTGGCCAACGTCGGTTCCAAGCAGCCGGACAAGGTGCTCTTCGACCGCGCCATGGATGCCATGAAGCACAACCGCTTCGACGTTTCGCGGATCACTCTGCAGACCCTGATCAACACCTATCCGGATTCTGAATACATTGCCCGGGCCAAACTGGCGGTGGCGGACTCGTGGTATGCCGAGGGTGGAGGAACATCGCTGGCGCAGGCGGAAATCGAGTACAAAGACTTTGAGACTTTCTTTCCCAACATGCCCGAAGCCGCCGAAGCGCAGCTGAAAATTGCCAACATCCACTATCAGCAAATGGAAAAGCCGGATCGCGACTACACCCACGCCATGCGCGCGGAGGAGGAATACCGTCAGCTGATTCTGCAGTATCCCGACAACCAGAAAGTTGTGGCGGAAGGCAAGCAACGCCTGTTGGAAGTCCAGGAAGTGATTGCGGAACGCGAATTCCGCGTAGGCCGTTTTTATTACCTGAAACAGTCCTACCCCGCCGCCATCGCGCGGCTGCGCTCCCTGATGGATAAATATCCTTTGTACAGCCACGCCGACGAGGCGCTGTACATGTTGGGGCAGGCTTACGAAGGTGAGATCGACATGGTGCGGTCGCGGCCTGGCGTTGAAGCCGCCAAGGCGCGCCTGATCGAGGACCTCACCAAGAATGCGACTGAGGCCTACTCGCGCATCTTGACTCGTTATCCCCTGATGGAGCGGACCACCGACGCCAAGGTCCGGTTGCAGGCCTTGCACCAACCCGTGCCGCGGCCCACCAAGGCCGCTCTCGCGCTGAACAAGTCCGAAGAAGACAGCCGCCGTGATACCAGCACAGTTTCAAAGCTGATGCGCAATTTTCAGAAGCATCCCGATGTGGCTCAGGCCACTCGAGTCGGTGAACCCACGCTGGTAAATCCCGAAGTCGTGAGCGCCACTTCGGTCGTGCAAGAGGCAACCCGCGCCATGATGGGCAGCGCCGCGCCCGGGGACAAGAACTCGCTGGCGATAGAAACTATCGGAAAGGGAGCGCCTCCTCCGGACCAGCCAGCCCCGCGTTCCGACACGCCCGCACCGGAAACCGCCGCCCAACCGGCGGACAATCCGGCTGCGCCTGCCGCAGATGCGAACGAACTGAAGCCCAACGTCGCGGCTGATCCAAATGAATTGAAGCCAAACGTCGAAACCGATCCAGCGCCTGCCCCGGTGCAGGTCAATGAGATCCAAAGCGGCCAGGCTGCAAATGGGCAGACCGCGACCGGCAAGAATGACCCGGCGGCCTCATCCTCATCTACTGCCGACGACAAGGACATCGACGACGCCATGTCCTCCAGCAAGCGCAAGAAAAAGAAGGGTCTCCGCAAGGTTGTCCCCTTCTGATGCAGACCGGTTACCTTTGAGTTGAGGAATCTGTCGTCAAGAGTCTGTTTAGCAAGCCACGGGCCACTCTCCCCTACTCGTCTCTGACCAGTGGTAACGTGTTTACTCTCTTCTTCTCATTGACTTACGGTCTAGCACCAATTAACTTCAGGCTGTCTCCCCCTCACCAAAGGAAATCCCTTGGCGCGAAGAATACTGCTTGCCGATGACAGCGTGACTGCCCAGAACATGGGCCGGAGGATCCTCACCGACGCCGGCTATGAAGTGCTCACCGTCAATAACGGCTCGGCGGCCCTCAAGAAAATCGCTGAAAACAAGCCTGACCTGATTGTTCTCGACGTCTATATGCCAGGCTACGGCGGCCTGGAGGTATGCCAGCGCATAAAGGAATCCAGCGAGACTCGGCTGATTCCCGTCTTACTGACCGTAGGTAAGCTGGAACCATTCAAGCAGGAAGAAGCGCGTCGCGTGGGCGCGGATGCGTTCATCATCAAACCGTTTGAAGCCACGGAATTGCTCACCGTGCTCACCCGCCTGGAAGACAAGATTGTCGCCCAGCCGCAACAGAAGACCGGACGCTTCGCCAAGGCCCTGGCCGCGGTTGAACAGTCTGATCGCTTCGGTGATAAGGAAACCGGCTGGAAAAATCGTCTCACCATCCCGCGCCCCGGCGCCAAGCTCACGGGGGAAGAAGAAGCACCCGAGGCCGTTGCCTCCGCGCCCGCTGGCTTGCAGCCTGGCGCTGACCTTCCCTCCGAGCTTCATGCTTCGCAGCCAGCCGATGCGGTCAAACCGGTCGAACCGAGCCGGGACTTCGAACGTCCGATTCCGGCCGGCCTGCCGGCGGACATCACGCCGGAAGAAATTGCCGCGATCACGGCCGCCGCAGCCGCGTTCGGCGGCAAACCCGAGACCGCCGACGGCAGCCCTCAGACCGTCGTAGCAGACTCCGTAGTAAGCCACGAGACGACTCCCGTAGAAGTTTCTTCTTCGGGGGTTGTTGCTTCAGAGTTTTCTCCAGAGGTTGTTCCTTCAGAAGTCGCACACATCCAGGCGAGCGAGCCAGAGGCACCCGCGGCGACTCTCAATACCGCGCCGGAAGTAGCCCCGCAAGCGCAACTGGAAGTGCCCGCCGAAGTTCAGCTGGTACCCGCCGAGGCCGTGGCTGTCAGCGAACCGGCGAAAGCGGAAGACGTTTCCACCGCGTCCGCGATTGAGGCAGCGTCCGAAACGACCACTTCTGAAGCGCAGATTTCCGAAGCCGAAAAGCCAGCTGGCAACGACGCCGAGGTCATGGCCGCGATTGCTTCTCTGGCTCCGTCAAACGGACACGCCACCGAAAGTATCCAGCCGGCCGCACAAGGTTCTAACGGAGCGGGTCAGGAGGTCGCGGCTCCGGTTCCCGCTTTCGCAGTTTTAGCTGCAGCCGCAGCCGCAGCGACCGGCCCGCGCTGGATCGCCGAAGCGGTTGCAGTCGGAGCGGAGGAATTGAAACTCGCGCTGGACCAGGAGATGGAACTGGCTCACGCCGTGGCCCGGTCCACCGGCCTTGCATCCGCGACCGCAGTCGAAAGCCGCAGCTCGACTGAGGTTGTCGCCGTCGTGGAGTCAGTCGCTGCAGCCACTGCCACTGCGGAATCCTTCTCATCCCCAATGGCGGCGGAGACAATCGCTGCCGAATCCCCGCTTGCCGAGACTGCAATTGCCGAATCTCCGATAGTCGAGCCGTCGAACCCAGAATCGGCGATTGTTGAATCCCCGATTAGCGAGTCTTCACTGAGTGAAACTTCAAACATCGAGGCTTCAGCCGCCGCGGCTCTGATCATCGAATCTTCGCCGCTCGAGCCTTTGCCAGTTCAGGAAGCCGAGCCCGCTCCTGTGATAGCCACAGCGACAGCCAGAGAAGAAGCTGCTTTTGCGGCCGCCGCATCAGCCGGTGCAGCGTCCGAATACGCCTCACCAGCGGACGCCGCATCCCTCACTGCCACAGCGCCAGAGTTGCCGCAGACCAGGCCTTCCGCGCCGGCGGAAGCTGAGCCTCAACGTGAAGCTGAACTGGCTGCTGCCTGGAAAAACTGGAAGCAGATCCGAGAATCGTTGGTCGAGTCAACGCCCGCATCACCGGTCGCAGAGCCTGCAGCCGTCGAAGCCAGTTCTCCGGCACAGGAAGAAGCAGTTTCATCGACCCAATCCGCGCCTGCCGAAGCCGTCGCTGAAGTTGAAGCCACAGCCGCTGATGCTCCGGAAGAGTCCACCGCCATCGCGAGCATCGTTGACACCATGCTGGCGGAATTGCGCCCCAAGCTGGTAGCGGAAATTGCCAAGAAAATGAGCTCGGAGAAAGACAGGAAAGAAAAAGACAAAGACAGAGATCGAGACAGAGACAGGAAGAAAAAGAAGTAGATCCCTCCGCAATTTCCTCCCCGCAGCAACCACTGATGATCGAGTTTAGCTTTCTGTGAAAGCGAAGCTCCACGCCGCCCGTCGTTTGACAGGTAGGTGATAGGGCGGGCTGCGTCTCAGATTTTAACGGTGAGACTGATCGTGGTGATCTGCGTCAAACTCCCGCTCGTTTCTGATACGGTCAGATTGTAAGTGCCCGGCGGAGTACCCGGAGTCGATCGTCCTTCACCGCCCCCGGAATTCCCGCCGCCGCAAGAGACCAATAGCAATGCAAGAACACTTATCACGATTCTCGCCACCGCTCGCCGCCTTCTTGCCAACATCAGGGTGGCCGCGGCTGCCGGCCCGAGGCCAATCATCCAGAACGTCGAAAAAGGCGATTCCAGAAAGGGGGATCGACTAGGGCGTGAGAGTGCCGCGACCGACGGAGCCGACGTTGTTACGGTCACCTTCACCGTGACAGCAGAGGACCCATCCAGTGCCACCGAAGATTCCGAAAGTGTACATGTTGCTTTCGACGGAGCTCCCGTGCAGGTCAATTGCACTGTGCCGGCAAATCCTCCACCCGAGGTTAGTGTAAGGAGATAATCCGCAGGGCTCCCCGCAGTTACTGAATTCGAACTCGGCGCCACCGATACCGAGAAATCCGGCGGACCAGCCCGGCCCGTCAGAGTAAGGTCTTGAGTTCCAGGGCTGGAGTTGTCGGCAAGGGTAATGCTGCAACAGCTAACGGGCTTGTGCAGTTGTTGGTTTCAGCAAAGTTTCCGGTGGTCGCGACCTTGGCGATCTCGAGCGGTGCGTTGCCTACGTTGGTTAGTACGATCGACTTTGGAGAGCTAGAGGTTCCAGCGCTCTGCAAACCAAAGTCCAGTCTCGATGCCGAGAAGGCTACGGTTGGTGTGCTGGACCACACCGAGGCGGTCTGCGGTGACACATTCAGTGTATTGCTCGTGCTGAATTGCGTCAGATCAAAACTGCCGTCAGCATTGAAATCGCCTGCGGTGAACCCACGCGGGAAATAGGTTGCTTCGAACGGAAGCGGTGCCTGAAGGGTACCGTCGCCGTTCCCTCGCGCTAAAGAGACACTTAGATCTCCGTTACCCGTCATAGCCAGGTCTGGAGTGCCGTCACCGTTAAAGTCTCCGAGGAAAGTCCTGAGGACGCTGAACGGTGTAGACGTTTTGACCGGGGGCTGAAAAGTGCCATCACGCTCTCCAGCAAAAAAGAAGATTCCTTGTTCAGTTCCGACAGCCAAATCTATCTGGCCATCTCCATTGAAGTCGGCAACCTTTACGTCGTTGGTGAAAAGAGTTCCTGTGCTGTAGGAAGCAGGACTCGCGAAAGTGCCATCCCCCCGACCCAGGAAGACCAGGACGGAAGGATTTACTGCGTCTTCCGGGTCGGTGACGACGATATCCAAGTTGCCATCGTGGTTAAAGTCACCCGCGGTTAGGTTAGTCGCAATCCCAGGCACGTTGTCAACGAGGGTCGGTTGAAAAGTTCCATCGCCCTTACTTAAAAGAACGTACAGGGGAGAGGAGGTGTTGGAACTGTCTAGGGAGAGCAAGGCCAGATCTTCTCTGCCATCATTGTTGAAGTTCCCACCGATCATGTACTGCACGTTCAGTCCGGGTATGTTCACGGGAGAGCTGATTGGGTTCGCGAATGTCCCATCTCCATTGCCCAAGACCACTAAGATGTCGCCATTGTTAGCTGGCCTTGCCGTCGCGATGTCCACCTCCCGTCACCGTCAAAATCCCCAGCAACCATTTGCCCGATACCAATATTCGGCACCTGTGTTGAAACTGGCTGCTGAAATGTGCCATCGCCGTTACCAGGAAGTACCGCGATGAAACCGCTGATCGCCTGCCCGTTTTGATTGAACTGAGCCACACTCACGTCGAGTTTGCCGTCGCCATTGAAGTCCGCAGCTGCTGCACCTGCAATTCCGCCGGACGCTGGCAAGGTAAGATCAACATGGCCTCCGACAATTCCGTTGCCCTGACCAAGGAAGATGACGATCGCACTATCGATGGTCGCGACCGCCGCGAGGTCGAGATAGTTGTCATTATTGAAGTCTCCGACCGCGATCTGGGGCGCAGCACCGGAGAAGCCATTGCTGATAGCTGGTTGGAAGGTCCCATCACCATTTCCCAGGAAGATCGAAATCGAAGAGGGGTAGCCATTCCCAGCACCTACAACAAGATCCAATTTGCCATCATGATTAAAATCTCCCACCGCGACAGTAACCGGAGCAATGCTGATGTCAGTTGAGAGCGATTGGAAATCTCCACTACCATTTCCCAGCAAGATCACCAACTCATTGCTGATCGGGTTCGTCGCCGCGATGTCCAGTCTGCCGTCGTTGTTAAAGTCGCCAATGGCCATACCCTCGCCAGACGGCCCGATTGAACGACCACTCACTGCAAAGCCACTATTCCCATTGTTGAGCAAGAGCGAAAGGCTTCCCTGCTCATTTAGGGCGACAAGGTCGGGCAGGCCGTCACCATTGAAGTCTCCACTTGCGATGGCAATGGGACTCGAAACGATGGCCATCTTCGATTGTGGTTGAAATGTCCCATCCCCATTGCCCGGTAAGACTGAAACAGTCCCGTCACCTTGGTTTGCAACCGCCAAATCCAGCTTCTTATCAGCATTGAAATCCGCCGCCACGATCGCGACAGGGGACGTGCCAGTGGGATAAGTCAATTGACTGTTGAACGTTCCATCTCCTACTCCGAGCAGAACTGATACCGTGTCGTCCTGGCTGCTGATAACTGCCAGATCTAGGATGTGATCACCATTGAAATCTCCACTCACGAGTGCGACTGGCGCAGAGCCAACTTTGTAGTCAACCTTGGGAGCAAAGGTTCCGTCCGACGTGCTGAGCACGACTGAAACCGTGCTGTCACTCTCGTTGGGCACTGCCACATCGAGTCTTCCGTCTCCATTGAAATCAGTCACCGTGACACCGGACGGTTTGTTGCCCACTCCAAGTCCTGCTTGGTTGTAGACGTATGTCTGAGCGGAGACCATCGCTGGCAGCGTGCCGAAACCCAGCAGGAGGACAATCGCTCCAGGAAAAGCGCGGTTCCTTCGCTCAAAACTCTTCATCTAGTAGCTCTGAGAATCTTCATATCCATGCAGCGCCTGAGTGTAACAGTACGTCTCCAACGTCAGCGGCGGGGCGGGAGTGTATCACACTCCATGGATTCCCTGGCCCACCCTCGCGACGCCCCGGCGCGCCACGTCCCCAAGTAGGAACGCGTGGGACGAGTTCTACCGGGGAACGGGTCCGCGCGGCCAAAGTCAAATCGGGAGGCGGCGTAGGGAGGGAGCATTTTGCGGTCCGCATACAAAAAATTCCGGACCACTGGCGATTTGTGGGGAGTAGACAATCCCCGTTAACGGGTGGGCCCCGCCTCGCTATGACGCCAGTCCACGCGATCTTAAACTACGTTTTTGCGTTGTTAGAAGCTGAGACCAGATTAGCAATCTCGTCTCTTGGGCTCGATCCTGGTTTAGGGCTGGGTTTGCACACCGACACCGCTGACCGATCCTCTCTCGCTTTCGACGTTCTCGAACCGGTGCGACCCCAGGTGGAGACATGGTTGCTTGACTGGATTGCGAGAGAACCATTGCGCCGGGCTGACTTTTTCGAGACTGCGACAGGTAATTGTCGTCTCATGTCTCCAATGTGCACCAAGTTGAGCGGGACAGTTTCCGTCTGGGGAAAGCTGGTTGCGCCGTGGGCTCAATACGCGGCGCGAACTCTCTGGGCTGGCCAGAAATCCAGACCCACTGGCAATTCCGTTCCTCCGACCCGCCTTACTCAGCAGCGACGCACGGAGGCTAAGGGTAAAGTTTGGATCGCGGCAGTCGAACCGCCGAAAACGGATCATCTCTGTCGAGGCTGCGGAAAGACGATCACGAATGAAAGCACCCATTGCGCCAATTGCGCTGTAGACAGAGCGACCGAACGCCTAATTGGCGTTGCGAGTTTGGGCCGCAAAGCTGCACGCAGCCCGGAAGCTCGTGCAAAACAGGGGGCAACACAGCGAAGGCATGGAAAGGCATGCTCAGAATGGGACGCATCGACACAACCAGACTGGCTCACGAGCAGAGTGTTCTCTCAACAGATCCAGCCGCTGCTAGCGAAAATTCGAACATCTGCGATTCGATCACGAATTGGTGTCTCGCGTTGGTACGCAGGCCGGATTCGGCAGGGCTACTGCCCTCACCCACGGCACTGGGAGGCGCTCGCAAAACTGGTGAAGTACCAGCAGACCTTCGAAAAACTGGGCCGGTAGCCCTTTTCGATAAGAAGGCCAGCGCCGTGCAATGTTTTTGACGGAAGCGAGGGGCCGGCGGCCAGTCTTTTTTGGAATATTGGGAAAATTAACGTTCTGTATGATCGGATTTGTTCAATTTTGATCAGTTCTCGGATTCGCGTTCGTTTACATTTCTGCAGTATTCAGCGCGTTTTCTTAGTCAAGGGGAGAGTTCGCGATTGTGATTCTGATCGCACAACTGAGTGAGCCTCATCTCCGCTTCGCGACAGAACAGCGACCGTACACTCCAACGGGACGTACTAACACTTTCAGGAGGCACCTAGATGCTTGATCGTCGTCGGCTAAAGGTCCTTCTGTTCTCGGTCCTGATCTTGGCGCTTTCCGCCAGCGTTCCGGCTCCGGTAGCCGGAGGA
>CAVVLA010000023.1:0-31638 GCA_963748935.1 Terriglobia bacterium
TGGGAATGGTCTGTCGAGCAAGTTCAAGATTGGGGCTGAAGCCTCGGGCGCGGCTGGGCCAGTCGGACGGCAGGCAGACGCCGGAACAGATTGGAAGATGAAATCCGAAGTCCTTACCTACTCGCGGGCCCGTGGTCTATTTGCCGGAATAAACCTGAACGGAGCTTCGATTAAGCAGGACAAAGACGAGACTGCGGTTCTATACGGTAAGATCATCTCCTTCCAGACCATTTTATCCGGAAAGGTAGAGGCTCCGTCCACGAGCAAGAATTTTCTAGCAACCGTTCGGAAGTACTCGAACGTAGTGGCCGAGAAGAAAAAAGAGGGAGAGTAATGCATTCGAGCCATTCCACATAACGGAAAGCAAGACTAAGCGCCGGGCGGAGGAAGTTGCCGAACTCCAGGGAAGAGGTCCAATGGGTAAAAGGGGGACGTTGGGCGCTCTCTTTTACGATTCTGAGTCTGTGTTTCTGACTGATAGGTAAACGGCTCTAAGCGTAGGGAGCGAGGAGGAATAAAGTTTGGTAGGCGCGGGTGCTGGGTTTTCACCTTTTCAGCTGTTCTCGTAACGGCCCTCTAACATTGGGGAAACCAGAATAAGGATAGTCTGCGGCATGGGAGTAGGTTGGGCAGGAACGGTCGCTGCAATTTTCATCAGGCGTCAAGCCGACACCGAGCGGGTGCCCGGCGGGAAAATGCCTGCTGCGGCCTTGCGTTTGGCCGCGAATCGGTGGGTGCCAGACCGGTTCAGTTTACCGGAAGTTCTCCACAAGAATGATGTCACTACTTGACGCGTCCAATTGTGTGTAAAGGATTGTCCTTTTGTCCGGAGAGACGGCCAATCCCGGCACTTCCCTGACAGGACGGTTCTCCAGATCGAACACTCGCGTAATCGCGATGGGTAGTGAGTGTCGAAGAACGCCGATCCCGGTTCCCTCGTCGTATCGAGGTAGATAGATGCCGTTGTCGACTACTGCCCAATAGCCCCAGTAACCTGCTTCTAGAGAGCCTATGATCTCGACCTCTTCGCCGCCGTTAGTCGGAATGCGCCATAATCCTGGAACGGTTAGGCCTTTTGCATAGTACAAGAATTTCCCGTCGGGCGATTCGAACGCTGCAAATCCGCCGTGATGTGTCACTTGTACAGCGGGATCCGCCTGTCGAAGGCATTTTCCAGACTTCCAACTACCAGTCCGATCTGATGCGAAATATATCCAACGGCCGTCTCGCGACCAACTTGGCACGTTTTCGTTCGAAGGCTCCTTGGTGAGCTTACGAGGCGGGCCGCCCTGAGAATCGATGACATAAATGTCTACATTCCCAGCGGGGCGAGAATCGAAGACAATCTGTTGCCCGTCGGGCGACCAACGTGGAGTTCCCGCCTCAGAAGGGCTGAAGTGGGTTAGCTGCATGAGGCTACTTCCGTCGCTCCGGCACACCCAGACTTCATAAGCGCCGCTGCGGGTAGATTCGAAGGCAATCTTACTTCCGTCGGGCGAAAATTGAGGACCACTTTGCATCCTCGTGGAAGATATGAAGTTTATCGGGAGGACCGGCCGAAACCAATGAGTTAAGATTCCGCCTCCAGATGTTGAGATTAGACGTGCGCTGCACATAGACCAATCGGTTCCCTCTAATCGAAGGTTCGACTCCGTCTTGACCGAACTGCAGTCGTTCTGGCTCGCCCCCGCGAAGGGAAATCTTCCAAAGCCAACCAGATTATGGGCCAAGCATTTGCGAAAACTAAGTCGCGACCGTCAGGAGTCCACGCAAGACCCCGCTTGTCTGCTATTATCCGATATAAGGCGTTGTTCCTCTCCTCCAGAAACCGGAATCGTGTAGACTCGACGGATACTTGCGAAACTCTGACGAAGGCCAATGTTTGACCATCCGGAGAGAATTCAGGATTGAAATCGCTACTCGAACGTGCCGGCGAAGTGAGTCTGCGAACTTCCAGTGAGTCGAGCAATAGTAGAAAAATAGAAGCACCGTTCGTCACGGGATGCATGGTCAGAATATGCGAGTAACTTTCCGTCGGGCGACCACGAGAGGTGGCCCGCGACCCAAAAGATTTCGTAGAACTCTTGATCCTCCCAAAGTGTGCTGCGCACTTTGCGCTCAGCACCACCCGATGCGGGTATGACGTAAATGCCGGTTGCGCCTTTTAGAATGCGACAGAATGCGATGTAACGGCCATCGGGCGACCAAACCGGATTGAAGTCGATTGACGACTCCTGCTTCGTCAGTCGTAGCGATTCCTCAGTCCCGACGAGCTTCACATATAAGTTGAAGTGAGGGCCGGCTCCGCCGTTCCAAGCGAAGGCTAAATGCTGGCCGTCTGGCGAAAGACTTGGAGTATATTTTTCGCCGACGTTGGTGACGGCAGGGGTTATAGCCGGCTGAGGGGGTTTGGATCTGAGTGAATGGCTGTAATACAGAGAAGACAGCGCCAGAACACACGCTGTTACTCCGCCTAAAACGGTGTTCCTCCTTGCGGTCGACCACCGCCACCAACTGGGTCGGGCTGATGATTTGCTTCCTGCCGGGGCGGCCACGATTCCGATTTCGCTTGGAACGGAGCAGCCGTCGACCGGAGCAATGAAGCGATACCCTCGGCGAGCCAGTGTCTCAACAAAGCGGGGGTTGTCGGGATCATCTCCCAGCGCATCGCGCAGCCTTTTGACGGCGGCGTTAAGGCCGTGGTCGAAATCACCGAAGGTGTCCCCTGGCCAAAGTTTGCCGCGAAGTTCTTCTCGTGTAACCACCTCGCCGGGATGCTCAAGCAGCGCCGCCAATACCTGCAGCGGCTGTTCCTGGAGTTTTATCTTCTGACCCCGCTGGCGGAGTTCTCCGATGTGGAAATTCACCTCGAACGTGCTGAAACGAATGATTCGCAGTGAGGGATCGACTGACACAGGCACGTCCACGTGGCGGAAGTTTAGCACCTTTTAGGTGCTCTTTTGAGCCAGAGCGCCTGATTGCTACTCGGCCAAGCTTTCGCGGACCAGGGGGAACACGGCACGGCGCTGGAGGAATACCGCAAAGCCCTGGCACTCGATCCAAGCCGAGCACAACTTCACTACTTGACCGGATTGGTCTTGATCCGCCAGGGCAGCCCGGCCCAAGCCGAGCAGGAACTGCGGAGCGCGCTCAAGCTCAATCCTGCTCACACCTCCAGCAAGTACCACCTCGCCTACGCGCTAATCCAGCTACAACAGAAGGAGGAAGCCCGTACTCTTATGGAGGAGGTCATTCGCCGTAATCCGAGCCACGCGGATGCGCACTACGAACTGGGCAAACTGCAATTGGAACACGAAGAGGTGAAGGCTGCCATCTCCACTCTGGAAACTGGTATTAAGCTCAATCCCGACGGCGACTACATTCATTATCAGTTGGCAATGGCTTACCGAAGCGGCGGCAGCAGTCGAGCACGCTCCGTGCACTGAGAGCACTTGCGGGTGTGGCCCGACGTCGGTGCATACGACAACAGGGGCGATTTCCAGGACCAGAAATTCTGCCGGACTGGCAGTGGTCAGCAAGCAAACACAACGCTTGAAGAGCTGGCAGAATACGTGAAACCGCTTGAATCGCGGAGAATGGCGCACAACCGCCTACAACTGAATGCAGACGAGATTTGTGGATATATAGTGGATAATGGAGGTGACGATTGTAGGCGGACTTTTAACCGGACATTTGAACTGTCATTTTATATATTAAAATCTATGTAACACTATGATATATATTGACTTGAAATGGACGCAGAAGCGGACATAAAAACGGACATAAAAGCGGGGGAAGACCGAGGGGAAACGGTTGGTCTGATGGAGCCCCTGCTGATCGGTGAAACCTCCACTCACCGCGGCGCGCTTACCGACATGGCGGTCGAACTGGCGCAGAAGTCGGCGGGGTTTCGCCGGAGCCTGCCGGAGAGCCTGCTGGCATCGCTCGCCGATCTGGTGCGAGCGATGAACTGCTATTACAGCAACCTGATCGAAGGGCACGACACTCATCCCGTCGATATCGAGCGCGCCCTCAAGGACGATTACAGCAACGATGCGCGCAAGCGCGATCTGCAGCTCGAAGCGAGAGCCCATATCAACGTCCAGAAATGGATAGACGAGGGCGGCCTGAGAGGGCGAGCCCTCACAAGCGAGGGCATCCGTGAGATTCATCGCCGTTTTTGCGAGTTGCTGCCCGACGATCTGCTGTGGATGGAAGATCCGGCGACGAAAGAACGCGTCCGGGTCGTGCCAGGCGAACTGCGCACACGGGATGTCAGGGTCGGAATCATGTCGCCGTCAGTCCCGGTGCCGTGCCGCGTTTCCTGGAGCGTTTCGAGGAGGTTTACGGCCGCCTCAGCAGGACCGACTCGATCGTAGGTGCCGCGGCGGCGCATCACCGGCTGGCGTGGATTCACCCGTTTCTTGACGGCAATGGCCGGGTTGCGCGCCTGATGTCGCATGCGATGTTGCTGGAGACGCTCGATACGGGGGCGGTCTGGTCGGTCGCGCGCGGCCTGGCGCGCAATGTCGATGCCTACAAGCGGCACCTTGCGGCCTGTGACGTAGTCCGGCGCAACGATCTTGATGGGCGCGGCAACTTGAGCGAGGAGGCTCTGGCGGACTTCACGGATTTCTTCCTCAAAAGTCTGCATCGACCAGGTCAACTTCATGGAACAGTTAGTGCAGCCGGACCGCCTGCGCACACGCATCCTTTTGTGGGCGGAGGAAGAAATCAGGCTCGGTGCCCTGCCGCCAAAGTCGGGCAGCATTCTCGAAGCCGTGCTCTATCGCGGGGAACTGCCGCGCGGCGGACGCCGCAGGCGTCGTGGGAACGGGCGATCGCCAGGCGCGCCGAGTCGTCTCGGCGCTGATCGAGAAGGGCGTACTCGTCTCCGACAGCGCACGGGCGCCGCTGCGTCTGGTTTTCCCGGCAGCGCTTGCGTCGCGCTGGATGCCGGGGCTGTTCCCGGAGAAGGTGGATATGCCCGAGCCGCGCGATCTGAGATTTCCGGTGCCGGCCGAGACATATGTTCTTGAACGCGGTGTCGTCGTGTTCTGGGGACGGGACGGAGAAACGCGGGTGCGTTGCGAGATCAGCAGAGAGGCACTGGATGACGATTTTGGGGGAGACGGGAAAGACAAGCTGGCAGTATTCAGAGCCAACCGCCCAGCCATAGAACAGAAAGCGCGCCGCAAATATCTTGCCGGCCGCAGGGAAGCGGACGGGACGGTCCTCATCCGCACCGGGGATCTGTAGAAAATGGGTAGTCGTTTTGATGCGTGTTGGGCGTGACAGGCGCGAAAACAAGGCGCTGGAGAAGTGCAAAACGGAACAATTTGGCTGCCAAGCCAAACATGCTGATCCAGCGGTCGTTCGCGGCACTCTACCGTGGATAACGCCACTCTCCTGTCCAGCTATGGTTCAGACAAGAGCCTTCAGGCTTCCCTTGTTGAGCCCGGATTGAATGTCCCGGTTGCGAACACCCTTCAGATACACCATTGTCGACGCGATATCGGTGTCGGTTCTCATCATCCCTTCCGACGACTCTGCGCACACTTTGCGCACACATGCACTACTTGCTGTGCACATGGCCTTCTTCGTGAAATGAGGATAAATTCTTTGGAATCTTTGGTGCCGGGAGGGGGAGTCGAACCCCCAAGGGCCGAAGCCCGGCGGATTTTGAGTCCGCTGCGTCTGCCAGTTCCGCCATCCCGGCTTGAGTGGTGAGGTGCGGAAGATCAAGCTTAATTGATGGTTTGGGCCTTGGCAAATTGGCTGTTTGACCAGTCACCCGAGAATGACTGCGCAACATGCTCCAAGCAGATTGATCTCTTCGTTAGTGTGCCAGGCCCAGGTAATTTCCATAGCCCACAATCACGGTTGAGCCTACGAGCATCGCCAGGGCCAGTGCGAGCATGCGGCCTGCCTGAACTCCCGCGCCCTTCCATTCTTTTAACCCGATGCCCCAGAGGCTGCTGAAGATGATGATGCTGGCCATGTGTAACGTCCAGCTGGAAAATTTGTAGCGGCCCATTTGGGTTTCGCCCATGGTGTAGAAGAAAAACTGGAAGTACCAGGTGGTGCCAGCTAGGGCGCACAGCAGATAATTTCTGAGCATGGGAACGCGCGGGCTGTCTTCTTTCTTTAGCGCTGGTTTTTCTATCAACTGGGATTTGCCTGACGCCGGGGGCTCGACTACCGCGGTAGATGTTCGGGCCCGAAGATCTGTCGATGCGATGTGTTCCACCACTTCCCTGCTGGGAGCATCGAGCGCAGTCTCAATCGTGGTTTCGTCCTGAATGCGGATTTTGCCGGCGGGCTCGCGGGAAATGGAAGTAAAGTACTGGTATCCCGTCTTGTTCCGGAGGTTGAGCACCAGGCACCAGATAAAGTTAGTGGTGAAGCCGCCGATCAGGACTACGACCAGCACCGGCAATCCCTGCCACAAATCCGGCGTCCCGTGCTTCATGGTCAGAGTCTTGATGGGGTCCCCGGCGGCCAGTCCATAGGCGAAGCAGGCGCTCATCACGCCTGACAGCGTGGCCACGCCCACGCCCTTTTTCAAATCAAATTCCTTGATAGTTTCTCTCTGCTGCTCGGGCGACATGGCGCGTTCTTTGTAGATCCCCGCCACTCCAGCAGCGGCGATGCCGAGCAGGCAAACGAAAATACCCAGAAGAATTACTCTGCCGGAAGTTGTGCCCACAACCTGAGTCATGAATTCGCCGCGAAAAATCGGCGGAATCAGGGTTCCGAAAGCAGCACAAAGGCCAAGCACCACGGCCATCCCCAAGGACAATCCCAGATAGCGCATGGTCAAACCAAAGGTGAGGCCACCGACGCCCCACAGAAGTCCAAAGAAAAACGTCCAGAAAAGAACTGAGCCCGGGGTCTCGTGCAGGACGGCTGGCAGGTCTTTGGTCATGAGCAAACCGAAGAACCAGGGCGCGATGATCCAGCTGAAAAAGCCGCCGGTGAGCCAGAATGTTTCCCACGCCCAGCGCTTCACGCCGCGGTACGGAACGTAGAAGCTGCCGGAAGCGAGACCACCCAGCCAGTGATAAAGCACGCCGATTGCCGGATTTGGATTCATATTGCCCTCGGGTTTCTCGATCCTAGCGGCCTTTGCGATTAAAGCTCTTAACCGCAAAATTCGCAAAGACCGCGAAGAAAAACCATGTTCAGCATACGCGGATGCATTCGATGCCGGTTAAGGAGCCGAATTTCTTAAGCTTGCCTGAAATGTGCCCTACTCCTACTGCGCAATGGTGTGCGGGGCCGTGCACGTTCCATTCGTTCATGAAGCTTCTGGCGCCAATCGAGAACCGGTAGCGGCTATTCGTGTTCCCGATCTCAAGGATCGGGCCGGCTACAGATTCACCTTCTGCCATCAGCAGCTTTAATTTTCCATCGACGGTTTGAATCACGGACAACAGCGTCACCGGACCGTGCTTGACCGACATTTCCACCGATAGTCCCCGCCCCACTTTGCCGTGATAGACCTTCAGCGGACGAACCTTGGTTTTGCCTTCAGCGATTGCAATATGGCCGGGGCCGTCGTGTCCCATCAGCAACACGTCATCCTCGAAGTCGGCGGCGTAATACTCGGTGAAAGACCCACCCGCGCCAAAGCTGTCCATGATTTTCATGGCTTGCGCGTTTTTTACTTCGTACTCACCCGCCACCGGAACACCACGCCCCGTGAGCAAGCTGGTGCCGAGGATAATCGAGCTGATGGCATCCTCATTCTCCGCATTTCCTGTTCCCTGGTAGTAATACGCCAGCGATCCCAGCTTGTGAATCTCAACCAGGCGATCTAACGCCACTGAAGTGCGGGCAGCGCGGTCCAATTCCTCCGCGGGACAGTCGGACTGGACGTCGAAGCTTTGGCGGAAGCCGGCTGCTCGCTTCTTGACCTCTGTGTCTTGCACTTGCCGGCGCAGAGCTGCGAGCTCATCCACTTCCACAACTTCGATGTGTCCGCCGAAATAAGCGCATTGCTGAGTGAGGTCGGAATAAATGTCGAGCATGCCGCCGTAATAGTGGCCCATCACGCCCAGGCGGTTATGCTCCATAATATGGGCGACCCGCGCCGCTTCAACCCATTGCGAAATTTCGTTCCAGGCAAGCTGATCATTCTCGAGCATGCCGGTAACCTGGAAAAATGGAATCCGGCAGCGGTTGAAAACGTTCGCGATTTCTGGGACCGGGCAGGACTGGCAGTAGGCCAGCCACTCGCCGGTCATTTTCGTGCGGTCGCCCAGGCCGTTAAACCAGTCGTAGTCGATCGCGGCGGACGGGGAGAGATTCAGGATGATTACGGGAACCTTGGCGCGGCGGACTACTGGAAGCACGGTGGAAGAGAGCGCGTACGTTGTCACATGAAGAAAGATGAGATCGACATCGGCCTGGCGGAACTGATGCCCGGCAGCAAGGGCCTTTTCAGGAGTATCGATAAGCCCCAGGTTGACGACGTGGGCGCCGGCTTTCTCAAGTTGGTCGGCAACCTGGCGCCCATATCCTTTCAAACGATCTTCCAGGCCGGGAAACTGCGGCCAATACGCATCCAAGCCAATGCCGAAGAGCCCAATTTTCAGCTCGGCGTGTGATCTCGACTTATCCATTGGTTGAGTGGCGGTGAAGGTGGCAGCAAATGGGCCCGGGGGAATCCTACTCGCTCCGAAGGGCTGAACTGTAGTACTCTGCAAACGCCTTTGTCAATAGTAAGCTTATTTTCCTATTGAATTTACCGGGGGATGCTCGCACAATGCTGCCTGCTTTCCCCACGGAGGATTCGCATGAGCCAACTCAGCCGGCAATGGTATTTGCTGTCGCTGCTTTTCTGCGTGTTGACGATTCCGGCTGCTTTTGCCCAGAGCCAGGATAAAGATAAAGCTAACAGTAAAGAGCAGCCTGCGCACCTCGCGGCCCACTGGGATAAATTCACCAGCGTCTCGAAGACAACCGCAACGCTGCAGGTAGTCGTAAACCCTCCGCTACGGCGCGGGACGCCGATCCACGACAACGCCTTCAAATCGCTGCATGATGTGCAGGCGGATTACGTCCGCTATGTTCCCTGGCTACCTTATCCCCGGCTCGGCATCGCCGAACTGGAGCCGCCGGCGAACGGTAAAACTTCGTGGGACTTTTCCCTGATCGATCCCATGACAATTGATTTTCTCGAGGCCACGAAGGGCCATTCCGTGATTCTGAATTTCAGCACAATTCCGGCGTGGATGTTCACGACCGACAAACCGGTCACCTACCCGGCTGATCCGGACCAGCCGGTGTGGGACTACACCCAGGGCACCGAATTTCGCGATCCTACTTTGAAGGAAGTGGGCGACTACTATGGCCGTCTTTTCTCCTGGTACACGCAGGGTGGATTTACCGACGAGGCCGGAAAACGCCACGAGTCCGGTTATCACTACTCGATTCCTTACTGGGAGGTGCTGAACGAAATTGAGTTTGAGCACAAAATGTCGCCTGAACTTTATACCCGAGTCTATGACTCGGTGGTCGAGTCCATTCGGCGCGTGGCGCCACAGACCAAGTTCGTGGGTCTGGCGCTGGCGCAGCCATCGACGCACCCCGAGCAGTTCGAATACTTTCTCAATCCCAAGAATCACAAGCCGGGCATCCCGCTGGATTTCATTTCTTATCACTTTTATGCCATTCCAACTGCCGATCAAAATCCGGAGATACAGCAGTACACATTTTTCGCTCAAGCCGATGGCTTTCTGAATACTGTGCGTTACGTGGAAGCGATCCGGAAAAGACTTTCCCCGGACACAAAAACGACTATCGACGAAATTGGAGCAATCTCCGCGGATGACGTGGTGCAGGACAAGCTGGGCCACGTGACCCAGCCGATTCCGAATTCGTACTGGAACCTCACCTGCGCCATGTACGCCTACATCTTCGGCGAGCTTACCCGCATGGGAGTTGACGTGGCCGGAGAGTCGCAACTGGTAGGCTATCCAACGCAATTTCCTTCGGTTTCTATGGTTGACTGGAACACGGGCAAGCCCAACGCGCGTCTCTGGGTGCTGAGGCTGCTGCGGGAGAATTTTGGGCCGGGCGACAAACTTGTGGAAACCGATCCTTTTGATCAAGTGGTGGCTCCTTATCTTTATTCTCTTGCGGTGGTAAAAGCGGATGGCAAGCGGCGTATTCTGCTGGTCAACAAGCGCGATCGCCCGTTCGATGTTGCGGTACCTGGCGCAACCGGAGGCCAGGAGGACTACGTGGATCAGACCACCGCGTTTGATCCGCCAGCCTCAGCGAAGTTAACCAGTGACACGCTCACGCTCAACGGACTCTCGGTGGCAGTGGTCACACTTCCGTAGCCGGTTCTTGACCTTGCCTTTGTAGCGCCGCCGTCCCGGCGGCTCGATGGGCGGGCGGGAAACCGGCGCTACAAATCAATTGACTATGGAGATTCAGGTATGCCACGGGTTGCTTTTCGGTTGCGAATCAAGGCCGATGCGATTGAAGGATACGAGAAAGACCATGCCCACGTCTGGCCGGAGTTGCTGGCGAAGCTGAGGGAGGTCGGAATCTCGGACTATTCCATCTTTCGCCGCGGTCAGGATCTGGTGCTGGTCATGCGGGTCAAAGATTTTGACGCAGCCTGGGACGCTTTGGCTAACGATCCCGTAAACTTGCGCTGGCAGGCGGAGATGGCAAAGTATTTTGAGCCCGTGCCTGGCCTTCAACCGGGCGAGCGGTTCGCTATGATGAAAGAAGTTTTCTACATGGAGTAGCGGATTATGGAGTAACGGGCTGCTCTGGAAATGGCGACTTCACGACGGATTTTTCTCGCGGGGATCTTAGGCGCTACAGCCACCGCTTGTTTTGGTCAGGGCGTCACCGCGCACAAGGCGGCGGCCCAGCCCAGGGGCAACCCGTCGGGGCTACCCTTCAATGCATGCTTCAGCGACGTCGCCGCCCAAGCCGGCCTGAGGGCGGTGACGGTGTACGGTGAAAGCGATCGCAAGCAATACATCGTCGAGACTCTTGGTTGTGGCTGCGCATTTCTCGACTTCGACAACGATGGCTGGCTCGACATTTTTCTGCTCTCCGGCACTCGCCTTACCGAACCTCCATCAGGAGCGAGCAATCGCCTCTTCAAGAACAATCGCGACGGCACGTTCACCGATGTCACCGAGCGCGCGGGATTGTTAAAGACAGGATGGGCCTGCGGCGTGTGCGTCGGCGATTACAACAATGACGGCTCTGACGATCTCTTCGTCACCTACTGGGGGCAGAACGTTCTCTATCGCAATAACGGCGATGGAACTTTTACGGACGTGACCCAGGCAGCCGGTCTGGCGCAGCCGGTCAACCGTTGGGGCACGGGATGCACTTTCCTCGATTACGACCGCGACGGTAACCTGGACCTGTTTGTGGCAAATTATCTCGACTTCGATTTGAAAAGCTCCCCTCCGCCAGGCCAAACGGCGAATTGCCGCTGGATGGAAGTGCCTGTAACCTGCGGCCCGCGCGGGTTTCCGCACGGCCAGCACAGACTCTACCGGAATAAAGGAGATGGCACTTTTGTCGACGTCAGCGCCGCATCTGGAATCGCGGCGGCGAAGAACAGCTATGGGCTAACCGCGATCGCCGGTGATCTTGATGATGATGGCTGGCCGGATATTTATGTGGCCTGCGATTCCACTCCGAGCCTGCTGTTCATGAACAATCATGATGGAACCTTCCGCGAAGAGGGGGCGATTCGCGGCGTGGCCTACGGCGAAGATGGCCAGGAGCAAGCCGGAATGGGCGCTGCAGTGGGCGACTACGATCTCGATGGCCGCCTTGATATTTTCAAAACAAATTTTGAGGGCGACACGCCCGACCTGTATCGGAATACGGGTAAGGCCAACTTTGAAGAGGTGAGCGCAAGGGCCGGGCTGGCGGTGGAGAATCGCTTCGTCTGCTGGGGCGCCGGTATGGCGGATTTTGACAACAATGGCCTGCCCGACCTGCTCATGGTGGCGGGGCACACTTTCCCTGAGATTGAGAAACGCCACCCCGAGTTCCCCGCGAAGGATCCGCGAATGTTATTCCGAAATCTGGGGCAAGGGCGATTCGAGGAGCTTGCGGACCAGGCCGGCCCCGCAATCCGGGAATCGCATAACAGCCGCGGTTGCGCCTTTGGCGATTTCGACAATGACGGCGATCTCGATGTGCTCATCGTTAATCTCAATGAGCCACCCTCGCTGCTTAAGAATGATGTTACGCGCGACAATTTTTGGCTGAAGGTGAAATTGATCGGCACGAAGTCCAATCGCAGTGCTATTGGCGCGCGTGTGCTGGTGAAGGCGGAAGGCTCGGTGCAAACTCAGGAAGTGCAGAGTCAATCGAGTTTTTTGTCGTGCAACGATTTCCGGCTGCATTTTGGATTGGGCCGTGCCAAGAGCGCGGAAGTTAAGATTCGCTGGCCCAATGGGGATTGGCAAACTCTGGCGGACGTCGGCGTCAACCGTTTAGTCACGATCAAAGAAGGGGTCGGGATCGTGCCTAGCGTAGGCTGGCCGGCGCCACGAAATACGTAGGCCCGGGTGGACGAGCTGAGCTCGCCTGGGTTCGGGGTGATACCAGACTGCGGCAATTTTCGGAACAAAACCCTGCCCGGCTTCGCCCGGTTGGGGCGGGTGCGGACATCCTTCGACTTCGCTCAGGACATGCTCCGCCCCTACGTGTTTTCACTTTGTGTCAAGCTTCTGTTGGGTTACTTCTTCGGGCGAGAAGATTTGTTTTGCCGCTTCCTGCCGGCTTGATTTCTGGGTCCGCAGGCGCTGAAATTCCGCGAAGGCCTTTTTCTGCTCGGCGTCATGACCTAGCAATCCTTGAACCTGCGACAGACGGTACCAGGCGACTTCGTTTTCAGAATTCAGGGAGACGGCTTGTTGCAGGTGAGGCAGGGCCAGACCAGGTTTCTGCATCGACATGAGCACGGCCGCCAGACCCAAGTGAGCTTCCGCGAAATCCGGGTAGTCGCCTAAAGCCTGTTCAAAGAATTTCTGAGCCTGGTCGAGGTCGCCCGCGGTACGATGAATTTCTGCCAGTTCGTACGCGGCGTTGGCGTTGCTGGGGTCGAGTTCCAACTCCTGTTCAAACTCTTTCGCCGCCGCGGCTATGTCGTCCGGCATATTGTTTTGCCGCGAACGCGCCAGCAGGGTGCGCCCCAGGCGGTAGTGAACGCCGGGCCGGCGGGGATCGGCGGAGAGGACCTGACGGTATTCGCCGATGGCGGCGTCGTACGATCCCTGGCTCTCGTTGGCTTCAGCCTCAGCCTGATGTCTCCACACCGAGGCCGGCGCCACCTCGGCGAGCTTCTGCATGTTCAGGAAGGCGAAGTTTCCAAAGATTTTTCCGGTGTGGTACAGGACCTCAGGGTCATCCGGATAGAGCCGATTCAGTTCCAATGCCACTTCTACAGCCTTATTGTCGCGCCGCAGCCCGGTGTATGTCCTCAGCAGCTGAAGACCGCACATGCGCTTGATAGCCGGGTCGGTTGATTGACGAAAGCCCTTTTCCAGGCCCGGCAAGGCTTCGTTGTAACGGCTCAGCTCGGAAAGCGACATCGCCAACAGGAGGCTGGTCTTGGGCAAACTGGGTTTGAGCTTTAACGCCTGGCTTAGGACAGGAACAGCTTGTTTGAATTTTCTTTCCTGGAAATAAATCAGCCCCAGGTTGGCATGCACTTCCGCGACTCCTGGTTCAAGATCACGCAATTTCTCGTAGGCTCTTTCGGCCTCCTCGTAGTGACCGCGGGCCAAGGCGTTCTGGCCGGCCTCTGCGTATCTTTGCACTTCATTGGCATCGGTTTGAGCGACCCCATTGGAGGCGAGCAAGCACGACAGGTAGAGCAACGCGAGCAAGCGCTGAAGAAGCTGTTTGCCGGGATTGGGCATCAGTGGGAGTTTACCTTAGGGGATGCTAGTTCGGAGCTGGGTCGCACCTTCACAAAAAACTTAACCGCAAAGATTACGAAGTTTCCGCAAAGGTCACCAGGGATGAAGATTGCAACGTCGGGCCGTGCCCAGTTCGCTCGATTTGGCTCAAAGAAAATCCGCCAGCCGGGGAGGCCTGGCGGATCTTCAACTGCGGGGGTGAAGTTTAGAAGGTTATCTTGCCTCCCAGTTGGATGATGCGGCCGGGGCGGGCAGCGATGACCTTGCCGTAGGCCGTGTCGTTGGGATTGTTGTCCACCGGCGCACCTATGCCGGTAGCGGTGTTGGGATCGTACCCATATTGAGCGTGGTTGAAAACGTTGAAGGCCTCGGCGCGGAACTGGAAGGCAATTCTCTCGGTAAACTTGAAGTCCTTGCCAATGCCCATATCCCAGTTGTTGATACCCGGCCCGCGCAGGATGTCGCGCCCGCTGTTGCCGAACTGGCCGGCTAGAGGCTGGACGAAGCACGCCGTGTTGAAATACTCGTTGATGCTCTTGTGGAATCCGCTGTTGGGGTTGCAACCCGAAACCAGGTTGGCCCTCTGGGTAAAGGTTGTAAGCAGGCCGAGTTTGTCGTTGGCGAGGATGGAGTAGGGGAATCCCGCCTGGAAGGTGGTGATTCCGGTGATCTGCCATCCGCCAATCGCCAGGTCGGCGGCTCTGTTCATGTTGCCGCCGAAGCGCTTTCCTCTTCCGACCGGCAGTTGGTAAACAACGCTGGTGACGAAGCGCTGGTCCACATCAAAATCAGAGCGTCCATAGTCGAGAGACTGATCGTGCTCGTTCATGTGTCCCGCGAAGGCGTTGGTGGAACCAACACCGGCAGCGGCGGATTTGTCGTCCAGACTCTTCGCCCATGTGTAAACCGCAACCAGGGCGATCGAGCTAGACCGCCGCTCCAGTTTCACATTGCCTGCGTTGTAACTGGAATACCCGTTCCATTGGCTGCCAAGAAAACCGTTCGCAGAGGTGATATTGACGAACGGCCGCCTGGCGGACACTGGGCAATCACCAGTCGTAGGATCGCCGCCCGTGCTTGGGTCGCACAGAGCAGGATTGACCGGCGGCAGACCTTGCCCGTAGTTAGTGCGGTTCAGGAGATGCGTGCCCTTGTTACCGACATAGTTAACTTCCAAAGTTGTGTTCCTTGCCAGTTCGCGTTGCACTGACAGGGACCACTGCTGCACGTACGGGTTGTGCGGGAATTCCGAGATGATCACGGCAAAGAACTGGCTGCCGTCCAACGCCGGGGTTACCTGGTGAAGCGGGACGGCGGGAAACATATTGTCGGTCAGCTTAGGCAGAGTGGGATCTTTCGTGGGGTTAGGCGAAGCGCGGACCACAAACGGATAGATGTCGCCTGAATCGTCAATTTCACGGGTCTCCGCAGAATCGAAGAAGATGCCGTAGCCGCCGCGAACCACGGTTTTGTCGCCCAACCGGTAGGCAAAACCAAGTCGGGGAGCGAAAGGCTTTTTCGATGCAGCAGCGGGATTATTGCGGCCACAGTACCGGTAGAAGCCGTTGCCGTCAGGAGCGATCGGCCCGCCCAGCCCGGTAACGTCCGCGGTGCCCAGCGCTTTATCTGCGTAACACAGTCCGCCTCCCGGGTTCGCGCGATCAAACCAGAACATCTTGTTGTCCTGTTCAAAAGGCACGGTGCGGTAGTCCCAACGCAGTCCCAGATTCAGGGTAAGACGGTTGCTTACCTTCCAGTCGTCCTGAATGTATGGGGCGAAATACTGGAAGTGATACTGATTCAGGTTGCCCGCCACTCCCGCCGGGCTGAACGGACCAGGCTGAAAGGTAGAGGCATTGTTGTAATAGCCAAGCAGGAAATCAGCTATGGAATTGCCGGTGCCGCAGTCCCCGGTTGCATTCGGACAGCCGCCACCGTTCGACTGGATCGTGTCGTTATTAAAACCGAATTGGCCGAGGAAGTCATTGGAAAGGTCTCGCTTCTGCACCCAGCGACGGTAGTCGAAGCCCACCGCGATGGTGTGCCTGCCGTGTGTCATCGAGAGTGAATCGGCAAATTCCCACGTCGGTATATCACTAGTGGTGACGTCATTGCCTTGACTGCCAAAGGCTGTAGCGTTGATTCCCTGAAAGTTGATCCCGGGATACGTGCGTGCATAGTTGGGCAGAGTTTGGAACACGCCGGTGAGCCCGAGCGCGGTCACGTCTCCATCGGGAGCAGGGATTCCGCCTTGGATGGAAATCGCCTCCAGGCGTCCGAAGCGGAAGTTGTTCACGATGTTGTGCGTGAGCGGAATGGTGTGGGAAATCATCCAGCTTTCGGATTTCTCATTGAAGGTGCCGATTCCGAAGGGCAGCGAAACCGATCCGTTAATGTTCTGGTTATCGTATGCGGCGGTTGTGTAGCGGAAGAACACAGAGCCCAAGCGGCCCAGTTGTTGGTCGAGCTTATAAGTCTGCTGATCGACCGTGTTGGGCAAAGTGGTGGTCAAGCGATAGTTTCCGTGACAGTCGCTGCTGAGACAATTGGGCGCGGGGAAGAGTCCGGCCCCGATTGCTACTTTCGCCAGGCGCGAGAAACTGGTATTGGGAATGGTGTTGCCGGGGAATGGAGCGCCCGTCGTCGGGTCGATGGGCAGACAGAAAGTAGTCGCGCTGGGGATGCAACCAGCCGTAACCGGAGTCAACCCGGAGGCGGAAAAATTTCCTCCGAGTTCGGCGGGGTCGGGAACGTTAAACGTGTCCTGATTGATGCCGTTGCGAATGCGCCAGCCTTCGTAGTTCACCAGGAAAAAAGTTTTGTTGCGGCCGTCATACAACTTCGGAATGTAGATGGGACCGCCGAGCACGAAGCCAAACTGATTTTGTCGGAGTTCGGGGATGGCGGACTGGAATGGAGCCTTGGCGTCAAAGGCATCGTTTCTAAGAAATTCGAAAGCGGTACCGTGAAGTTGATTGCCGCCGCTCTTACTAACGATGTTGACTTGATTGGCGCTGAAGCCGTACTCCGCGGAATAGGTTTCGCTCTGCACTTTGAATTCCTGAATCGCGTCCTGCGACAAAATGACCGCCGGGGTGTTCAAGGCGGTGTCAGTGTTGACCAGGCCGTCCAAGGTGTAGTTGTTCGACGTCGGGCGGCCGCCGTTAATGCTGATGGCGTTGCCCTCTCCCTGCCGCATCTGACCTTGCTCGCCGGTGGTCTGCACGGCGCCTGCACCGATGAAGAGCAAGTTCAGAAAGTTGCGGCCGTTGAGCGGCAACTGCTCAACCTGCTTCTGGCTGATGAGTTGCGAAACGGTCGCGCTATCCGTATCCAGAGCGACAGCGCTAGCTTGCACTTCGACCATTTCTGACACGGCGCCCGGCTTCATGGTGACGTTCACCCGGGCTTGCTGCGCCACTGCCAAGATAATGTTATCGGCCACAGCTTTTTGAAAGCCCGGCGCTTCGACCGTGACCTTGTAAGTTCCGGGAGGGAGATACGGGGTGGTGAAATTGCCCTCGGTGCCGGTTTCCGCATGGTTGGTGATGCCAGTGGCGACATTGGTGATCTCGACCTTTGCGTTGGCAACGACCGCACCTGAGTTATCGGTGACGGTTCCGAGGATGGTGCCGTTGGCGCCGCCCTGACCATAAAGCAACCCCGCCGAAACAATAACGAACAGACATACTGCAAATTGGTGGACTTTCATGGTCGCACTTCCTCCTGTGCCGCCTGGACACCGAGCGGTCGACATGGACCTGTCTGAGAGATCGCGCTTCTTCGATCGAGCGATAAGTCAGTTCTGCTTGTGATTGCCGCCGCCCCCACGGGAATCGTTCTTTTCTCGAACGACAGCAATAAACGCATGCTTCCGCCGCGACTTCCGCGGTGGGAACCTGGCGCACTGTAGCGATGCCCAATCAGCGTTGTCAAGAAAAAAGTGAATTTATTTCTCTATTGAATTACAGGAATTCGCAAATGCGCCAGCTACGCCCACAGGCGAGGAGTCTTGAGTATTTGTACAGTTTGCCTCGGTTGCGGATAAGCGCCGAAGCCCGCACTCTATAGGCGAAAACATGGGCGCCACGTTATAGTCTTTAGGCAATGATCGCCAGGCGCTGATGGCCCGGGTATGATCGACCTTCCCGACGAGGCACACGCGAATTGACACGCTCCGCTCCCAAACGGCTGTACCTCATTCCGGTACTCTCGAAAGCTCTCGACATACTCGAGCTTCTGCAAAACGAAAAAGGTCCGCTGGCGCTGGAAGCCATCTACCAGCGCACCAGCATTTCCAAGACGACCGTTTATCGCATTCTGAAAACGTTTGTGCACCGCGGCTACCTGGCGCAATCGCAAGATGGGTTGTACCGCCTGGTGGCGCGACCCAAGAAGGCTCGATTCGGATTTGGCAGTCAGTCTGCAGATATGCCATTTTCCGAAGCCGTCACTGACAGCCTGAAGGCTGCATCTTCTGCGGCCGGCGTCGACCTGATCGTGCTGGACAATCGCTATGACGGTCCCACTGCTTTGCGCAACGCGGATGAGTTCGTGCGCAACCGGGTCGATCTGGTGATCGAATTCCAGATCGATCAGCATGTGGCTCCGGTGCTCGCCGACAAGATCGACGCTGCGGGCATCCCCCTGATCGCGGTGGATATACCTCATCCCCATGCGACTTTCTTTGGCGTAAACAACTATCGAGTGGGGTTTGAAGCGGGTGAATGTCTTGCCCAGTACGCCAAGCGAAGCTGGGGCGAAAAGGTGCGCTGGGCGCTGGGGTTGGATATCGACGAGGCTGGCCCGCTCGTGCGTAGCCGGGTGACCGGGGCTTTCGAGGCGATTCGTTCGCGGTTGTCGGGAATTCCGGCGGAATTTCTGGTTCGCATGGACGCACGCGGATTGCGCGACAAGAGCTGTCAACTGGTGACGGATTTTCTGCGGCGCCATCCCAAAGATCGCGGAATCCTGATCGCAGCCGCTACCGACACCAGCGCCCTGGGGGCGGTACAAGCGGTGCGGGAGTTGAAGCGCGAGAAGTATGTCGCCATTGTTGGCCAGGACTGCATCCCCGAAGCGCTGGAGGAGATTTCCAGCGCGGATAGCCCGCTGATCGGTTCGGTTTCGCACGAGGCACAAAGTTACGGGCCCAGGCTGATCCATTTAGGATTGTCCCTGCTGAGCGGCCATCGCGTTGCGCCTTATAACTACGTGGAACACAAACTGGTGACCGGTTCGTGGTCGGGAGAAAGCGGCATTAAGAGTGCCTGACATCGGGTGTGGGGCGGACACTCTTGTCCGCCGCTTTTGACTTTGGTTAGCTTTTTCTGGAGAGTCGGGATGTATGTAGAGACGGGATGTGTTTTTTACTTAAAAATCAAAGTCGAAGTCCGGGTCAAAGCTACGGACAAGAGTGTCCGCCCTACACTTTGAATTCTCTTATAGAAATTGTTGCCCTATTGCACTGATGGAGTATGATAGCTGCGGCTTTTCGAGCGCAGCCTCGGCATTGCCTAGGCCGGGCCTCCGCGTTCCGCCACGACACTTTTCCGCTGAGAGTATTTTCCATGCACGTCAAGACAGGCTTGCGCCATTTAGAAGACCGCTGGGACGAGCAGGTTTCTCGTAGTCTCGACGAACCAGAGTTGTTGCGCTATCGCTCGAACCTGCTGGGCTCGGATCTTCGCATCACGAATTTTGGCGGGGGAAACACCAGTTCAAAAATCCGGCAGACCGATCCGCTGAGCGGTAAGCAAGAAGACGTCCTGTGGATCAAGGGCAGCGGCGGCGACCTGGGCAGCATCAAGCTGGCGGGGCTGGCAGCGCTTTACCTCGAAAAGCTGCAGGGCCTGGAGAAGATCTACCGCGGGGCGGAGTTTGAAGACGAGATGGTGGACATGTATCCGCTCTGCGCATTCGGAAAAAATACTGTCGCAGCTTCGATTGACACTCCCCTGCACGGTTTCTTGCCCTTTCGCCACATCGATCATTTGCATCCCGACTGGGGAATTGCGCTGGCCGCTTCCGCCAACGGGCGCGAAAAGATGGAAGAGTTTAATCGCCAGTTTGGACATCAGTTGGTTTGGGTGCCATGGCAGCGTCCGGGTTTCGAGTTGGCGATGATTCTGCGGAGGGCGGTGCAGGAAAGCCCGGACTGTGACGGAGTAGTCCTGGGCGGTCACGGCCTATTTACCTGGGGAGATACCCAGGAGGAGTGTTACGAAAATACGATCACGATTATCGACCAGCTCGGACAATTTGTGGCGGAGCACGTGGAGAAGAAAGGCGCCGCACTGTTCGGCGGCCCCCAACATCAGGCGCTGGAGAATCGCCGCGATCTAGCCCTGGATATTTTTCCTTTCCTGCGTGGCCGGGTGTCGAGCCCGCGGCGATTGATAGGCAATTTCAGCGATCTTCCGGAAGTGTTGCGCTTTGTGAATTCCCGCGAGGCGGAACCACTGGCTCATCTGGGCACCAGTTGTCCCGATCACTTCATTCGCACCAAGGTTCGGCCGCTGTTCGTTCCCTGGCAGCCAAGCGGAAGCGTGACTGCACTGCGCGAGCAAATAGACTTCGCGCTGGAAAATTACCGCAAGGAATATGCGGAGTATTACAGGGCGTTTGCCAGGCCGGATTCTCCTGCCATGCGGGACGCTAATCCCACCGTGGTGCTGATTCCGAGTATCGGCATGTTCAGCTTTGGAAAGAGCAAAACTGAAGCGCGGCTCACCGGCGAGTTCTACGTGAATGCGATCCATGTGATGGAGGGAGCGACCTCCATGAGCACGGGGGTTGCGCCTGCCGAGTTGCCGCAAGCCGGGGCGGCGGCGCCGACCAGCGCGTTCACGGTGCATTCGAATTACGTGGCGCTGCCTCCGTCGGAAGCGTTTCGGATCGAGTACTGGAAATTGGAGGAGGCCAAGATCCGCCGGCAACCTGCGGAAAAAGAATTAAGCCGGCAGGTAGTATTAATTGTAGGAGGTGGAAGCGGAATCGGCCGCGAGGCAGCCTTACTGGCCGCCGAACGCGGGGCGCACGTGGTGATCGCAGACCGCGACAACGAAACCGCCAACAAGGTTGCGGACGAAGCAAGAGCGTTTGCCGGAAAAGAAGGCAGTCTGGCGATCTCGGTGGACATCCGCCGCCGTGAGATCATCCGGCAAAGTTTGCGCAGCCTCGTGGCCATATACGGTGGCCTGGATGTGGTCATCAATACCGCGGCGCTTTTCCCCACTTCCGCGGGCGGTCAGCTCACCGACGAACAGTGGGGAGTCACGCTGGATGTGAACGTTACGGCGAATTATCTTTTGGCGGATGAAGCCGGCCGCATACTGCGAGATCAGAATTTGGACGCATCCATCGTGCTCACCAGCTCGGCCAATGCCGTGGTGCCGAAGCGGGGCAGCGAAGCTTATGACGTGAGCAAGGCGGCGCTCAGTCATCTGGTGCGCGAACTGGCGATTTCGCTGGCGCCGAAAATCCGCGTGAACGGAATCAGTCCAGCTACAGTCATCAAGGGATCGACCATGTTTCCTCGTGACCGGGTCATGGCGTCTCTGAAGAAGTATCAGATCCCCTACGAAGACAGCGCCAGTGACGAGCAATTGCGAACCTTGCTCGCCGATTTTTATGCCAAGCGCACTTTGACTCATCGCGCGATTGATCCGAAGGATTGCGCCAACGCAATCCTTTTTCTGGCTGGACCGAAATCGCCCTGCACCACCGGCCACATTATTCCGGTAGACGGTGGACTTACAGAGGCTTTCCTGCGATGACGGATGGTGCGCATGATCGGAGTGCCGGCTCTGGCGGAAACAAGGCTGGAGAGCGTAACGGGATTTCCGGTCAAGAAAGACCTGTTTTGGTGGCTGTGGATTTGGGCGCGGAGAGCTGCCGGGTTTCGCTGCTGCGATGGGTCGATGGTCAGGCGGAAATCCGGCTGATACATCGTTTCGCCAACTCCGCTAAGAATGAAGGGAACGGTCTACGCTGGGATATTGGCGCGATCGTTAAGGGCGTGGAAGATGGACTCCGCGCCTGTGCCCAACTCGCGCCCGAAGGAATTGCCGCGGTTGGCGTGGACGGCTGGGCCGTCGATTACGTGCGCCTGGAGCCAAAGGGAGAGCCGACCGGCAATCCTTATTGCTATCGCGACGAACGCACGCTGGCGACGCTGAAAGATATTCACTCCCGAATTTCTCCCCAGCGACTTTACGAACTTACCGGAGTTCAGATTCTTTCCCTCAACACCCTCTACCAGTTGCGCGCCGACCGCGAATCGGAACAGAGTCTCTCATGGGTGAATGTACCAGAGTACCTGATGCACCGGCTGGGCGGGAGGCGCGTCTCCGAATACACCAACGCAACCCACACGCAGTTGCTGGGAGTAGAGGACCATGCCTGGTGCGGCGAGATTTTTGCGGCCGCCCGCTTGGATTTGAGGGCCGCGCCACCAGTGGTGAGTCCGGGCAAGGAGATAGGCCGGCTGCAAGGTCCGCTCGCGTCCGTGCCGGCATTGCGGAATACAAAATTGATCGCTCCCGCGTGTCATGACACGGCGTCGGCGATTGCGGGAATTCCCGCGCAAGGAGAAGATTGGGCTTTCATCAGCTCCGGAACCTGGTCTTTAGTGGGCTGCGTGCTGGACTCGCCCTGCACCTCAGACGCTGCACGAAGCGCCAACTTCAGCAACGAAGGAGGAGTCGGAGGGAAGATTTATTTCCTAAAGAATGTGAATGGCATGTGGCTTTTGCGACAGTGTATGGAGCAATGGCGACTGCAAGGCCAGACTTGGACGGTGGAGCAACTGATTGACGCCTGCGCGGGCCTGGATGCCCCGGATCAGTTGCTCGACGTGGACGATCCCGACCTGCTTTTGCCGGGAGACATGCCTTCGCGCATCAATGCGCAACTGAATCGCGCCGGCAAGGCTTCCATCCCCGAGGTAGAAGGGATGGCCGCACAGATGGCGAACCTGATTTTTCACAGCCTGGCGGACCGCTATGCCGAAGTTTTGCAGAATGCAAGCAGCATCACGGGGAAGATTCTGAAGAGGCTATACGTGGTAGGCGGCGGGAGCCGGAATACGCTCTTGAACAAACTTACGGCCAGGGCCACCGGGCTGGAGGTGCTGACGGGTTCAACTGAAAGCACGACCGTCGGCAATTTCGCGATTCAACTGGCCGCATTAAGAGGGGACTACACTGATCGCGTTGGAGTTGACGCCAGGGCGGTTGCGGAGTGGGCACGCATTTTGGCGGCACAGCCTGTCGGAATGACAAACGCCATTGGCGCTCAGAAAATCGACGGGACTCAGTTGGGAATTGGAGAGGCACTCGCATGACGGACAAGCTGGAAGTAATCATTCACCGGGCGCTGGACAACTTTAATATCGAGCTGCCCTCCTGGGGATTTGCCAACACCGGAACGCGCTTTGGAAAATTCGTCCAGATGGCGGCCGCGGTTTCCATCGAAGAAAAGTTCAGCGACGCGGGCCAAGTGCACGCCTTAACCGGCTCTTGTCCGACGGTCGCGTTGCATGTACAGTGGGATCTTCCCAACGGTTTGAAAGATGTCGCCCAGGTGGAGCGATTAGCGGAGAAGTACGGAGTGCAGCCGGGCTCGATTAACCCCAATGTTTTTCAGGATCAGGAATACAAGTACGGGTCGGTGGGCAATCCTGATGCTGCGATCCGCAAGCGCGCGCTCGATCATATTCTGGACTGTGTGGCGATCGCTGACGCGCTTGAGTGTCGCGACATTTCGCCCTGGTTCGCCGACGGATCGAATTATCCGGGAACGCAAAGCATTCGCAACCGGATCGGATGGTTTGAGGAAGCGCTCAAGGAAGCTCATTCCCGTCTCAATCCCAAGCAGCGATTGCTGATCGAGTACAAACCCTTCGAGCCTGCCTTTTATCACACTGACATCGCGGACTGGGGCATGGCGTTCCTGCTAGCTCGCAATGCCGGACCTCAAGCCTATGTGCTGGTGGATACCGGTCATCACTATCAGGCGCAGAATATTGAACAGATCGTGGCCTGGCTGCTGCATCACAAGATGATTGGGGGATTTCACTTCAATGATCGGCGATATGCCGACGACGACCTCACGCTGGGGTCAATCGATCCATATCAAATTTTCCGCATCTTCCATGAAATTCACAATTACGCGTGGGAAACCGGTGCATTCGCGGATGTGGCCTACATGGTCGATCAGAGTCACAATCTCAAGGGCAAGATGGAAGCCATGATTCAGACGGTCTGCACTGCGCAGGAGCTTTATGCCAAGGCTGCGATCGTGGACCACGCGCGCCTGGCGTCTTTCCAGGAGAGATGCTCGCTGGTTGAAGCTGAAGAGTGCCTGCGCGGAGCGTTCTGGTATGACGTAAGGCCGGTGCTGCGCGAATGGCGGCGCAGTCACGGTTTGCCCGAAGATCCCATGAAAGCATTCCGCGAGAGCGGATATCTGGAGCGGATTACGTCAGAGAGAAAGGCCCGCAACGCGGTGGTTGTCACCACCTACGCGTGAAGTTGCGCCGGCCAAGAGCAGAATTCACTAGCTGCGGGGCTTCGCCCCGCTGGGCGGGTGAGACACCCGCCCCTACGCAATCACTGTACGGCCTGGGAGTAGAGCCTCACCGGCCCGAGCAGCCCTGACGGTAGCAATGCCGAGTCTGCCTTGTACGGCTTGACGTCTGCGAAAGTGTATTTCGTGGTTGCGTCCGGTTGTTGATCGCCGATCAACCGGTTGACCCAAGCGTTGGTTACCTTGATTGTGATTGCGTTCGACCCTGGCTTTAACGCGCTGGTTGCGTCCACGCGGTAAGGCGCGTGCCAGACGATTCCCAGCGATTTTCCGTTCACCGCTACCTCCGCCAGGTTCTTTACGTCGCCGAGATCGATCCAAATCTTTGCGCCTGGCTTGAACCAATTGGGCGACGCCTGAATCGACTTGGTGTAGGTACCAATCCCCGAAAAATACTTCACTCCCTTATCCTGGCTGTCGCTCCAGGAGACAAGCTGGTCCAGAGTGATGGATGCGGGCGCGCCGCGTCCGGGCTGAAAGCTCACATTCCAAGAACCATCCAGCGTTTCGATTTGCGTTTCCACCGGCTTGGGCAAGGTGCGCGATGTGGCCTTCGCAGACTTGCGAAACACCACAAACACCGTGCCCCAGGGCTCAAAGTGGAGGGGCACCGTGGTGCGGTCGCCGCTGATCTGGTATGCAGCCGGCTCCGACTTTCCGGTCTCGGCATACCACAACTCCGGCTCTTTGCCGCTCACGCGAAAGGTTGCGTCGACCGTCTCATCACGGTCGTTGCGGTTATCCAGAAAGTAGATGTCACCATCCGGCAGTTTGCGATGCACAAACAGAATCCGGGTATCGCTCTCAGGCTTGGAGTGATCAAAGTCCGGAGGCGCGTTCAAGGCTTTCAACGCCGCGTCGGCATTCTGTCCCGCGTACACTTTACCTTTGCCCAGAGTGTGCACACCGCTGCCGTCGCCAAAGAGTTCACCGTTCAGCTTTTTGAATTCGGTTGCGTCGTCTGCGAGGCTGGGCGTGTCCGTCGGCCTCTCACCGGCCACCACGGCGCCCTGTTCGACCAGTTTGTGAATGGCGCGCAGCACCGGCAGAGACATGTGTTTACTGTAAGGATCCAGCACCAGCACGTGATAGTTCATTCCACTCTTCGTGGTGATCGCGCCATCAGCGACGTTCAGCTCGTGAATCAGGCCGTCAGCGTTGATGTAGTCGAAACCATAGCCTGCCGGGACATCCGGCGACTTTTCGTTGAAGATTGCGGTAAGGTTTGAGTCCTCGCCGTAGAAGTAGATCACGTCCGCAGCAAAGCGTCCCTGCTGCAACATGTATGAACTGCGCGCCAGATAATCCACCCACGCTCCGGCTTGCTCAGCCCAGGTTTCGTTGCGGTTGAACCATTGTCCGAACGGGCCCAGCGTCAATCCAGGAGCTTTGTCCAGAAGCGGCTGGTGGGCTGATTCGTGGATCACAAAACGATTGATCCCGTTCAGAAGCTCCTGATCGGCTGTGGGCTTCAAAGTTGCAGGCGACCATGCCCAGGGCGCCGCCGCGGCCGTCAGCGACTCGGCCGCCGCGAGATTCTGGCCGTAGATGTGAGCCACCGACGCCGACTCTCGATCATCCGCGTTGTAGCCGAATTGTTCTTTGTTGACGCCCGGGACTTGCGTCCACATCGCACTCATCGGAATGTCATTGAGCTTTTTCACTTCCATGCCGTCGGCGACAAAGGCACGGCCGCCCTCGTGAGACTCTCCGTAGTGGCCCATCCTCCGGTCTTTCAGCGACGCCTGCACCTGGCCGTAGTGCTCGTCGGCAATTAAATCTCCAATGGTCTTGCGGAAATCCCACAGGAACTGGTCGCTGGCTTCGGCGCTGTCGACCACTTGCCCGGTGAGGACCGGCATCCAGGGCAGCGGATCGTAACCGCGCCGCTTCTTGAACTGAGCGATCATGTCGTCGGTCCAGTTCTGCGAACCCGCCTCCCAGCTATCGGTGATTACGTACTTGATGCCACGCTTGCCCATGTAGTCCGCGCCGACCGTCTGTTTATAGCTGTCGAGGTAGCCGTCCATGTAGTTCTTCACATAGCCGCGGTTCAGCTTATCGACTTCAAGGCCGGTGGCTTCCGCAGTGGCGGGATGATTGGTGATTCCCAGTAATGAATATCCGAAGCGGAGGATCACCCAATTCCCCGCAGGCGGTGTCCAGTCGAGGGTGCCGTCGGCGCGCATCTTCGCAGTTAGATCGATGACGTCGGACTTAGAAACCGCTTCGCCTGCCGCGACCGGAGTGGTCGCGAACTGATAGAGGTCAGCGACAGGAGTGAAGGCGGCCTTCTCTTCGAACCGGTTGACGCGTGCGCCGGGGTGCAACACCAACTCGGCAATTTCGTAGTCGGTCGGAGGCGGTCCGATCTTTATGCCCAGCGAAGCCGGATCGATGCCGCTCGCCCACGCCGGAATAGGAGGCGGCGGCGTGCGCTCAAAGGCAATGCGGAAAAACTTCGCGGTTACCGGAGCAAAGGAAAGAGTGTGCTGGGGAGAGCCGCCATCGGGAAGTTTCACAACCTGCCGAAAAGTCTGACCGTCGTCACTGGCCTCAAGGGATTTCTCCGGGTTCGAGATCCCGGTGATCATCGCAGTAATAAAGTCCACATCTTTTGTGACGATCGTGACGGAGCGTATGGTTTGCGGCTGGGCAAATTCATATTGAATCCACGCGCTCTGACCGGCTTCTGGAATGGGAAGCCTGGTGGTCTTTTCCAGGTCTCCGTCGCTGAGCATCGCAGCTTCGGGAGCGCCCGCGCTCGCCGTTACCTTGGGGTGCAGGGATTCAATTGAGACCTCACCGGCGGGCCTGCGGTAAGCGACTACTACGGCATCCCCATAGAAGGTAGGAGGCGGCGGGGCGCCCGCGGGCGCGGCCAGCATGTCACGAACGCCCAGGTTCTGGAAGGCTCCGGTGTTCGACGGCGGATGAGCCAGTGTGCCCTGGAATGGCTTGCCACCTTCGACGATCGTCTCACTCCACACATATTTCTTCATGCCCTGCGAGCCGGGCACCCATGGACCTCCGGTTTCGCTCCAGCCCGGCGAACCTGCGATGGCTTCTTCCATACCCAGTTGGTCGGCGAGGGTGGTCGCATATTTGAACGCATCCTTCCACTCCGGAGTCATGTAGGCCAGTCGATGATCCACGACCTGAGGAGTGGCGAGCGCCGCGTCGAAGTTCTGAAATCCTCCCAGGCCCACACGATGCATCCATTCCAGATCCAGCTTGATGCCTTCCTTGCTGATGTTGCCATTCATCCAGTGCCACCAGACCCGCGGCTTGGCTGAATCGGGCGGCCGGCGGAAACCTTGCTCGAGGGCGTCACTCGAACCCTGGCCCATGGTCGGACCGTTGAAGCCAGCCAGCATGAATCCAATCGCAATTATGCGAAGCAGCAGAGCGCGGTATCGGTTCATGTCATTATGCCCTTTATGTCCTTTGCGGAAAAACTTGGGAAAAATGAGAGGAAGTCTCGGGAGCAATGAAGGATTCCTGCAGGTTGCGATCCAGGATCTCCAGACAGACTCCTCCGTCAAAACATTCCAGCTTAGACAGACTCGCCGCGACACTTTAACCAGTGCGCGGGAAAGGTGTCAAGACAAATGAATTTATTTATCTATTGAATCGTTACGAAGATTACAGAGAGTTTCTTCGCACAACCCGGGTTATCTCTGGATGCTAAAGCTGTATGATCCCGAACCGGCTTCGTAGATCGCGCGGCGATCGTCCCGCAGGATAAAGGATATTCCCGTGCTCTGGCGAATATCCTTACCACCTTCCTGAACTCTGCTAGTTACATCGCCGGGCACATAGAGGAGGCTGGTAGTGTTCGGCGGAATTACCACATCCCAGGTGATGGTATTCCCATCAACCTTCCAGTTCGAAGTGATCGGACCGTAGGAGGAATCGTAGGTCGCCCTGACCTCTCCCAGCGCGGCGTCGAATTGCGGATGCAGAACGATGCGATGAAAGCCCGGGTCTTCGGTTGCTTCGTCGATGCCAGCGGCGTAGCGGTAAAGCCATTCGGCGACCGCTCCGTAGGCGTAGTGATTGTAGGAATTCATCGATGGGTCGCCCATCATCTGATCGCCGTTCCACCGTTCCCACATCGTGGTAGCGCCGTGTTCGATCATGTAGCCCCAGGAGGGATAGGTGGTTTGCAGCAGCAAGCGATAGGCGACATCGCTGTGGCCGCTGTTGCTCAACTCGATCATTAAATAAGGAGTGCCCAAGAATCCTGTGGTGAGATGCCAGTCGTGAGCCTTGATGTCATCGACCAGCTTTTGCATCGCGATAGCTCGTTGCGGCGAGGAAAGGAGATTCATGTGCAGTGCCAGCACATAACTGGTCTGGCTACCGGTACCAACGGTGTCGTCCGGCTTCACGTATTCCTGATTGAAGGCGGTCCGAATCTTCTCGAAAATCTCTCTATACTTTTGCTCGTCCGCCGGGCGATCCAGCGCCTGTGCCATACGCATCATCAACGATGCGTCATAAGCCCAGAACGCAGTGGCAATCAGGTCCTTTGAAGTCTGGCTGCCGATGGCGAGCCAGTCGCCGTAGTCGTTACCGCGCTCTTTCAGCCAGAGATAATTTGGATTTGAGCCGGCGATGTGCTCCATCCACTTTTCCATCGCGTCCCAGTTTTCTTCCAGAATACGAGTGTCTCGAAATTGCAGGTATGCGGACCAGGGAATGATTACGCCGGCATCGGCCCAGCCTGCCACGCTATCCCCGGTGGGGCCGACTCGAGGCGAAACGTCGGTGAAGGCACCGGTGGGACTTTGCGCGTCACGAATGTCAGTGGTGAATTTGTGGGAAAACGCGGCCAGGTTGGCGTTGAAGGATGCGGTTCGCCAGAAAACTTCAGCGTCGCCCATCCAGCCCAAACGCTCATCGCGCTGCGGACAATCGGTGGGGACGCTCAGGAAATTGCCGCGCTGGCCCCAAAGAATATTGCTCCACAACTGGTTCACAGTTTGATTGGCGGTCTTGAATTGAGTGGTGAACGGGGCGGCGGTGTAGAAGACGACGCCCTCAATTGCGTCAGCGGTGGGCGTTCCCGGGTAGCCGGTCAGCTCCACGTAGCGGAAACCGTGGAAGGTAAAGTGAGGCTCGAAGGATTCAGCTCCCTTCCCGCCCAGAGATGTAATTGTCGGTGGCTTCGGCGGTACGCAGGTTTTCGGTGTAGAGTTCGCCATCCGGTTTGAGGACTTCGCCAAAGCGGATTTGAACTTTGGTTCCAGCCTTGCCCGAAACATGCAATCGCGCCCAGCCGACCATGTTCTGGCCAAGATCGAAGATGTAAACTCCCGGTTTCGGATTGGTCACCATTTTTGGCTTAAGCGTTTCGTTGACCCGGATCGGCTGAAAATTCTGTGCCACCACCGGCGCTTGAGGCTCGGCAGCGATCGCGACCGCGCCCCAGCGGGCGTCTGAGAATGAAGGCTCGTCCCATCCTTTCTGTTCAAGACGGGCATCATAGCTTTCGCCGTTGTAGATTTCAGAACCGAGAATGGGAGATTGTTTTGCTTTCCATGATTCGTCGCTTACAAAGGAATCGCGGGTGCCGTCGGTGTGCTCGATTTCGAGTTGCACCAGCAACCGGACCGGTGGTGGCCCGAAGTTGTATCGGGTCTGGAGCCAGCCCAGGCCGTCGGCATACCAGCCTCCACCCAGAATCGCTCCGATAGCATTTCCGCCTTGCCGCACCTGCGAAGTGACATCGTAGACTTGATACACAACGCGCTTGCGATAGTCAGTCCAACCGGGAGCGAGAACGTCGTTTCCAACGCGGTGGCCATTCAAATACAGCTGATAGGTTCCTAACGCAGTGGAATAGATTCGTGCGCTACGCACTGATTTGGCCAGAGAGAAATTTCGCCGCAAAAGATTTACCGGCTGTGCCGGCCACGGAGTGCCCAGCGGCGCCTGGCCGATTTCCGCCACCACCACAGCGCCCGGCCATGAGGAATCGTCAAACGCTTGCGCTACCCATGCGTTGCCGGTTTGCCCAGGGCTGGTCTTCCATTCCGGCCCGGAAATCAATCTTTCGATTTTGCCGTCAGGCATCTCGACTCGCAGCAGGGCGATGAAACCCGCCTGCGGAGGCCGGTTGTGCTCCTGTTGCACGATCGCTTCGGCGGCCAGCGAATTGGCCCCCGCATTCAGTATCTTACCTACGGGAATGACCCGGAAATATCCCCAAGGATCGCGGGCTCGTCCAAAGTTGCCCATGGGTGACTCGACCAGCACTTGTTTGCCATTGATCCACGCGGCCACGTTGTCTTTGGCGGTGATGAAAAGCATGGCTGACTTGGGCTTCCGCGCGAGATTGAAACGGAAGCGGAAATCACGTTTTCCCGGCGTGGCATTGGTAAGAGCGTTATCACCGTCTGCCCATATCCACTTGGGCGCCGATTCATAGTCTCCGCGTTCCAGCGGCATGTCACGGGTGATCCATTTCGCTTTCCAGTCTTGCGGAGAAAGCAAACCCATTTCCCACCAGCTGACCTGGCTGTAGGCCGATGCCTGGCCTTGGGCATCCCAAACGCGTACCTGCCAGTAGTAGCGGCGGCGAGACTCGACTGCTGGGCCGCCGTAGGGAACATTTACGGATTGATCGGAATCAATTCGTCCGCTGTCCCAGACGTCGGCGCGATCCTGAGCCAACGATTCGGGCGAGCTAGCCACGCGAACCTGATATGCCGCCTGCCGGACGCCGCGCCTGGAATCCTGAAGCTGCCATGAAAGACGAGGGCGGGAAATGTCGATTCCGAGCGGCTCCTGCATGCCCTCACACTGCAAGTGATCGGGCGGATTGCCGTCAAAAGCCGCGGCAGGGAGGGCGAGCGGTCCTGCCATCACAAGCCAGAATGCCAGCAAGAGTGAGACCTTCGTGACCACACTGGCGCCCCGTGGTTTCTTCATTTGGACGAGCTCCTATGAAAGTTCCCTATTGTACTTATTTGTCTTTTGGATTGACAGGGATTTGTGTGGGCGCGACGACTTCGTACGCGGCGATCGATCAACCTCGCATGAGAGGGACGCTCGCGCCTACATTTAAAGAATTCTTTCCTGCGAGTAGCCTGCCGCATCCAGAGCGGAGAGCAAT
>CAVVLA010000024.1:0-56289 GCA_963748935.1 Terriglobia bacterium
TGGGGATTGAGTTACGGCGGCTTCTTCACCCTGATTGCCGTGACCGATCAGCCGACCCTGTTTCGCGCAGCCGTGGATGTGGCCGGAGTTGCCGACTACGTCATGTACTACCACGATCCTTACAACAATGACTGGACCGAAGGGCGCATGGGAACGCCCGCGGAGAATCCCAAGGTTTACGCCAACGCGTCGCCGATCTCGCATATTGATCAACTGGCGCGGCCATTGCTCATTCTGCACGGCACGTCCGACGTAAATGTGCCATTCCTGCAGTCGGTGTGGCTGATGGATGAAGCGTTGAAGAAGCACAAGGGTGAGCTCGTCCAATTCATGATTTATCCCGGGGAGTTCCACTACTTCAGCCGCGAGCACGTTCTGCGCGACGCGTGGAACCGAGTCGACAGATTCTTTGCGTTCCACCTGCGCGGAGTGGGCCCCAAGCCATAATGCAATGGGTGGCACGCGCCTTTAACGGCAGGGCTGCTGTCCCAAGTAAGGCCTAGCCCCAGAAGGGGCGCAGAATACAGCCCCAGGCGCAAGCAGGCGGATTCAAGCCCCGCGGGCGAAAGAAACGATTTTCGTTCTCCCAATACACCACTTAGGGCGCACCCCTGGGACACCGGAGGCCACATGAAGACCAGTCGTCGGGATTTCGCACAGAAAAGTACTCTGGGATTGCTGGGCGCTGGTTTCCTGGCGCGCGTTGACAAGGTCGCTGCCGCCCAGACGTCAACTCCCTCGATGTTCGACCTTCTCCGCGAGCAAGGCAGCGGCAAGAGCGAAGCCCTCCTCGTCAAGCCCACGCCCGGTGAAGAAGGACCACCCGCCCCGGCCACCGACGACCGCCTGACTCTGGAGTGGAACAAACAGACGGTGCAGCGCTTCAAGAGCAAGTTGGCAGCGCAAGGCGTGAATGCATTCCTGGTTCGCAGTCCGCTGAACACCACCTATCTCACCGGCTACTGGCACACCACGACCGAGCGTCCCGAAGCAACCTTCATGAATCACGATGATGCCGACCCCTGGTTCATGTATCCCGCGCTCGACCGTGACCTGGTCCGCAGCTGGTGGTTTGGTAGCGGCAAGACTTACTTCGATTTCAAGGACGACGGATCATTTCCCAACGAAGGCAAGGTGGCTCAGGGCAAGACCGTGGACTTGTTCCGTTTTCTGCTGGAAGGAATCAAGGAGCACGGCATCCAGGGAAAAAAGATTGGGATCGATGGCGAGTTGTATCCCTCCGAGAGCGCCAAGGCCCGCGAGATTCTGCCTGACCTTGAGTGGGTCAATGTTGATCCGATCCTGATGGATACGCGCATCGTGAAGACGCCGGAAGAACTGGCATTGTGGCGCCGCGCCTACGTCTACTTCGACCGCGCTCACGCCTTCGCCCGCGATTACATTCTTACTCACGGCACCGACATCACCGACTACGAAGTAAGAATGGCCACCGAGCTCTGGATCAACAGTCTGCTTTACTCTGATCTCAAGCTGGCTAACGGTATGCCTCATCACGGAGTGAAGAGCAACGTAGAACTGGGAGTGCGGGCAGGCCCGGTGACTGCCTATCCTCATCCCAACCAGCCTTATTTCAACCGCATTGGACGCGGCATGGCGCTGCAAGTTTCCGGAGACGCGAGCATCGGCGGCTACGGCGGAGAAAGTTACCGCATGTTCATCATTGCCGACAAGGCGGGTGAATTCGATCCCCACATGCGCAAGCTCTGGGAAGTAAGTCAACGTTGCTGCGACATGCAGGTAGAACTGCAGAGCGAAGGATCGACTTGCTCGAGCGTGGCTTACAAGATCCACAAATACCAGGTAGAAAACGGCGTTCAAAAATACATTTACCACCGCCCCGCCCACGGATCAGGCGTGGAAGGGCACCAGCCGCCCTATCTTGCCCTGGGCGACTACACCGTGTTGCAGAAAAATATGTGTTTCTCGGAAGAGCCGGGTCTGTTCGATCCGGAGAACGGTTGCGGATTCAACTGGAGCGACACAGTCGTCACCGGCGCGAAGTCCGGCTATCGCATGAGCCGCGTTCCGTATTCGAAGGAGTGGTGTTGGATCAAGTTGTAACGGGCTGATCCGCGACAAACCCTGCGTGCCCTACGGCTTGCTGGTGAGATCGATCCAGGTCGTTCCCTTCTTGAGGGGGACGACATACCCATCGTGCTCTGATTTCACGGGACTCGTAAAACCACTAGCGCGCCCTGCGCCTCACAGACGCCCCCCGGGGCGCCGCTCCTCCAAGACCTGTTTCAAGGATTGACCGGCATGCTGAATATGTTGGCGTAACAATTTGCAAGCCGCTGCCACTTCGTTCTTGCGGCACAACTTGAGGATCTGGTGGTGTTCTTCATTCGCGCGCTTCATGCCGTGCGTCAAATACAGTTGCAGCCGGGTATAGCGCTCGCCGTTGTGGTTGACGTTGCGGATGATTGACATGAAGTGCGGGCGCTCGGCTCGAGAATAGAGTATGGAGTGGAACTGCCAGTTCATGCGTCCCCAATTCTCCATGTGCTCTTCGCGCCGCAGTTCGCTCATGTATTTATTCAAGACCGCTTCGGCTTGCGCCAAATCGGCCGGAGTGAGACGCGGAACCGAGAGTTTGAGCACCTCGGGTTCCAGCAGTGCGCGGATCGCGAACAACTCCTCGATGTCGCTGGGGGAGAGTTCGGGAACGATGGCGCCGCGGTTGGGGACAATCGTGATCAAGCCTTCCGCGTGCAGTTGCCGCAGGGCCTCACGGACCGGAATGCGGCTGACGTGGTATTGCCCGGCGATCACATCCTGCCGTAACTGCGCGCCCTCGACGATTTCTCCGCGGATAATCTGATCGCGCAACTTCTCCGCCACGGCGGACGTCAGGGACTGCCGTGGAATCGCAGATTCAGAACTTGTTGCGGGTTTCATTTTGACCAATCGACTTGTCCGGAATGAAAGCGCTTTCGATCACTAAAACGACCACATGTGTTCAAAAAATCTGTGAACTCTCGCGGACGCTGAAAGCATGGCAATAATACTGTGGAGTCACTCTGCAGGCAATATGCTGTGAGAGTCTTGCTCCCCGGACCTGCAACGGCTCTGCGAGGCGTTTTCACAATGCAAATGCGTCGGGCCCAGCACGGTCGTTTATGGAGCACGGGGCCCGGCGCTGCGAATCGGCGGTAGCACCGGCTGTTCTGTCGTCGGCATTGACGTTCAGGTGCAGGCGGTTACGACGGCGCGTTCACTTGCAGCCCAGCGCGGCTTGGCCGAACGCGCCGAATTTCGGTCTACGGATGTCACCGGGCCTTTGCCATTTTCTGACGCCAGCTATCGAGGCATTTCCGGCGAAGCCCACTTGGCGGAGTAGGCGATGTCGACCAACTGTAATCGTTTTCTCGGATACGATAGTATTCCACTCATCGGCATCCATATCGGTTTTATCCAGAGATGCGTTTGCCGGAGGAATGGCTGGCCTTGTGCGCGCGTCCCAGGGCCAGGTTTCCTCAACTGTGACCGAAAGTGATCGAGTGATTGACTTAGCAAACCTCGAAGTTTGGTTTGTGACCGGAAGCCAGTACCTTTACGGGCCGGAAGCATTGAAAGAAGTTGCTGAGCACTCTACCACCATCGCGGACGCTCTATCCGCATCGACGCAGATGTCCGTGAAGATCGTGTGTAAGCCTGTGATGACCAGCAGCGACTTAATTCACCAGTTATGCCTGGACGCGAATGGCTCGAAGAATTGCGTGGGGTTGATCACATGGATGCACACCTTCTCTCCGGCCCGGATGTGGATCGCCGGCCTCCGGCTGCTGAACAAACCGTTTCTGCATCTGCATACACAATTCAATAAGGAACTACCGTGGTCAAACATTGACATGGACTTCATGAATCTAAACCAGTCAGCCCATGGTGACCGGGAGTTCGGATTTATCGGAGCCCGCATGCGCCTCAAGCGCAAAGTCGTTGTCGGCTTCTGGCAAGATACCGCAGTTCATGCCGAGATCGGTGTCTGGACGCGAGCTGCTTGCGCCTGGCACGATGCTCAACATTTGAAGGTCGCGCGCTTCGGCGACAACATGCGGAACGTGGCCGTCACCGACGGAGACAAAGTCGATGCCGAGATCAAGTTGTGCTATTCGGTGAATGGGTATGGCGTCGGAGATCTTGTGCACCGTGTTAAGGAAGTAACAGACGGTGAAATAGAGAAGCTTACGGCTGAATACGATGAAGAATACACGGTCGTTCAGTCGCTGTGTGCCGGCGGAAACCAGCGTCAGGCGATGCGGGAGGCTGCAAGAATTGAGCTAGGGTTGCGGCATTTTCTGACCGAAACCGGCTCCAATGCCTTCACCGATACGTTCGAGGACTTGCACGGCCTCGATCAACTTCCAGGAATCGCAGTACAGCGCTTGATGGCGGATGGATACGGCTTCGGTGCGGAGGGTGACTGGAAAACAGCGGCTCTTGTCAGGGCCATGAAAGTAATGAGTCACGGCTTGAAGGGTGGAACGTCGTTCATGGAGGACTATACCTATCATCTGAGAAACGGCGGTCAGGTACTGGGCGCGCACATGCTGGAAGTATGTCCATCTATCGCGGAGGATACACCGACGGCGGAAATCCACCCCCTTTCCATCGGAGGCAAAGCAGATCCGGTGCGGTTGGTGTTTACAGCTTCCAGCGGATGCGCGCTGAATGCTTCAGTAGTCGATCTGGGGAACCGCTTTCGTCTGATTGTCAATCAGGTGAACTTGGTGCAGCCGGAGCACCCACTGCCCAAGCTGCCTGTGGCCCGGGCGATCTGGATACCCGAGCCTAATCTGAAGATCGCAGCAACAGCCTGGATCCTTGCGGGCGGTGCCCATCACACCGCTCTCAGTCGCGCCCTGAGCCCGCAACACCTCGAAGATTTCGCGGAGATGGCTGATATCGAATATCTACTGATCGATCGCAACACAACCATAGAGAATTTCAAGAAAGAGCTAAGGTGGAACCGCGTGTACTATCACTCTCTCGGTTGACGGACCGCCGCAACTGCACGTACCGCTATTTTGAGATTTGGTGAGTATTGGCTTTCGGATTAGTTTATTTGCGTACTGTGCTGACAGCGTTCTTACTTTGACTGGTTGCTGGAGCAAGACGCGGCCGAAAGTGATGAGAAGGTCACAATTATACGAAGGAGAAGCTCATGGCCCCCGCGAAGGAAATCTCTCGCAGGCAGTTCGTCACCTCGGCGGTCTCAACTGCCGCGATCGCATCGATGCCCTTGAATCAACTCTTTGCAAGTATCGCCAACGAAGCACCGAGACAGACTGAAGCCGCGCGAACCGGCACCCCCGGCTGGAAAGATCCGAACTGGAAAGATCAGGGAATCGAGAATCTAAGCAAGTCACCGTACGCGAAGCTGCGAGATATTCCGGTGCGTGCGGTGACCATCGAGAGTGGCTTTTGGAGGCAGCGGCGCGAGATCAACGTGACCAAGAGCATCCCCACCATGCATGATCTTCTCGAAGCGAACGGCCGCATGAACAATTTTCGCCGCCTGGTTGCCAAGAGTTCGGCGGCTCAGAGCGGTCCTGTGTATTCAGACTCCGATGTTTATAAGTGGACCGAGGCAGCAGGGTTCGCCCTTCAGTCGGGTGACCGTCCGGAGCTTCGTGCCACGGCAGAAAAAATGATTGCTGAGGTGGTCGCAGTCCAGGAGCCCAACGGTTACTTAAACACCTACTACCAGGATGATCGTAAGTCTCTCCGAATGCTTACGCAGACCCAGACTACGGGCCACGAACTCTATAACATCGGACACATGCTGCAAGGTGCGATCTCTTATTATCGGGCTACGGGCGACCACAAATTGCTCGACGCCGGAATCCGCTTCGTCGATGATTTCTTGATGTCCAGTTATGGCCCCGCTCCCAAACAACCGATCGTTTCCGGGCATCCCGAGATTGAACTGGCACTCATCGAACTGTACCGTATCACCGGCGACAAGCGGCAACTCGACCTGGCGGGATACATCCTGGCTGGAGACGAGCGCTTACATCTGCCGGAGCGCCGAACTATCTACATGTTCAGTGGAACACCGTTCACCGCGAGAACAAAGCTTGAAGGGCATGCCGTCAGGGCCATGTACGCTTGTTGCGGCGCCACCGACTATTACATGGAAACCGGTGACCCGGTCTATTGGAAGACCCTGAATACTTTGTGGAACGATATGACCTCCACCAAGATGTACGTGACCGGCGGGGTCGGCTCGCGGTCCGACGGCGAAGCCTTCGGAAATGCCTACGAACTGCCCAATGATCGCGCTTACGGAGAGAGTTGCGCAGCCATCGGCAACATGATGTGGAACTGGCGCATGCTGGCAGTGACGGGAGATGCAAAGTTCACCGATGTAATCGAACGCGCGCTGTATAACGGGATCAATTCCGGAATGTCGCTGGACGGCACGCTCTATTGCTATCGCAACCCCCTGGCGTTCGATCCATCCACGGGAGAAAAGATTCGCAATCCGTGGTACGACACGACCTGCTGTCCCCCGAACCTTGAGCGCACTTTCGCTTCTTTGCCGGGATACTTCTACAGCACCAGCAACGACGGCATTTACCTGCACCTTTATGACAATTCGGAATTGAACTGGCACCTGGAAAATGGCGTCGGCCTCAAGGTGACCCAAAAAACAAATTATCCCTGGGATGGAATGATTGAAGTCTCAGTCACGCCCGCCGAGCCTTCGAATTTTGCTTTTTATCTGCGAGTTCCCGGGTGGGCGGACCGGGCAGAAGTCGCCGTCAATGGAAAGGCGGTAAGCGGAACGACGCCAGGAGAATACTTGGCGATTTCGCGACGGTGGGCTCAGGGTGACGTCATTCATTTGAAATTAGAGATGCCGGTGCAAGTGCTGCAAGCGAATCCTCAAGTGGCCGACGACGCGGGGCGCGTTGCGGTGCAGCGCGGTCCGCTCGTCTATTGCCTGGAGGAACTCGATCAGCCGTCGGGAGTGGCGATGAGCGATTTAGCCGTTGCTCTGGGTGAGAAGCCGCAAGCTCAATTTCAGAGTGAAATGAAGAGTGAGTTGCTGGGAGGCGTGGTTGTGCTGCATCACGCTGGCGTGGCGTATGAGAGAGCCGCCTCTCGCAATGCGCTCTACTCCCGCTTCGGCGGCGGTCAAGCACCAAGCCGCCGGGTTCCACTGACATTTATTCCCTATTACGCCTGGTCAAACCGGCAAGAAACGTCGATGCAGGTCTGGACTCCCGTGGTTACCGCCTGACGCAGGACGCGAGAGACCGGCGCACCGGGCGGGGAGTTAGTCATGGTTGCCTCCGCCTTTTCCGTACCAAGGAATAGTGATAGGCATGAGTGTCTTTAGGAAGCTGGCCTTACTGGCTGCCGCGCGCCGAGCGTATACCATTCGACTGAGTACGGTTGCGTACCCACATGGAAAGTGCTTCACTCGAATCCCGTGCAAGAATATATCTTAGGTCTCGGAAGACCGTCACGCCGCTTTGTTCTTTTGATCTTCTTCAATGTGGAGACTCTCGATGATGGGCCTCCTCCGGTTCTGAGTGCTCATTCGAGCCATTAGTGCTTGAATCATCCTAAGTGCGAGGGGCTGGCGTTTTTCATAGGCGTGGGCGAGAACTGAGCGGAGTTGCTCAAGTTGTTGGTAGTCTGCCATTGTTGGTTCTCTTGGATGCGACGTCTGGCAAGGGGTTTGGCTGATCAGGTCAGCTTATATAGCAGCGCTCCATGCCGCGGTTCAGTCCCAGGGCTAAGCTCGCGTCCGAATTTGTATGCCGTAGTGGAGATTCGAGAAAGTTTCCTAAATCTCACGATGGGCATGACATGATTGATAGCTTCCGGTTTGCGCTTTTTCATTCCTTATGACCTGAAAAGGTCAGATACACTCACCAAGTGCAAGAAGCACCTGCAATTAGACCTGCGAGCTGGATTGCCACTGCCCTTTTATTCGGTGTACCAGGCTTGGTCTTCGCGTTCTTGTTTCATTGGCTGGGCCCGGATCTCCGGCAAAGGGGAACTTCTTGGTGGCGCATTTTCCATGTTTTGCTAATTCTGCCGCTCACGTGCATGCTCGTGGCCGCCCTTATTGGCGCGGCCGTTGATCAGCGCGCTATCTCGTGGAAAGGTATCAAGCAACGGTTGCGGCTTTCTGCTCCAAGTGCGACGGCGTGGCTCTGGGCAGCGGCCCTCTCTGGCTTTATGTATGGAGGCAATTGGGCGGACCTCCTCGCTGTTGCGGCATCGTGGCTAGCACTTTGGAAAGAAAAGACGGGTCAAAAGTGGATGTTCGGTGCAATTTTGATAGGCATGCTCGTCAAGCGCTACGCCAGCGTCTTTCAACCTACTCTGGAGTCCATCAGATTCTTCGATCCTTCTGCATTCCACCGCGAGTTCTTCAACCACTTCGGTCCTAAGGATTTCATGGGTATTCCTTTGCAGGGAGCCTGGTGGATTCTCATTTACTACGCTGTCCTAATACTCGTGTGCAACATCGGCGGGGAAGAACTTTGGTGGCGCGGCTATGTTCTGCCACGCCAAGAGCTGGCGTTCGGAAGGGCCGCATGGGTTGTTCATGGCATTTCTTGGTCAATCTTCCATCTGTTCATGCAACCCACCCTGTGGGACACCATTCGCATGGCAATCACAGGTGTGGCACTTTCCTTTGTTGCACAACGCACAAGGAGCACATGGCCGGGCATCGTAGGCCACAGTTTCGGCAATCTGACCTTCTTCCTGAGCTTGGTTAGCGGCGTGACTTCCCACTGAGTCATTCCGCATAAGTCCAATTATCCCGGCCTAGAAAGCGGCACTCGAAGTGACGGCCGAGATTCGGGCGGATGATCAGCTATACAGAAGCAATGGCCAACCTACCACTCTTGCCTCGCACGCTGCTTCGCCGCGAGCCGGATCGGTTCAAAATCCTTAGCAACTAATTACTTGAAGCTGATCACGGGAAGTGCGACGTGTTTGCAGCTGACTCCCATTCACTCCCACTTGAGTGACGAGAAGCGTGTTTATCAGGACTAGTCCGGAAGCATTTATATTTGGTCGCCCGTCACCCGGGTCATAAGTGTAATCGCGACTTCCAATCGTGCTTGTCGAGGGATGGAGTGATCACTCGCGTTCGGGCGAGATCAGCTTCTGGGTGGGGGAGCTTGACCTCGTTCGTGCCCGGCCTTTGCTTGGAGGGCTTGCAGCCGAACGATGCGCTCTACTAGCTTCTGAACCTTGCGATCCTCGTGATGTTGGGGGAGATCCCGCTTCTTTGTCATGGTCATGGCCACATTCTGCCACAGACCGAACGGGTTGACTACCGTCGAGGCCAGTCCGTGCGGTACCGAACAATCAGCACCGCTGGGCAAGATCAGCAAATGACCTTACGCTCCGATCTAGGCGATGTCAGGGATGCGTTAGTGAGCTCCCGGTGTGCAATCGGCAACTATCAGACTAAGTGTTATGACATATCAAAGGCGCATTCTTTTGGTACGCGGCTTAGCGTGCGGAAATTGACTTTATCGAACCATCGGAATTGAGTTCGATCAGCCCGGCTTGTCTTGTCGGTCTTGGCAAAACAAGCAAAAGCATGAGTCTTGACACAATCTCACATTAGATATAATCTAGATTGTACTCATGGACGCCGAGGCGATTAAACAGTCGTTGGAACGCAGCGGGTTGCGCTGCACTCCGCAGCGCTACGCCGTGATGGCATTCTTGATGGAACACAACCGGCATCCCACGGCTGCGGAAATCTTCGAAGCCGTGAATCGCGTGGACCCTCGCTCTTCAAGGGCCACGACTTATAACAATCTGCGGGATTTGGTGGAGGCGGGCTTGGTGCGTGAGGTGGCAGTCGAGGGCCGCGCCGCGCGATTCGATGCGGAAGGCATGCGGCATCACCACTTCATCTGCGACCGCTGCGGCAAGGTTGAGGACATTGACTGGTACGACGTGCCCAGGCCTGCCGCGCGTTCTCTCGGCTAAGCGGGTGGTTCGCGAATGCCAGCTAATTTTCCGCGGGCTTTGCGCGAAGTGCGCTCAGCGTGCTTCCCGTTAAGTCTGGAGATGTGTGGATACTTGTTGAACAGCCGATCAAGAAAGCGCGTCGGCACCTAATCGTGCGAACCGCAGTCTGATGGGTTCGTAGATCATCACAGTTTGAACTAATTCAAAGGAAAAACATATGGAAAATCCAAAAGCATATGGAAAACACACTTGCCTCTTCATCGGGGACTGTTTCCCCCGAAGATCAGAGCAAAAACACGTCAACCGAATCCAAGTGCCCGTTCAACCACGGAGCCTCCGCTCCCACGAACCGCGACTGGTGGCCGAATCAGGTGAACCTGAAGGTCCTGCACCAGCACTCCAGACCTGTCCGATCCGATGGGTAAGGAGTTCGACTACGCCAAGGAATTCAAGAGTCTCGATCTGAATGCTGTGATCAAAGACCTGCATGCGCTCATGACCGACTCGCAGGATTGGTGGCCGGCCGACTTCGGGCACTACGGAGGGCTGTTCATCCGCATGGCGTGGCACAGTGCAGGCACGTACCGCATCGGCGATGGCCGCGGCGGTGCCGGAGCCGGGCAGCAACGCTTCGCCCCGCTCAATAGCTGGCCGGACAACGTGAACCTCGACAAGGCGCGCCGGTTGCTGTGGCCGATCAAGCAGAAATACGGCCGCAAAATTTCGTGGGCTGACCTGATGATTCTCGCCGGCAACGTCGCTCTCGAGGATATGGGATTCAAGACCTTCGGTTTCGGCGGCGGACGCGCGGATGTGTGGGAGCCCGAAGAGGACGTGAATCTGGGGGTCCGGAAGGCACGTGGCTGGCGGACGAGCGCTACAGCGGCGATCGTGATCTCAGAATCCTCTCGGCGCGGTTCAGATGGGACTGATTTACGTGAACCCGGAAGGGCCCAATGGAAAGCCGGATCCCATTGCGGCGGCCAGGGACATTCGCGAAACGTTCAAGCGTATGGCCATGAACGACGAAGAAACGGTCGCACTGATTGCCGGCGGACATACCTTCGGCAAGACCCACGGCGCGGCCATTCCCGCTGACTACGTGGGCGCCGAACCGGAAGGTGCCGACATTCAGGACCAGGGCTTCGGGTGGAAGAATAAATTTGGAAAAGGTTTTGGTGCTGACACCATCGGCAGCGGCCTGGAAGTCATTTGGACGCAGACGCCAACCAAGTGGAGCAACAACTTCTTCAACAACCTGTTCAGCTTCGAATGGGAACTGACCAAGAGCCCGGCCGGGTGCGAATCAGTGGACGCCGAAAAATGGCGCAGGCAACGGCACGGTGCCGGATGCGCACGATCCCTCAAAGCGTCACGCGCCATCCATGCTGACCACGGACCTCTCCTTGCGGTTCGATCCTGCATACGAGAAAATTTCACGGCGCTTCTTCGAGCATCCGGACCAGTTCGCGGACGCATTTGCGCGGGCGTGGTACAAGCTGACGCACCGCGACATGGGCCCGATCGTGCGTTATCTCGGCCCGCTGGTTCCGAAGGAGCAGCTGCCCTGGCAAGACCCGATCCCGGCTGTGAATCATCCGCTGATCGGGGAGCAGGACGTTGCTGCGCTGAAGGCGAAGATCCTCGCCTCTGGCCTGACTGTTTCCCAGCTGGTCTCGACGGCTTGGGCGTCGGCGTCGACGTTCCGCGGCTCGGATAAGCGCGGTGGAGCGAACGGCGCGCGCATTCGCCTCGCGCCGCAAAAGTTCTGGGAGGTGAACCAGCCGACTGAACTGGCGAAGGTGTTGCAGAAGCTCGAAGCGATCCAGAAGGAGTTCAACGCTTCTGCGTCTGGCGGGAAGAAAGTCTCGCTGGCGGACCTGATCGTTCTCGGCGGCGATGCGGCGATCGAGAAAGCCGCGAAGAGACGCCGGACACGACGTGAAGATTCCCTTCACGCCGGGACGCATGGACGCGTCGCAGGAACAAACTGATGTTGAATCCTTCGAGCCGCTCGAACCAAAAGCAGATGGATTCCGCAACTATCTTCGCGGCAAGCAGCGCCTGTCGCCTGAGGAGCTGTTGGTGGACAAGGCGCAATTGCTGAGGCTGACGGCGCCGGAGATGACCGTTCTCGTCGGGGGACTGCGCGTTCTCGGCGCAAATACCGGCAAGTCGAAGCACGGCGTCTTCACCAAGAAGCCGGGCACGCTGACCAACGACTTCTTCGTCAACCTGCTCGACATGAGCACGCAATGGCAGCCGTCCAACACGTCCAATGGCTCGGGAGCCGTGTACGAGGGGCGCGACCGCAAGACGAACCAGGTCAAGTGGACCGGCACCCGCGTCGACCTGATCTTCGGTTCGCACTCGCAACTGCGTGCCCTCGCGGAAGTCTATGCGTGCACGGACTCGAAGGAGAAGTTCGTGAAAGACTTCGTGGCGGCGTGGAGCAAGGTGATGGAACAGCGATCGCTTCGAGGCGGCCGCAGCTCGGCGGAATAGAGAATCAGCGAGGTGGCCCACTCAAGCCCGGTTTTGGCTTGAGTGGGGATGTTCACATCTCCACAACCGGGCTCCCGCGCAAGCGTATCGCAAGGCGAGATCTGCGGAGGGAGGGACCGGCTCTGCGTCACAGGCGGAATGACGCGTCGAGATCGAGTCGGAATGGACGGCGCGAAAGCGCGAACGAGCGGCGGGAAGATTTGTCGAGCAGTAGAACTTCCCCACTCAAGCCAAAACCGGGCTTGAGTGGGCCACTCCAGGGGAGTTTTACAAACACACTCGGTCCTCTAAAGGCCAGAAGCGGTGACGTCTGTGCGCTCGTCTTACCGTAAGCGCCGCAGACTCTCGACGGAAGGCACGAAGTAATAGGAGCCGGTCAAGGGCTGAGTAAAGCGTGTGAGCGCATCGCGCGTGCCGGTGATCAGGCCTGCCATGCTATCGAGCATTCTGGAAAGCCGCTTCTGGTCTGCGCTGAATCCAACGAACATGGTGCCATGGTCATCGACGCTTCCGTAGGGCATGTTGCGACGAAAGATATGCCCGAACTCGTCCTGATCGGTGCGAGCTACATGCGAGTCCGCTGGCTTGTTCTCGAGTTCGATGCTGTCGGGCTTGGTGCGTCCCATGATGCGCTCCTGCTGATCGACCGGCAGAGCTTCCCACTCCGCTACCTTGTGCTTCCACTTTTGCAGCAACAGGACTGAGCCGGCAGCACCGGGAACTCCTTCGGGCAAGAGAGCCGCGGCGGGAGCGTCGAGCAGCGTCGGATTCTCCGAGCCATCGATGAAGCCGGTAAGATCGCGATCGTGCCGGTAAGACCAACTCGAGGTTTCTTCCGCTAGCGAGGCTTGGCCTGCGAGGTCATGGATGACCGAGCGGGCCATATCGAAGATAACGTCATAAGCACTGCCGGACAGCCATACCAGCGCATCATGTTGCGTGCCTGGCATAACGAATCCTTCTGTGCCCTGGATCTCGTTGTTAAAGCCCTCGACGCCCGGAGGAGCGTCATCTGGAACAATATCGCGCCACAGCTCAGGCCGAAAGCCGATGACGAAGTTCACTCCTCCGGTGGTGGTCCGTGGTTCACGGATAGCGGAGATTGTAGACGCGAACTCTTTGCGTTTCTTCGCGTCCAGAATGTCAAACTCCAGGTACGCATGAGAGGACGTTCCCAGAGCGAAGATTCCAGCCTGAGGCGTGTACATGCAGGCATTATATCGGGCACCATCTTGGCCAATGCAACTGAGCTCGATCGCGTCGACGCACGTTTGTCCGCAAAGACTGGATCAGGCAATGGCTAACCAGAACATGGCGAAACTCGCCCTCCGATTTGTCCTGATCATCGGGATCGTCAACTTCTTTGCGGACATGACTTATGAAGGAGCTCGTGCGCTGGTGGGACCTTTTCTGGGCTCACTCGGTGCCAGCGCCGCCATCGTCGGTTTTGTCGCCGGATTCGGTGAGTTGGTCGGATACGGGCTCCGCTCAGTCTCGGGATACTTTGCGGACAAAACACACAGATACTGGGCGGTTGCATTCGCGGGATACGCGATCAACATGTTGGCGGTGCCGGCTCTGGCGCTGGCGGGAAACTGGCCGCTCGCTGCCGGGCTGATCGTCGCCGAGCGAACCGGTCGGGCGATTCGCAAACCTGCCGTGGAAGCGATGCTTTCTCATGCGGGAAAATCCATCGGACAAGGTTGGGTGTTCGGCCTGAATGAAGCGCTGGACCAGACGGGAGCGACACTAGGGCCACTGATTACGGCTTTCGTCTTATTCCGCCATGGGAATTACCGTCACGCTTTTGCGGTGCTCCTGATCTCAGCGCTGCTTTGCCTGGGTGTGCTGTTGGTTGCCTGGTTCCTTCACCGGCGACCGCAGGAGATGGAAGAATCCACACCGGCGTTGTCCAGGCGGAGTTTCCAAAGGCTTATTGGCTATACCTGGCGGGGGGAGCATTGATTGCCGCTGGATTTGCCGACTTCTCTCTAATCGCATTTCACTTCCAAAAAACCACAACCGTTCCGCAGGGTCTCATCCCTGTTTTCTATGCGGTGGTAATGGCAACGGGCGCGCTGTCCTCTCTGATTCTTGGAAAATTGCTGGACAAGCTGGGCCTCCCCATCCTTCTCGTAGCGTTTGGAGTTCCGGCATTTTTTGCACCCCTGGTTTTTCTACAGGGAGCCACGATGGAGCTCGCAGGGATGATTCTTTGGGGAATGGGGTTGGGAACGCAGGATTCCTGCCTCCGGGCGGTGCTGGCCGCGGTGCTGCCATCTCAAAAGCGCAGCACCGGCTTTGGCATTTTTGACACTGGTTTCGGACTGGCCTGGTTTGTGGGCAGCGCGATCATGGGCCTGCTATACGAGAAGTCGATTGCGGCGCTGATCCTGTTCTCTGTCCTGGTACAGCTATTTGCGCTACCCCTGCTTGCCCTGGCCAACAAAGAGAAAGCGTCATAGTAATATTCACGGTTCGGCGCACCGCCTCTTGCGATCAGGCATTGCAAGGCGATGTTAATGCGCCATGCATTACATTAAATGCGCCCGAGAACCAGGAGAATGACAACCACGAAAAGGACGAGTCCGACGCCACCGGTCGGGGCGTAACCCCAATCCCGGCTATGCGACCACCGCGGCAGCGCCCCAAAGAGTGCTAAAACCAGGATCACGATCAAAATAGTTCCAAGCATGTTTTGCTCCTTTACCGCCTAAGTATGAGAGGTGCAGCCTCTTTCGAAGCTGCATCGGGATCCGTTAGAGCGTAATGTTGATCGCAATTCCCTCGCCGGGATACCTGCGGTCGTACATGTAGTAGCCATTGTCGACATAGTCGACATAGACGTCGTCATTGTCGTACCAGTCATTTCCCCAGGCTTGCGGCCAGGGGTCGACGGCGCTGATCCAATAGCCCTGGTACTGGAAGCGCGGGTATCCGCCTACGACCAGGAAGGGGAGGGTATTGATGCGGAATCCGTGGCTCGGCCCAAAGTATCCGCGGTAGCGGTCGTCAGGAATGCGATAACCTCGGTAGCCCCCGCGTTGCTGCCAGGTACGGTGATCGGCCTGCCAGTTTTGGGATCGATGCTCCTGCCAAGCGCTTTGCTGGACGCTCCGTTGTTGCTGGTTGCGCTGTGCCTGTTGCTGCTGGTTGTGCTGGGCCTGTTGCTGCGCGTGTTGCTGTTGCTGGTTGCGCTGAGCCTGTTGCTGCTGTTGCTGCGCGTGTTGCTGTTGCTGGTTGTGCTGAGCCTGTTGCTGCTGTTGCTGCGCGTGTTGCTGTTGCTGGTTGTGCTGAGCCTGTTGCTGCTGTTGCTGCGCGTTTTGCTGTTGCTGGTTGTGCTGAGCCTGCTGCTGTTGTTGCTGCGCGTGTTGCTGCTGGTTGTGCTCGGCTTGTTGCGGAGCATGTTGTTGTTGCGGCTGCGGGTGTGCTTGCTGTTCGTGGGCAGGTTGTCCGCGCTGCTGACCATGCTGCTGGTCGGGCTTTGCTTGCTCGTGGCCCCCCTGCTGTCCTCGGTCATGCTCTTCGCCGTGCTGCTCCTGCGCGAGGGCAGGAGCAGCGATTGCGAGCAACAAGGACAGAATCGCTGTGCTGGTGATTCGAATTACTCTCATGGTGTTCCCCCATTACTGCGATTTAGGTGCCCCTGCTCTACTGCAGGCTTCCGGTCGTCGCGTTGACCGGGTTGCCAATGGCTTCGCCGGATACGAGAAGCTCCACTCTGCGGTTCTGCTGCCGTCCGGCGGAGCTGTTGTTGGAGGCCACGGGCAAAGTGTTGCCGAAGCCTTTTGATCTGACTGAAGTAGTGACTACGCCTTGCTGCACAAGATAATCACGCACTGAGCTGGCGCGATTTTCAGACAGTGTCTGATTCATTTGATCGCCGCCCACGTTGTCGGTGTAACCGCCGACCTCAATGTTGAGGCCGGGGTAAGCCAGGAGAATTCCGGCGACTTTCGCCAGCTTCTCGCGCGCTCCCGATTTCAACGAGTATTTTCCAGTGTCAAACAAGACATCGGACATGCTGACGATCAGGCCGCGCGCGGTGTCGCGGGTCTGAAGGATTCGGTTCAATTGTTCGGACAAACGCGCACGCATGGCCGTTTTGTCCAGGTCGGCTTGTTGGGCGCTGGCTTGGGCCTGCTGTGCAGCCAGACGGGATTGGTCGGCTTCAGCCTGGGCTGCGGAGAGGGCGTTGGCGGATGCAGCCTGGCTATTTGCCATATCGGATTGGGCCCTGGCGGCTGCGGATTGGGCATCAGCGGCGTCATTCCGGGCCCTTGCGGCATCTGCCTCGGCTCGATTTGTGGCGCGCTCGGCTCGGGCCTGATCAGACTGTGCCTGTTCCTTCTGCCGGGTCGCGTCGTCGGCTTGCGCCTGGGTTTGTGCTTGCTGGTCAGCGGCAGCCTGACGTTCGTCTTCCAGACGTTCCTGCTCTATCTTTGTGACCGTGATGGCGCGCGCATCTTCGGCAGTCTGCACCGCCTCGCGGGCAACCGCAATCATCTTCTTCTTATCAGTATGCTTGTCGGTGGCATAACTATCGACCTGGTTCATCAACTGGACAGCGTGCTGGTAGCTGTCATTGGCGTAGGTCTCGGCGCCCTCGGATTGTGCGATGCGCAATGCGTTGCGCGCTTCGAAAAATTCCAGCGGCAGTCTCGTGTTCAGTACCACCGGATCAAATTTGTAGCCGGTCGGGATGTAGCCGCCGCGTTCGAGCAGTTCATACTTTGCGTCTACAGTCTCGAATGTGCCTTTGGTGTCGGCGCGAAGGACGTTTTCGATCACCACCACGTTGCTCGGCTGGCGCACTGCATAATAAGGTTCAGCTGTGACAACCAGGGCGAAGGCCTGAAGGTCGGTGGTGACGTCCACCTTGCTGCGATGGTTATCCCCCACCAAAATCTCGCCCAGGTTGATGGCCCGGCCCTCCGGCGAGATCGCCCAGAGGATGTAAGTCAAATACTCATTGCCGAAGGTCGAGGGTTTTTCCAGGTTGGCAAATTCCACTTCGATTTCGATGTAGCCCTTCTTGCTTTCTACCTTGGCCTGGCCGGTGGCCTGGGGCATCAGGGCAGTTCCTGCGAAATCAATCTTGGTAGCTCCGCCGCGATGCTTATAGTTGACGGCCTGCACGCTACGGCTCACCACGGTGACCCGGAATGTTGGCGTGTGCTCCATGGGCTCGATGACCATGGTTGATTGAGAATTGGTTTGCGCAAACGCGCTCAAACCGAGGGTAATTCCGGCTGCTAGTAAAAGCTTGGTCTTCACAGTGGTCTCCTTCGAGGCAGATGTCTGCCGGCTGCTGCTAAATCCTGATCTGATCCTTCCAGTTTCGACGCTGAATTCGCGGGCTGGCTCTACGAGTTGTTCACAATCGATCATCCTTTCCCAATGCGAATGTGGGAAAGGGAGTGAAACAACCCAAAAACATTCAACAGCCACAAAACCACCGCGATCACCACGACGCCATTGAGAATTGATTTGATGGATGACTGCATCGGAATAAAGCGATTTACCAGCCACAGGAGTACACCCACCACGATGAGAACTTCCAGGAGTTGAATTAAGGGCATGGTCTTTGACCTTTCTTGTTGCGTGGACCGACGCCCCTCTCCGCCGAGGTGTAGTTCCAATTCTTGCGTTCGCAAGCTCTTAGGGTCGAAACGTGTTGCCGTGGAGTTGCGCGGCACTCACGGGCGAAGAACGTCGAAGCTGGATGTGATGGTTTTCGACTTGAATTGGCTGGGACCTGACCCGCCGCAACTAAGGAAATGAGAGCCGCGAACTAGGTATCGTGCCTCTCTACACACTCAGCAACATAAAGAATGACAGGTCGGGACTTTCGTGTCTGAGCAAGATAGCTCACATTCATAGATATGGGTTCGGTGCCTGGGCAGGGGCGGGGGCGATTGGCTACGGTCTACGCTTGATCGTGATACTCACCAGCGCGCCTTCTTTAAGTCCTACTTCGTCGCCGTTCTTTGTGGTCAGGATATTCTCGATTCTGATTTCTTGATCCTGCCCGTCGGCGCCTTGGATGACGATCTCCGCCTGCTCCGATTCACCTGGGTGGGATGGCTTGATGATTGTTTCCACGGCTCCGGATAGAGATGCTTGAGATAGCGCGGGGTTCAGTGGCTCGGTCATACAGGTTTTTCTCCGCTCACTTATTTGGAAAGTAAAGAATGACAAACGCGGCCCGCAGTGTCTGATCAAAATCGCTCGCATCCGGCGAGGGAGAATGCGGTGCCTGTGCCCTGGGCTCAAACTACCGAAGGTTCGGAACACTCAAATTCTTTTCCGCACTTGAAGCAGACCTGGTAGGTTCTGCCTTTGATCGTGAAGACGCGGCTGAGCTGACGGTGACGGCAGCGAAAGACGAACTCGAAAAGCCACAACACCGGATTCATACCTCCTGCGATCTCCGACGGTCGTAACTTCCGTTGGCATCCAGCCACTCCAGTAAAGAGTGCACGCTCGCCCGAGCCAGGGCAATCGAACAGTCTGCGGCCCCGTAGTACACGTTAACCGTGTCGCCGTCTGGATTCATCGTGTATCCGCAGGGGAACACCACGTCACTGACATCTCCATTGCGCTCGTAATCGGCCTCCGGCCCAAAAATCCAGGAATCGCCCCGCAACAGGCATTTTTCCGGATTCTCCAGGTCAAACAGAGCCAGACCCAGTCGATACAAACAGCCGGAGGGGGTGTGTCGTACTCCGTGATAGAGCACGAGCCAGCCTCTGGGGGTCTCGATGGGCGGCGGTGAGAGGCCAATCTTGTTTGCGTCCCACCAGGCGCCGCGGCGCGCTTCCAGCATGAGCCGGTGCCTGCCCCAATGCCGCAGGTCGGGAGAGTAGGAGATCCACATGTGAGCTCCCAATGGCGTCATCGGGCGGTGAATCAGCGCCCAGTAGCCATTGATTCTCCGAGGCAGAAGGGCTGAGTCTTTGTCATCCGGCGTCATGATCACGCCGTAGCGCTCGAAACTTCTGAAATCTCTGGTCAACGCCAGGGAAACCCCAGGGCCGCCACGCGAATAGGAGGTGTAAGTCACCGCATATTGCTGTAGCTCGGGCACGAAAGTGATGCGCGGGTCCTCAATGCCCCAGATTTCCTCGGGATACTCTCTGGGGCTGGGCATCAACGTCGGTTCGCGGTCAATTTGCCAGTCATCCACTCCATTGCCCGAGCGGGCGGCGCAAAAATGCGACAAGCCGCGCCGGTCTTCGATGCGGCACAATAGAAGACTGGTTCCATCCTGCAGCAAGGTTGCGCCCGCATTGAATACACTATTGATGGAGTATGGCCAATCCTTGCGCGTCAGGATCGGGTTGGAGGGATGCCGAAGAAGTAGTGGCGGGTAGTGCTGGCTTTCTACATTCACAAGCGTTGGTTCAGGAGCAGTCATAAAGAGTCTTCCGCCTTTTCCGGTTTTTGCAGAGCGTGCATTTCCAAAAGTGCCATTAGGAAAGACAGCGTGGATTCCGCTCCTTGATTCTGGTTGGCGCGATCGGGGTGCAGGCCGTCCCGGCAACCGCCGGTTTCAGTATCGTAGAGAGCAAGCTGGAGATCGTTATCGCCCAGGAACCAGTTGAAGGCTGACCATGCTTCCTCCCGCCAACGATCGTCTCGGGTTACGCGATAGGCTTGTAAGCAGGCGGATACCGCGCCGGCAGCTTCAATGGGCTGTTGATCGAATCGAGCCGGTTCACCACCCTGTCGATAAAATCCTTGCGAGCCGACCGGCATGAAGTAGCCATTGGTCGGGCAAGTTTGGGTTTCCATGAGCCATTCCAGAGAATCGAGCCCAGCGGAAAGCATGCGTTCGTTCCCGCAAGCTGATCCCACCAGAAGCATGGCCTGGGGCAGCCTCGCGTTACCGTATGCCACAACATCTTCAAACCATTTCCAGTCCGGACGCTGAATCGACTCGTACATCTCGAGCAATCTGTGGGCCAGTGCGGCTCGTACGCGCTGGGCATCGCGGTCTCCAGAGTACGAATGGAGGTACTCCTGAATTCCGAGCAGAGCGTAGGCGCAGGCGCGAGGACTGTGGAACTCGACAACCGCCGGCACCGAGAACTCGAACAAACGTCCGGCGGCGCCTCGCAATCCAGAATCTGCGTCACGGCCCAGAAGAGTTCCAAGTGCCCACAACGCGCGGCCGTGAGAATCTTCGGATCCCTGGTCTTCCATCCATTGGTGATCGTAGCCGAGGAAGTTTCGAAACCTTTTCTTCTTTGGATTGAAGGCATGCTCCAGGAACGCCAAATACCGGAAAGGCCAATCTGGGTTGAGCGGTTGGCTTTCGGCGGACAACTCGATACCCGTTTTCTCGATACCCAGTTGCTTCAATAAAACAGTAAAAATAAGTGCGCGGGCGTTGTCGTCGGTGGTGTATCCCTCGGCCCGATTGGGAATAGTAAAGATGGCGTGTTGCAGCATACCGGTGTCGTCGGTGAGTGTATTCACGTGATTGAGTTTCAAGTTGGGAAGCTGATTCAGGAATTTTCGGGTCGTGCGGGCCGAAAACTGAACCCGGGGAGTCTCCATGCGATCGCTGCGGACCCGGGCGAAACTCTCCATATAGCCCTGGGCAACTTTCTTCCAGACCATGTCCCGGGCGAACAGGTAGGCGCGTTTGCGCATTGCATGCCTAAGGGCTGGTGTAGTCAGGAGCTCGATTGTCTTTTGTGCGATGGCGTCGGGGTCTTGGAAGGGAACCAAGGACCCGCGCCGATCGTCTAACAATTCAATGGCATGCCAGTAGGGTGTAGAGATGATCGCCTTGCCCGCCCCCAGCGCATAGGCGAGGGTTCCAGAAACAACCTGAGCCTCGTGGCGATAGGGGGTTATGTAGATGTCGGCGGCGCCGATGAACTCCGCCATTTGCTCTGGGGTGACAAAGCGGTCGTGGAAAATCACTCGCGATTCCACTCCCACCTGTTTCGCCAAGGCTTGCAGGCTGGCTCGATAGTTATCGCCCTCGCGGCGCAGGACATGAGGATGGGTCGCCCCGGCTACGAGATAGACCACATTCTCATGTTTCGACAAGATCTGAGGCATGGCCTGAATTACATTTTCGATGCCCTTGTTCGGAGAGAGCAGGCCGAAGGTGAGCAGCACCGCTTTTCCTTCAACGCCGAAGCGGTCCTTGTAGAAATTGGGATCGAGGAAGGGCAGGTCCGGAACGCCGTGCGGAACCATGTCGATTTTGTTGCCCGGGACCTTAAAAATTTCCTGCAGGAACTGGGATGAGAGCTGGCTCATAACAATGAGCCGGTCCGAAAGCTCCGCAATCTCTTCCATGACGCTGAGCTGGTCGGCGTCGGGCTCGCGCAGGACGGTATGCAGAGTGGTCACCACTGGCATCTTCAAGGCGCGCAGCAGGTGCAAGATATGACTTCCAGCCGGCCCGCCGAAGATTCCATACTCGTGCTGGAGGCATACCATGTCGATATTGTGGAAGTTCAGGAATTCAGCCGCTTCCTGATACGAAGCCACGTCGTCCTGGGCGAGTGACCATCTCACCCGCGCGGGATAGTCATATCCTTGTTCTGTGTCGTTCACGGGCAGAGCCAATAATCGAGCCGCCCCGGACTCCGCAGCTATGGCCTCACACAGGTCCGTGGTGAATGTAGCGATTCCACAATGTCGCGGAAGATAGTTCCCAACGACCGCGATTCGACTGGGCAGCGATGGCTTTGTCTGCAACTTTGGGCGAGCGGATGCCACCCGGTCCGATATCCGGGGGCGCTGGCCGACAACTTCCAGGACCATCTTGGGAAACACTGTGTTTGGCAACGACATTTGTCCCTGAATCCAGTGAGAACAGTTGTACAGCGAGGTCGCTCTTCAATAGCGATCCCTAAGAAAGCATTGGCGCTGGTTTTGAAATTTCCTCTTGATCAGTATTGATGAAAGTGGGCTCGCGCACTGGTCAAAATTGACCAGACTTTCCGGCCAGGGGGTCTCGTCACTATCCTACTCTAAAGTTGCGCACCCAACGCCCGCACTCCAGACCGTTGGAAGGACTACAATGAAGGTGTGAGATATTACACAACCAAACAGATGAATGGCGGCACCACGTTCAAGTGCACTTTTTGCGAGCACAGTGTCACTACGCTCGATTTCAACAGCACCCTTGGAAACCGGCGCACGCAAGCGGCATCGGTGATCAACCAGCACGCCGCGTTATTGCATTTGCGAGCCCCAGCGCTGGTCAAACTGGGTGGCCGCGGCGCACTCTAAAAACATAAAAGAGCAAGATTGACCATCTTCCAGATGGGCGATGCGGAATACTATGAATGTGAAACCCGCGAAACTCACGCTCGGGCAGATACTGTCCGTCCGTTGTCCCATGTGTGGAGCGAAGCCGAAGCAGAGATGTACGCTTAGCACCGGGCATCCTTCAAAAAAGACACATCTCGACCGAGAACTGGCCGCGGTCAAGTTTGCACGTCCTGAGAGCTCAGCCCAGGCAGCGCTTCGCGTTCTGAAAGCATTTACCAGCAACCTTCGGGTTCGTTTCCAGCATAAGTAGGGACTAGAACGTATCTCATCAATCAATTTCAGCCAGTTTGCTCACCCCCGGCATAACTTCCGGCTTGCGCGTTACTCGGGGAAAACACCGAGCCAACGTGTGCATAACCTCCCAGAAGTGGGTTACTTGATGTCCGGGGGCCACGCGCCGTTCAACGCTTATGGTATGGGTGGAAGATATAGTCCTTCGCCTTCACGGCCGTACGGCACGCGTTTCCGCAGTCTGAGGGGCTGTTGGGATCAGCCGTGAACTTGTCCGATGCGGCTTCGTAGTTGAACAGCGCGTGTCCCCACCCGCCGCTTTTCGGAAATCTCTTGCTGTCCTTTTCCATGACGAAAGCCTGGGTAAAGACGTCTGGCACATCCACGACGAAGGGGGCCTCCGTGCTCTTCTTCGGCTTCCACTGGAGCTTCACGATCCTGGACCCATCGCGGAAAGGCTGACCGTTGCCGGGGACGCCAGCCTTGTACGCCTGGATCATGGTCGGATTAGCGACGATCACCTTGAGCACTTCGTCGGTCCGGGCGGAAGAGACCACCGCCCAGTCCTCGTATCCCTGAAGTCGGAGAATGCGATTCCGCTCGGCGATTTCAGCGAGTACTTGTCCTGCGCGTAAAGGGCCGCGACGGCGAGGAAGGCTAGCACTGCCGTGGCTACCGCAATCGTGAGCTTGCTTTTCCGCTGCATGGCTGATCCTAATCTTAGCTAGGACTTCCACTCTGGCCCGTGAATCGGGCACAGCATATCACTTCCCCAATTCCTGATCCTCCGAAGCGCTGGTGCAAGTGAGCAATTCAGATCAGATATTGTCACCTGTCTGGGAGATCATGATTGTGGAGACGAGCCTCTTCTCTCTCTTTCAGGTCCTCTGAACTAAGTCAGCCCATCTGAAGTTCTCTCCTCTTAGTTCCGCAGCTCCTAAAGGAACAAATCATGAAAAAGACAATTTCACTGCTATTAATGACCCTGATAGGCATGGTTGGAACATATGCATGGGCAGGCACAGCTCGGGAGGACACAGTCGAACGTCTGCAGTCATCGGTCGATGTTCTGCACTCCATCATGAACACTCCGGACAAAGGCATCCCGGAAGAAGTATTGAACGATGCGAAATGTATTCTGGTAGTCCCGAACCTGATCAAAGGTGGCTTCATCTTTGGTGGCAAGCACGGACGTGGGGTCGCGTCGTGCCGCACTTCCGATGGTTGGAGCGCCCCCGCATTCGTCTCGATTGGTGGCGGGAGTTGGGGATTGCAGATCGGAGTGGAAGGCGTCGACCTGGTCATGCTGGTCATGAATGATCAGGGTTTTCAGCATCTGCTTTCCAGCAAGTTCGCTCTGAGCGGTGAAGGATCGGTTGCAGCGGGCCCGGTAGGCCGTCACGCTTCCGCCGGCACCGACTGGAAGATGAATACTGAAATGCTGACCTATTCGCGCTCCAAGGGTGTTTTCGCCGGCCTGACGTTGGAAGGCGCGGTCATCGAGCAGGATGATGACTCCACGCGCGCGATTTATGGCAAGCACATGACGTTCCGCAACATTCTTTCGGGCAAAGCAAAGACGCCCGCGAGCGCCGATGCATTTATGAAGGCCGTAGCCGATGCAGGCCACCAGGCGCACGTTGCGGAAGTGAACGAAGACAAGAACTAATTCCAGCAGGAAGCTGTTATCGCGTCGAAATTTTGTGGCTGACCGGAATCGCATAACGGTTCCGGTCAGCCTGATAAGTTGACACTCTTTAGCGGCATGAATGATCGTCGGAGGGGCAGGCAAATATGAAAGTTAGGCTACCGAAACGTCTTTGGGCTCAAGTCGCGTGCCTTTGTCTTTGGCCCATTCTTGTATTGGCGCAGTCCGGTGATGTTGCGCAGAAAGATTCGGTCCAGAATCTCGACGCCTGCAAAGCCGGTCGCGAAACCTGCGACCGTTCCAGGCTGAGTCCCTCGCAATCGGCGGAGGTGGCCGTGGCCGTCCACGGGCGCAACGTTGCGAATTGCAGGAACGGCAACGACTCCTGTGACCGTTCGAAACTCACCAGGCAGGAATCGATCGCTTTGGCCGTAGCCGATCATCAGCGCAACGTCTCCGACTGCAGGGAAGGCTTGCACTCCTGTGACCGCACCAAACTGACCCCGTCCGAAGCGCATGATTCGTCGGTGGCGGAGCATCAGCGTAACATCGCCAACTGCAAAGACGGAGTGGGGGCCTGCGATCCCGCCAAACTCACGCTGTCTGAAGCTGCAGAGGTGAACGTCGCCAGGCGCGAGCTCAACGCATCCGATTGTAAGACCGGCGCTGGGCTATGCGATCACTCTCACCTGACTGCCTTGGAAACAAAGGAAGTGACCACCGCGGAACACCAGCGCAACGCGCAGCAGTGTGAAAATGGCTCGAACGAGTGCGATCACTCCAAACTTACTCCGATGGAAGCCGGTCAGACCGCCGTCGCCGATCACCGGCGCAATATCTCAGAGTGCAAGAGGGGCGGGCAAACTTGTGATTATTCAAAGCTGACTCCAGCTGAAGCCAAGACGCTGGCCGACGCCGAGGAACAACGTAACTATCTTGCGTGTCTCAAGGGTTACGGTTATTGTGATCTCTCGCGTCTAACGCCCGCGGAAAGTAAGGCGATTCCGGCCGAGCACAAGCCCCTCCCCCGATAGGGCTGGCCGGAAACGAAATGGAGGATCTTGAAATGAAGATAGGCTGGGTGATTCTTTTGCTGGCAACCGCCGGCCTCGTTATCCAGCCACTGCGGGTGCAGGCGCAATCGCCTGCTGGCGCGGGAGACTTTGCCATGACTCCGGGCACGCCGAAAAGTACCCAGTATCCAGATCGGACGTACAAACGTCCGACCGAAAAAACGAAACTGCACAACTACTTTTTCGACGCTTTTGGTCCCTATCCCATCGTGGGCGCCTCGATAGCGGCTGGCATCAACCAGGCGGACCGGACTCCGCCTGAGTGGGGACAAGGCGCGGAGGGTTATGGCAAGCGCTTCGCGTCCAACTTCGGAATTGCTATCGTAAGCACGACCACGCGCTATGGGCTTGCGCAAGCCTTCCACGAAGACACGCTGTATTACCGCTGTGAGTGCAAAGGATTTTTTCCGCGGCTGGGCCATGCCACCATTTCTACCTTCACGGCGCGCCGCGGCGACGATGGTCACCGCGTCTTTTCGTTTCCCAGCCTGGTCGCTCCCTATGCCGGCACAATGACCGCCGTCTATGCCTGGTATCCGGGCCGCTATGGCGTGCAGGACGGTTTCCGAATGGGTAACTACACCTTGCTCGGGTATGTCGGACAGAACCTCGCCCTGGAATTCCTCTATGCCGGACCGCACTCGTGGCTTTCTCGTTTGCATCTCAACAATCGGCACGGGGCCCCGGATCCCGGGCCGAAGCCCTGAGCGGACGGCCGCTCGCAAAATCACGAACCACGAAGGTCACGAACTATCACGAAGGACGTCTCAAAGGCTCTCTTCGTGTCCCTTCGTGCCCTTTGTGGTAGTCGGTTTCGGAAAGTGACCCACGCGGAACTACCCGCAAAGTGATCAATATTGACCATCTTATCGCCAGGCCGCAAGGCATCATTATAGGGACGTGTTTGTGAAAGTTAAGCGTGAACAAGCTCTGACGGTGCGATGCCCCACTTGCGGTGCGAGACGGGGGGAGAAGTGCGAGCTGGGCACTGGCCTGCCTCGCACCGAGCCTCATCGAGATCGACGCCTGGCGGTGAGAAAATCGAAATAGCACGCGCTTGGGCTCATATAATTAACCACGATGAACACGGCTAAAGCGGCCACGAGGAAACGCGAGTTTGACCCCGACAACTTCCTGGCGACGATTGGCGCCGGCAGGAAGACGATGGCGGTTCCGAAAAAAAAGACTGTCTTCTCGCAAGGCGATTTGGCGGACGCTGTCTTTTACATTCAAAAAGGCAAAGTAAGGCTCAGCGTCGTATCCACAATCGGCCGGGAAGCGACGATTGGAATATTGAGGGAGAAGGATTTCTTCGGGGAAGGCGCGCTGGCCGGGCAGGCTCTGCGCATGGGGTCGGCGGCCGCCATGACCGATTGTGAACTGTTGCGGATCGAAAAGGGCGCGATGATGAGCGCGCTGCACCGCGAGCACGCGTTCTCCGACATGTTCGTGGCGTACTTGCTGGCACGAAACATTCGCTACGAAGAAGATCTGGTCGATCAACTGTTTAATTCCAGCGAAAAGAGGCTGGCGCGCGTCCTTCTTCTGCTGGCTCATTTTGGCAAGGAGGGCGTGCCTGAAACCGTGGTTCCCAAGATCAGTCAGGAAACCCTCGCGGAAATGGTCGGCACCACTCGTTCCCGAGTCAGTTTTTTTATGAACCGCTTCCGGAAGTTAGGTTTCATTCACTACGCCGGCGGCGAAGAAGGCGGGCTGCAGGTTCACAGTTCTCTGCTCAACATAGTGCTGCACGATTAGTGTGGTGTCCCCACATTCGCTTGGGTAGAGCTATCCTTCGTAAGCACATCATCATCCACCATCTGCCACCACTTTCTGATTTTGCTCGCCGAGCCCCTTCACGCCCAGCCGAATGCGATTGCCGGGACGCAGGTAAACCGGGGGCTTCTGCCCCAACCCGACGCCGGGAGGCGTTCCGGTAGAGATGATGTCTCCGGCCCTCAGGCTCATAAACCGGCTCAGATAGCTGACCAGGTAGGCCACTCCAAAGACCATAGTTTTTGTGGACCCGTTCTGATAGCGGTGTCCGTCGACCTCCAGCCACATGTCCAGATTCTGAGGATCGGGTACTTCGTCGGGCGTCACCAGCCACGGCCCGATAGGGCCGAAGGTGTCCGCGCTCTTTCCCTTGACCCACTGGCCGGTGCCTTCAAGTTGGAAGGCGCGTTCCGAGAGATCGTTGATCACGCAATATCCGGCAACGTGGGACAACGCGTCAGCCTGCTCCACGTACTTTGCGGGTTTGCCGATGACCACTCCCAGTTCCACTTCCCAGTCGGCTTTTTCGGCGCCGCGCGGGATCACAACGTCATCGTCCGGACCAACAATTGATGATGTCGCCTTCATGAAGACTACAGGTTCGCGAGGCACCGCCATGCCCGATTCCGCCGCGTGATCAGAATAATTCAAGCCAATACAAACGAACTTTCCCACGCCACCAACGCACGGACCAATCCGCGGCTGGCCCGTAACTTTGGGTAGAGTCGAAACGTTAAGGTTTCGAAGTTTCTCCATCGACTCCGGAAGCAACCACTGCCCGGCAAGGTCAGAAAGAACGCTCGACAAATCGCGGATTGAGCCGTCGGAAGCAAGAACGGCCGGCCTTTCCTGACCGGGGGAGCCGTAGCGCAGTAATTTCATTTCTTCTCCATATTATTGGTTCCACGAGATGGGTGGGCCTTAGATTGTAAAACACCGGTTCGTTGGCCGATAGAGGCCGGGTGTCACTCTGGTCAAATGTGGTGCGAGCGTCTCGCTCGTGCCGAAGTGGTGACACCAAAACCGGCACGAGCGGGACGCTCGCGCCCACATTGATGACGGGCTTGCAGCCGGGTGCTGTCATCTACAATCTGATTGTGCAACCAAATGCAAGTTTCCGTATCTAATTAAGTCATTCGGGGCAGCGCCGCGTCCCAATTATTTTTGTTCGCACGAAGTTCAAGACATGGCCAAACCAATATTGCTGAGCGTGGATGACGACTCTGACGTTTTGCGGGCGATTGAGCGCGACCTGCGATCGAACTATGGTGCTGAATACCGGGTGATGGGCAGCGATTCGCCGGAGGGCGGGCTGGATCTCTTAAAGCAACTGAAGGTTCGCAATGACAGCGTGGCCCTGTTGCTGGCGGATCAGCGCATGCCTCATATGGACGGCGTGGAATTTTTGATTGAAGCCACACGTATTTTCCCCGATGCCAAGCGGGCGCTGCTGACGGCGTACGCCGACACTACCGCCGCCATCAGCGCCATCAATGAAGCCAATATTAATTATTTCTTTTTGAAGCCCTGGGATCCGCCAGCGGAACATCTCTATCCGCAGTTGGATGATTTACTCGACGACTGGCAAGCCTCCTACCGGCCTACCTTCGAGGGAATCCGGGTGCTGGGCACGCGCTGGTCGCCGCGTTCTTATGAGCTGCGCGATTTTCTGGCCAGGAATCATGTCCCTTATCAATGGATTGATGTTGAGCTTTCCGCCAACGATCCGGAAACCAAGCGACTTCTGGAAGCTCTGGGACCGGAGGCGGCGAATCTTCCTGTAGTCCTGTTTCCCGATGGGACGAAGCTTCTGGAGGGTGCGCCGACGGAGGTTGCGCAGAAAGTCGGTTTGCGCACTCGCGCCCAAACCAGCTTTTACGATTTGGCTATTGTAGGCGGAGGGCCGGCGGGCCTTGCGGCAGCAGTATATGGAGCATCCGAGGGCCTGCATACGGTGATGGTGGAACGTGAGGCGCCAGGCGGCCAGGCGGGAATGAGTTCCCGCATTGAGAACTATCTCGGATTTCCCAACGGGCTCAGTGGCGGCGACCTGGCCCGGCGCGCGGTGGTGCAGGCCCGGCGCTTTGGAGTCGAAATTCTTTCGCCCCAGGAAGCAATGGGAGTCAGAACCGAAGGCTCGTATCGAATTATCAAGTTATCCGACGGGGTTGAGATTTCCTGCCACGCCCTGATGATCGCGACCGGAGTGCAGTGGCGACGGCTGGAAGCTCCGGGAATCGATCGCTTGCAAGGCGCGGGCGTCTACTATGGTGGCGGCGCCACCGAAGCTTTGTCCTGTAAAGGCGAACTGGTTTATGTGGTGGGCGGCGCCAACTCCGCGGGCCAGGCTGCGATGAATTTTTCCAAATACGCGGAGCGGGTGGTTATCCTGGTGCGCGGCGATTCCCTCGCGAGCACCATGTCGCAATATCTCATTGATCAAATCAAGGCCACTCCCAACATTCAGCTATGGGCGCATGCCAGCGTAGCCGAAGCCCACGGCGAAACTCATCTGGAGGAAATTTCGGTCCTGTGTTCGGACACTGACAAAATCGAGCGCGTGCCCGCCAGTTCCATGTTTATCTTTATAGGGGCGTTGCCGCGAACCGATTGGCTAGGGAATTTAGTGGAGCGGGACGAACGTGGTTTTCTGCTGACTGGCCCCGATCTCATTCGCGACGGCCAACGCCCCAAGGGCTGGACTCTCGATCGCGATCCATTTCTTCTGGAAACCAATGTGCCAGGTATTTTTGCAGTGGGCGACGTGCGCCACGGCTCGGTGAAAAGAGTGGCGTCGGGAGTAGGCGAGGGATCGGTGGCGGTGCAGTTCATCCATCAATATTTGAGCAAGGTGTAAATGGCCGACAAATCAGAACTGCTGCGCGTTCCCGTGTTCACCGATCTGCCCGACGATCAGATTGCCTGGTTCCTCAGCCAGTCAAAAGAAGTGCATCTCAATGCCGGCGACACCTTCATGCGCGGCTGGCGATCCGGCGGAGTTCATGGTCGTCATTCTCGAAGGCAGCCTTCAGGGGCGGGGAGAAATCAGCGGCGAAACCATTACGATCTCGCTGGACGCTGGAGACGTCACCGGAGTGCTTCCGTTTTCGAGGATGAAGCGGGCAACCCTGAACGGCCGGGCGGTTACTGAGAGCCGCGTCCTGCGATTTCCGGCCTCGCAGTTTCCCGAGCTGGTGCAAAAAATGCCGGAGTTGGCCAAGCGTCTCGTGGGCCTGATGTCTGACAGGATTCGCGAGACTACCCGGTTGGAACAACAGAAAGACCGGCTGGCGGCATTAGGAAAACTTTCCGCGGGGCTTGCCCATGAACTTAACAATCCCGCTTCCGCCGCCAAGCGTGCGACCAGCCAGCTGCGCGAGATCCTGATCCGAATCCGCAACGCCAGCCACGAACTGGGACGGCGCGAACTAACCCCAGCCCAGAAAGCCGAGATCGAAAAACTGGAAGCTTCGTTCGTGCAGCAAGATGGGCTCCCTCCGGATGCGCTCACCATCAGCGACCTGGAAGACCAGATTGATTCGTTGTTGCGCAGTCACGGCCAGAATGACCTGTGGCAACTGGCGGCCGATCTGGCGCGGAAAAACATCAAGCCGGCAGCCCTCGAATCATTGTTCTCCATCCTTGATCCGGACACGGCTCGCGCTGCCCTGGTGAGAATTGCCGCCTCGGTCGAAGTGGCGGGGCTGCTCAACGAAATCGAGAGCAGCACATCGCGCATCTCCGACCTGGTGGGCGCGATCAAGGAATACACCTACATGGACCAGGCGCCGGTGCAGAACGTTGACATCGTGAAAAGCCTCGAGGTTACGCTCACTATTCTGAATCACAAACTTAAAAAAGGAGTGGTGGTGAAGCGTGACTATCCCAAAGAGCCGCTGCTCATAAACTCATTCGGCAGCGAACTCAACCAGGTCTGGACCAACATCATCGACAATGCGATCGACGCGATGAACGGCAAAGGCGAGTTACGGGTGCGAGCCTATCCGCGAGGATCCTTGTGTGGTGGTTGAGATCGGCGACAACGGTCCCGGAATTTCTCCGCAGGTCCAGGCGCACATTTTTGAACCTTTCTTCACCACCAAGGGCGTCGGAGAGGGAACCGGGCTCGGGCTGGACACGGTACAGCGAATTGTGAAAAAGCATCGGGGAAATATTCAGGTCGATTCCAAGCCCGGAGACACACGTTTTCAGGTCTGGCTCCCGCTGGCTCCAAACCCCTCCTCTTAGAAGTGCCGCGGTCTTCGCGTTCTTTGCGAACTTTGCCGTTCAAGATTGTGGCTGATTTTGGCAAAGATTAAAGTCTCAACCGCCAAGGGCGCTAAGAACTCCGCAAAGGTGGCAAAGGCTGCCTGGTTAAGTACGTGTCCAAATAATGGTGCAATCGCCTGATTGCAGGGTCGACAGAGCCTGGGTATATAATCGCGTGGTTTTTCGGGGCGGCGTGCTCTACCAAACCAAACCCATCTTCACCAAGAGAAAAGGGAAAATTGTCTGCACCTGCCATTGTCGCCGATGCGGTTGCCCGCCGCGCCCGCCGTCGAATTACTTTGCGTCTTCTGCCGTATGTGTTCCTGCTCTACGTAATTGCCTACCTGGATCGCAACAATCTGGCCACGGCGGCGCTGCAAATGCCGCACGATCTCGGCTTCGACTATGGCGTCATCGGCTTCGGAGCGGGCATCTTCGCCCTCGGCTATGTCATTTTAGAAATTCCCGGCACCATCATCATCGAGCGTTGGAGTGCGCGGCGCTGGATCTCGCGCATCATGGTCTCCTGGGGCCTGGTCACGATCGGAATGGCCTTTATCCACACGCCACATCAGTTTTATACGATGCGGTTTTTGCTGGGATTGGCGGAGGCGGGATTTTTCCCCGGAATCATCGTCTACCTCACCCACTGGTTCGTCTATGAAGATCGCGCCAAGGCGGTGGCGGGTTTCATGGCGGCCATTCCGCTGTCATTCGCGGTGGGCTCCCCGATCTCGGGATTACTGCTGGGAGTTCATTGGGGAACCCTACACGGCTGGCAGTGGCTGTTCATTCTGGAAGGCCTGCCCGCGCTGTTCTTCGGGGTCATGACCTGGTTCTATCTGACCGATTGGCCGCATCAGGCAAAGTGGCTGCCTCCCGATGAGCGGGAGTGGGTGATCAATCAACTGGAGAGCGAGAAACGGGCCAAAAAATCTGTCCGTTCCTACACCGTGCTGGAGGCTCTTCGGCATCGCGACGTTCTCATTCTGACGTCATTGCACTTCGTGCAGAATGGCTCGGCATACGCTCTGGCATTTTGGCTGCCCACCATGCTCAAGCGCCTATCGGGACAGACTGATTTCAAGGTAACTCTGATGGTGGCTCTGCCGAACCTGCTCGGCTTCGTCGCCATGCAAGTGAACGGCTGGCATTCCGACCGCACGGCTGAACGGCGCTGGCACACCGCTATTCCGCTGTGGGTGGCGGCGGCTGCACTGCTGGTGCTGAGCGTGGCCGATTGGGGAACTGTACCTTCTCTTTTCCTGTTCTCAATCGCCGCCGCCAGCCTGCTCGCTTTTTTGCCCAGTTTCTGGGCCATGCCGTCCGCGTTTCTGTGTGATTCCGCTGCGGCAATGGCTACCGGCACCATCAATTGTGTCGCTGCAGGGCTCGGGGGATTTCTTGGTCCAGCCATGGTCGGCTATCAGGCGGCGCGAACTCATTCATTCAGGTCCGGTTTTGCGGTACTCGTGGTCGCACTGGTGATCGCGGGTGTGTTGCCGCTTACCGTAGGAATACGTGGCCGCCTCGCGGCGCCTTCAGTCGCGAAGTGACTGTTCGTCCTTTCGCATTCGTAACTGCGGTTGCGGGAAAGGCGCGGCCTTAGCGATGCCAACGGCTCCACTCATGACCGCGCCTCTCAAACTACTGCGGGGTGTACTTGAAGTTGCTGATGTACATGTACCGGGTTGGTCCAATCGTCGCCATGCCTCCCCAACTCGAACTGTTCGTGCCCCACATATTGAACAGGAAGGGCGCGGGAGAGCTCGGCACCGACTGGCTGTGTGAGACTACAAGGTCGCCGTCAACGTACCAGTCCACGTGGGAAGGCGCCCAGACAATCTTGAAGTCGTGGCTGTTGCCCTGATCGTAGCCGGTGATTTCCGTGTCCTGAAAATCAGATTCTCCATGCCAGTTTGTGCAGTCCACGGCATCGGGCTTGTTCCCCACCTGCTCCATATCGATCTCGGTCTCTGAGTTGGAGGCATAGAGGAAACCCGAAGAATCAGAACCCGACAGAACGTTGACCACCCGTGATGTGAACTCGAAGGTGCCATAACTGAAGCTCTGCTTGGTCATAACCTCCGATCCGCTGGAGAGGATCTGGCTACCCTGCTGGGTCTGCGTAAGCGACAGGACCAGTTCAGACCCAACCGACACATTATTGGGATCGAAAGTGCCCACGTTTCCATTTCTGTTTCCGACCGGGGGCGCGTTGCCGTCATGGTTCTCCCAGTTGTACCCCGAAAAACTGAACTCGCTCGGGCCGGTTACCGAGGAACCGCCGGAGGAACCGCTTCCGGATGAGCCAGTTGAGGTGCTGGTGCTGAGGATCCGGTGCTGGAAGTTCCGCTACCTGAAGAGCCGGTACTCGAAGTGCCGCTTCCGGATGAGCCAGTTGAACTGCCGGTGCCCGAGGATCCGGTGCTGGAAGTTCCGCTACCGAAGAGCCGGTGCTCGAAGTGCCGCTTCCGGATGAGCCAGTTGAACTGCCGCTGCCCGAGGATCCGGTGCTGGAAGTTCCGCTACCGGAAGAGCCGGTGCTCGAAGTGCCGCTTCCGGATGAACCCGTCGACGATCCGCTGCTCGTAGTCCCACTGCCGGAAGTACTGCTGGAGCTTCCACTCCCGGAAGTTCCACCGTGGGCCGGAACAAATGGCATGGTTCCTCCACTGCAACCTATCAGAAAAAGAATGGCTAACAATAAAACACTCATCCTCAACATAAGGTTTCCTCGAACGAACAGGGATAGGGACAGGCGTACGAGTCCCTTTTGGCCAGATGGAATGCAGGGGCCCGAAAACGTCAGATTTCAGATTGCTGAACTAAGGAGATCTCTCGGCGTCGAAGATCGAGTCGTCACGCTGTCCCAAACAAATCGGGAGTGCGCGGGTTCGCATCTTCTGATGTGCAAACTCAACACCACAACGGCGGCTTCCGAAGAACGGAAGGACCTGGTTGAGTTTGAACTGCCGAGGTAAACGCTGCGACAAGTTTCCCGAGGTTGCGCTAGCAACTCGGACAAAACAGCGAGAGCTAAAGCTTTAGACGAAGAAGCGGTCCGCACAGTCTGGCAAAACTACCAGTTCCGTGTTTTCCACAGGTGGCCCAATTCAGTCCCTGGCGGGTCATTAACTGAAAAGAGAATCTGGACCCCTCCGGGCCGGCTGAGGACTCGATTTTTAGGTATAGGACAGTCTGGCGGCGGGGAGCGGGCGAAGAACTTGATTGAGTGTCATAATCTTGCACCAGCCCGCGAAACTTCCATTACTGCGCCTGCAGTTCCGTCACTAACTGGCTGACCGCCGCCACATCGTAGGTGCAGGACAAGTCCGCGTGCCCGGCCAGCGTCTCGCGCTCTTTGCCTCCCACCAGAATCTTCACCCGGTTGATGCCCGGAATATTTGCTGCGAGAGTTTGTACCATCGAAGCCAACGTAAGTTCTTCGACCAGGACCCCGGAGCGATGACCGTCGGCAAAGGCGTCGTTGGTGTCGATCACGGCCAACCCCGGATCCACAAGATAGACATCGCGCACCTCGGCTCCCGGAGCCAGCGGGTGCGATGACGACTTGTCCAGATAAAGTCCTAGCAGGGCTCGAAGCAACTCCTGCGCCCGCTCCTGGCGTCCCGCCGGCAGAGGAATGTTTGCCGCCTGAGCCCGCAGCCCCCCCGGATCATCGTAGGCCACGTAGAGAGTTACCTGTTCAGTTGGCCCCTGCACGGGCGCCGCCACCGGGTGAGTGTAGGCGGGTGGCGTTTCACTCTGGCGTACTCCGCCGCGCATTCTCCACACATAGAGGCCCATGCCCAACGCTACCGCCAGCATCACCGTGACCCCGATCATCAAATGGCGCGGGATCATCTTGTGACTCCCGGGGGGGGTGGGGTGACCGGTGCTATAACTTCGGGGGCTGTGCCCAATTTGTCGCGGACTGCTTCAATTCCCGCGGCCACCGATTCCGCCACCAGTTGCTGGTAAGCGACAGAGCTCAGATCCGCAATCTTGCCGGAAAGGGGTGCGATCTCAATCGCCACCGCAGCCGCAGCAAGGTTGTTCAACGGACGCAGGGGCGCTGCCAGATTGCGAACCGAAATTTGCCGCTTTCCAAGCTCAGTTGCCAGGCTCGACTCCGCCGTCTGGCTTGCCACGCGAAATCCGGATTGCGCAGTGTTCCAGTCCAGGAAGGTCCCGCGGTTCTCGCCTCCCGCCGGAAGCACCGCGGTGTAAAGGCGGACGCCCGCTCCCTGAGACGTGGCGTGCAGGCAGATGTAGAGGGAAGGATGGGCGGCGTTGCTCATATTCGCGCGCTGATCCAGTCCGAGGGTCATGTCTCCATCGCGCAGTAGGAGAGTAGTAAGCCCGTGCGCGTCCAATTCCTGGCGGAGGCGGCGGGCAAATCCGAGGGTGACATCTTTTTCCGCCAGTTGATCACCGAGTGCCGCGCCCCGTTCGTCCCCGCCATGGCTGGGATCGACAACAACGAAATATTGCACGGGGCTCGGAGTGGGTGGCGGCGCCACTGCTTGCGCCGGGAGAGTTGGTGGAATAACAGCGGGCGCTAGCGCCGGGGGCGCAGTGCGGGCAGCGACCTGAGGGGCCGGCGCAATTGTGATGGTGCGGCCGTCATTGCTGAAACTGGCAAACAGCGGCGCCGGCCCGTTCACCGCGATCTCTGCCGCCCCATTGTTTTCCAAAAACGTGGCGGAAGGAATGGCTGGATTGTTGAAGGTCAAAGTCGTTGACCCGGGCGGAACCAGCGGTTCATGGGTAAAGACCATGCGGAGCTTTCCGGGCTCGGTCGCAATCATCGGATTTACCGGCGAACTGAAGTTCATCACCAGTGTGGGCGGATTGGTCTGGTTTACCTGGGCGGTGAAGTGGACCGCGACGTTTCCAATGAGCAACCGCCGCGAGCTTTCGTGGAAGTCTACCGGGACCCATAGGAGGCGCGAAATGAGGATTGACAATGAGCTCAGCGGGACCAATCCGCGGCCGCTTTCCAGCAGGAAGGCGCCGGGCATATCGAAGTTTTGTCCCTGCAGGCGAACCTGGGTGCCGCCGTCCGTAAACTCGCTTTCCGAACCTCCATAGCGAACCCTCCAGACTCGCCCCTCGGCCCGCGCGCTAACTTGTCCTAGCCGTTGAAGGAGGTCGAGCAGCGCAACGTAGTCGCCGCCGTTCCGTTCAGTCACCGGAAGCGTGAAATTGGCGGTAGCGGAATAGACTGAAAGCTGCTTTGCCTCGGGAGCACCCGTCAAAAAGACGACCCCGGCGAGCATGATGACGGCTACCAGAAAGAGTCGCACTGCGCGGTGGTCTGAGGGTTGCAAAACCAAGATTTCCAACCTTACGAAGCCCGGTCCTGCGCACTACTCGAGGGCATAGATGGTCAAGCCGGTGAGCAGCTTAGGATAAAAGTCCGTAGACTTCTGGGGTAGAACCTCGCCGGCAAACGCAATGTCGCGAACCTGCGCCATCCGCACCGGATTCATGAGGAATGCTACGTTGGCCGCTCCCTGGCGAACTTGCGCCATGGCCTCTTCGATGTCGCGGATATAGCGGACATTTTTCTGCTCGCGAATGGCTTCTTCGGATATGCCGAGCACACCCTCGAGCAGACACTTGTGCAGCTGCACCACGTCCAGCGCCTGCTGACGCAGCGACAAACCAGAAAAAAAATCGGGAGACACCGGCTTCGGCCGGTCGAGAAGGAAAACCCGGTTCGCGGTTATCGCGAGCATGGCCGTACCTATGCGTCCGGCTTCGCGCAAGATGACCACGGCGCGGGCGGCGTCTACTGCGGGATCGACCTCTTCTACGCTGAAGTAGACACTTGCCCCTTCGTGGAAGGTTGCGGCAGAAAACGACGGCAAATCGTGGACTACGCGATGAGTAGGCAGGATCACCAGGCCAGGGCTATCCATGTTGACCAGCGTCACCATCACCAATTCGTAGGGGGCAGGGCCGGGGCTCTCCGCCTGGCGCCCCGCCGCCCATTGGTTGCGCTGTTCGTTGCGATAGTTGAGAGCGGTTTCATAACGGTGATGGCCGTCGGCGATCACCAGGTTCTTTCCGCGCATCTTGTCCCGCACCAGGTTGATCAGACGGGAATCGGTTACCTTCCAGACGCGATGCCAAACCCCATATTCGTCACGGATTTCGAGATCGGGATCGCCGCTGGGATTCAGCTGACCGTCAATTTCCCCGGCCGGATCGCTGTAGAGCATGAAGAGCTGCCCAAAGTGGGCTCGGGTGGCCCGCAACAGGTCCAGGCGATCGGCTTTTGGCTTGGCAAGAGTTTGCTCATGCCGAAACACCACGCCGGCGGAGTAGTCCTCGATCCGGCCCAACGCGATGATGCCCCGGCGCTCACGTTCGGCTGTGCCTCCGGGGACCGTAAACCGCTGTACATAAAGGTAGAGCGCAGGTTCTCCGTCCTGCAAAAAGATGCCTTGCCGCCGCCAGTCCTGGAAACATTTGGCGGCACGGGTGTACGTATTTTCCCCGGCGTGGTCGCTGGCGTGCTGTTTCCCGAGAATGACGCGCACCAAGTTGTGCTCGCTGGCCGCGTAGTACCGCTCCTGCATCTCAGGGGTGATTTTGTCGTAGGGCTGGGTCACGACTTGTGCAACCGAGACCCGGCTAGGGTCATAACGAAGGGCGCGAAAAGGTTCAATAAGAGCCATAGTTTGAGGGGCCGAACACGAAGCCAACCCGAAACTGAAATGGAGATTGAACTGGAATTGTACAAGAGCTTTCTTCGGGAAGGGACGGCGGTGGCGAAATCAGGAGTGAAGTGCCTTTCCAAGAGGCAAATGTTTGCACAGGCCGCGCCTGCCTGACCGACGACAGAAAGCTTGACAGAAGGTTGACAAATCGATCAGTAAGCTATGTTAGTATCACGATCAATGAGGTAACTATGGCCTGCCATCATGGGCGCGGGTCATCCCGCCCATCGAGCGAAGGTCGTACGTCCCGCTCGGCCCTACCCCGGACCCTGAGAGCCCTTATGTTGCCCGACGAGCATGTTTCCACCGTTTCTCTATTTTTCCCCCTACTCCTGGCTTTGATATTTTCTGCACTACCAACCACCTGGGCACAAGGCCCGGTGCCGGTGGACGATGTGCACGTGAACCCGCGCATCCAGCCGCCTCCTCCGCCGGAGAAGCAGATCATCGACCCCGCCCTGCGAACTCATACGAAACCGCTGCAGGCAAACGTTGACCTTGTGCTGGTCCCGGTCACGATTACTGATCCCATGAACCGGCTGGTCACCGGACTCGACAAGGAGAATTTTGCCCTTTTCGAAGGCAAGGACCAGCAGGACATCCGGCATTTTTCCAGCGAAGATGCTCCCGTATCTCTGGGCGTGATTTTCGACATGAGCGGCAGCATGAGCAGCAAGATCGAGCGAGCCCGGGAAGCTGTGATTGAGTTTTTCAAGACTGCGAACCCGCAAGACGAATTCTTCATGATTACCTTCGCCGATAAGCCGGAGGAAATTTCTGACTTCACCCAGTCGATTGAAGACATTCAGGGCAAGCTGGTCTACACCGTGCCCAAGGGACGAACCGCCTTGCTCGACGCCATCTACCTTGGTGTCAGCAAAATGAGGCAGGCGAAGTATCCGAAAAAATCGCTGCTGATTATTTCCGACGGCGGCGACAACCACAGCCGTTACACCGAGGGTGAGATTAAGTCGGTCGTGAAAGAAGCCGACCTTTTGATCTACGCCATCGGCATTTACGACCGCTACATGTCCACTCCGGAGGAACAGTTGGGCCCCGCCCTGCTTAGTGATCTCACCGAACTCACCGGCGGACGGGCTTTTACCATCGATAACCCGAACGACTTGGCCGACGTCGCGACAAAAATAGGGATCGAGCTACGCAACCAATATGTGCTCGGATACCGTCCAAAGAATCCAGCGCATGATGGCAAATGGCGTAAAATAAAGGTGAAGCTCATTCCACCAAAAGGTTTGCCGCCGCTGCGTGTGTATGCCAAGACGGGTTACTATGCGCCTACGGAATAGCCGAAAGATTCATGCCGTTACTCGGCTGGTTGCCATATTTTTGTTGAGCATAGGAGTTGCGGCCCAAAGCACCGCTCCACCGGATTCTCCACCCCGAAGCTCACAACCCGCGACTCCGCCCGCCCAATCTGTGCCCGCTGGCCAGGCTGGGCAGTCGAATCCTGCCCCACAGGCGGGTGAACACCAGGGCAACGACGCGGGCACCTTTGTTTTCCACGCCGATGTGCAGGAAGTCTTGCTCCACGCCACCGTTATCGACGACAAGCAGCGCATGGTCACCAACCTCGATCAGAAGGCTTTCAGCGTGTTCGAGGACGGAAAGCCTCAGGTCATCAAGTCTTTCCGTCATGAAGATGTACCCATCTCGCTCGGCATCGTGATCGACAACTCCGGCTCGATGCGTGAAAAACGCGCCAAGGTGGCCAAGGCCGCAGTGAACCTGGTCCGCGCCAGCAATCCCGCGGATGAAGTCTTCGTGGTGAACTTCAGCGACGAGTATTTCCTCGATCAGCCCTTCACCAACAGGATCAACTTGTTACAGGACGCTCTGGAAAAATATGAGACCCGCGGCGGGACCGCTTTGTACGATGCAGTCGTAGCCTCAGCCGACGAGTTGAAAAGGCATGGCAAACTGCAGAAGAAGATCCTGTTCGTGGTGACCGATGGCGAAGACGATGCCAGCCGCGAATCGCTGGAACAGGCGGTGCGCAGGTTGCAAGAGGAAAATGGACCCACAGTGTATGCCATCGGGCTGTTAGGAGAAGAACGCCAGCGGCGCGCCAAACGCGCACTGGAAACCATCGCCGAGCGCACCGGCGGTATCGCTTTCTTCCCCCGCACGCTGGACGAAGTGGACAACATCAGCAGCGCCGTGGCTCGCGACATCCGCAACCAGTACACCATCGGCTACAAACCCACCACTCCGAAAAGCGCGGGAGGATATCGCGTGATTCGCGTCGATGCCCGTGCCCATGGCTATGGCAAGCTGACCGTGCGTACCCGCAGCGGCTACTACGCCGGCCAGGAGCAGGCCGCTGGCGGAGGGAATTAGAAGGACGGCATTTGGCAATTAGCACTTGGCACTTGGCTAAAGTTCTTGTGCCAAGTGCCAAGTGCCAAGTGCCAAGTGCCAAGTGCCAAGTGCAGCACGACTCATTGACGCTCCGCCCTCGCTTCCGTACCCTGTAGTGTGAGGACCAAAACCATCGAAGGCTCTCGCCTGCGTGTCTCCGACGACATTTCGCAACTGGTCGGGGACACTCCCATACTGCAGCTGAAAAAGCTGGCTCCTGGCGATGCCGCCTCAGTCTATGCCAAGCTGGAATATCTCAACCCCGGGGGCAGCGTAAAGGATCGTGCCGCCAGCGGAATCATTCTGCGCGCGGAAGCCGAAGGCCGCCTGAAGCCCGGCGCCACAATTGTCGAAGCCACGGCAGGAAATACCGGCATCGGCCTCGCCCTCATCGGTGTGCAACGTGGTTACAAAGTCACGCTCTTTGTTCCCGAGCGTTTCTCCGAAGAGAAGGTGGCAATCATGCGGGCTCTGGGCGCGGAGGTGACACGCACTCCAGACGCCGAAGGAATGCAGGGCGCAATCCGACGCGCCAATGAATTTGTAGCCCATGATCCCAACGCCTTGATGGCCAGCCAGTTTGATAACCCCGCCAATCCGGACTATCACTATCAGACAACAGCCCAGGAAATTTTCGAGCAAATGGAGGGCCAGGTGGATGCGCTGGTCATTGGCTCCGGAACCGCCGGCACGTTTACTGGCGTGGCCCGCTTCCTGAAGGAGCGCCTGCCCAAAGTGCTGGCCTATGCCGTGGAGACTCAAGGATCGGTTCTGGGCGGCGGAAAGCCAGGCCCGCACAAAGTGGAAGGAATTGGCGCCAGCTTTATCCCCGGCAATTTTGACCGTTCGGTATGCGATGAAGTTCTGATGGTCAGCGATGCTGACGCCTTCGCCATGGTGAAGACTTTAGCCGCTCGCGAGGGCGTGCTCTCCGGTTCGAGCGGTGGCGCCAATGTGGTGGCCTCGCTGCAAATAGCTCGTCGGCTGGGAAAAGGAAAACGCGTAGTGACCATGATCCCCGACTCAGCCGAACGTTATCTGTCAAAAAAGATTTTTGAAGGTGGAATATAGAGATCAGCTCTCAGCTATCGGCTTTCAGTTTTTTTACTGTCAGTTTTCAGACTTTAGTTCTCAGTTCTCAGCATTCTTAATGTAGGTTAAACGCGTAGGCACCCATTGCTGCTGAGAGCTGACAGCTGATAGCTAGAACAAAACCAAAAACAGAAAGCATCCTCCGATGCCCAAAAACAAGCAGACAGGCTTCGCCACCAAAGCCATTCATGCCGGCCAGTACCCCGACCCCGAAACCGGCGCGGTATCGGTGCCCATCTACCCGACCTCCACGTATGTTCAGCAGGAACTGGGCAAGAACAAGGGTTATGAATACGCTCGCGTTTCCAATCCCACCCGCACTCGCCTGGAAGAGAATCTGGCGATGCTCGAAGGCGGAATCGCTTCTCGTGTGTTTGCCAGCGGTATGGCGGCGATCAACGCCATCTGCACTCTGTATAAGTCCGGCGACCACGTGGTTTGCGGCAATGACCTCTACGGAGGCGTGCCCCGTCTTTTCAACCAGGTCCTGGCAAATTTCGGAATGAAGTTCACCTACGTCGACACTTCTGAGCCGCGAAATGTCGAGCGCGCCATCCGAAAAAATACGCGGATGGTCTATATCGAAACCCCAACCAACCCCCTGATGTCGCTCACCGATATTGGCGCCGTGAGCCAGATATGCCGCCGAAAGAAAGTGGAGTTGGTTGTCGACAACACTTTCATGTCGCCCTACTTCCAGCAGCCGATCTGGTTGGGAGCCGACATGGTTGTGCACTCCACCACGAAATTTCTCAACGGGCACAGCGACGGGCTTGGCGGCGTCGTGGTCTGCACCACTCAGCAGCAGGCCGACAAACTGGCCTTCGTGCAGAAAGCCGCAGGGGCGATTCTTTCTCCATTCGAGTGCTGGCTGGTCCTGCGGGGGGTAAAGACGCTGGCCGTGCGCATGGAGCAACACGACCGCAGTGGCCGCATGATTGCCGAGTTCCTGGCTCGTCATAAGAAAGTGAAGAGGGTTTTCTATCCCGGCCTCCCGGAACATCCACAGCACGAACTGGCCCAACGCCAGATGACCGGGTTCGGCTCGATGATTACATTCGAGACCGGATCGCTGTCCAATGCCAAAAAGATGTTGAAAAAAGTTCGCCTATGCTCGCTGGCAGAATCACTGGGAGGCGTGGAAACGCTGATCTCTCACCCCGCAACCATGACTCATGCGGCGCTGGGAGAAAAAGGAAGAAGAGAAATCGGCCTCACCGACGGGCTGGTCCGCATCTCGGTGGGAATCGAAAACGTGGAAGACATCATGGACGACCTCGACGACGCCCTGGCCGCAATATAGAAGGTCTGAGCCGAACTCGGTGAGTTCTTCGTAAGTCATGACTTCATCTTTAAGCTCCGCCCGCGAGTGGAATTCGTCCGAATATCATCGTCTGTCTCAACCGCAAGTCAGCTGGGGAAAAAAGGTTCTTGCCCGGCTGCGGCTGCGAGGCGACGAATTGCTTCTCGATGCCGGCTGCGGCACCGGTCGCCTCACCGCAGATCTGCTACAGGCGCTGCCACGTGGACGCGTGGTTGGACTCGACGTTTCCCAAAACATGTCGCGGTCTGCCTTGGAACACCTGCGACCGCAGTTCGGCGAGCGAGCCCAGTTGGTCACGGCTGATCTATTGGAGCTTCCGTTTGCTGGCGCTTTCGATGGAGTGGTCAGCACTGCGGCATTCCATTGGGTACTTGATCATGACCGCCTGTTTCGCGGCTTGTATCAAGCGCTCCGTCCGGGAGGCTGGCTGCAGGCCCAGTGCGGAGGTGGTGAAAACCTGGCTCGACTGAATGCGCGCATGGCCGCGCTTGCCGAATCTTCAACCTATGGTCCATACCTGGCCAGCTTTCCCTCGCCTTGGCTCTATCAGGACGCCGAAGCCGCCGCTGACACCTTGCGCCGCGCTGGATTCGTGCAGGTCCAAACCAATCTCGAAGCTGCTCCCACCGTGTTCGAGGATCGCCGCCAGTATTCCGATTTTGTGAAAACCGTAATCGTGCGTACTCATCTCGAGCGCTTGCCCGACACAACGCTGCGTGATCAATACGTCTCCGACCTGGCCGACCAGGCCGCGAACGATACTCCTCCTTTTCTGCTCGACTACTGGCGGCTTAATCTCAGCGCAGGAAAGCCGCAGAGAAAACCATCCTAAGGCCGCTGGGATAACCTCTATTCGCTCCTGTCCCTCCGCCGAAGCAAAGCTCCGCCACCTTTTCAGTTACCAAAGTCACGTAAACGTCAACCGAATCATTGCCGACCGTCCCCTAGCGCGGTATCAAGAGGTGTACCGGGAGGAAATATGCGACAAGGTTTATGGTTAACCGTTTTCGTAATTGCCGGCGCGATGCTCGCCTTAGGACAAGACAATGCGAGCCAGGACCGGAGGGATCTTCATCAGGATCACCGCGACGTGCGCCACGACCGTCGTGACCTGAATCATGATCGCGTCGACCGCAACCACGATGTTCGGGACATCCACCACGACCGAGCCGACATCGCCAAAGATCGACGGGAATTACGGCACGATGAAAGGACTGGCAACCGGGCAGGCGCCGCAAAAGAACGGGCCGATATCGCGCACGATCGCCGAGAGTTGCATCAAGATCATCGAGATCTGCATGCCGATCGCCGGGACATTCATCACGACCGGCACGACATCCATCACGACCGTCGTGATGTCCGCTACGACCGCCGTCACATCAACCAGTAGAATCAACCAGTGAAGAAGATACTGAGCGCCGGAGTTTCTTAGACTCCGCTCAAGACAGGCCACGCAGCTGCGAGGGGACGCCCTCGCATGCTGCCGGGAAAGTTCGGATGCAACCCCCGTGACGGCTTTGGAGACTGAGCTTTTGAGATTTAAGAGATCAGGCCAAACGCTAGAACCGATGGCCGCGACTTTTCGAGCGGTAAGCCAGCCCTGGAACGGCCGCCGCGCTGGAGGCGGTCTGTAGAGCCATCATCGACGGCGCCAGAGAAAAGTTATTCTTTGGCCGGGCGCGTAAATAAGCGACCGCGTACATTCCCGCGAGAGTTGCAATCACAATCGCCAACTGGTACGACCAGGGCGCGCCAGTTCCGTCACCTACCAGGGACAATGCACCGAAAACCAGAAGTATGTGAAAGCAGAAGACCTCCAGAGAGGACTTGCCCAACTGCACTAACGGCGTCCAGGCCAGCCTGCGCGCGATATATGGCCGGACAGCCATAAACAGAACCCCAAGCGCAGCGAAATTCAGCAACCGGAACACACCGAGTTGCCACTTGTCGAAAAGCACCCAGGCATTTCCCTGATCGACGGGGTGACTGACGAAATACGGGATCAGCTGGTAACGCAAGATAAAGAACGTTGCAGCCACCAAAATGGAAAGCGCAATCGTCCATCGCGACTTAAACCGCGATTTAAACCGGTCCAGCGACTGGGTTGCAGCTCCCGAGCCAGCCCAAAGTCCGAATATCCACAGAAACTGCCATGCGAACAGGTTGAAAGCGCCCAGATGGCGAAGAGGAATGGGGAAGTCGGCGTGTGCCGCAAAAAAGCTGTACAGCATTTCCCTTACCTGGAATTGTGATGCCAGCCACAGAGCCGCCGACGGTCCGAGCACAAACTTCCAGCCACGACGTTGTCCCACATAGAGAACGAGCGGCGTGAGAAACAAAAAGACGATGTACATCGGTAAGATATCCAGCAGCGGCGGACAATACAGGAGCAACATGGCACTGGCTGCAGCCAGGGCATGATGCCACAGGTAGAAATCGAGAAGTCCCTGCAACGCTGGTTCCCGGGTATGCACCGCGATGGCTGCGACCACTGTAAACGCAACTCCCAGTAAGGCAAGGTGGTAGCCGTACAACCTCGCACAACGATGCCACAATTTCTCGCGAACTACTTGAAATGGCTTCTGTCGGAGGAGTGCGCCATAAACCCTTCCGGAAAGCAGGGCCGATACCAATACAAAGCCCTCCGCCCAGGAGACGAAGCCCAACAACTGATTGGAGTAATAACTCGCGCGGGTGGGCAAATGCGTTAGCGCCATTCCAATCAACATCAGCCCACGCAGTGCGTCAAGTTCGGGTAACCGTCGCGAACGGCCGGGATTTGGTCGAAGGGTCAGGCCTTCCGTTGTCCGCCTGCCTGAGGCTGACAACGGGGGCTGCCATTTCGAAATTTGACTTCTGATCATGGTTAGCCCCAACCATTTTGATGCCCGTCTGCGTCGTGCGGTTCGCAAAATACAAATATTTACACTAGATAACTTTAACCATAATGCTCCGGGAATTTCTGTATCTGGGACTGACTCACGCCTATCAGGATTTCCTCACATTTGGAAAGACGCTGATCCTGATATCCCGATCCTTAAATAAGCCAAAGCGGAGAACGAGAAACTGCCCCGCTGATCAAAACGCCTTGTGGTTTGTATAATGGCCGCCATGTCCGGCTCTCCTTCGTTCGGTCTGGCGGCTGAGTCCATGTTGCCGCAAGATCGCAACAACGCCTATCTCGGCGTTTACGCTGTCAGCGTATTCGTTCGCGATCAGGAGCGCAGCCTGCGGTTCTACGTAGATCAACTGGGATTCAGCCTCGCCTTTGACGTGCGGCTTCAGACCGGAGAACGCTGGGTAGGGGTTTCTCCTCCGCACGGCACTGCGGTTCTTACCCTGGTCGCACCTGAACCTGACTCGGATGAGTACAAACTGATCGGCCAACCTACGCCGGTTGCGTTTGTTTCCGAAGATGTCGTGGCCACCTACACTCAGTGGAGAAAGCGCGGAGTGCGATTTCGCCACGTTCCGCGGCTGAGGCGGGTCAAGTATCAACAGCTGGCGGGAGACGAGGCTGAAAAGAATTCACTGCTGCTGGGTAAACAGAGCCCAATCTGGGGCGGGGTCTTCACCCGCTTCGAAGATATCGACCGGAATTCCTTCGCGCTGGTCAGCTTCGACGAGATGACCCAGGCAGTGGAAGCGCAACGCCGGGCCGCGGCGGACAAACTGGAATCCGAACGCCGTGCTGCACACGAGATGGAGATTGCAAAACGAGTACAGGCCAGACTGTTTCCCCAGACTTTCCCACCCTTGCGGACGCTGGACTATGCAGGCGTGTGTCTCCAGGCTCGGCAGGTTGGCGGTGACTATTACGACTTCCTCAACCTGGGCAACCAGCGGCTGGGGATCGTCCTGGGCGATATTTCAGGGAAGGGAATTGCCGGCGCTCTCCTGATGGCGAATCTGCAGGCGAATCTGCGCAGCCAGTGCATCGTTTGTTTAAACGATCCCGAGAGGCTGTTGCGCTCGGTCAACCAGCTGTTCTATGACAACACAGCCGACAGCTCCTACGCCACACTCTTCTTCGCTGAATATGACGACCAGGCACAACGTTTGCGCTATGCCAACTGCGGACATCTTTCCGGCCTTTTGCTCCGCGACAATGACGTTCTGGAGCGACTCGACTCCACCTGCACCGTCCTGGGTCTGTTCAAGGAATGGAATTGCTCGATCGGGGAATGCAGCCTGCTGTGCGGGGACGCCATCGCTCTCTACACCGACGGCATCACCGAATCGTTCAATGCGGCCGGTGAAGAGTTTGGAGAGCAGCGATTGACCGAAGCCCTGCGGCGACATCGTGAATTGTGCCCGCGTGATTTGCTGGCGGCCATCGTGGATGAAGTTCGGCAGTTCAGCCCGGCAGAACAATACGACGACATCACGCTGATCGTTGCCAAGTGCGTGGAGCGTGACGGAGATCGTGTCCTGTAGCGCCGGCGTCCCGCCGGCTGTCGTGAGGGCGTCCCGCCCTCGCACGAGTGAACCAGTTTTCACACAGCTAATCGGGCACTGGGATGCGATATATATTCCGCCGCGTGTTCTGATGCGTATAGGAGTAAGTGTGCGATCCCGAGGCCGACTCAACTTCTTGCGGGATTAAGATGACCCCTTTTTCTGACTTCAACATGCCCCCCATGTCGATGCCTCCGGCGGGCAGGCTTGGGATGCCGCGAGCCGGGTTTACAGGCAGGATGTAAGTATTCGGACTGCCCCTTGCGTCGGTGACGACAAAGAAAAACTTCCCTGTAGTGTCCCAACGGGATCGGCAAAGTGTCGTGCACAGGAGAATGGCTGGGCCCCCGTCCATCGCGTAGGCATTGATGGCAGCCGGATGTTCGTTATTCGTCACCTTGGCCGCTGCCACTACCCAGCGTCCATCGGGAGAAACTGAAAATATATCCAGAATCGAATCCGGAATGACCTTGCTGCGTTCGGCGCCATCCGGGGTTGTCCGGTACAAAAAATTCTGCGCACCTTCCGAGGAACGCAATAGCAGATTGCCATTGGGGAGAAAGAACGGCGAGTCCTGGCTGGTGGGCGAAACCAACTCGCGCGGTGACGACCGGTGCTCAGTGGACGCAATCCACACGTGAGAAACCCCGTTCTGATCCTTCATGGAAAACGCGACCTGCTTGTCGTCGTGCGAGAGCGAGTAACGGTAGTCGAGGGACGCGCCAGCCGAAATAGCGGAGCTCGATACGACCCGCTCGCTTTTTCCCGTCGCAAGTTCGGTGGACCAGAGGTCGACTCCCGGGTTCTGCCCACTCTGCATCAGGTAATAGAGTTTTTTTCCGTCCCAGGAGAGGCTAGTTCCGTATGCGGTTCCTTCCGACGAGATCTGGCGATCTCCGCCACTGTCATGCATCCACACGGTGTTATCCTGGGTACCCACTGACGTCAGCAGCGACTTCCCGTCAGGACTCATCGCGATACCTTCTTCTTCCGTGGTGCCGGAAGTTACCTGTTGCAACGGTCCGTCAGGAAACTTCTGTCTCCAGAGGTGAAACCTGCCGCCCTGGTTTGAACTGACATAGAGCCATCGACTGTCTGGTGACCACGCGCCCGCGATACAAGCGCCATGGGGAGGCCCAACGGTCTGGGCTTTTCCACTCCCATCGAATGGAACCACCTGGCATGGCCCCAACTCACCCTGAGCATTCATGACAACCACCAGCACCCAGCGGCCGTCCGGGGAAAGATAAGAGTGGTGAACCATGCTGCGATCGCCGGGAGCAGCATAAACATCGCGGCTTTGCCCGCGACTCTCATCGGTGGTGACCAGGACCATGTGAAGTCCCTGCTTGATCTCGGAAAAGAGGAAGCGTTTACCACCGTCGATCCAGGAAAGTGAGGACGCATTTCTTAGAAGGACTTGAGGCTGACCGCCCAGAACCGGAACCTCCCATGTATCCCACGGATCAAAAGTTCCGTAAGTGATGCGCGAGCCATCGGGCGAGAACGCGGGAGCGAGTTTGAGCAGAGAATCATGGGTAAGTTGAACCGCATCCCCGGAAGGAAGCAATTTGACATTGATTTCGCCTTTGCCAATAAAGGCGCTGTCTCCTCGGATGAATGCCATCATGCGCCCGTCGGGGGAAAGGGCTGGGTAGACCGCGGAATCGGTGAAGAATGTCATCTGCTCCCAGGCCGTGGGACTGGCCGGTGCCGCATGGATCAGATAGCGATAGAGTCCGACGCCCGCCGCTGCCAAGAGCAGCACTACCAGCACCGCCACTATGCTCAAGCGCGCGGAAATCCGCCGCCCGGATGGAGTGGGGAGATCGATCCTGCCTGACTCGGTGTCGCGCTTCAGCCGCTGCAAATCCGTTCGTATATCCGCCGCGCTTTGATAACGCAGGCCTCGGTCTTTCTCCAAAGCCTTATTAATGATGTCTTCCAGCTTAGGCGGCACATCAGGATTCAGCCGCACCGCTGGTGTCGGCGTCCCGTCAAGGATGGCCTTGAAGATGAGCGCAGAACTTTCGCCACGAAACGGCAATGTGCCCGTCGCCATCTCATATAGCACTGCGCCGAAGGAGAACAAGTCGGTCCGCGCATCGAGCTCCTTGCCCTTGGCCTGCTCCGGCGACATGTAAGCGACGGTGCCGAGCGTGGAACCGGGACTGGTGAGGTGCTCCTCATCAATTGTCTCTGTCATGGGGTTGACGGCTGCAATCTTGCTTGACGAACCGCGCACCGGCATAACTTTTGCCAGGCCGAAGTCAAGGATCTTGGCGTGCCCATGCTCGGTTAGAAAAATATTTGCGGGCTTGATATCACGGTGAACCACGCCCTTGGTGTGCGCGGCATTCAACGCATCAGCAATCTGAATTCCCAGCGAAAGCACGCTCTCGATGTCCAATGGTTTTCCGGCGATGCGATGCTTCAGGGTCACGCCCTCCAAAAATTCCATGGCGAGAAAGGCGTTATTGCCTTCCTCGCCGATGTCGTAGATGGTGCAGATGTTGGGATGGTTCAGGGCGGAAGCCGCCTCAGCCTCCCGCTGGAAACGACTGAGGGCTTGCGGATCGCGGGCAACTTCATCGGGCAGGAATTTCAGGGCTACGAAACGGTGCAGCCGGGTATCCTCGGCTTTGTAGACGACACCCATCCCTCCGCCACCGATTTTCTCGATGATGCGGTAGTGCGAAATGGTACGCTCGATCACTGGCGAAAAATGTTACGTCCGCGAAACCGGCAAGTCAATGAAAGCTGCGGAATTGGCGGTGCCGGGAGGCTTGTTAACCACGCATCGCCGCTCTTGCCAGTTAAGCAAATCGGTCGAGAAAATGACTGGCTCTTTCACTTCACCGATTGCCCGATCCAGCTCAGATAGCTCACGCTGCCGTCGTCAATTGAAATCGAAATACATTCCGGCAATTCATAAGAATGCAATTCAAGAATCGCCGCCCGCACCCGTTCAAACGCGTTACGTGTCGTCTTGATGATCAGCAGGTATTCTTCGGCCTCTTCAATCTCTCCTTCCCAGCGGTAGATGGAACCCACTTGCGGCATGATGTTCACGCAGGCCGCCAGAAGGCGCTCCACCAGGAGGCGCCCGATCTTGCGGGCTTCGTCTTTTGAGGCTGCGGTAGTGAGGACGAGTATCTTGTCTGTCATATAGAATCAGCCTTCGGCAAATTCAGATGCGGCTCAAAGATTAGCACCGGATTCCAAGTAGCGGAGAGTGAAAATGGCGACCCAAATTCATTTCGGAACTTCCGGCTGGCGCGCAGTCATGGCTGACGAGTTCACTTTCGCCAACGTGCGCCGGGCGGTGACCGGTATCGCGCGGTACGTGGTTTCGCAAAAGCCCGCAGGCGCTCGCGTCATCGTCGGACGCGATCCGCGTTTCCTGGGCGAGACTTTCTGCGCCATGGCCAGCGAAATTCTGATCGCCCACGGCATCACGCCCCTGATGATTTCGGATCCAGCTCCAACGCCAGCCATCTCCTACGCCGTGATTCAGGAACAGGCCGACGGCGCAATAAACTTCACCGCCTCCCATAATCCTCCGGAGTATAACGGCATCAAGTTCTCCACTCCGGATGGCGCCCCTGCTCTACCCGAGGCCACCAAGCGCATTGAAGCGGAAATTGCCGCCACAGACGTCAGTAAAGATAAGCCAAAGGCCCCCGCAAAATCGGCAACCGCGCAGGTGTTGGAACCTCGCAGTGCCTACCTGGCGCGGCTGAAAGAGATCGTCGACTTCGCGGCCATCAAGAAGGCAAATTTGCGAGTAGTGTTCGATCCCTTCTGGGGTGCTGCGCGGGGATATTCGGACGCTTTGCTGTGTGAGGCCGGCGTGGATGTCTCCACCGTGCATGATTGCAGGGACGTGCTCTTCGGCGGCCACGCACCCGAACCGGATGACCACCTGCTCGCCGGATGCCGGGAGCAGATGCGCGCCACCAACGCGAACATCGGCATTGCCACCGACGGCGATGCTGACCGTTTCGGAATTGTCGATGCCGACGGGACCTTCTTCACTCCCAACTACATCGTCGCGCTGCTGTTCGACTACCTGGTCGAAAGCCGTGGCTGGAAGAATGGCGTAGCCAAATCCGTCGCCACCACCAATCTGATTAACGCCGTGGCCAAACATCACAAAGTCGAGTTGCATGAAACTCCGGTAGGATTCAAATACATTGGCGAACTCATCAAGCAGGACAAGATCGCCATCGGTGGGGAAGAGAGCGCCGGCCTCTCCATCCGCTACCACGTGCCCGAAAAAGATGGCGTTCTGGCCGGCCTGCTGTGCTGTGAAATGGTGGCAAGCAGAGGCAAGTCACTGGGCCAGCAACTGAAAGAGCTATTTGCCGAAGTTGGTTCCTTTTATAGTCTGCGCGAGAACTTCCACTTGACGTCACAGGCTATGGAGAAGTTCACTGTAAAGTTGCGTAAAGAGCCCACCGAGGTTATGGGACGCAAGGTAGCCCAGATAGTTCGAACCGACGGCTTGAAATTGCTGTTCGGGGACGGGTCCTGGGTGTGCTACCGCTTATCGGGGACGGAGCCCGTGGTTCGGGTGTACTCCGAGGCTGGCAGCAGCGAAGAACTGACAAAACTAAGCGCAGCGGCGAAACAATGGATATTCGAATAAAGCGGCCAGAAATCCGGGTATTGCCACGCGCCCAGCGAGGATTGAGCGCCCTGGTGGAACACGCCCCGCAAGCCGAGGCGGCTGGTTATCGCCTGAGAGAGAGATTGCGGCCGCTCTCTGCCTGGCTGTACGGCGCCCGGCGTCGTCTGGCGACTGCCGGAGTGGGGGTGGTCACCGTCTGGCTGTTTCTGCACGTGATGTTCGGCGCTAACGGCATGGTCGTCTACCGGCAAAAGCGCGCCGAGTACCAAAACCTCAGCCGGGAAATCGAACAACTGCAGAAGGAAAATGACCACTACACGGCACAGATCAAGTCCCTGCAAACCGATCCCCAGACCATTGAAAAGGAAGCCCGTGAGCAACTCCACTACACCCGCCCGGGCGAGATGGTGTATGTAGCGCCAGCACCTCCTCTAATCTCTATTCCTGCCACCAATGCGGCCCAGAAATAGAGGGCTTGGCGGAGATTCTGCTGACATCTCATCCCCAGGTTCGTGGTATATTTCGCTGGAAATCCAGGCGAGATTTGCGGATTCGCGAGTAACCAACTGCCGTCTCGCCACGTCAATACAGGTAGCAGCCCCGGCGCTCAAAGCGATAGGCGCCGACCCCAAATCTGCGGCTCCGGCCGCCAAAAATCGAGGAATCTATGAAGAAACTGTTACTGCTCTGTATGATCCTGTCCGTTCTGTTCCTGATGGTGGCCGTGGTCGCAGCCGATGATATGGGAAAAGCCCAGACGGTGAATGGCTGGGTCAGCGATTCCAAATGCGGCGCCAAGGGCGCCAATGCCGGGGCTGCTGCCTGCACCAAGAAGTGCATCGATGGCGGCGCAACCGCAGTAGTAGTCACCGACGGCGACAACAAGGTTTTGACCGTCGATAACGCCGACACGCTCAAGGGACACGAGGGCCATCACGTAGCCGTTACCGGTCACGTCAAAGGCGATTCCATTCACGTGGAAAGCGTAAAGATGTTGTGATCTAGGTGAGCCGGGGTGCCCCGTCCTCGTCTCTCCGTCTTCTGGAGAGGCAGGGCGGGGAATTGTTTTGGAACTTAGAGCCCTACCAGAAAGAATTCACCGACCTGATTTTACCGAACCACGCCCTCCCGCGGTGAACTAGCCGTCGCATAGAGCTTTCGCGGCATCCGTCCGGCAAGATATGCCTGCCGTCCGGCCAGCACTGCATGCTTCATTGCTTCCGCCATCAGAACCGGGTCCTGAGCGGCGGCGATACCTGTATTCATCAGCACCGCCTCCGCTCCCAGTTCCATTGCGATGGCGGCATCCGAGGCCGTGCCAACACCCGCATCCACGATCAGGGGCACGCCGGTAATTACCTCGCGCAGGATGCGAATGTTGGCGGTGTTCTGGATTCCCAAGACCACTGCCGATCGGCGCCCCCAGCGGCATTACCGCGGACGCACCCGCATCCAGCAGCCTTTTGGCAAACACCACGTCATCGGAAGTGTAGGGAAGAACGGTAAAGCCTTCCTTCACTAGTACGCGAGTCGCTTCCAGGGTTGCTTGCACATCGGGATAAAGCGTCGCCTGGTCGCCAATCACTTCCAGCTTGACCCAATCGGATAGCCCGACTTCGCGCCCTAGCCGGGCGGCGCGGATGGCTTCATCGGCGGTGTAGCAGCCGGCCGTGTTGGGGAGCAGAAAATACTTCTTGGGATCAAGATAATCCAGCAGCGATTCCTTGCTGCGATCCAGATTAACTCGCCGCACCGCGACGGTCACCATATCGGCTCCGCTGGCCTCGAGGGCCCGCGCGGTTTCCTGAAATGATTTGTACTTCCCGGTCCCCACAATAAGGCGGGAACGAAACTCGCGTCCGGCGATGATGAGTGGATCGCTCATAGCTCTATTGTAAGGGATTTTTCCGTCACCCTGCCGCGTGGCTTCTACTTTCGCGCCGCGGTGATCATAGCTTCCAGGCCGTTCGCCGCGATCTGCACTCCGATGCACATCAGGACGAATGCGATCACCCGCAAGATTCCCTGTGCCGTCTGTGGCGCGATTTTTTGGGTGATTTTGGGAGCATAGGTATAGCTGACGAACACGCTGAAACTAAGCGCCAGAACCGCGACCGCGATGCCCACATGGGCTAGCACATTGTCCACCACGGCCGCTTTCGAGGCATGTGCACTCAAGGTCAGCATGACCACAATACAACCGGGCCCGGCAGTAACCGGAAAGGTCAAGGGATAAAAGACCTTGTCTCCCAGCGTTCCACCGCTGCTCTCTGCCGCGGTCTGCTTTGCGACCTTTCCTTCATCTTTGTCGTTCAGCAATCCCCACCCCATGCCGGCCAGGACAAACCCTCCCGCCAGTTGCACCACGGGGAGCGAGATCCCAAAGAAGGTTAATATCGCTGCCCCAACCAGTTCGATCGTAAGCAAAAAAAGAACGGTATCAATCGCGACCTTGCGGGCAAGGTTGCGGAAGACATCGGTCGGCGCGCTTCCCACCACGCCCAGGAAAATGAGTGCCGAGCCGAGAGGGTTGATCACCGGCAGCAGCGCACTGAATGCGAGCACAAAATATTTCAGGACCAGGGCCATTTCGAGGAAGCATGATATCCAAATTATTGGCGCGCAGGCATTTTTGTTTGGGCCTGCAAATCCAGGCGAGCGTTGCTCGCCCGCACGGGCGACGACGCCCGCGCACACATTGCAGACCAGCGCTCAGACTCTTCCACGGAACTGGATGATTCTCCGGCGATCGCGTTTGGAGGGCCTGCCCGCAGGCAATTCTTCGAACTGCCTCATCGCCTTACGCTCCGCCGCCACCTTCAGACGCTGCTCCCGGCTGGCCTCAGTCTCGCGGTAGAGGGTTTGTGCCACCGAAGCGGGTCCGCGCACCTCGCTGAGCAGCAGCACTTCAACGTCGAAGTCACCACCGTCGTTGGTCACTCGCAGCACGTCTCCAATCCGGACGTCCCGCGCCGCCTTGGCCGGCTGCCCACCGGATTGAATCCTGCCGAGTTGGCAGGCTCGTGCAGCCAAGGATCGCGTCTTGAAAAACCGCGCAGCCCAAAGCCACTTATCCATTCGCACCGAGGCCATTCCCCATTTTCCTACGAATGCGGATTTTTACGACTTTTTTATGCGCGAACTGATTAGCTAGGTAAGGAGAATCGGATCCGGCAAATGCTGATGACTATCGCTATTCGCGTCCTGGAAGCCATGTTTGTGGTGGGAGTGCTTGGCTCTGCCTTGGTCGTCGTCCTGACCAGTATTGAGGACTTCAGGACATTGTTCAAAAAGGACAACGAGCCGTAGGCTGACGGCCTTGCCTTGGCCGCGACGCTACCTCGGGCTGGTGATAGAATGCGCCAACGTGTTCGGGGGCGCAGGATGTTTGATTCTTTGGCCAAATTTGTCGCTCACCTCCTGAGTTGGACCTTCATGATTGGCCTGGCGGGCTGCCTTCTGGTTATCCCGGTCGCCGCCTTTCAACTGTTCAGCGTGTTGTTCGAGAAAGATCGTCCGGAAGAGATAAACCCCAGCTTGCAGTCCCGCTAATTCACGCACCGATCAGTCCGAGTCTTCCGCCTCGGATCGACAGCCTGCCGCTTTTCCGGGTTGTCCTCTGCGGGCTGAGGAACCCGAAGTTCCAGCTCCAACCGGGCGTTGTCCGAACGCATTCCCACTGGCCCGGTCAGACTCAGCACCTCGGGCCCAACCGAACCTTGCCAAATCAGCCCGTCGTCGACCAAGACTCTCATCCCTGTTGCGCTGAGTTCCGCACGCATCGTGTAAGCGTCTCCGGGGCGCAGGGTGGGAACCGGCTTGCTAAAGCGTGGTTTGATGTTCCGGTAGCCGCGATTGCCGCATTCCGCGCTGGTGTG
>CAVVLA010000025.1:0-17506 GCA_963748935.1 Terriglobia bacterium
GTGACCTCGCTATCTCACCTCCGACCCCGGTTGCCATTTACAATCTCAACACCATGAGTGCAGTCCGGCTACGCAAGCCAACAATTGCGCGGTCACGAGCGGGGTGTTTAATGGTGGCCTGTGTCTTGGCGCTCTCACCCGGCGCCGCCACCTCGGATATCAATATGACTTTTGGACCTGATAATCCTTTCTATGCGCCCAGCAAGCTGCCATTTCAGGCGCCGCCATTCGACAAGATCAAGGACGGCGATTACCAGCCCGCGATCGAAGCGGGCATGGCGGAGCAACGCAAGGAAATGCAGGCGATTGCCGACTAACGCAGCCGCGCCGACCTTCGAGAACACGATTGTCGCCATGGAAAAAACGGGCCTGCTGTTAAGCCGCGTGATGGGGGCTTTTAACGGAGTCACCTCGGCGAACCTGAATCCCGAGCTGCAGAAAGTGAAGGACATCGAGGCGCCCAAACTGGCGGCGCACGAGGATGCCATCTTCCTCGACGCCAAGCTATTCGAGCGCGTCGCCGCAGTCTACAAGCAACGCCTTTCGCTGAAGCTCGATCCGGAATCGCTGCGGCTGGTGGAGTTCGACTACAAGAAATTTATTCACTCCGGGGCCAATCTCTCTGCTGCCGACAAGGCAAAACTGAAAAAGCTCAACGAAGAGGAGTCAACTCTTACCACCGCCTTCGAACCAAGCTGCTCGCCGCTGCCAAGGCTGCGGCTTACGTCACCATGCAGAAGGACGCGCTCGCCGGGCTGAGCGATGCGGAAATTGCCGCCGCCGCGCAAGCCGCGAAGGAGCGCAAGCTGGGCGGTTACGCTCATTCCTCTGCAGAACACCACCCAGCAACCCGATTTAGCCTCGCTCAGCCGCCGACCGACTCGCCAGGCGATCTTCGAGAAATCCTGGAATCGCGCCGAACGCGGCGGACCCAACGATACGCGCGACATCATCGCCCGTTTGGCTCAGCTTCGCGCCGAGAAAGCCAAGCTGCTTGGCTTTCCGAACTACGCCGCATGGAAGCTTGACGACCAGATGGCCAAAACTCCGGACGCCGCGCTGAAGTTTATGAATGCGTTGGTGGCGGGGCACTCGACGGCCAAACGGCCAGCGAAAGATATTCAGTCGCTCATGACATCTCGGAGCAGCTCGCAGAACGTGATTCTCGCGGGACTCGCGGGCGGCGGCCGACGCGCAACAGCCGGCGTTCAAGCTGCAGCCGTGGGATTGGGAGTTCTACTCCGAGCAGGTCCGCAAGGCCAAATACGACCTCGATGAATCGCAGATCAAGCCTTATTTCGAGCTGAACAACGTGCTCCAGAATGGCGTGTTCTACGCCGCGAACCAGCTCTACGGCCTCACCTTCAAGGAACGCCATGACATCCCTGTGTACCACCCGGATGTGCGCGTCTTCGAGGTGTTCGATGCCAACGGCAAATCATTGGCGCTTTTTTACTTGCGATTATTACAAGCGCGACAACAAAAATGGCGGCGCATGGATGGACAGCTATGTGGACCAGTCCAAGCTCCTGGGCACTCTTCCGGTCGTCTATAACGTCTGCAACTTCACCAAACCGGCTCCAGGTCAGCCTGCTCTGCTCAGCTTCGACGACGTAACCACCATGTTCCACGAGTTCGGCCATGCGCTGCACGGCATGTTCGCCGATACGTCAGTATCCCACTCTTGCGGGGACAGAAGTGCCGCGCGACTTCGTGGAGTTTCCGTCGCAGTTCAACGAACACTGGGCCACCTATCCGGCGGTGTTCAGCAACTACGCCAAACACTACAAGACCGGCGCCCCCATGCCGGCCGCACTCGCCGCCAAGATCAAGAAGGCCGCAACCTTCAACCAGGGCTATATGTTCACCGAGCTACTGGCCGCGGCCGAACTCGATATGCAGTGGCACACGCTTTCGCCCAGCTCTCCGCTGCAAAATCCGGATGAATTTGAAACCGAGGCACTGCGGAAAGCGCAAATCTCCCTGAGCTATGTGCCGCCGCGCTACCGCTCCACTTACTTCCTGCACATCTGGGGCAACGACTATGCCGCGGGCTACTACGCTTATCTGTGGAGCGAAATGCTGGACGACAATGCATTCCAATGGTTCGAGGATCAGGCGGCTTGACCCGGGCTAACGGCGACCGTTTTCGTCAGATGGTCCTTTCGCGCGGCAATACCGCAGACCTGGACAAGATGTACGCGGCGTGGCTCGGGAAAGAGCCCAGCATTGAGCCGATGCTGAAATATCGGGGTCTCACGCAGGCCGGTGATTTGAACTAGCGTAAAGTTTCTTCAACTACGGTGATTCCTGTATTGCTTCTGTGTCCTCGTCGTACTTGAATGGATCAGGAGACACCGACTCCATGAAATCGATTCCGCGTTGCCCTCGATGTTTCGCGCGGCTGGTTATTCAGAGATCACGCCTGACCACATATTTAGCCTGCCCGAACTATCCTGCTTGCAAGCGTCCAGTTTATCTTCTAAAACGACCTCAGGGTGCGAACGCACATGAGTGTTGCCGAGCCGCGTAGGCACGGCGCTCCCACATACCCGTTCTGACTTCCCTGACCTCCGCAGCGGCCAACGGCGCGGTGTTATCCTAATCAGGATCCAACCCCACAGTGAGGCTGCAACCCTTCATGTCCAACCCAGGAAGTCCGGAATCCCCAGGTATCAACGAATCTGGCGAGTCGTTCAAAGACATTCTGTCCGAGTTCGAGCAAGAGCAAATCGCGCAAGCCCGAGGACGTTGCAAAAGGCCGCGAAGGCATAGTAATTGCCGTCACCGTGGATTCCGTTCTCGTTGACATTGGTTTCAAGACCGAAGGGATCCTGCCGCTGGCTGCGTTCCGGGGTACCGGCGAATCCGTGAAAGCGGGTGACAAGTTAATCGTTTCGATCAAGGGCCGTGACCCTGAGGGCTACTACGACCTCGCGCTGGGCAAGATTGATAGGCCAAGGGACTGGGCTTCGCTTGAAAAGGCGTTTGCCGATAAGACGACGATCGTCGGCAGGGTGACGGGTGTGGTCAAAGGCGGCTTGAGCGTGGATGTGGGAGTGCGGGCTTTCCTGCCTGCCTCGCGCAGTGGAGCCCGCGATGCAGCCGAGATGGAGAAATTGGTGGAACAGGAAATCCGCTGCCGGATTACCAAGCTCGACGTGGCCGATGAAGACGTAGTTGTCGACCGCCGCGCCGTTGCCGAAGAGGAAGAGCGGGCGGTGAAGGAGCGCCGCTACTCCGAGGTCAAGGAGGGTTCAACACTGCGAGGCACGGTTCGTAGCTCTCACCGACTACGGTGCCTTCGTTGACATCGGCGAAGTGGACGCCTTGCTGCACGTGAGCGACATTTCGAGAAGCCGTGTGAGCAAGCCGGCCGACGTGCTCTCTGTCGGACAAGAGATTGAAGTTAAAGTTCTGAAGATCGACTCCGAGAAACGCCGCATTTCTGTCGGCATGAAGCAGCTTGAGCCCGATCCTTGGGATTCGGTGGCGGCAAAATACAAGCCGGGTGAGCGTGCTCGCGGTACGGTGACGCGCATACTCGATTTCGGCGCGTTTGTTGAACTTGAGCCCGGACTTGAAGGGCTTGATCCACATCTCCGAGATGTCGTGGGCAAAGAAGGTGAGGACACCCAGCGATGTAGTCAAGCCGGGCGAGACCGTGGAAGCCGTGATTCTCGGGGTGAGTCCGGGCGCGCGTCGCATTTCCTTGGGCCTGAAACAAGCGCTGGGGGACCCCTGGACCGAGGTGACGCAGAAGTTTGCCGTGGGCTCGGCGGTGGAAGGACCGGTCACGAGCCTGACGAAGTTCGGCGCCTTCGTGCAGCTCTCCGAGGGCGTCGAGGGCATGATCCACGTCAGCGACATGAGCGCAGAGAAGCGCATCAATCACCCGCAGGACATGCTCAAGGTGGGCCAACTCGTTAAAGCGCAAGTGCTCGAAATCGACACCGAAAAGCGTCGCTTAAAGCTCGGAATGAAGCAGCTGGTTCCGACCAGCATCGAGGAGTACATTGCGGAACGCCGGGAGGGCGATGTAGTTTCGGGCCGTGTGACGGAAGTTTCAGGGGAGCAGGTGAGCGTGGAGCTGGGCGAAGGGATCCACGGCACGTGCAGGATTGCTGCAGAGCGTTCAGTCAAGGAAAAGACGCAGGGAGAAGCGAAAGCGGACTTGGCATCTCTAAGTTCCCGGCTGATGGCGCACTGGAAAGGCGGCGACAGTGCCAGGGAATCCGAGGCTGAAGCCCTCCGCGCCGGGCAAGTTCGCAGCTTTCGGATCTCGAAGCTGGATCCAGCCGCGAAGAAGATTGAGCTCGATCTAGCCTAGGGACTGCCGATCCGTTTCGAGTCAGGTTTTCGAGCGAGGCCAAACCATCAGCTTATGTACGCTGTCCCTAGCGCGCTTGCGCTACGGCATTTTCCAAGTCATCGGCGGCTTTGTTTATTCCTGCGGCGACGTTTTCGATCACTTGGGCAACCTGCGGTATCTGTGCCTCCGCTTCTTTCCACTTCTTTTCGTCCATATATTCACGGACCGCGGCGATAGGCTTGGCGCCGTAACCGGTATAAGCGCCAGGCGCGTAAATCTGGTTCTTAAACCAGGGACGCTCCGGCAGTCCCTTTTCGTTCAGGAACAGACGAGGAATCTTCAGCAGATCGGCATTGACCAAATCCAGGGATTGCGCAGAAAGCGCCGGCGAACCCTTTGCTTGCCAGTCCGAAAGTATTTTCGAGTAACGCTCGGAGCTCTTCTTGAGCAGGTCAATGGCATTTTTCATCGGAGCAAAGTTCATGTACGGCGGCACAGTCTCGGCCGGCGGAGGCACGGAGGGTTTGTGCGGGTCTGCCGTCGCTGCAAAGACGCCTTCCTGCAGTTGCAGGTTGCGCTCGGTGAATTCGTCCTGTTTGTCTTTCAGCAGCTTCTCCAGCTCGGTTTCGTATTTGGCGATGGCTTCCGCTTGCGGGGAATAGTCGAAGGGAATCAGGTCCGCGTCCGCCAGACGCATCATCGCGGTGCCGACCGTCTGGGCCAAGTGCGCGTCCATAGACGAAGTCGGTGTCGACAAAGTGCGTGTACCAGTAAAAGTCGTCGTAGATCGAATGATACTGGTCGCCGTCATCCTCGTCGCCGAACTCGACGCTTAACGTCGAAATTCCGGCCAGATCCTGGAAGGCGGTGAAGTCCGATCCATCTCCCAGAGCTTTGACTACAAGATCGTCGCGTTTGCGAAGGTCGCTGCGCTCTTCCGCATCTTTCGCTTTCGCAATGCTGACAAGATGCGAGCGTTGAAAGACGGACATGTGGGTTTCGGGATCTTGAATGTCGTCGCGCCACGCCGCTGATGAAAGTCTGCAGATCCTGGGTTCCGCCTGGAAAGAAGTATCCTCTCTCGTTGCTGTCGGAATTGATGTAAGCGACGGCGTGCTTTTGCAGCTCGTCCAGATGGGTTTCTACCCATTCGACAGAACCCAACAGACCCGGCTCTTCGCCGTCCCACGCGCAATAGATGATGGTACGCTTCGGAGTCCAGCCCTGGCGATGCAACTCACCCAGCATGCGCGCTTCTTCCAGCAACGCGGCCTGGCCGGAGATGGGATCGTCGGCGCCGTTGACCCAGGCGTCGTAATGATTGCCGCGAATGACCCACTGGCCATCGTCAGAGCCGTGCAGGGTGGCGATCACATCGTGGATCGGTTTCATGTCCCAGTTGGAAGCGACTTTGAGGTGCACCTTGGCCGGGCCAGGCCCGACGTGATAGGTGATGGCAAGGCTCCGCGCCAATTCTCAGGAGCGACGGGTCCTTTGAGCGCGGAAAGAAGCGGGAGCGCGTCCGCGTAAGAGATTGGCAGCACGGGAATCTTGGTGATGGTTTTCGCTTCCTTGATGGAGAGCCGCTTTGCGTCGGCGGTCGCGCCGACCCCCGGCGTTAGAGGATCGCCGGGATAATCCGTATCCATCACGCTGCCGCGCTGCACGCCATCGCGCGGGCGCCAGCCGCCGGAAGGATAGTCGTCGCCCTGGAAATAGCCGTCGCCCTTTGGATCGGAATAGATGATGCATCCAATGGCCCCGTGCTCGCCGGCGACTTTGGGTTTTATGCCGCGCCAGCCTCCTCCGTAGCGGGCAATAACGATTGCTCCCTTGACCGAGATCCCCAGACGATCCAGTTGCTCGTAGTCCTCACGATTGCCATAGTTCACGTACACCAGCGGGGCGGTGACGTCGCCATCGAGCCGAATAGGCGTTGTAGGTGGGAAGTTGTTCCGCCGTCTGGTTCGACGTGGGATCGACGGCCAGCGCTGGCTCCTGCAGTTTGGCCTTGAATTTGGTTGGTTCCAATAATTCGACGACACGCTCTTTCGGAGTCGGAAACAAGACGTTGAAGGTTTCGATCCTTGCGTCGAAACCCCATTCCTTGAATTTCGCCAGAATCCATTCGGCATTGTCCTTGTCGTACGGCGATCCGACGTGGTGCGGACGCGCGCTCAGCCGGCGCATGTTTTCGCGAATATTCTCCGCGACGATGCCTTCCTGGAATTTCTTTTCCCAGCCCGCCGGCGTTAATGCACTCTGCGAACTGGCTTGGGCGTTAGACGTCACTCCAGTGGCGGGTTGTTCTGGTTGGGACTGGGCTGAAATTACTTCCACGAACGCAAGCAGGAAAAAGCAAACTGAGCGCAGCGACATGAACAGGTCTCCCGTGACGATGAGCGCCAAGACGAGGGACCAGATTCAGGAAGATGTATTCCTCGTGCGGGCTGGTCAGTGTACCAGTTTTGTCCACCCCAACCAACGAATTGCCACCAGTCAGGAGCTGCGAAACAGAAACTAGTTAGGATCCTGTGCCGGCGGCGGCGAATCCTCTGGAGGGTTCTCATCCGAAGGTGAACTTGCGCCGGGCTGATCCATGTCCGGCTCTGCGGGCCGGCTGCCCGGACGCCGCTTCAATACTGGCCGCTCATCGGAGGAGAACGGATCCTGCGACGGATCGGAGCCTTGCATTCCTTGGAGCGTGGACGCTGGAACAACAGTAAGCGGATTTTCGAGCCGGAAACTCAGCATGGTTTCAACCGGAAGCTGAACTTCCGGCGGCTTTGCCTTTGCTTGGACCCCGGTGCCTGCTCCCGCGCCGATCATGGCTCCGATCGCCGCGCCTCTTCCGCCACCTAAAATCCCGCCGATCAGCGCGCCAACGCCTGCTCCTCCGCCAATAGTGGCGGCTGCGCGCGTCGTCCGCGATGAGCCCTGCTTTGAATATTGGTTGCTGCTCAACTCGTAACTTTCGCCGTTGTACGCCAGGCGGGTTACCTCGATCACCAGTCCGGGTTTACCGCTAAAACGCCCAGCACTCTGCGCCTCGACCACCCTGCCTTGTACGCCGGCGCCGGCAGGAATCACAACCCGGTCGTCAACCATGATCGGCGAGGCCAGGGTAGCGAGAAAGGTGTCTCCTTTTTCATTCAATTCGGAGCTCAGCGTTTCCGTCAGCCGCACGTCGAGGGCGGTCCCATCTGGGACGGTGACCCGTTCAACGCGCGGTACCTCGTGTCGGGGAGGTGTAGACCAGCCGGGATTAGCTTCGGTATCGTTGGAGTCGCCCGATGGACCGTCTGACGAAACTGAGGCAACAGGCACAACTTGCGCAGCAGGAGCCGCAGCGCGCGAGAGTTGCGCACTGACTGGCGGAGCTGGAGCGGGAGAATTTGAACTGCGGATTGGCACAGCTGCAGGGGCTACTTCTGAGTTCGAACTGGTCTGAGGACTAAAACGGCTTCTGGATCGGACGATCAATGCGGATGGTTTCTGCGCTGCCGCTGGCGGATTCGGAGAGGCGGGCCTGATGCCTGCCAAGTCGGTGGTCCCGACATTATTCATGCGCAGGTTGTCGACTACAACCCGGACGCCTTTAATCTGAGTAGCGTCCTGGACGGTAGCGGCGCGCTGTTCGTCGGTGCTGACGTAGCCCGAGAGAGTGACGATGCCATTGGTCGACCTGACTCGAATCCGCCCCATTTGCAACCGGTAATCGTTGCGAATTCGGCTTTGAACTTCTGAAGTTACCTGCGCGTTGTCTCGTACGCGGGAGCAGCCGGCCATCGCTAATGCGAGCAGGCACAGTCCGCCGATCAGTTCCAACCCGATCCATCTCGGTCCGCTTCTGCGCATAGTAGTATTCTCCCCTGGAACTTAGATGCGGGCCGGTTGCTCGTTTGCAATAGGTGGCTGCGTATTTTCGGACGCTCAGTTTGAAATCTCGATCGTTAGTCCGCTGTTTAAGGTTCGCTTAAGGTTGGACTCTGGTTGAGTGGATGCCAGGATCATTTCTGCGATGCCGCCATGGCCGCTACCCCGGCTGCCTTCGGCATGACCCGTTCAATCGCTCCGAACAGATCCTTGGCGCTAATCGGCTTCGAGACGTAGTCGTCCATTCCGGCGGCCAGGCAGCGCTCGCGATCGCCCACCATGGCATGAGCGGTCATGGCGATGATGGGAATGTGTTTTGCTGCCGATTTCTCCTGTTCGCGAATGGCCCCGGTCGCCGCCAGGCCGTCCATCTCAGGCATTTGCACGTCCATGAGGATCAGATCGAAGAATTGTCCCCGCCACGCCTCTACAGCTTTCTTTCCTGAATTGGCGGGGAACACGGTATGCCCTTGTTTCTCCAGGAATCGCGTGGCTACTTTCTGGTTCACCAGGTTATCTTCCGCCAGCAGAATCCTGAACCGGCGCTGGTCCTCGGACGGTGATCGTGGCGGTCCTGCTGGCTGAATCGGATCAGGTTCTTCGGCTTGTCCCAAGGCGATTCTGATGGCTGCCAGAAGCTCATCCCGCTTGATCGGTTTGGTCAAGTAAGCTTTGATACCCAATTCGCGACAGTGTGCCACGTCGCCGGGTTAGCCCCTCGGATGTCAGCATAACTACAACCGCCTCTGCCAGGCTCGGGTCCTGCAGGATTTTTCCCGCCACGCTGAATCCGTCCAAACCAGGCATCTGCGCATCCAGCAGGACCAGGTGATATGCCCTCCCCGCCCGTTTCTCCCTTTCCAGTAGTTCGAGGGCTCGCGCTCCGTCGTCCGCCTCGTCTGGTTTCATGTGCCAGTGAGTCAGGTTTCCGCGCAGGATCGTCCGGTTGGTCGTGTTGTCGTCCACAATAAGAACGGAAAGATCGCGGAGCATTTCTATACCGATGGGTTGCGATTTGCCGCCCGACAATTTCTGAAGCCCGAATCGCACCTTGAAATGGAAAGTGCTGCCCTCGCCGGGTTCGCTTTCCACCCAGAGACTGCCACCCATTAAGGCGGCGAGTCGCGAGGAGATTGAGAGCCCCAGTCCCGTGCCGCCATGTTTGCGCGTCATCGAATTATCCGATTGGGTGAATGCCTCAAAGACCAGCTTCTGCCGGTCTCTGGGGATTCCGGGCCCCGTGTCGACTACGCTGAAATGAAACATGGCATGGTCTTCAGTCTTGTCCTCAATCTCAACCTTGATTACGACTTCGCCCCGGGAAGTGAACTTGATTGCATTTCCCACAAGATTCAGCACAATCTGTTTCAGCCGGGTCGGATCTCCCAGCAAAGCATCGGGTGCATCCGGAGGAATTTGACAACTGAGTTCGAGATCTTTTCTGGTGAGCCTGCAAGCTCAGGGAAGCGACCGTGTCTTCCAGGGTATCGCGCAGATTGAAATCGATATTCTCGAGTTCCACCTTGCCCGCCTCAATTTTCGAGAAATCCAGAATGTCATTGATGATGGACAGCAGGGAGTGGGCGGAAGTTTTCACCGTATGCAGGTACTCGCGCTGTTCGCGAGTGAGGTCCGTGTCGAGGGCCAATTCGGTCATGCCGATGATCCCGTTCATCGGCGTGCGGATTTCATGGCTCATATTGGCCAGAAATTGGCTTTTCGTACGGTTGGCCGCTTCGGCGGCTTCCTTGGCGGCGCTCAATTCCGTCACCAGGCGGCCTAATGACTCCGCATGTTTCTTCTCTGCGCGCGAGGCCCTGAGCTGCTTTGAGATGTCAGTGTAAATACCAATCGCGCCGAGCTGGACGCCGTTCACTATCAAGGGAACGGCATGCAAATCCAGATCAAGAACCTTGGCGTCTTTGCGCTGCCGCTGCACCGTTCCGTGAAATGGCCGCCCAGTCAAGACCTGCGCGGAAATTGCACTTGTTTCTCTTCCCACCCCGAAGATGTCGTCGATATGGGCGCCCACGGGGTCATGAAGGAATAACTTCTGGAAGGCCGTATTGGTCAGTTCCACCTTCCGCTTCTGATCAAGCACGATGATTCCAAGCGGGCTATTCTCGATTAGTGAATTCAAGTAACTGGTCCGCTCCCTGGAGTTGAGCGCCGATGCGAAGGCGTTCGGTTACGACCGCTCCAAGGATCAGGCCGATCGCCGAAACCACCAGCATAAAAAATGTGATTCTGGTGATCAGCCCCGGCGGCGGGGGAAACATATTCATTGCCACCACTACCCCGAAATTAAGCACGAGCAATCCGGTGACTGCCCGTCCGATTCCCTGGCGCATCGCGATCCAGATAATCGGAATGAAGCTCAGATAAAAGAGCTGAAGCGCTGCCCAGCGTGGCCCGAATATCACGAAGGGCACAAGCAATGTGGCGCAGGTTTGTCCAATCGATTCCAACATGTCCGCGAGGTTCCACGGTTTTGTCGGGAGTTGCTCGCTTTCGCTGTTGCTCTCGTACTTCCGGCCAAATAACTTTCCTCGCAGGCTGAGAAATACATGGATCAGTAGAAAGGGCGCGATGGCAAAGCGTCCGATGCTGTCGCCGGAAAACCACGACAGCGCGGCGCCTCCGTAGTCGCTCCACCGAATTGCGCCATCCAAAGCCAGGCCGGCGACCCCCAGCGCAGTCGCAACCAACCCCGCTATGCTGGTGACAATCAGGTAGCGGAGCACATCTCGCTGGCGCCGCAGGCCCAGATCAATGCGTAGTGGCCCGCGCAGCAGGTACGCGGCCGCCAGATAGCAGCCGGAGGTGCAGACCGTGCCCAGCAGTTCGCTGAATGACTTAAGCGGCTGGTGATAAAACAGAGCGCCCGCGAGAGTATCTGAAAAACCGGCCAGAAGAACGTACCATGGACTTACTGCGAGCATTAATGCCATGGACAAAGCGGTGGCTGGATACCAGACTACAGATCCGAGGCGAGCCAGAAGGATCACATCGGGCATACTCAACAGAAGATTAATGGGGATAAAACAGAGGCATAGCAGTATGTGCCGTAGAATGCTGTGCTTGGGTGGCGTAAAAGGATTCGCTTCTACCGGATTCGGTATCAACCTGTCTCCCGGGAAAGCCACCAAAAAAGAGCAATTGGTGTCAAGAAATACGGCTCATCCAGGTAATCGGCAAGTTTCCCCGCGGCCACGAAATCTTATTTTTCCAACTCCTGCGCCGCGGAATTTACCAGCGCCGCTTCGTCCTGCAACGCGCTTGCAGCTCGCACGATCTGTTCGTCCGCCTCTTTCCACTTTTTCTGCTCGATCGCTTCTCGAACCCCAGGAATCGTCTTGACGCCGTAACCGGTGTAAGCGCCCGGGGCGTAGATCAGGTGTTCGAACCATGGACGTCCCGGCAGCCCGCCGGGTGATGTCAGTTTGCGCTCGCTCTGCAGGAGTTCGCGAATTGATCGCCTGCAGCGTGGCCGCGCTCACCGCCAGGTCCCCGTTCTTGGTGACTTTCTCCAACGCCTTCTGATACCGCTCCGCGCTACGGGTGAGCGCATCCGACGCATTTTGCAGTGGCGCAAAATTCAAATGCGGCGGAACTTCCTCGACCGGCGGCGGGACGGAAGTCTTCTTGGGATCGGCCGTCGCCGTAAAGACTCCTTCTTCGATTTCCTTATTGTGCTCGATGACTTCGTCTTGCTTGGTTTTCAGGAGCTTCTCCAGCTCATCGAGGTAGCGATGAATGGTGTCGGCGAGTCCGGTGAACTCATACGGCAGCAGATCCGAATCTGCCAGCCTCATCACCGTGGTTCCCACGGTTTGCGAAAGCGCCCGCCCGTAACTGAAGTCGGTATCGGAGAAATGGGTGTACCAGTAAAAATCGTCGTAGATGGAGTGATAGATGCCACCGCCATCTTCGTCGCCGTAGCCCAGATCCAGCGAAGCGATTCCGAGGTGATCGAGAAAAACCGTCCAGTCCGATCCTGAGCCCAGAGCCTCAATGCGCAGGTCGGCGCGCTGCCGCACTTCCTGCCGGTCTTCGGGCGTCTTGGCGTCGGCGATGGCTTTCAGTTGGTCGCGTTTCCAGACGGTGATCTTTTTTTCGGGATCTTCAACGTCGTGGGCAACGCCATTCATGAATTTCTCCAGGGTGTGCGATCCGCCCATGGTCAGGTAGCCGCGTCCGTTGCCGTCGCTGTTGATGTAGGCGACGGCGTGCTGCCGAAGTTCGTCGGCATGAGTCTCGCCCCACTCGGTGGAGCCGAGCAGGGCCGGTTCTTCGCCATCCCACACGCAATAGATGATGGTGCGCTTCGGCTTCCATCCCTGCTTGAGCAGGGTCGGCGAAGCCCGCGCTTCTTCCATCAGGGCGACCGCGCCCGAGATCGGATCTTCCGCGCCATTCACCCAGGCATCGTGATGATTGCCGCGCACCACCCACTCGTCGGGAATTGTCGAGCCGGGAATCTTGACGATCACGTCATAGAGCGGCTTGATATCCCAGTTGGATTGCACTTTGAGATGAACCTTGGCCGGTCCGGGTCCGAGGTGATAGGTCTGCGGCAGGGAACCACGCCAGGCATCGGGAACGACGTCGCCCTTCAAGCGCCGCCAGCAGCGGCTGCGCATCGGCGTAGGAAATCGGCAGCACCGGAATTTTGGTGATGGTCTTTACGTCTTTCAAGTCGAGACGCTTGGCGCCTTTGGTGGCGCCGACTCCGGGCGTCAGCGGATCGCCGGGATAAAGCGGCATATCCATCACGCTGCCGCGTTGCACGCCGTCGCGCGGGCGCCACGCGCCCGCGGGAAAAACGTCGCCCTGAACGTAGCCATCATCGCGCGGATCCGAATAGATCAGGCAGCCCACCGCGCCATGCTCGGCGGCAACCTTGGGCTTGATGCCGCGCCATGAGTTTCCGTAGCGCGCGATGACGATCGCGCCCTTTACCGAAACGCCCATGCGCTCCAGCTTTTCGTAGTCGTCGGGAATGCCGTAGTTGACATACACCAGCGGCGCCGTCACGTCGCCATCGACCCGAATAGGCGTTGTAGGTGGGAAGTTGCTCGGCTTGCTGGTTCGAGGTGGGATCGATGGCCAGGGCCGGCTCCTGCAGTTTGGCGGTGAATTTGGTCGGCTCCACCAGTTCCACGACGCGCGCTTTCGGGGTCGGAAACAGGACGTCGAAACTCTCGATGTTTGCGTCCAGACCCCACTCCTTGAACTTGGCGAGCATCCACTCGGCGTTGTCTTTGTCGTAGGGCGAGCCGACATGGTGCGGACGGGCGGCCAGCCGCTGCATGTAGTCGCGCTGGTTCTGCGGTTCGGGAATGGCACGGAATTTTTCTTCCCAATCGCGCTCGCTGCGCGACGAGGCCGCGGAATATCCGCTCAACGGCTGTTCATTGTCAGGAGTTGTGGCCAGAAGCAGAAGACAGGACAGAACCAGCAGGGACAGCCGGGCGCCAGCGCGCATGCATTTTCTCCAGTGGGAACGCAGTCATTGGGAATGGGCACTTCGGTGGAATGAGCATTATAGAGCGTGTTGCGATTCCGCGGGATGTCATTCGGCAGTGACCGGTCGCGCAACCGTTTGCGGCCAGCTGACGCTTGCGCTGCACGAGCGGGACGCTCGCGCCCACATTTGGCGCGACACGCTTGGCAGATCGCAAACTGACGGAGTAGGCTTTTCTCCTATGCTTCTTCTCGTCTCGCATCTTGCCGCGATACACATCGCTTGCAGTCTTCTGGTCTTCATCTCGTTCCTTTTCTCCGCCCAACGCCGTCGCTGCCAACTTCACCCTCGAACAGGTGATGAGTTCGCCTTTTCCTTCGAACCTGGTCGCGGCCTCTCGCAGCGGCAGGGTGGCCTGGGTGTTCGATGCGAAAGGAGTCCGCAACCTCTGGGTGGCGGACGCACCCAACTTCGCGGCCCGACAGGTGACGCACTACGACGGCGACGAAGGCCTGCCGATCGCCAGCCTGCGCATTACGGCGGATGGCCGCACTCTGGTGTACGTTCGCGGCAGCGAGACCAACGAAAGCGGACGAGTTGCCGATCCCACGAACGGCGTGTGGTCGCGCAAACAGCAGGTCTGGGCCGTCGATGTGGACGCGGGAGCTCCTCGAATGCTGGGCGAGATGGGTTGCGCGGAGGAAGAGTGCGAAGATGTCGAGCTGTCTCCCGACGGCCAATTCGCGGTGTGGGCGGCGCGAAAGCAATTGTGGATTGCGCCGGTTACGGGAGCGACGCCGGCTCATCAGCTCACCGATCTTCGCGGAGACAATTCCAATCCGAAGTGGTCTCCCGATGGACGCCAGATCGCGCTGGTCAGCAATCGCGGCGATCACAGCTTTATCGCGATCTACGATTTCGGGCACGAGAGTCGTGCGCTATCTTGCTCCCAGCGCCGATCGCGATGTCATGCCGCGCTGGTCGCCGGATGGGCGCCGCATTGCCTTCGTCCGGCTTCCCGGCATTCAGGAGAAGCTGCCGCTGATTCCGGTGCGCCCGATTCCCTGGGCGATCTGGGTGGCGGATTCCGCGACCGGCGAAGCCAAGCGAGATCTGGCACAGCGGAAAGGAAGCGAACGATTCGTTTCCCCAAGAAACGGCGGACAAGTCTTTCTACTTTGCCGATAACGACAGACTGGTGTTTGCCTCCGAACAGGATGGCTGGAATCACTTGTACTCCGTCACCGCGTCAGGCGGCGCGCCGACACTGCTCACTCCAGGTTCGTTTGAAGTGGAAGATGTCACTCTCAGCGCGGATCGCCGCTCCGTCGTATTTTCTTCGAATCAGGAGGATGTTGATCGCCGTCACCTCTGGCGTGTCAGCCTTGAAGGAGGAAGGCCGCAGCCGCTGACCACGGGCGAGACCATCGAGTGGAGCCCCGTGGAAACCGGGCTGGGAAGTCAGGTGGTATGCCTCGGTTCCAGCGCGACCGTTCCCGCCATGCCGTTTCGCATCACGTCGCAGGGACAGGGAAATGATGGCGCCGGAAGCGCTGCCTGCCGACTTTCCGTCAAAGCAGCTAGTCACGCCGAAGCAGGTCGTCTTCAAAAGCGAAGATGGCCTGGAGATTCACGGCCAGTTGTTCGTTCCGCCGGGACGCACCCAGCCCGGGCCGGCACTGATCTTTACGCATGGCGGACCCGTGCGGCAGATGATGCTCGGCTTCCACTACATGTACTACTACCACAACGCGTACGCGATGAATCAATACCTCGCGAGCCAGGGTTACGTCGTGCTCTCGGTAAATTATCGCCTGGGAATCATGTACGGCCGCGCCTTCCGCGAGGCTGCCAATGCGGGCTGGCGCGGAGCGGCGGAGTATAAGGATGTTGTGGCCGGGCGCAAAGTTTCTGCAAAGCCTGCCGACGGTGGATCCGAAAAAGATCGGACTCTGGGGCGGCTCCTACGGCGGATATCTTACTGCCCTGGGGCTGGCCCGCAACTCCGATCTTTTCGCGGCCGGGGTCGATATGCATGGTGTGCACGACTGGTCGGTGTTCCTGCCCCGTTGGGAGAATCGCCCGGGAGCGCCCGATGCCAAGGAGGCCGAAAAATTGGCGTTCGACTCTTCGCCGGACGCCGCGGTCTCCAGCTGGAAGTCTCCGGTCCTGCTGATTCATGGCGACGACGACCGCAACGTTCCGTTCGGCCAGACCGTCGACCTGGCGCAACGGCTGCGCGAGCAGCACGTGGTGTTTGAAGAGCTGATCTTCCCCGACGAAATCCACGATTTCCTGATGTGGAAGGACTGGATTAAGGCCTACACCGCGACCGCCGACTTCTTTGACCGGAATCTCAAACGCGAGCACGCGGGCGATGATCATAGGAAGCTGACCGGCTTTAGACAGAGACTTCTGCATCTTGCCGGCTCGCAGCGACGTAGCAACTACGTTCCCCGGAGCAGGACTCAATCCCTCAAGCGGCCTTCGCGAGAGCGTTTGCCCACGGCGAGCCTCGCCAGGTACCGGCGGGTTCAGGGGCAGCACGCGGCACCGCAAGTTCTACTTGCTCTTGCTTGCTTCCAGCCAATAGTATCGTGGGCGTCGACTCGTGAGTCGTATCCATTGCCATTCCAAGCGCTGCGACATCGGTTTCTGTGGCGGCAAAGGGCTCCCATCGGTCCCGGCGAAATCCGCCGCATCGAGCGATGGCTGGCGACAGCCCGCGTTTTTCTGGCCGTCTCTGCCCTGGTCGCCATCCGGATGGATCCGGGGGAAGTCGGCTACTCCTTTTGGGCCTACGGCCTGCTGGCGTTCTATATCGCGCAGGGCGTCATTGTCATATTGCTGTTGCGGCGGCGGGAACAGTCGACTGCTGCGTTTCGCCGGCTGGTTCACGCCGCGGACATAGTCTGGCCGGCGTTGATGTCGATCTTTGCCACCGGCCAGGCCAATCCCTTCTTTCTTTTCTTTGTCTTTGTGCTGGCGGCCGCTGCCTACCGCTGGGGTGTGTGGGAGACGGTTGCGACTGCGGCCTCGGCGGTCTTTCTGCTGTGGCTTGAAAGCCTGGCTTTTCACCTGGGCTTCTTTGCCTGGGTGGACCGACTGCTCTTTCGGTTTCACTTGCCGCTGCTGCGAGTGCAGCCTACCGACTTCGAGCCCAAACGTCTTTTCATGCTCTCGATTTATCTGTTGGTCATGGGTCTTCTGCTCGGATATCTGGCTGAACAGCAGAAGCAGTTGCGTTCGGAGAAGGCGGTGATTGCGCGCATCCTGGGCAAGGTGCGGGTCGAGGCCGGCCTCAGCGGTACGCTGCAGGAAATCGTGGGCGAATTGCTGGTCATGTACGGCGCGGGGCGCGGCCCTGATTGCATCGCAGGAGGCGAACGGTCATCGCGTGTATGTCGGTGAAATGCTGCTGCGAAACGGTGAGCCTTCCTTCTTCCGCTGGCTCGACCCGGTGCCTTCCGACCGCGAAACCTACCTGTTCGAGAGCCCGACAGAAACTTCCTACGCGCGGCGCACCGGCCGCAACGGAACTGAAAGCTACACCCTGGTCGGCCTGGACCAGGCGGGATCAAAATTCCGAACGTTCCTCCGCTTTCCTTGAGCGGCTGGCAACGCCACCCCTTCCGCAGCCTCATGACCGTCTCGTTCATCTTCGGGCAGGAATGGCGGGGACGAATTTTTTTCTGGACCCGTCAATCACGCGTCGAGATGGCCGAAGAACTGCGTTTCCTTCAGGAACTGGTGCGCCAGATTGGTCCTGCCGTGTACAACGTGTACCTGCTTCGCCGCCTGCGGCTGCGCGCCGGCGCCCTGGAACGGGCTCGCTTTGCCCGGGAGCTGCA
>CAVVLA010000026.1:0-66886 GCA_963748935.1 Terriglobia bacterium
ATGTGCGGCACGCCATGCTCGTCATGCGCCGCGGTGAGCGATCGCCGGGCATGACGGAGTGAAAGAGGACGCATGGAGTGAGACGAGGTAGGAGAAACGAGGAGTGGGCAGAAGGAAATAGGCTGGACTGATGAAGATGCTCGACGATCGCCAAATTAGCGAGGGCATTAATGTAAGTCCATGCTCGGCGATCGCGAAACCACTCCTTCCATCGCTGAGACTCCTCGGTCGAGGACGAAGAAAGAGCTACGGATTTGTCGGGCGAGTCATTCGCCGGGGCGCGGTGCGCGGCGTCCCCGCCTGCAACTCGCGGAAGGCTCGTCAGGGCCGCGCGGCGGATTTCTGGACGGTCATCGAGTAAGCGAATCAAGTCGGGCAAGAACGATTTATCGGGAACCTCGCCCATCGCGACGGCCGCCGCCCGCCGCACCTTCGGATCGGGATCAAAGGCCAGTGCTTCAGGGCGGCGCTGCTGAGTCCTGCGCCGACGTGTGCAAGCGCCGCAGCGACTTCCACTCGCAATTGATGATCGGTGCAGTTCAATAGCCGTTCGAGTGGCAGGTGGTTTTCGAGCGAATTAAGCCGGCCGATCGCGTTGACCGCCGCCGCCACGCCGACAGCCGGACTTCGATCATCCAGCGACGCCAAAAGCAGCGGTCCGTGCCGCGTGTCCGGCCTCGCCGCCAGATAAACGCAGGCTCGGCGGCGAACGTCGGGCACGGGATGCCCGATACCGCCGCATAGGCAAGTGCATCGCCGGCTCGCGGGCGTCGTCGGCCAAGAGATCGAAGACGCCGGCCCAGACGAGCCCGTCTGATTCACCAACCATCAATTCCGAGAGCCTGGCGCGAGCGGTACATCCGGCAACAATCGAGATGCGAACGTGTCACGTAGCGAATCGGCCGCGCGGCGGCGGTCGCGAACGTCAACGGCATCGAGCCGCTCGACGGCCGCGAGAGGGCGTTGTTTAAATTCCGTTCCACTCCGCTTCCGATTCGGTCGATGGGGGCGGATCGAGTTGCGCGATCGCTACCTGTCGTGCCGCTGTGGGGAATTCCGCGTGCCACTGCCGATCCAGATCGGCCAGCAGTTTCGCTCGACGCTCGGCGGAGGCATCGACCTCGAGAAGCTCGCTGCGGGAGGCCAGCGATCGGCAAACTGCTTGGCCGCCAGTTTGCGCGGTGTGTACGGCATTCCCGCCATCGCGGTGAGCAAGATCGGTCCCGCTTGTTCCAACGGCCAGCGGGCGACAGAGTCAATTGTCTGCCAGGCGACATCCGGATTACCATTGTGCACCAACTTTTCCGCAAGTGATTTACCGCGAACGCTTGAATCTCGGGCGAGCACCTCTGCCGCAAGGCGGCGAATGCGCGGAGGATTTATCCGCCGCGGCCTGCGCGAGGGCCTCGGGATTACCGAGATCGATGGGACCCGCGAAAGGCCGCTTCGCGGATGAATTCCGACGAATGATTCGCCAACCGTTTCAATTCGGCGGTTGCCTCGGGGTCACTGAGAAGTTCCAAACCGGTCACCGCCGCCAGCCGTACGTCGAAATCCTGATCGGCCAGCCCGAGACGCAGCACGTCGACGCCCCGGGATTCCGTCGGTCGGCAATCGCCGTGATGGCCGCCCGGCGGACCGTGCGATCAGGATCGGCCGCATAGCGACCAATGTTCGCCGGCAGCGGAGCAGACTGTGGATCGGCCAGTTTCATAAGCGCGTCGCGGCGGATGGCGGGATCGGGACTATCGAGGGCAGCGAGCGGCGACGTCGCGGAAGCGCGTTCGGAAGTGCCTCCAGCAGCACTCGAGCGCTCGGTTGTCGGTGGCTTTATTGCCGCGACGGGATCATTCGTCGAGTCGAATTGCGCCGTGGGCAGAGGATGGCAACCGCCGAGCGAGGCCGCGAGAGCCGACGTGATTGCGGTCCGGCGCACCACCTTAAAGAGAACAGAAAATGAACGGAACGCGATCACGCGGAAATCCTTTTGCTTGCGGTATCAATTCTCTGTCTCTGTCGAGAATTCATTTCGCCGCCGGCGCCTTTGAGTTTTTGGCGGGGGCGGCTTTATCGAGCGCGTCGAAGGCGTCGCTGTCGGCTGCCTTTCCACCGGATGCCGCGGCCGCACCTTTGCCGAGCTTCCCTTCCAAGGCGTTGGCCCCCTTTTCGAGGCGCTGCCGCTTGAGCGTTTCGTATTCAGCTACCTTCTCGTCGCAGGCGGCGAGCAAGGCCTTTAAGTTTTCTTCCACTCGATCGACGTTTTGGGCATGATTCGTTCCGTTCGCGGCGGCCTTCATTCCGTTGCCGACGCCATGACCGAAGGCACATTCGAGGGCCGTCAGGTCGGCTTTGAGCAGGGCCACGGCAATGTACTGCTTGCTGGGTGGGCGAGTGGATCGGCAGCCGCCGCGTGATTGGGCGTGGCCGCCGGTGCAGACCCTCGCCCTGCTCCAAAACCCCGTTGCCGCTACCACCGCCAGATGGCAGCGGCGCGCGAACGCCGGCGCTCCGTGCGGCAACTTGGTCCAGCGGCCGCAACCCCGACACGGCCAATATTGGCGGCCAGCGAGAAAGATCTATCGTTCCCAAGGCACTCAGGACGGTGCCCAGCGCCTTCGCCGCGGCACAGGCCAACATGACGCGCTTCGTATCGTTTAGATTGCCACGAGACGCCCACGACCTTACGCCGATCGCGGTTGGTCATCGCTCGACCATTTCGATCGCCTTGCGGCGAATTGAATCGTGGGCCTCCAGCGACTCTTCCTTGGCGACCTTCTTATCGATGAGTTCTTATTGAGCTTTTTGAGAATGCTGGCCAGTTGATTGGGTGGGATCCTCGATTTGCATGGCGAAGAATCGAGGTCATGGCCGCGACCTTCACCGGGATAATTGGGTGGAGAGATTCGGCAAAACGGGCAAGCCTTGGCGTGAGTTCTTAGGCGGTCCCAAAGTATGCAGGCTTCCCAGTAGCATGCCGCGTTGGCACATGCTAGCGGGTGTAATTGCTCAGATAGCGATCTTGTGGATCGCAGCAACGGTTAGTCAGTCAATGTTTGAATGGTAAAGGATCCTTGCAAGGGTTGAGAAAATGGAAGAGAACATCTCGTGCACTCGGCAGTCGGCTCTTTTGATTGAATTTATCCTTTTCATCAGTCGGATGGACGACGAGAAGATTCGTCTGCCTTTGATGTTGAGTTCCGGAAGGACCTTATAGTGCGGAATTGGGGAAAGACTTGCTTCGTAAAAAAGTTGTTGAAGTCCCTGTTTTTAAGGGTGTACTTTTCAAGACCATTTGGTTGACCGGCCCATAAAACGTGGTTCATGTCGATTGCAGTGCCACCACGAGAGGCGGGTGGATCGGAGTTATTTCCTGGTACTCTTGGCTCGGCGCTCCGTGGTGTTGGTGCCTTGGCTTTCTCAGCTTCGGCTGTGCGTCTGCTGCCTGGAACATGCAAATCATGAAACGGGAACTGCCACCAAGTTTCCCAAGGTGGGGTGCCCTTGCGCAATGAGATTGGAGGGTGTCATGGAAACGCCTCTCTCTCTTGGTTGAGCAAGACGAATGGTAGTAGAATGTTGCGACGTGGCCTCACCGTTTAGATTGCATCGCCTGCGCGGCCGATGTTAAGATCGTGGAGTGATGCTAGCAACGATATCATCAGATGACTCTACTCTATACCGACCCGCGATTTCTCGAGCACGTGACCGGCGGCATCCGGAGAGACCCGAGCGGCTGGTCGCGATTACCGGCCATCTCCGCGCGACCGGCTCTCACCAGCGTTGCGCCCGCCCCGAGTTCGGCCCTGTTTCGCCGACGCGACTCGGGCGAGTACATGATCCTCATTATGTCGCTGAGGTCGCGGACTTCGTGGGTCGCGGCGGAGGAGCGATTTGAAGTCGATACGGTCGTTGGTGCAAAATCGTTCGACGTGGCGCCGCTGGCGGCGGGGGCGGTTGCCGATGCCGTCGAGCGGGTCGTTCGCGGCGAGGACACGACGGCCCTTTGCCTCGTTCGCCCGCCGGGCCATCACGCCCGCCCGCCGCGGCATGGGCTTTTGCCTGTTCAACAACGTCGCCGTGCGGGGCGCCGGCGCATCGCACGAACTCGGCCTCGATCGCGTGCTGATCGTCGATTGGGACGTGCATCACGGCAACGGCACGCAGGAGATCTTTTGGCGCGACGAACAGGTCGGGTTCTTCTCGGTCCACCGCTGGCCGTTTTATCCGGGCACCGGCGACGGGGATGAGATCGGTGAAGGCCCGGCGCTCGGCGCGAAGCTCAACCTGCCGCTCGAATTCGGCACGTCGCGTCGCGAATACATCGAGCGATTCAAGACGGCCGTTGCCCAGTTGGCCGATCGCATCCGCCCGCAACTCATCCTGCTCAGCGCCGGCTTCGACAGCCATCGCACCGATCCGGTCGGCTCGCTGGGTCTTGAGACCGAAGATTTTCGCCACACTGACAGAGATTGGGCGGCGGGTTTCTGGAGCCAGGAGCAGATTTCGAGATCGTCGAGCGTCGAGATTCCTGAACCGGGTCCAGGACAGGTACGCATCAAGGTGCAGGCCTGTGGGGTTTGCCACAGTGACGTGCTCACTAAAGAGGGCGCCTGGCCGGGAATTCAGTATCCCCGCGTCCCGGGACATGAAGTGGCGGGCGTCGTCGACGAAGTGGGTGCCGGTGTATCGGCGTGGAAGGAGGGACAGCGCGTCGGTGTCGGCTGGCATGGCGGCCAGGACAACACCTGTCGCGAGTGCCGCCGCGGAGATTTTCGCAATTGCCGGAACCTGAAAATTCCTGGCATCAGCTATGACGGCGGATACCAGGAATACATGATCGCTCCGGTGGAGGCGCTCGTGGCCATCCCGGAGACTCTGAGCGACGCCGAAGCCGCGCCCTTGCTCTGCGCCGGAATTACCACTTATAACGCTCTGCGGCATAGTGGCGCGTTGCCCGGAGATCTGGTCGCGATAGAGGGTATCGGCGGCCTGGGCCATCTCGGAATTCAATTCGCGAACAAATTTGGGTATCAAGTCGCGGCCATCGGACGCGGGTCCGAAACCGCATTACTCGCAAAGAAACTCGGTGCGAGCGTGTACATCGATAGCGCAACGACGAACGCAGCCGAGGCCTTGCAAAAATTGGGCGGTGCACGGGTAATTCTGGCGACGGCCCCCAGCTCGAAAGCGATGTCTGAACTGATCGACGGCCTGGGGCCGAACGGCAAGCTCATCGTGATCGGTGCGACAGTCGATCCCATTGAGGTCACGCCGGTGCAGCTCATTAGTGGAAGCCGGACAATTCAGGGCTGGGCGGCGGGAACCGCAGCTGATTCCGAGGACACACTGCACTTCGCCGAACTGACCGGCGTGCGTCCGATGATCGAAACGTATCCGTTGGAAAGAGCGGGGGAGGCGTTCGCCCGCATGATGAGCGGCAAGGCTCAGTTCCGCGTCGTTCTGACGATGTGAGGCTCGCCGGCAACATAATCGAGAAGCGGAGCAAGCACCGGCGCAACCAGCTCGCTTAATCGAGTTCGGTAATGCGCCTTTGCAGCGGCGTAGGGAGAAGAAATCATGGCAACTGCAACGACGGCAACCCGCCCTCCTTTGCCTCCGTTCACGCGCGAGAGTGCGATTCAAAAGGTGCGTCTCGCCGAAGATGGCTGGAACACTCGCGATCCGGGAAAGGTAGCTCTGGCATACGCGATCGATTCACGATGGAGGAACCGCTCGGAGTTCATCAACGGACGAAACGAAATCATTGCTTTCCTCTCTCGCAAGTGGGCCAGGGAGTTGGACTACAGGCTCATCAAGGAACTGTGGGCGTTCACCGGGAACCGCATCGCGGTGCGCTTCGCTTACGAGTGGCACGACGACTCGGGTCACTGGTATCGCTCCTACGGCAATGAGAATTGGGAGTTCAACGACGACGGGCTCATGGCCTTACGCTTCGCGTCGATCAACGACCTTCCCATTTTGGAGTCCGATCGCAAATATCACTGGCCGCTCGGGCGCCGTCCCGATGACCATCCGGGCTTGAGCGACCTGGGCTTCTAGTTTTATCGGGCGCGAGCCTGTGCTTTTGCAGACTGCGGAGTGTGCATGTCAGATAAGAAAACAGCAATCATCACAGGAGCATCAGGGGGTATCGGTTCGGGTCTGATCGAGGCCTTCCTGAAGGAAGGTTATAACGTGGTCGCCACGTCTCTTAATGCCACTCAATCCTCGGTTGTCCAATTGATGACTGCCTCCCCTAACCTGGTTCTCGTGGATGGCGACATTGGTAAGCAGGACACAGCCGCCAAAGCGGTCGAAGCGGCGATCAAGCATTTCGGAACGATCGATGTGCTGGTGAATAATGCCGGAATCATGCGCACCAAGCCTTTCACCGACTTTACTACCGACGAGTTCAACGCCCTGATCTCGACCAATCTCTGGGGGTTCTTTTACATCACTCAACTCGCTGTAAAACAAATGCTGAAACAGAAATCGGGGAACGTTGTGAGCATCACCGCGGCGCTTGCCGATCAACCGATCGCCGGCGTCAATGCCTCGGTTTCAATGATTACAAAGGGGGGCCTCAATACGGTGACCCGGAGCCTCGCCATCGAGTATGCAAAAGAGGGTATCCGCTTCAATGCCGTGGCTCCTGGCGTCGTGGATACACCAATGCATAAAAACGATACCAAGGACTCTATTAAGACGAGACAGCCTAACGGAAGAATCGTCGAGGTAAAAGATGTTGTTGACGCTGTTCTCTACCTGGCGCAGGCAGATCAAGTGACTGGAGAGATCCTTCACGTGGATGGAGGCGCTCATGCCGGCAGTTGGTAGTGACTTGGCTTGACATGGGCATCCAGCAAGCATGAGCGAACTAAACGAGACGGCTTCTCAAATCTTCCGGTGGGAGCGGACATTTGCAGTCTCCCGCACCACGCTGGTGGTTTTCGTGGTGCTCGCGTCACTTCAATCGCTGGCCTCAGCTCAAAGAAAGGAACGCCCCGTGGAACATCCGACTTTTTATCGCACGATACAGATTGATGGACTCTCCATCTTTTACCGAGAAGCCGGCCCGAAAGATGCGCCAACGCTTCTCCTGCTGCACGGACTTCCCTCTTCATCGCGGATGTTCGAGCCTCTCTTCGCCCGGCTTTCCGATCGCTATCACCTAGTTGCGCCCGATTACCCGGGCTTCGGACACAGCGACTGGCCCGACCCAAAAAAATTCGCGTATACCTTTGACCACTACGCCGAGATCATGAATCACTTCACGGAAGCGCTCAGGCTCTCGCACTACACGCTTTACATGCAGGATTACGGCGGCCCTGTGGGTTTTCGCATGGCCCTGGCCCATCCCGACCGGGTCGAGGCTCTCATCGTCCAGGATGCGGTGGCGCACAATGAAGGCCTGGGAGCGAATTGGAAGGCGCGGCGAGCCTTTTGGGCCGATCGCACTGCCAACGAAAGCCTCCTTCGCACTAATCTCCTGTCACTGCCGACAACGCGAACCCGCCATGTCGGAAACGATCCCAGCGTGGAACGCTATGATCCGGATCTATGGAACGACGAATTTGCCTTTCTCAGCCAACCCGGCCAGGCCGACATTCAAAGCGACCTTTTCTACGATTATCGCACCAACGTCGGCGCCTATCCGAAATGGCGGGCTTGGATGCGCGAGAAGCAACCTCGCCTGCTGGTGATGTGGGGTAAGTACGATCTGTCGTTCGATCCCGGCGAGCCGGAACGCTACCGCCAGGACGTTCCCAACGCTGAAGTTTACGTTCTCGACGCCGGTCATTTCGCATTGGACACGGCTGCCGATGAGATCGCCGCGCTGGTGCAACGTTTCATGGAGTCTGCACGCGTAGGGCTGCGCCAGACCGGCTGAGGACGGGACGGGTGGCCCACTCAAGCCCGCCGTTGGCTTGAGTGGGGCAGTTCGACTGCCGGGTGCCCCATCCTTCGCGCTTTTTGCGAAGCGTGGGACTGAGAGTCCGCCTTCACGGCAATTTGATCTCGCATGTATCGATAAGTCCCCCACCCTTTCGCAAAGTGCGCGAAAAGGGTGGGGCACCCGGCTTGATATCCTCGGAAAATCGCGAGAATTTGGTCGGGGAGAGAGGATTTGAACCTCCGACCCCCTGGTCCCGAACCAGGTGCTCTACCAGGCTGAGCCACTCCCCGACAAGATTAACAGGCGCGATCAACGGAACTGCGGCGGCCGAAGGAAACACCGGGCCGAGGGCACGATTCCGATCAAAGTATAGCATCCGACGATGATTCGCGAAGGGTTTGGGCGACCGCTCGGAACCCGTTTCCGGGCCTGTGCTCGCGTCCCACACTTTACAACCCCGACCTTGGAGCCCAATCCCGAATTTCCTATAGTATGATGCTTTGCTATATAGCATTGCCTTGCCATGATCGCGATCACTGCGGCAACTTTATTTACGCCCCTGGAGCGGATCGAGCAGCCGCTGCTGCTGCTGGAGGACGGCTCTGTCGTGGAAGTCACGTCGCGAACGCGCCGGGAACTTCCTCGGGGCAGCCGCGCGGTGGACTTTCCCGGACAGATTCTGGCACCCGGACTCATAGATATCCACATCCATGGCGGCGCCGGGCACGATGTGATGGAAGCCGTGGGCGACGCGTTGCCTCCAGTGGAGCGGCTGCTGGCATCCCACGGCGTAACCAGCTATTTCCCCACTACAGTTACGGCTCCGCTGGATGCGACGCTGTCTGCTCTGGAGCGGTTGGCGGATGCGATTGAGGCCGCCGAGAACCCGGCCAAGACTAGTCCAGCCGCGGAAAGGAAGCCCGCCGAACTTCGGGCGCGCCCACTGGGAATCCATCTTGAAGGTCCCTTCATCAGCCACTGCCGCCGGGGTGTGCATCCTCCGGCGGATTTGCTGGCTCCCTCGTTGGCGGTGTTTAACCGGTTCTGGCAGGCGGCGCGCGGCCATATTCAGGTCATGACCATTGCGCCGGAATTGCCAGGCGCTATAGAAGTCATCACCGAGGCGGCCAGGCGCGGAGTTTGTGTCAGCCTGGGCCACTCGGATGCCAATCTGGACGCTGCCCGTGCCGGAGTGGTCGCGGGCGCCCGGCACGCCACACACACTTTTAATGCGATGCGGCCGCTCGGGCATCGCGATCCTGGAATTCTGGGCGATGTGCTGACCGATTCGCGCCTTTCCGCCGACTTCATCGCCGACGGCATTCATCTCGACCCAGCGATCGTTCAATTACTTCTCAAGGCGAAAGGACCCGAGGCGGCCGTTCTCATCACCGACGCGACCGCCGCCACCGGCATGCCTGACGGACGCTATCATCTGGGATCGCTCGAAGTGGAAGTGAAAGACGGCATGTGCACGAGCGATGGGCACCTGGCAGGAAGCGTCCTGACCCTCGACCTCGCGATTCGTAATGTCATGAAGTTTGCGCAATGGGATTTGCAGCAGGCGGTGCGGTTGGCGACCATTAACCCGGCACGCGTTGTCAACATGAACTGCGGCAGTATGAACGGCGGCAACACCAGTCATGGCGGCCGCAATCAAGGTGGTTGCTTGAAGCCCGGAGTTCCGGCTGACCTGGTGGTCTTCAGTCCGACGGGAGAAGTCAGAAGCACAGTCATTCGGGGATTTGGAGTCTGATCCGCCGGAAGATTTTTAGGAGAAGCGAATGCCTGACAAGGGTGGATTTCCCCACTATATGCTCAAGGAAATCTTTGACCAGCCGCAGGGATTGCGGGATACGATCGCGCCTCGGGTATCGATCGAAGACGCTGTGGTGCGGCTGGACGACGTCCGCATCAGCACGGATGAACTCCGCTCCCTGCGCCGCATAAATATCGTGGCCTCGGGCACCAGTCGGCACGCCGGCATGGCCGGCCAGTACATGATTCAGGATCTGGTCAACATCCCGGTGGATGTGGATTACGCCAGCGAATTCGAGTATCGCAATCCCCTAATCGGTCCGGGTGAACTGACCATCGTCATCACGCAGTCGGGTGAGACTGCCGATACTACCGCAGCCCAGCGCGAAGCCAAAGCCAAAGGCTCGCGAACCATCGCAATTTCGAATGTTGTCGATTCCACTATCGCCCGCGAGGCCGATGGCGTGCTCTATACCCACGCCGGCCCGGAAATCAGCATCGCCTCAACCAAGGCCTTTACCGCGCAGATGGCGGTGCTCTACCTGTTCGCGCTTTATCTGGGGCAGGTGCGCGGCAAGTTTTCCAAAGAACAGCGGCGGCGATACATTCGAGAGTTACTCGATCTGCCAGGAAAACTGGAAACCTTGCTGCAATCCGCACCGGCAGCCTGCGAGCGCCTGGCGGACAAGTTTTACAAAGTCGAAGACTTTCTGTTCATGGGGCGCGCCATTCACTATCCCGTCGCCATGGATGGAGCGCTCAAGCTGAAAGAAGTGTCTTACATCCACGCCGAAGGCTATCCCACGGGCGAAACCAAGCACGGCCCCAACGCGATGATCGATGAGAACCTGCCGGTAGTGATCATCGCGACTTGCGATCGCAACGACTCCGGCTCGGTGCTGCGCTATGAAAAAAATCTCGCCAACATCAGAGGATTCAAGCAACAATCGGCGCGCGTGATCGCGATTGCGTCCGAAGGCGACGAGGAACTCGGCCTCGCCGACTACACCATTTTTGTTCCGCATGCACCCGAACTGTTGCTGCCGCTGCTGGAAATTGTGCCCCTGCAGCTCTTCGCGTACTACATGACGGTAAAAAAAGGCCTGGATGTGGACCGGCCGAGGAATCTGGTGAAGTCGGTGACGCTGGAGTAGGATTTGGCGCTCCGCCGGAGGGTCTAAGCGCTCAGATTTCGGTCACCAGGGTCGGTGCCCGCCACATGCGGGAACCTGCGCACCGCCGGTTGCCGGCCGCGCCGGGCCCGCCAGAGATCGTACTGGGCTTGCATGTTGATCCAGAGATCAGGCGACGTGGCCAGGGCCGCCCCCAGGCGGAGGGCCATGTTGGCGGAGATTCCCGCTTTGCCATTCAGCACGCGCGACAGCGTCACGCGCGTGACCCGCAGATGTGCCGCAGCCGCCGATACGGCTATGTCTCCGAGATACTCGCGGAGGACCAAGCCGGGATGTGGTGGGTTGTGCATTCGCATTAGTCGCCTCCTAGTAATAGTCCTAATAGTCCACTAGCATCACATCCTCGCCTTCAAACCTGAAGGTCAGACGCCAGTTCCCGCTGACCCAGACTGCCCAATGGTCTTTAAGCTGCCCGGCCAGCGAATGCAACCTCCATCCCGGAGCGTTCAAGTCGCCCGGCCGTTTGGCGTTGTCCAGCGCAAACAGTTGCAAACGCAGTTTGGCGGCGTGCTTCGGTTGAATCCCCGCCTTCGACCCGGTATGGAAAAACTTCTCGACGCCCCGGTGCCGGAAGCTCTTGATCACTGTGTGTAGTGTAACGATATGCGTTACACACAGTCAATGCTGAAATGTCGAAAATGGTTGGCCTGCCGAACACGGGCAAGGCCGGCGGTTCGGTGCTTGTCGGGATCCGGCCAAGATGCCAATTGGAATTCATGGCATCTAATGTTCTGTTGCTATGGTCCGTAGGTCTGGCGCGACGGCTGAGTGCTAGACTTGTTCACATCAACCATTGGGAACTTTTATGCGTGAAGTTGTCATTGCTTCATCCGTTCGTACGCCCGTGGGACGCGCTTTTAAAGGCACGCTCCGCGCCACCCGTCCCGACGAACTCGCTGCTGTAGCCATTAAAGGCGCCCTGGAGCGCGTACCGCAAGTCGACGCCAAAGAGGTCGAGGATGTGATTCTCGGGTGCGCCACTCCTGAAGCCGAGCAAGGGATGAACGTCGCCCGCATCGCGTCCCTGCGCGCCGGGCTGCCGGTTGAGACCTCAGCGATCACCATTAACCGCTTCTGCTCCTCGGGATTGCAGGCGATTGCCATGGCCGCCGAGCGCATCATGAGCGGCGGCGCCGAGATTATTGTGGCCGGCGGAACGGAATCGATGTCGATGATTCCAATGGGTGGGCACAAAATCTCTCCCAACCCCTGGCTGATTGACCACTATCCCGACGCCTATCTCACTATGGGACTTACCGCCGAAAGAGTGGCCCAGCGCCTGGGCATAACGCGTCAGGCGGCGGACGAATTCTCGCTGCGCAGCCACCAGAAGGCGTTGGCGGCGATCCAGGCCGGCAAGTTTGACGACGAGACTGTGCCGGTGCCGGTAAGCTTCACCACTCCCAACGGTTCCAAGCCAAAGCGCCAGGAAATCAGCTTCAAAGTGGACGAAGGCCCGCGCGCCGACACCTCGCTCGAGGCTTTGCTTGGGCTGAAGCCGGCCTTTCATTCCAAGGGAACCGTGACCGCGGGCAATTCCTCGCAGACATCCGACGGCGCGGCAGCGGCGGTGGTGATGTCCGCCGAGCGGGCCAAAGCGCTGGGGATTCAGCCTTTGGCACGTTACGTTTCTTTTGCTACCGCCGGGTACAAACCTGAAGAAATGGGACTCGGTCCGGTGTATGCGATTCCCAAGGCGTTGAAGCTTGCGGGACTGAAACTCTCCGACATCGACGTGATTGAATTGAACGAAGCCTTCGCCGCGCAGGCCCTGGGCGTGATCAAGGAAGCCGGCCTCGATCCCGAACGTGTGAATCCGAACGGCGGAGCCATCGCGCTGGGGCATCCGCTGGGATGTACCGGAGCCAAGCTCACCGCCTCCATCATTCGCGAAATGAAGCGGCGCGGGTCGCGTTACGGGTTGGTGACCATGTGCGTGGGCGGAGGCATGGGCGCGGCGGGGATCTTCGAAAGGCTTTAACCACAGGGCACACTGATCACTGAGGAATTGTCGATTTGGAGCTTCCGAGACATTGGGGAGAACGAACTTGATTCGCTTTTACGTAACCTACCTTCGTAACGGCACCAAACGAATGGTTGATGGCAAGAATTGGGAAAAGTGAAATAATTAAAATGTCGCAGAAAGTTCCCTCTTTGATCCCCGGTGACCTCTGTGGTTAAGAAAGGTTCTCGACATGGCCACAACCGCAATCCCCAGCACCAAAATCGCAGGCGGCAGCTTTCTTCTCGAAGAGCGCAAGCCTGACGAAGTTTTCACTCCCGAAGATTTCACCGAACAGCATCATCTCATCGGGCAAACGGCGGAGGAGTTCGCGGTCAACGAAATCCTTCCGAACGCCGAGAAGATCGAGCACAAGGATTTTTCCGTCAGTCGCGATCTGCTGAAAAAGGCCGGCGATCTGGGTCTGAGCGGAGCGGAAATCCCGGAAGCGTATGGCGGGCTGGAGATGGACAAGGTCACCGCCGCAGTCATCGCCGACCACATCGCGAAATATGCCGGCTTTGCCACCACCTGGGGCGCACACAGCGGGATTGGACTGCTGCCCATCGTTTATTTCGGCACGGAAGAGCAGAAGAAAAAGTATCTGCCCAGGCTGGCGGCGGGAGAAATTGTCGGCGCCTATGCGTTGTCGGAGGCTTCATCTGGGTCGGACGCACTCAACTGTCGCGCCCGTGCCCAACTCTCGCCAGACGGCAAGCACTACATCCTGAACGGCGAGAAGATGTGGATCACCAACGCCGGCTTCGCCGACCTGTTTACAGTTTTCGCCAAAGTAGACGGAGAGAAGTTCACCGCGTTTCTGGTGGAAAGAACCTTTCCTGGATTTTCCGTCGGCGCGGAAGAGCACAAGATGGGCATACGAGGATCTTCCACCTGCCCGCTCATTCTGAATGACTGCAAGGTGCCCGTCGAAAACGTGCTCGGTGAAATCGGCAAGGGGCATGTGATTGCATTTAATATTCTGAACGTTGGGCGGTTCAAGCTGGGCGCGATGTGCGTGGGCGGCGCGCGAGTGTCTTTGGAGAACGCCATTGCCTACGCCAAGCAGCGCAAGGCATTCAATAAGGTGATCGCCGACTTCGGGCTGGTTCGCGAAAAACTGGCCAACATGGCGACCTTGATCTACGTGGGCGAAGCGCTGGTCTACCGCACCGTAGGCATGATGGATGTCGCCCTGGTCGAAGTCGACAAATCGAGCGCCGATGCCGCAAGGGAAACTCGCAAGGCCATCGAGGAGTACGCGGTTGAGTGCTCCATCATCAAGGTCTGGGGATCCGAGATGATCGACTTCGTGGTGGACGAGACCGTGCAAATCTACGGCGGCTACGGCTTCGTCGAGGAATATCCGGCCGAGCGGGCTTACCGTGATGCCCGCATCAACCGCATCTTTGAAGGCACCAATGAAATCAACCGGTTGATCATCACCGGGTTTCTGCTGAAGCGGGCGATGTCGGGACAGCTGCCCCTGATGCCCGCTATCAAGAAGTTGATGGATGAAGTGCTGGCCGGGCCGAGCGCCGGCGAAGAACTTGAAGGCTCGTTGGCGGAAGAACGAAAACTGGTGGCGCAGGCCAAGAAGCTGGGACTGTTTGTTTCGGGAGCGGCCACACAGAAATACATGCAGGCAATTCAGGATCAACAGGAAGTGATGGGCGCGATCGCGGACATCGTGATTGAAACTTACGCCATGGAGTGCGCGGTGTTGCGAGCGCAAAAAATGGTGGGGAGCAAGGGGGAGACTGCGGCCGCCGTGCCGGTCGCCATGACCCGGCTCTACCTTGCGCAGGCCATGGACAAGATCGAAGGCGCGGCAAAGAAAATCATCGCAGCCGTGGCCGAGGGTGACATGCTGCGCACGCAGTTGGCGATTCTGCGCCGCTTGGGCAAGCACGAGCCTTTCAACACCATCGAACTGCAACAGCAGATCGCGCAGAAGGTGATTGAGCGGGGCAAATACACGCTGGCATAAGACTACCGGACAAAACCGTTTCGCGCGAATACGTGTGGGACCGTCTAGATTGCTTACCAGGATTGCTTAGAGGTGAAATATCAGTTATACGAGAACTGCCCTGCGATGGTTTTCGGTAGTGTTAATTTCCCTGGCTGCGAACACAAGCTCTGCCCAGACATGTCTGACCACCGCCGACATGGACGAGGCCATGCGCTCTTCTGTGATGGCGACTGCCAGGCGCTTCTACGATATGGTTGCACGCGGCGACGTTGAATCGCTGCGGCAGAATGCGATTACCAGCCTCGCAACGAATTTTTCCGGCATCGAAAACGCGATCAAGGAGAATCAAGCCAACCTTGCAGGTACCCAGCCTGTGCCGCGTCCCCCATTTGTGCTCAAGGCCGAGGGCACGACCCCGCTGCAGCGGGCTGAGTTTCTGTGCGGTATTTTTGGTTCCCAGGGACAGACTCGTGACAGCGCCGTGTTTGTGATTCCCAATCTGCCGCCGGGAAATTACGCGATCGACACTCTGGACGCGGCATCCCCTCAAGGGGCCTACACCGTGTCGTTTGTCTTGCAACAGCAGGGCGCGGTCTGGAAGCTGGGAGGCTTCTATGCCAAGCTGACCCAGATCGCAGGCCATGACGGCAACTGGTTTGCCGACCGCGCACGCGAGTTCAAAGCCAAAGGGCAAAACCACAACGCCTGGTTCTACTACGGTGAAGCCCGCGAACTGTTGGTTCCCGTGCCTTTCATGGCAACCGCCACGACTGACCGGCTGTATGACGAGATGCAGACCGTGAAGCCGGCGGATTTGCCGCTTGCAGAGCTGACGGCAGGCGGCAAGACCTTCAGGCTCACCGATCTGTTTCCGGTTCCGGTGGGCCACGACTTCGACCTGGTGGTGAAGTACCAAAGCCGGGATGTCTCCGATACCGGGCGCACTTTCCAGGACAACCTGGCAGTCATGAAAGCCTTGCTGGCAAAATACCCCGAATTCCGCGACGCCTTCGCCGGCATCGTTGTCCGCGCAGTGGAACCGTCGGGTCGGGATTACGGGTCGATGCTGGCAATGAAGGACATAAAGTAAATGTAGGCGCGAGCGTCCTCGCTCGTGCCGCGGACGAACCGACACTCTCTCCTGAATGAACGAACCAAGATGAATGAACCAGATGAAGGAATCAAGATGAGGCGGGACGCCTGTCTCACACCCGCACGACCGAGGACGCTCGCGCCTACATCTCCTCCCAGACGCATTCCTTAGGATCCTTATCCTTCCGCAAACCAAGAAACACCGGGGCGCGCAATTTTGCGCCGCCTTCGGTGGTGACATGGGTCCATTCTGAGAACTTGATTTCCGCCACCAGATCGGGCTTCGCCCAATGTACTTTTCTCAACGCATCCACGCCGTGAGGAAACGGGGGCTGAGTTGTCTCCCGTTTGTGCAGTTCTTTCCAAATGTCCTTCAGCATGAACTGATCGAACCCGCTACCCGCTTGACCCACATGAATCAGTTCCCCATTTTTGTCGTACAGCCCCAGCACGATTGATCCGAAATGCAAACGGCTGCCTTCGGGATCGGTGTACCCGCCGATAACGCAATCCAGCGTCCGGGTAATTTTGATCTTGAGCCACTCCTGGCTGCGGCGCTCTTCGTAAACGCTATCCCGGCGTTTAGCCAGAATCCCTTCCAGCCCTTTTGCTTTGGCGGCATCGAACAGCGCTTTGCCTTGTGAAAAGTGTTCGGAGTAACGGAGAGGGCCGCTCGCGTCGACGATCTGCGCCAGCGCATTTTTTCTTTTCTCGAGCGCCACCCGGTGAAGGTCATAACCGTCCAGATAGAGGAGATCGAAGACGTAATAGAGAACGGGAATATCCCGGCGGGATGCAGGTGCGACGTCCACGCTCCCGAATTCCGGTTCGCTGCTGCATCAGGCTGAACGAGGAGCGCCCATGCTCGTCAAGGGCCGCGATTTCCCCGTCGAGAATCGCTGTCTCCGCTTTGATCGAGGCAGCCAGATTATGCAGTTCAGGGTACTGGGCAGTCAGGTCGTTCTGATTGCGCGAAACCAGCCGGACCTTGCCTTTGGTAATAAATGCAATAGCTCGATAACCATCCCACTTGATTTCGAACAGCCACTCGGGGTCGTCAAAAGGCTTCTCGATGGACGTGGCCAGCATGGGGTGGATCGCGGTAGGCATGGGACGCTTGACCGAGCCCTCTAAACCTTTAACCACAGAGGACGCAGAGGACACGGAGGAATTCTTTAACTCGGTTGGTGTTGGGGATTTGGGACTATTCTCAGAATCTATCTTTTCGGACTTTTTCGTTTTTTTTTAGTCTGACTTCCTCCGTGCCCCTCTGCGTCCTCTGTGGTTAAACTTTTGCTCTTTTTCTTATCGAACTTCGCGATCGCATCCGCCAGCCAGGGCGCTTTCACCGCGCCCCGCGACGCCGGACGGCTGCTGGTCCACTTTGCCGAACCCTGGTCGCCTGCGATATCTGCCATGGTGCGGCCGGTCATCGTCGATTCGCCATACTGGTCGATATCGTAGCCTTTCACCACGGCATCGTCCTGCTTCTTGATCAGTAACCACTCCGTCCCCTTGGTCCCAGGACGTCGCGAACGCATATGAATCAACGCAAAATCGCCATTGAGCTTTTTGCCATGCAGCCGGATCTTGAAATCGCCTTTCTTCAACATGGCCGAAGCTTCCGCATCGGTTCCGGGAACGAATTTTCCCTTCACCGGTTCCGGCGAGAGCGGCTCCCACGTGCCTACATCCCACACCATCACCGTGCCCGCGCCGTAGTTGCCTTCGGGAATCGTGCCTTCAAAGTCGAAGTAAGAAACCGGATGATCCTCCACTTGCATGGCTAACCGTTTGTCCGCCGGATCGAGCGACGGGCCCTTGGGCACCGCCCAGGACTTGAGCACGCCTTCCATTTCCAACCGGAAGTCATAGTGCAGCCGAGTGGCCCGGTGCTTTTGCACCACAAAACGGTGCTGAGATTTCTTCTCTACTTTTGGAGGTGGCTCGGGGGTTTCCTCAAAACGGCGCTTGCGCTTGTATTCGTCCAGGGACACAGCCACATTCTAGCTCTGTGGCGATGAAATTCGCGAGTCCGGGGAATGGAAGCTAGTGGTGGGATCCTAATGGTGTCTGAAGATTGTCATTCCGAAGCGTAGCAGCACTGCGCGAGGAATCTGCTGTTCCGTCGACGCAGAAGCAGATTCCTCGCCAACAAAGTTGGCTTCGGAATGACAAAGTTCGCGTTGGTTGCGGAAAGCTGCCCCGGCAGCTCCAATTTCGATCTGCCGGGGCAACTAGGATCAGGCGGCCTTGCCAGCTGTGATGCGGCGGGTGGTCCATGTATCTACGTTGAAAGTGTCAACCACAGGGTCGCGTTTCAGGAATGGCTTGACCATTTCCGAAATGTGGTTGAAGTGCTCACGATGATAGCGCTCCGCATCCTGCTTGCTGTTCCAGAAGCTGACGGAGACAATTCGCTCGGGATCGTTCTCAGAAACCAGGCCAACCAGGTCTACAAAGCCCGGTTGCTTCTGTAAGATGGGCAGCACGTCACTGCGCAGCTTGTTGGTGAAGTCATCTTTCTTGTCTGGCTTCACATGGCATTCCACAAAGCGGGTAAACATGATGGTGATCTCCTTTCATATTGATTTGGAAATTCGGAGGGCCTGCCCGCCGCCAAAACAGCTCAACCCACCAGCCAGGACGGCGGGGAAGGATTGGTTTCCGCTATTTGTTTACCAGTAAGAGCAATGAGGTAAGAAATTATAGTCCCATCAACCAGGCCGAGTTTTGCACAGGTCAAACCATTCATGAAACGTGAGTATCCCGAGTCGCCGCTTGTCGGGGTCGGAGCAGTCATCATCGACAATGGCCGCGTACTGCTGGTCAAGCGCGGACACCCTCCCCTGGCCGGCGAATGGTCCATTCCCGGCGGAGTTCTGGAGCTGGGAGAGACCCTACGCGAAGCCGCGATTCGCGAGGCCCGGGAAGAAACCTGCCTCACCGTAGAGCCAGCCGACTTGCTGGGAGTCTATGACCGCGTGCTCCGCGACGACGCAGGCCGCACCCTCTATCACTTTGTGCTCATCGATTTCCTGTGCCGCCTGGTCTCTGGCGAAGCAAAGGCGGCCGACGATGCCGATGAAGTATTCTGGTTTATGCCGAACGAAACCGAAAAGCTGGCGTTAGCCAAGGACACCGCGGACGTGGTCCGGCTCGGATTCGAAAAATCCACGGAGTGAAGTGAGATCCTGGCGGCCGTCAATCCCGCCCATTTTCGGCATGCAGACGCCTTGCTCTGGCGCTGCGCCATGAGACACTTCTTCTTCATGGTCTGGTTCTTCCTGTTTTTTCTGGTCTCCGGCTTCTGCAGCATCCTGTACGAGGTCGTCTGGCTCCGCCTGGCCATGGCGCAGTTCGGGGTTACCACCGCATTGACCTCGATTGTGCTCTCCACGTTTATGGCCGGCCTGGGCCTGGGCTCCTGGTCGAGTGGCCGCCTGATCCGCAAGTACGAAAATAGAATAAAAATTCCAGCGATTCGCCTCTACGCGCTGGCAGAACTGCTGATCGGCATATCGGCGGTGCTGGTTCCGTTCCAGCTGCTGTGGGGACGAAAACTGCTGGAGCGGATGGCAGTATCTTCCTCCGCGGCCTACTATCTGGGCTCGGGTATTTGGCTCGCCCTGACGCTGATTCCATGGTGCGCGTGTATGGGCGCCACTATACCGCTGGCCATGCTGGCAATTCGCAAATGGCGCGGCCGGGCGATCGAGCGGGAATCCGAACGCTCATTCAGTTATTTGTACCTGGCGAACGTCCTGGGCGCGCTGGTAGGGGCCACAATTCCTCTGCTGCTGGTTGAGCTCTACGGGTTCCGGAACACTCTGAAAATCGGCGCGGCGTGCAATAGCCTGCTCGCTCTCTCCGCGGTCGCGGTTAGCATGGCCAGTCCTGAGTCACAACCGTCGATTACGGCGCGTTCCGACATTCGTGATTCCAACATTGGTAAAGAGGGCGCCGATCAAATGGCTGCGCAACTCATCCCCCATCCCCTGCTGCTACTCTTCCTCACCGGGCTGACCAGCCTGGCGATGGAGGTGGTCTGGATCCGCCAATTCACGCCGTACCTCGGCACCGTGGTCTATGCTTTCGCCTCCATCCTCTCCACGTACCTGGTCTCAACGTTCCTGGGATTGCAGCGCTACCGCATCTGGAGCCAGAAAAATCGCCAGGTCGGCAGGCTGATCTGGGCCTTGCTCGGGTTGTTTCCGCTACTCTCTCTGGTTGCTGCCAATCCCGACATCGATCTCCCCAAATTGTTGCGTCTGGCCGTCGGAATTGCTCCCTTCTCCGCGGTCGTGGGCTTTATCACTCCGCTGCTGGTCGATCGCTGGTCGGGCGGCGATCCTGGCAGAGCCGGTAAAGCTTATGCATTGAATATCCTGGGCTGCATTCTGGGACCGCTTCTGTCCGGCTTCCTGCTACTGCCGTTGATGAGCGAGCGCTGGGTGTTGTTCACGTTCTCACTGCCCTGGCTCTTGATTGGCCTGCGCCCGCAATTGTTTTCGGAGGGAACAAGGCTTCGTTTCGACGCTCAAGCCGCCGCTTCTTACGCGGCCGTGCCGCTGGCTTTGGCGCTCGTCTTTACCGAAACCAGCTTTGAGGACCAGTTCGGGCGCAGCCAGCTTCAACGAGCGGAGGTTTTGCGCGATAACACCGCAACCGTTGTGGCCGCCGGGGAAGGCCGAAATAAAATCCTGCTGATCAACGGAGTCGGAATCACCGGACTCACTCCCATCACCAAGTTCATGGCTCACCTGCCGCTGGCCTTTCTTGACCACCCGCCGAAGAACGCTCTGGATGTCTGCTTCGGCATGGGGACAACCTACCGTTCGCTGCTTTCCTGGGACATACCGGTGACCGCCGTGGAGTTGGTCCCGAGTGTGCCGCGAGTGTTCGGCTTTTTTCACTCCGATGGCCCGGAACTGCTGCGTTCGCCACTCTCCCACCTGGTGATTGACGACGGGCGACGCTACTTGGAACGCACCACCGAACAATATGACGTCATCACCATCGACCCGCCCCCTCCGGTAGAAGCGGCGGGTTCGAGTTTGCTCTATTCGAAGGAGTTCTACGCCATCATCAAGGGAAGATTGCGTTCGGACGGAATTTTGCAGCAGTGGCTGCCGGGCGGAGACACCATAGTCCGCGTCTCGGTTGCCCGCGCTCTGAAAGAGTCTTTCCAATACGTCCGCGTATTCCGTCCCGTAGAAAGCGGCGGATATCACTTCCTCGCCAGCAATCGTCCGTTGCCCGATCGGACCGGCGCAGAACTAGCTGAGCACCTCACTCCGAAGGCGGCGCACGATTTCATGGAATGGGGTCCGGAATCCACGCCGGAGCTGCAGTTCGCCGACGTGCTCAAAAAAGAAATCTCCCTGGAGCAGATGATCGCGGAAGCTCCCCATACGCCCGCCCTGCAGGACGACCGCCCGGAAAACGAGTACTACCTCCTTCGGCTTCACCGCACCACCGGGAAAAACACACCGCGATAGTCTCGCCATAGGGCGAAATGCTGCTGGGAAGGGCACGACTTCAGTCGTGCCATAAGACGCCGGAATCTGACGCCGCTGAGGTTCGCTGTTTCTGTCACTGCCGAAAAAGAGAACGGCCCGCGCACTTTGCAGTACGCGGGCCGCCCGGTGGACTGTTTGGGATTGACCAAGGGGTGGTCACTCTTCGTGGCCCCTTCGGTAAACTCCGGGTCCCGGCGCAAATTTCCATTGCCGGGTGGATGCAACCCTAAATCACCGGTAGTTGTGCGATGGTTCTTAGAGCAACCGCCCTAAGTCTCAGCCACCTCACCTGGTCTTTGATTCCCACTACTATTACCTTCAGAACTTGTCATCAGACCACCTCCTTTCCGGTGTAATTGCACATTATTACGAAACGCTCGGCCACGTCAACCGGCACGAAAGTGGTGAGTTGAAACAGTAAATAAAATCTGTGGTGGGATCGCGTCTCGGTTCTCCCCGCAGGTCATGGCCGACAGGAATCTACCTGCTTCTCTCCCACCCTCCTACACTTCAAGTAACCACTGAGTAACCGAACTTCTGTAAGCGGCGGTGTGTTAACCCTTCCAGCGGAAGGCGTCGGGTTGGGGCAATCCGATATGGGCCAGTACACGGTAAGCGAATTCGCGCGCCATAGCATCCAAAGTGGCGGGGCGGAAGTAGTAGGCGGGAATCAGTGGGAACACGGTGGCGCCCGCGTCCGCGGCACGGTACAGGTTGCGGATGTGGATCTTGTTGAGCGGCGTCTCGCGGATGCAGAGCACCAGAGGACGCTTTTCCTTGAGGCAGACGTCGGCTGCCCGCTCGATCAGTTGTGAGGCGATGCCGTTCGCGATGCGCGCCAGCGTCCCCACACTGCACGGGATGATGATCATCGCGTCAGCGGGATAAGAGCCGCTCGCGATATTGGCGCCTATATCGGCATTGGCCTGCTGCTGGATTTTGCGCGACGCCTTGCCCGGCGGTTTGTTTGAAATCCGGCCGACGATTTGACCGACCAGGTCGCTGCGGCCGCGCAATCCGAGCTCCTCGGCCATAACGCGGAGAGCGCTGTCGGAGGCGATGAAGTTAACGGTTTGCACGCGCTGATCGCGCTCCACCGCGAGCAGCAGCTGCCGCAGAAAGATGGAACCGCTTGCACCGGTGGTGGCTACAGTCAGGTTCTGCGGAGGATGAGTGGGCAAATTGGGCTCCCGAAGCTCGATCTTGGAGCATAGGGAGGCTCAGGAGAAGAGTCAAGAAAAGCAGTCGTGGGCCGTTGGTGCGCTGGCCGGCAGCGCTGTGAGCCGGATCAAGGACCAACGGCTAACGACCAACGACCAGCTTATGGCCACCACCTCCAGCTTAAGGCTCCGGCGCAGTGAAGCGCAGTTGCACGCTTTGGCTGGGGTAGAGCGCGAGATCCGGGTTAACGATCCCAACGGGCGGCGCAAATATCTGCGCGATTTCAGCCACGCTTTTCGGTCCTACGAATCGGTCATCGATCACGAACAATTAAAGGCTACGGTTGCCGATGCGGATGTCCTGCTCGTCGGCGACTACCATGCCCTGCCCGCGGCCCAGCATTTTGCAGCGAACTTACTGGAAGAGCGCGCTCAGCCCGGAGATCGTCCGGTTGTGCTGGGAGTGGAAACCATCTTCTCCCGCGACCAGCACATTCTTGACGAATGGTGGCGCCGGGAGATTGATGCCGAAGAATTTCAACAGCGAATCCGTTTCGATCTTGATTGGGGATACGACTGGGCGCCATTCTACGAGCTGTTGCTGACGGCACGCGAGAATGCCGAGGCGATCTATGGATTGGACTGCATGCCCCGGGAAGATCTGCGCAAGATCGGGGCGCGCGATCGCCATGCCGTCCACAAGATGGGCGAGATACGGCAACGTCATCCCAATGCAGTGATCATGGTGCTGTTTGGCGAGTCGCACCTGGCGCCCGGGCATCTTCCCCGGATACTGCGCGAGCGCATGCCGCAAGAAAAAACCCTCACCGTTCTGCAGAATGTGGACGCACTTTACTGGCGCGCGGCCGGAGAACGGCAGGAGCAAGTCGAAGCGGTGCGCGTGAACAATGATGTGGTGTGCGTTTTCAATTCCACTCCCCTGGAAAAATACGAGAACTACCGTCTGCATTTGAGCCGCTGGGGACGCACCGAGGAGGAAGGTCCTGATCTCGCGCCCACCATCTACAACCTGATCGACAGCCTGCTGCGGTTTCTCGACATCGACCGCTATTCTTCGCACAACGGCACCCAGCCTAAATTTCTCGTCGACCTGATGCCGGAAGTCTACTGCCGCGCGTCCGACGGGCGTTTACGCCAGCTGTTGACCCGCCACCGCGCCACTGAAGAGGAAACCGACGCCCTGGTCCGCCACGTGGAACATCGCGGCAGCGTGTACCTGCCACAGGTGAATGCCTTTTACGTGCGCGAGTTCAAGATGATGTACGCGGCGGAAGAAGCGGCGCGCTTTCTGCATCATGCCTGCCGGGGTTTGCCCTCGCGCACTGGAAGTGCCGCGACCATGACCAACGCAAACCGTTTCTACGCCCAGACTCTGGAGTACGCTTTGGGATATTTCGGATCGCGGGTGCTGTACCCGGCGCGCCCCGCGGCTGAAGACGGCGCGGGGCGGGAACTGCTGCGCGAAACCCCCGAATCGGAGCGCAGGAAGATCGAGTCCAGCGCGCAGTTGCTCGGTTACATGATGGGCAACGCTCTCTATGAAGCCTATCTCAAGGGGCGGGTTCCAAGAAGCATGCTGCGCCGCTTGTTCCTGGTTCATCTGGAAGAGCCGGGCCGGGCGAAAGAGGCCTTTCGAGAAATTGCCGCCAAAGTGCGCGGCAATGGCAAGAAGCTTCCCGCCTCGGTCAGGGCATAGCCACAAGCCCTTAACCACAGAGGACATAGGAGATCACAGAGGGAACCTTTTTCTGGAAGCCTCCCTGATTCGCTGTGTCCTCCGTGGTTGCGCTTCTAAATGCTAATCTAGACACGCGTTAGCTGAAAGCTGAGAGCTAACGGCTGAAAGCTCCCTTGAACGCCGCTTCCATCCGCAAACTTTTCGAGCAGGTCCGCCGGGGCAGGCTCTCTCCCGATGAAGCGGTTGAACGCCTGCGGCACATGCCATTCGAAGACCTGGGGTTCGCCAAGGTGGATCACCATCGCGCATTGCGCAATGGCATGCCGGAGGTGATTTTCGGGCAGGGAAAGGCTCCGGCACAGATTGCGTCCATTTTCTCCCGGCTGGCCAAGCATGGCGGAAACATTCTGGCAACGCGGGCCAGTAAAGAACAGTTCGCCGCAATCAGGAAAAAAGTTTCCAAGGCCGAGTATCGCACGCTGGCTCAGGCCATCGTTCTGCAGCGCGACCGGAACAAATATGGCAAGGGCATCATCGCGGTGGTTTCGGCTGGGACCAGCGACATTCCGGTAGCGGAGGAAGCCGTGGTCACCGCGGAAATGATGGGCAATGACGTCGAGCATCTTTATGACGTGGGCGTGGCCGGAATTCACCGGCTGATGGCCAATCGCGCGTCGCTGACGCGCGCGCGGGTGGTGATCGTGTGCGCCGGGATGGAAGGCGCGCTGCCCAGCGTGGTGGGCGGGTTGGTCGGCGTGCCGGTAATCGCCGTGCCTACCAGCGTCGGCTACGGCGCGGCGTTCAAAGGCCTGGCGGCGCTTTTGGGAATGATGAATTCCTGTGCGTCCAATGTAAGTGTGGTGAATATTGATAACGGGTTTGGGGCTGGATACGTGGCGGCTCTGATCAACCGTTTGTAGGGTGAAGAAATAGTGCTGAGGTTAAGGCTTACCTCCAGCCGGCGGCTTATTTTTGACACGCTTCACCCACCTCCGGGTCAAACTGATCCACTCTTATGATGCAAAACCAGCGCCTGCGTGGCGCTGCAAGAAGTCTAAGGTCTTCTGATTGAACTCCTCGACCTTCTCGTAGATCGGCGTGTGTGCACACCCTTCAAAGATCAGCAGCTCGGAATTGTGAATACCACCTTTCATAGGATCGGCAAAACGAGTGGAGGTCGCCAGGTCTTGACGTCCGAATGTTATCAGGGTCGGCGCGGTGATTCTGTCAAGTTGCGCTTCCACGTCGTGGGCTATCACGGCATTTGACTGCCGAAGGAAAGCCCCGAGAGGCTGCGCTGGTCGGCTCATGACAAAGTCAGCCAGGGACTGGATGTAGTCCGGCTTGGCGGCATAGAGCTCGGGCGTAAGGCACCAGGGGAAGATTGCGCGAATAACCATTTGAGGAACACTGTCCAACGCTTTGGCCACTATCTGCCAGCTTTCGACCAGAGTCTTTATGAAGGGGTCCGTCTTCGGCCAAGCGCTATGCAGCGATAAAGACTGAACTTTGTCGGAATGCTTCGCCGCGAGCCACATACCTATGACCGCGCCCAGAGAAAGGCCGGAGATATGTGCCTTCCGGATACCCGCGGCTTGCATGAAAGCGGCGACATCGTCCGCGAGAAGCTCGGTGGAATAGACGTCTTCGGGCTTGTCCGTTTCACCTGTGCCTCGGAGGTCGAGCGAGACGCAGGTAAAGTGCTTGGCGTACTCCGCGACCTGGAAGGCATAACAGGCGTGATCGGCGGTCAAAAAAGGAATGAGAATGAGGGGCTCACCAGTTCCTTGTTGCTCATAGTTGATGGTGATGTTGTTGGCTTTGACCTTAGGCATGGGAGTCTCTCCTTGCGGTCCGGATTTTTTGCCGACTATTAGACACTATTTCCGAGCGGGGGTGGAATGCTCCAATCAAAAGTCGCGGGCTTGAGCCTGCTTTGAGCGAAGTCGAAGGGATGCCCGCGCCGCACTAAAAAAGGCACGGCCGAAGCCGTGCCTTTTCCATTTACTTTTGTCACCGCCGCACGGGCGGGACGCCCGCGCCCACACGTTCTTACGAGCCTTTGACTACTTCCAGGTTGTTCTGCACGCTGAACACGCCGAACACCTGGTTTGCCTTCATCCCGGCGATTTGCTTGTCCATCGTGCTGGCAACCGTGCCGTAAAGGGTTAGTTTGCCGTTGTCCACGACGATGCGGATTGGCTTTGCCGGATCGCTGGCGTAGCGGCTCAACACCGAATCGTGATAGATCGCGCGCATAGCGCTGATCCTGATCCGGTCGTCAAAGCCTGAAACCGGCGAGACCTTGATGTTGTCGATCACATCCTTCACGCCGGGCATGATGTATGCCAGCGACAGTGCCGAGTCGCGGCCCACGTCGGTTCGAGTCTCCCCGTTCAAAGTGGCGACGCCGTTGTTCACCGATGCGTCGACAAAGTTGAACAGATTGTCGTAGCCAATGCGGTCATAGTGCAGCTTGCGCTCCAGCTTCGCCGCCAGCTCCGAGTCGGGGGCGCTGCTGCTGACAGCAACCTCATTGCGCACACCCTGCACCTTGTCCAGCTTGCGGATTTTCTTGGCCGCGTCCAGCTTCTGCTGGTACAGATCCACATTGCCGGAAAGGGTCACGATGCCGTCTTCGGTCGTGGCCTGCAGGTTGCGAAAATCCTTGTTCCTTTCCAACTGCTCCGTCACCCGGGTTTGAATATCGTTGTCATAGCGGGCGTTGGCGGTCTGAGCCGCCAGGCCGGCGCTGAGAATGCCCACAGCGAGAAACGAGCCCACAGTCCTGAATATGCCTGTCATAACCATTTTTCTCCTCTCCACATTGATTAACCGGTTAGTTAATTATTGGATGCGACCATCGGTCGGAAAGGATGTAAGCATGGGTCGACTGGCTGTATGACAGTAGTCGTTATAACGAGTATATTGGTCGCGTGCTTAAACGAATCCAGGCTTGAGGTCCTGCAAGCCAGGCCTTTCAATAACCTGGAAGACGAAAGCGAACAGACATGACCCATCCCACTGCAACAACCGAAACATCGGTAAAAACCGTTTCAACCCAGGAAGTTCGTCACCTGCTGGACAGCAAGCGGCCCATCCAGTTCTGGAATGTCCTGACCGACGAGTGGTTCAAGGGGGAGAACATTTCCGGCTCGCGCCGCGTGCCTCTGGACAAGGTCGGACATGAAGTGCGTAGCACGAATTTACCCAAGAACGCCGAGATCGTCGTATACTGCGGCGGCCCGAAGTGTCCGCAAAGCCGGATGGCGGCGGAAAAGCTGGCCAAGCTGGGTTACGAAAACGTTCGCGCTTACGAAGGTGGGTTGGAAGAGTGGAAGGGCGCAGGTCTGGCTGTCGAAAAGGCATAACTGCCGCAGTTAATCGGCGCAGTCAGTCACGAGGAGGGCCAGGCCGGCCGTCTGAGTATTTTTCGGGAATCGGTATGGGCAGCGACGAGACATGACAGTCGGTTCTGGAGGAATCGCATGAGCAACGGTTCGAATCAGTCCTGGGGAATCACGGTTCTGCGGGTTGTGCTCGGCATCGTTTACCTGGCGCATGGCTGGCAGAAGCTGTTTGGCATGGGCTTCCACGGCGTGGCTGGCTTTTTCGGCGGAGCGGGCATACCGCTGCCGTTCGTATCGGCCGTGATCGTGACTCTGGTGGAGTTCCTCGGAGGCATCGCGCTAATCATCGGACTATTTACTCGCTGGGCTGCCGCGCTCAACGGTTTTGACATGATCGTCGCCATCCTGGTGGTCCATCTCAAAAACGGTTTCCTTAAGCCCGGAGGCTTTGAGCACCCGTTGACCCTGCTGGCGGCGTGTCTTGCGCTGGTGTGGCTGGGGCCGGGAGCGGCTTCGGTGGATGGGGCCCTGGCGAAACGGGAGTAGGGCTGGATTCACGCCTAGGGCCGGCAGACGCCGAGGTTCTTGGCTACATGTTTTGTTTCCCAGCCAAGCGCCTTCCCGGCGTTCGGCTTAATCTTCTTGCCCTGCAAAGTCATTCGATCGCCCGGCTCGAGGCCTGAAGTGTTGCCGGAGAGCGCGTATAACCGTTTGTCTTTGTCGTCGGTCATACTTAGCCCATTTTCTCCTGAGTTCACGCACCCGGTAATGGTTGGCTTTTCGGACGATTTGTGAATCACTACAACGGCCACGATAACTACGGTCGCAACCACTCCCACTATTGCAGCCACGATCGCCCCACCCGAGGGATATCCCTTTGCCTCAGCAGGCTCGGCGAGGACGATACTGAGAATGGCTATCAGAACTCCACGCAAGAGGTATTTTGAAGTCACATAGTCCTCCGCAAATCGTAACCCGAATTCCCAATATCACCTTCGCGTCCGACACAACCTATACCCCATGCCGGCGAATGCAATTTGTCCGACAGGGGCCATTCGACAGGGTGTTGAACCGCCATGCTCGTATCGGACGTTTCTGTGGACTTTACTTCTTTAGATTTTGCGCCGTTTCCTTGGGACTGCGTTCTTCGCATTGTGCTTCTTCCCAAATACCCGCGCAAAAATCTTGTCGATGTTTCTTAGCTGCCGTTTCAGATCGAAGGCGCGCTCGATCTGCTGGCGCGGGACACGGCTGGTGATGCTCTTGTCCTTCAGCACCAGGTCGCGGAAGTTACGGCCTTCCTTCCAGGCTCGCATGGCGTGGGCCTGCACCGCGCGGTAGGCTTCCTCACGGGAAACTCCGTGTTCCACCAGATCCAACAGCAACTGCCCGCTGAAGACCAGGCCCCCGGTGCTTTCCAAATTGGACTTCATGCGTTCCGGATACACGAACATGGTCTCGAGCACGTTTGTCGTCTTCTGCAGCATGTAATCCACGAGCGTGGTGGAATCAGGAATGATGATGCGTTCCACCGACGAATGCGAGATGTCGCGTTCGTGCCAGAGCGCAACGTTTTCAAAAGCTGCCTGCGCGTTCGAGCGCACTACCCGGGCCAGTCCGCTAATCTGCTCCAGCGTAATCGGGTTGCGCTTGTGCGGCATCGCGGAGGAGCCCTTCTGTTTTTCGCTGAAGAACTCCTCGACCTCGCGAACCTCGGTGCGTTGCAGGTGCCGGAGTTCGGTGGCGATCTTGTCCAGGGTGCAGCCGATGACCGCGAGCGTGGCCAGGTAGGCAGCGTGGCGATCGCGCTGGATCACCTGCGATGAGATCGCCGCAGCCTTCAGTCCCAGCCGCTTGCACATGCTCTCTTCCAGTTCGGGACTGAGATGTGCAAACGTCCCCACCGCTCCGGAAAATTTCCCTACGCGCATATCTTCCGCGGCGCTACGGAAGCGTGCGATGTTGCGCTGGGTTTCGGAATACCAGTTGGCCAGCTTGAAACCAAAGGTAATCGGCTCGGCATGGATGCCATGCGTGCGCCCGATCATCGACGTATCTTTGAACTCCCAGGCACGCCGTTCCAGAACCTCGGAAAGTTTCTTCAGGTCGGTGGCGATGACCGCACAGGCCTGCTGGATGAGCAGCGCCTGGGAAGTATCGACCACATCATTCGACGTCAATCCGTAATGAAACCAGCGCGCGTGTGGACCGACAATCTCGGCAACAGCAGTGGTAAAGGCAATCACGTCGTGTCGAACTTCAGCTTCAATCTCGGCAATCCGGTCAAGATCAAAGTCAGCCCGCTCACGGATTGCCCGGGCGGCTTCCCTGGGAACCATTCCGGCTTCGGCCAGGGTTTCGGTGGCTGCGACCTCGACCGCCAGCCATGTGCGGAAGCGATTCTCATCGCTCCAAATGCGGGCCATGTCGGGACGCGTGTAGCGTGGGATCAACTCGTTCTCCCTGTTGTTCTCGAGAAATGTGGGACTATGGATTGTAAATGGCGTCGGGATCGGTTGCCAGCAGCGGACTCAACGGGGCGCTGCCCAGGGGGGCAATGCGGCCCGGGGTTCAGGCCAGCGCGATTACATCGATCTCTACGAGAACGTCCTTGGGGAGACGAGCGACTTCCACCGTGGACCTGGCCGGAGGCGCGAGATTGAAATATCTTCCGTAGACTTCATTCATAGCGGGGAAGTCGCCCATGTTCTTCAGGAAAACAGTGGAGCGTACCACTTTCTTCAGGCCGCTTCCGGCCGCAGTGAGGATGGCCGAAAGATTCTTGAGAACCCGATCGGTCTGCGCGGCCACATCTCCGCTGATTACCTGCTGGTTTGCCGGGTCAATTGCCACCTGCCCGGAAACGAACACGAAGCCACTTGCGCGAATGGCCTGGGAATAGGGACCAATCGCCTGCGGGCCATCTTTCGTCGCAATCACGTCACGCATGGGGTCTCCTAGGTTGGTGGATAGTGTTCAGAATTAACGCAGATCACACCGCTGGAGTCAACTTCGTTGAACGCGGAAGTTACGAAAAGGGAAATAGAGCTACCAAGGTAAAGATCAGAAACAACCGAAAGACAAGAGAGAGAGACAAAACCAGTATTCAGTTTCTTGTTGCCGGTTGTCAGTTGATGTTTTGTTGAGGACTGACGACTGACGACTGACGACTAGATCTTCTGCAGTCTTTGCACATCGTGCACTCCGGGAATCTTGCGCACTCCGCTCACGATGTTTTCCAGATGCTTCAAGTCGGCAATATCGAGCACGATGTCGACATTGGCCTGGCCGTTGTTGGTGCGGGCTTCGATGTTGCGGATGTTGGTTTTGGTGTCGCTGATAACGGCGGTGATCTGTTTCAGCATGCCGAAACGGTCGTCGCAAAATACTGTAAGTTTCACGGGATATGCACTGGGAGTGCCATCGTCCTGTGCCCACTCCACATCAATTCGCCGTTCCGGCTCATACATCAGGTTCATCACGTTGGGGCAGTTGAGCGCGTGGACTGCGACGCCTTTGCCGCGGGTGACGTAACCGACAATGGCTTCTCCGCGGATCGGGTTGCAACAGCGCGCCCGGTAAACCAGCAGGTCGCCATGTCCCTTAACCCGGATCGCATTGTTGTTCTGGTCGCCGCCAAAGACCCGCCGCACCACGCTGGCCAGCCCGCTCGACTTCTCCGCTTCGTCGCCGGGTAAGGGCTCCCCTGCCGTCGGCGCCAGCCGTCCCAGTATCTGTCGCGCCGAAAATTTGCCGTAGCCAATGCCCGCCATTAAATCGTCGGGCCGGCCTACGCCGTAGTCGGCCGCGATCTTTTGCAATTCTGCGTCTTTAATATCTTTTAGGGACACCCGGTACTTGCGCGCTTCCTTCTCGATCAGTTTCCGGCCGATCTCGATGGCACGCTCCCGCTGGTGAACGTTGAGCCAGTGCTTGATCTTGTTGCGGGCACGGGATGACTTGGCAATCGCCAGCCAATCGCGGCTGGGTTTGTGTCCGGCCTGAGTGAGAATCTCGACAATGTCTCCGCTGTGCAGTTTGAAGCGCAAGGGAACCATTCTTCCGTTCACCTTGGCGCCCACGCAACTGTGTCCCACCTCGGTGTGGACGGAGTAAGCGAAGTCAATCGGAGATGAGTCGCGCGGCAAGACCACGACTTTACCTTTGGGCGTAAAGGTGTAGACCTCTTCTGGATAGAGATCGATTTTCAGAGTGGAAAGAAACTCGCTGGGGTCGGAGACGTCGCGTTGCCACTCCACTACCTGGCGCAACCAGGCCAGTCGCTGCTCGTCCTGCGCCGAGACTGGGCCGTCTTTGTACTTCCAGTGCGCGGCGATGCCTTCTTCGGCCATCTTGTGCATTTCCTCGGTGCGGATCTGCACCTCAAACGGAGTGCCCTCTTCAGAAATCACGGATGTGTGCAACGACTGGTAAAAATTCGGGCGGGGCATGGCGATAAAGTCCTTGATCCGCCCCGGCACCGGCCGCCACAAGTTATGGATGATCCCCAGGACTGCGTAACAGTCTTGCACCGATTGCGTGATCACACGCATGGCGAAGAGGTCATAAACCTGCTCGACCGCGATTTTTTGCCGCTGCAGTTTCTTGTGGATGCTGTACAGGCGCTTGATGCGGCTCTCCACGGTCGCAGTAATTCCCGCCTCCTTGAGCTTGTCGCGGAATACCGCCTCCACTTTCGAAAGAAACGCCTCGCCTGCCTTTCGTCTCGACTCAACCGCGTCATGCACTTGCTGGTATCCGATGGGATCAACGTATCGGAATCCGAGGTCCTCGAGCTCGCCGCGGATTTTGCCCATGCCCAGGCGGTGTGCGATAGGGGCATAGATATCGAGCGTCTCGCGGGCGATTTTCTGCTGGCGATCAGGAGGCAGATGCTCGAGGGTCCGCATGTTGTGCAGACGATCGGCCAGCTTGATGAGCACCACCCGGATGTCGTCCACCATGGCCAGCATCATCTTGCGCAGGTTCTCGGCCTGCTGCTCTTCGCGCGTGGCGAAATCGATCGCGCTGATCTTGGTGACGCCCTCGACGATGTGTGCTACCTGCTCGCCAAACTCCTTGCGGATGTCGACCACGGTCACCGAGGTGTCTTCCACGGAGTCATGCAACAGCCCGGCAGCGATGGCTACCGGGTCCATCTTCATTTCCGCCAAAACCAGCGCTACTTCAAGGGGATGAACCAGGTAGGGCTGGCCGGAGGCGCGGCTTTGCCCGGCATGGTGTTTTTGGGAAAACTCGTAAGCCTTGCGGATGAGTTCGAGGTCGTCGTTGGGCCGGTTGGCCCGCATCCTGCGCATCAGCTCACGGAACTTGGTTACCGTGAGCACATTGGTTGCGAACTGTTGGCGCAGGGTCGCCATGCATGATTATAGCGTGGGTGGCGTGTGGTCGCGGGGGTCGTGTGGTCGCGGGCGACTCGCCCGCGAAGGCAAGGTCAAAGGCTCCGGCTGTGGCACCCGCGCCACAAATGGCACGGTGTCACAATCTGATAGAGTTGAGTCTGAAAATGAATTCAGCGCGCGTTCTCGTCAGCGGATCTTCCGGACCGATCGGGGCGGCGCTTCTGCCATCCCTGCAAGCGGCCGGATTCGCAGTCACACGCCTGGTTCGCTCTTCCGAGGCAGCTGCTGGGAAACATCAAGTCGTGTGGGACCCCTCCCGCCCTTTGTCACCTGATGTGGTCTCTGGTTTTGCAGGCGTGATTCACCTTGCCGGAGAAACCATCGTCGGCCGCTGGACGGAGGCGAAGAGGCGGCGCATCCTCGACAGCCGCACCCAGGGTACGGGACATCTGGCGGAAGCAGCGGCCAAAGCCGCGCAGCGCCCGCGGGTTTTCATTTCGGCCTCGGCAGTAGGTTATTACGGCAATGGCGGCGACAGTACCCTGCGTGAGGATAGCCCGTCGGGCGAGGGATTCACCGCCGAAGTCTGTCGCCAGTGGGAGGCAGCTACCCAGCCCGCAGCCGAGGCGGGAATCCGGACCGCGCAAATGCGCTTTGGAGTAGTGATGAGCGCGGATGGCGGCGCCTTGCCGAAAATGCTTCCTCCATTCCGCATGGGCCTCGGCGGCAGGCTGGGCAGCGGCCGACAGTGGTGGACATGGGTCTCGGTCCGCGATGTCGTCGGTGCAATTCAGCAGGTGCTGAAAAATGAGTCGATCTCCGGGCCGGTAAACACCGTAGCTCCGAATCCAGTAACGAATCTGGAGTTCACCAAGATTCTGGCTTCTGTCCTCAAACGTCCGGCGATTTTCCCCATGCCCGCCTTCGCCGTCGGCCTGATTTTCGGAGAGATGGGCAAAGAGCTGTTTCTCTTCAGCCAGCGGGTAGAACCTGCGAAGCTGGTAGCGAGTGGATATCGGTTTCAACATCCCGACTTGAGGAAAGCCCTGGAAGCGATTCTAGAGTAGCGCCGGCGTCTCGCCGGCTGTCCGGCGGGCGTCCTGCCCGCCGCAGGTTGTCGGTGATTTGTCGAGGGCCAGGTAACATTGGGCGGGACGCGGGCGGGACGCGGGCGCTACCCAGGCATGGCTCGCTGCATGTTTGCAACCTTCGAAATCGTCCGCTCCTGCACGCTGGCGTCGTCTCCGAAACCCTTCAGCCACGTTACATCGGGCTCACGCCGAAACCACGTCATCTGCCGCTTGGCGTAATTTCGATGTGCCTGTTGCGCGGCTTGCAGAGCGGTGTTCCGATCGGTCTCACCTCGTATCAGGGCCACGGCCTGTTTGTAGCCGAGAGCAGCAAGTGGCCGAGCGGTCTCGCCATAATTCTCCAGCAGTCCCCTGGCCTCTTCCACCAGGCCGTCATCGAACATGCGCCGGGCGCGCTGGTTGATTCTTTTGTACAGAGCGTCGCGGTCAGGATCAAGCCCCAATCGCACAATTTTAAAACCGTGCAACGGATCGCGGCCCTGCTTCCACATTTCGGTCACCTTCGTCCGCGAGGCGAGGCAGACTTCGACGGCACGGACCAGCTTGGGCACGTCATTGGCATGAATCTTCACTCCGGCGGCGGGGTCGAGACGGCTCAATATTCGATGCAGATGGGCCGAGCCCTTTTCTGCGGCGCGCGCCCGCAAACGCCGGCGCAGGTCCTCCGAACGCTGCGGTCCCGCAAACAAGCCCTCCAGGAGAGCACACAGATAGAGCCCGGTGCCGCCAACCACAATCGGCAGAGCACCGCGTGACTTGATCTGTTGCAGCACTTCGCGAGCCTGGCGCGCGTAGTCGCCGGCGGTGACGTAGCCGGCGGGATCGACAAAATCGAACAGATGATGCGGTGCGCGAGCGCGCTCAGTCGCCGTCGGTTTGGCCGTGCCAATCTCGAACTCACGGTACATGGCCACCGAATCGCAGTTCACGATCTCGCCATGGAAACGCTCAGCCAACGCCAGCGAGAGGGCAGTCTTGCCGCTTCCGGTCGGACCCAGCACCACCACCAGCAGGGGCTCAGATGCCACGGTCAGCGAGCACCCCAGGGGATGTAATGCCAGTAGCGCGCGAGGGTAAAAATCAGAACCAGCGCACCGATGATCAAAATCCCAGCGGCTTCTAGTGAATAGATGTGCGACTTGTGTGGCCGTTCCTGAGGCAGGCGTTCCGAGCGTGGACCGGCGGGGCGCACTCCGACATTGTAGTCCGGTATCGAAGCCGTCGCGCCATGCAAACGCCGCGAAGGATTCCGCATTCCGCTCAAATCATCTTAAGCATCCATAGCGTACCGTCCTTCTGCCGGTAGTCCATGCGGATGATGTAAGGAGGTTTCTGGCCGACCCAATATTTCAGTTTGCCGATATCAGTGTCACTCTCGACAACCCAGGCCTTTACCCGACCCTTTGATCCAGCATCCACGCTTTCCAATCCGGTCACGGTAGCGATCACCCAGGAAACTTTTTCGGGGTGTTCCTGTTCAGCATAGGAAGGATAGGTAACTGAAAATCCCTCCTTAAGGGGCATCGACGCCCATAGAAGCGCATAGATGCCACCGTAGAAGTCGAACGCAGTCGTGGCAGGAAGATCGCTTATTTCTGCCTTGCCATCTTCCACCCTTTCCAGCCTTATTGACCCCGCGCCGAACTTGATCGAGACGCTTGAATCGCCACCGCCGCTGAGATGCCTCTCAAATGCGCGCAAAAGCGGCGCGAGGGTCTTGCACTCAAAGACATTAACCGTCCTGGTGGTTGCTGCAACCTCTCCTGTGCGTTTCTTGAACGTTGCTAGCTGGGTGCGCTGTAGAGCGAACTTGCCATCAATCTGGACCACCTTGAGTTCGTCTGTCCAATTCCCGGCATCCTGAATAACACTTCCATCAGCTTTGACCACGCTCATCCTCCACTGGTTCTGGTACGGACGGAGGCGTGCTCCGTTGACAATCGGGTCGCCCACGGTAACTTTCAGTGGGCCTGATTGTTGAGCGAAGGCATGGGAGGAGATCAGAATTGCAGCAATCAACATTCGATTGAGGCTCTTATTGAACAAGTGCGCCCTCCTCGGGAAACAGTGCCGAAGACACGACGGCGGCTATTCCATATAGTCTGACGTTCGGGCAAGCGTTCTGTAACCCGACACCAGGAGAAAGCCCGAATGTGCAGGTCAACCAGCCTGCCGGCTCTGCATCCTTTGGCTTGTGCCACCAATGCTAAACTTCGTGCTGCCGTGTCCATACCAGAGAGTTCCGCGAAAAATCGCGTGCGCTTTGGAGTGTTCACGGCTGACCTTGCGGCCGGAGAACTGCGCAAGAATGGCGTCCGGATTCGCCTGCAGGAGCAGCCGTTTCAGGTGTTGGCATACTTGCTGGAGCGTCCCGGAGAAGTGGTCACGAGGGAGGAGTTTCGCCAGAAGTTATGGCCCGCCGACACTTTTGTCGATTTCGATCACAGCCTGAACACCACTGTGAACAAGCTGCGGGAGGCGCTGGGGGATTCGGCAACAAGCCCACGTTACGTGGAAACTTTGGCGCGGCGCGGGTACAGGTTTTTGGTCCCGGTAGAACCAACGGGAAGCGCCTCCGTTGCCTTAGCCCCGGAAAAGGCCGAACACAGCCCTCCCGTTGAGACGTTTCATCGAGATCTCGAAATTCCCTTGCCCAACCGTGGTTTGACTCGCGGCCTCTTCGGACTGATTCAGGTCATGTATCTGATCTTCTACGTGATCGCCCTGTTTCGCCTGGCCGGAATCGATCGGGTCACCAACGCGTTTTTGCCGGGGTGGGGATCGGCGGTCATTTTCACAGCCGTGCTTGTGACAGCGGGTGTCGGTATCCCCTTGCGCTTTTACCTGATCTCAGCAGTGGCTTTTGATCACCGGCGTCTGGCCGAGAAGTTTCAGCGGCTGTTCCTAGTTATCCTGATACTCGATCAGTTGTGGGCGGTGGCCCCGTTGCTTCTGGCACAGAAGATCGGATTCGGGGCGGCGTTTGCAGCGACGGCAGCGCTCGTGTATGTGCCGTTTTCTGAAAGAACGCTGTTGCGCATGGCGTATGCCTTGCCGGGATCGTGAGCGCGGGGTTGGTCGATGCCTCTTTCGCCCCTTCGCGCCTCGAATCGCCTCTCGTTCGAGATCCCGCGGCTTGCGCCGTGGGCTACAATCTGGCGCCCCTGCGCGGCTGGGGACCAGCTCGAGCTGCCGTCGCACGTCAGGTACCGGGTTCCAGCTTTACATTTCCCACCTAAAAGGCTCGGGTGCTCAGGGAGTGGCAATCGATTGCTCACTATTCCGGAACCTTGCTCACGAAAGTCGCGTAACACCGTCTTAGACCGAGGCAGGAGTGTATCTGCCCGGGTTGGAGGCAGGGTATGCAGAGAATCGCATCGGTGATTTTAGGGTTGTGCCTGGCCGCCGTGCCATTGGCCCGGGCGGAGCAGTGGTCGAAGACGTTCACCATCACGGCAAAGCCGGAGTTGCGAGTACAGACATCCGACGCCAACATCCGCGTCGATACCTGGGACAAGAACACCATCGAAGCGCAGGTTTTAGCGGAAGACTGGAAGATCGGCCCGGGCGGGGTCAAAGTGGTGGATCGTCAGGTTGGAGACTCGGTCGAGCTGGAAGTTCGCTTGCCGCATGAGACCTGCATCGTGTGCATTCACTCCAGGGATCATCGGGTGGATGTGATAATCCACATGCCGCGCGAGGGACGGGTGAATTTGCGGACCAGCGATGGCTCCATCCGGCTGGCTGACCTGAGGGGCGAGATAGATCTGCAATCGAGCGATGGCGCAATCGATGTTGAGGGTGTCGACGGCGCGCTTAAAGTGCAAGCCAGCGATGGCCATATCAAAGTAGCTGGTCGTTTCGACTCGCTGCAGTTGAGCAGCAGTGATGGCCACATCGAAGCGCATGCGGCGTCCGGATCAACCATCAATTCGAGCTGGGATATCCATTCCGGCGACGGGAGCGTTGCCTTGCAGCTGCCCGAATCGTTTGCCGCCGATGTGGAGCTGCACACTGGCGACGGTCACATCAGCCTAGACATGCCGGTTAGCGTGGAAGGGCAGCTGGGACACAATAACATTCACGGAAAGCTCAACGGCGGTGGGAAACTGCTGACCATCCATACCGGCGATGGCTCGATCCGGCTGGAGAAATCTTAGTCACCGGAGCTGTTGGATTTGAGATTTGAGATTAGAGATTTCAGATTTGAGATTTCAGATTTGTTGCGCCTTGTAGTTCGAAGCTGTCGACGCTGCTGTGATTTGAAATCTAAAAATCTGAAATCAACAATCTGAAATTTATAAACGCTGCTCAAGGGAGATTCATGCTTCGAAGCACATTTGCTCTCGTCATTACTATTCTGGCGACGATAGTCGCCGCCCCGATCGCACATTCACAAAATTCCCCGAGCGCCAACCAATCCGTTCTCGACGTCGATTTCATGGACACGAGCGTAGATCCCTGCACCGACTTCTTCACTTACTCGTGCGGAGGCTGGCTTACCAAAAATCCCATTCCGCCGGATAAGACCAGCTGGGGGCTCGGCTCCAAACTAGCCGACGACAACCGGGTGTTGCTCCGCGAGATTCTCGAAGAAGCTGCGGCGTCCACATCGGACAACGATGCGGTCAAACAGAAGATCGGCGACTACTACACCGCCTGCATGGATGAGAAGGCCATCGAAGCTGCGGGCGCGGCCCCACTGAAGGCGGAGCTGGCGCAAATTGACCGAATGCACTCCAAGCGAGACATTGCGCGGGTTGCTGCCGCCATGGCGAATACCGGCGCGCTCTTTGACTTCAACTCCGACCAGGACTTCAAGAACTCTGCCCAGGTCATTGCCGAAGTCGACCAGGACGGGCTCGGCCTTCCCGACCGCGACTATTACGTCAAGACCGATCCCAAGTCAGTCGAACTTCGGCAGGCGTACCTGAAGCATGTGCAGAAAATGATGGAGTTGTTGGGTGATTCGCCAGAAGTTGCCGCGACCGAGGCGCGGACCATCATGCGCATTGAGACTGCGCTGGCCAATGGATCGCTCACCCAGGTACAGCGCCGCGACCCCAAACTTCTCTATCACAAAATAACCCGCAAGCAGCTGGAGGCGCTGAGCCCATCCTTCCGTTGGAAGAAATATTTCTCCGAAGCTGGCCAGCCCGAGTTGCGTGAGTTGAATGTGACTTCGCCGGATTTCTTCAAAGCCATGGACGCGGCTCTTCAAAAGGAGGATCTCGCCAGCTGGAAGGTTTACTTGCGCTGGCACCTAGCCCACGCCAATGCGTCTTATCTCTCTTCGGATTTTGTGAATACCGACTTCGACTTCTTTGGCAAAACATTGTCGGGAGCGCAGGAGCTGGAGCCGCGCTGGAAACGCTGTGTGAGCTACACCGACAATCATCTGGGGGAGGCGTTGGGGCAGGCCTACGTGCGGCGCGCCTTCCCTCCCGAAGCCAAACAGCGCGCCCAGGAAATGGTGAAGGAAATCGAACAGGCCATGGAGCGCGACATCCATGATCTGTCCTGGATGTCGGACGAGACGAAGCAGAAAGCGCTGGAAAAATTACATGCACTGGCCAATAAGATCGGATATCCCGACAAGTGGCGGGACTACAGCGCGCTCACGATTGTGCGCGATGACGAGATGGGCAATGTGCTGCGTGCCCGCAAATTCGAGTTTCAGCGGCAATTGGCAAAGATCGGCAAGCCGGTGGACCGGGGCGAGTGGGGCATGACACCGCCCACGGTGAATGCTTACTACAATCCCCAGATCAATGACATCAACTTTCCTGCCGGCATTCTGCAGCCGCCGTTTTTCGATCCCAGCGCCGATGCGGCGGCTAATTATGGCGACACCGGGGCCACGATCGGACACGAACTCACCCACGGTTTCGACGATGAGGGCCGTCAATTTGACGCGCAGGGCAATCTGCGCGACTGGTGGACCCCGGAGGACGCAAAGCAATTTGAGCAGCGCGCCAGCTGCATCTCAGAGCAGTATTCGCAGTACGTCGCCGTGGATGACATCAAGATCAACGGCCAGCTCACCATGGGGGAGAATGTCGCCGACCTGGGTGGAATGATGTTGGCTTACATGGCCTGGCAGAATGTAACTCGCGGCAAGACACTGGAACCGACCGCCGGCTTCACTCCGGAACAGCGCTTCTTCATTGGATATGGGCAGAGCTGGTGCGCTCAGACCCGTGACGAAGCCAAACGCATGTACGCCACCATCGACCCGCACTCACCGGACAAATATCGAACCAACGGGGTAGTCTCCAACAGCCCGGAGTTTCAACAGGCTTTCCACTGCAAGGCAGGTTCGCCGATGGTGAGGGCCAATCGTTGCAGAGTGTGGTGAACTCAGTCGTCGGTCGTCAGTCTTCAGCAAATCCTTGGGTGCCGAGCTGTTGCTGATGACTGATGACTGACGACTGAATACTGAAGACCGACCTACTGCAGATCCGACTTGTCCGGGTTGTAGAAGAAGTGGAAACGCAGGGCGAGATACTGGCCACCAAATTCACTGGGGAGCGGCGGGAAGGGCTTGGACGCGGTGATTCCGCCATAAGCGGCGCGATCCAGCGCCACGTCTCCTGAAGTGCCGACAATCTGCAAGCCTGCAACCTGGCCATCTTTCAGAATGGCAAATTCAATCGAAACTTTGCCCTTTTTCATGAGCGGCGCGCGCGCCGATTCAGGGATGATGCGGTACCAGTTCTCGCGCACGTCGTGCAACACGCGAGCCAGATACGGACCGAAGTCCACGCCCATTGTGTCGCTCAGCACGTCCAGCGGACCGATCGCTTCCCCGGCTTGCTTGCCCTGGCCTAAACCATAGTCGCCGCTATCGCCGCCATATCCGCCGCGATTGCTGATGGCGGCCCTGGCCGCCTGTTCGATCGCCGATCCGGCCGACATCGCCCCCGTGCCGAAAGTCGCTTTTGGCGACGCCGCGGGAGTCTGCAGCCGGGCCACCTGGTTCTGCGGTGGCGGAGGCGGCGCCTCCTGCGGCGCTGGCGGGCCCTGCTCTGCTGCCGCCGCAGGTGGCGTAGGTTGTTGCGACTGCGCTGGCGAGCCGCTGGGCTCGGGCCGCCCCGGGCGGGCGCTGTCCAGAATCTTCTTAAGCTCCTTGCGATCCAGTTGCGGCGCCTTCGATTGCGCAACCCGATCCTTGTCCGAGATGATGTTGGTCTTCGGCCGCTGCGTGAGCTTCTGCTCATCCGGCGGAAGTTCCAGGTAAGTCAGATCTTTCTGGCGCATCAAATCTTCCGGACTCACGACGACCACGGCCCGGTGACGCAATAGGTTTTCGAATTTGGTGGAGTTGACGGCCAGAATGATGATGGCCAGGTGAACCACGACCGAGATCCAGAAAGCTTCCCGTTGCCGCGAGCGCGAGAGATCGTCCTGCAGTTGAATCAGCAGGGCGGGAACGTCGTGCATTTCGGTGTAAGCCGATTCCCAACTGCCTGCGTCATAAAGATCGCTGCCCGGGGACGTGGCCGACGGCCTTGCAGAGACGGGACTTCCCGGCGGGATTTCAGTGGTTGGCATCGACCTGCTGGCTTACTGCGTTAGACACTACGAAAACGACCCCGAGTTGCCGCAACTAGGGCGGTTTTCCGGAATAAACACAAACATCCAGAACGCTTTTCTATTTTCGCATCTTTCCGCAATATCTGCGAAAAACCAGCATGCACGGACACCTAAGTTTGTACCTGCCTGGTCAATAAAGATTAACAGCGAACCCTCGTAATTGATTGTCAAGAAGTGTAAAAGCGAAAGTCTCCTGAACCGTTCATCAGCAAGCACTTACAACGCTTTCGCCAATCAGCGGTGCAGTTGATCCAGCTGAACTTTCTGGCCGTGATCGCGGATCGCGGCTACCACGTCCAGAGCTACCGCCAAGGCGCGCCGTCCGTCTTCGAGTGAGACCAGCGGCTTTGAACGCATCCTCACCGCGTGCAGAAATGCCCTAAGCTCAGCCTGAAGAGGTTCTTCCACCACAATCGGGGGTTTGGCAACCTTGATTTGCGGATTTACTGAGGGAGTTCCCGCGGCCTCACTTTCGCCCACGCTGAACACCAGAACATCCTGGCGGCTGTAATCCAGCGAGACATACTGCCGCGGCTGAAAGAATCGGATTTTGCGAACCCGTTCAGTCGACACCCGGCTGGCGGTGAAATTGGCCACGCAGCCCGACTCGAATTCCATTCGCACGTTGGCGATATCGGTCTTGCCCGAAAGAATGGGAAGGCCAACGGCCCGAATTTCCTTGACCGGCGATTGCACGAACGAAAGCACGACATCGAGATCGTGAATCATGAGGTCGAGAATTACGTCCACATCGAGCGAGCGCGGCGTGAAGATGCTGAGCCGGTGCACCTCAAAAAACATGGGCTGAGTAATGAGCTCGGCGGTGGCTCGTACCGCCGGGTTAAATCGCTCAAGGTGACCGACCTGGGCGATCCGGCCGAGTTTTTGAGCCAGACCAATCAGTTCGTCGGCATCCGCCAGCGACGAGGCCAGGGGTTTTTCAACCAGGACATCAATCCCGGACTCCATGAGCGCGCGAGCCACTTCAAGGTGGTGGACTGTGGGAACAGCCACGGAGGCCGCCTGGATTTCGCTGTGCGTAGTTGTGAGCTGCTCGATTGAGCCAAAGCCACGACAGCCGAATTCGCTGGCGATGGCGTCGGCCCGGCTTACATCGGCATCGACCACTCCGACCAGTCGGACTGATTCGCCCTGCTGCGCGAGTTGCTGATAGATGCGGGCATGGTTGCGTCCGAAGGCGCCGGCGCCGATCACGGCTACGCTAACCAACTTGCCGGTCGCCGGGGTCATTGGAACTTTTTCAGCAAGGCGATCTGGCCGGCGTGATAAAGCTCGTGCTGCACAATGCCGCTGAACATGTAATAAAAGTTGTAGTAATTCTGCGTCTTGCCGGGGACCTGTTCCTGCAGGCGTGAGTCGGGGAAGGCGGCGACCGCCTTGATCAGCTCATTGTGGGTTTGCTTGGTGGACTCGACTACCTGACGCCAGGCTGCTTCGCTGACATCTTTCACCGCCGGAAAGTTTTCTTCATCCGTCATGGTGACCGCAGTGCCTCCGGTGCGGCGGCGAACTGCATCATCCCAGGCAGCAATATGCAGCAAGAGTTCCCAAATGCTGTGAGCGTCCTTGATAGGCTTCGCGGCTGCGGTCCTGGCGTTGACGCCCGCGAGCAGCTCAAGAAGCGAATCGCCGTGCCAGGCGTTGCCCTCAAAAGCGCGGCGAATTTGATCAGCCAGGCGAAAAGTTTCCGTCATAGAAGAGCTCCGAAAGCGGACTAGTCTGCCACGATCGTGATATTAGCCGAATCAGCCGCCATAATGACCGCTTTTCCATCCAGCAGCAGGCATTTTCCCGCATCGACGGCCAGGCAAGCGGCTCCAGCCCGCCGCATCACTTCAATGGTTTTCACTCCGATCACGGGCACGTCGAACCGCATGTCCTGGTTCGGTTTGGCAATCTTTACCACGGTGAGTTCTCGGCTCAGGGTAGAGGCGTCTCCCGCAAGCGAGCGCATGATCTCCCCGGCTCGCTCGATCGCGGCGTCGGTGCCCTCCATGGCTTCTACGGCCACGCAGGCCGATTCGGCGACCACGACGGTTTGACCAACATCGTACTCCGCCATCTGACGGGCGACGGCGCGCCCGTAGTCGACATTCTTTTTCTCTTGCGGCGTCGGTTGACGGCTGGTGAGTATGCCCGCATTGGCCAGCAGGGGCTCAAGAAAAGCGGTTGAACTTTCAAGCGTGATGCCTTCATCGGCCAGAGTTTTGGCGACTGCTCCCAGCAGGGAGTCGGTGTTGCGCGTTCCCAGAGAAAGCAGCAACTTGGCCAACCGCCAGTCAGCACGAATGCTGGAGAAAATCTGCTTATGCTTCACCTGCCCGGCCATGATGGCGCGGCGGACGCCTTCGCGCTGAAAAGTTTCGATCAGCTTGGACAATTCGCCCAAGGAAAGCCAGTGCACCGCAGTCGCGCCGCGGGTCTCGATGTCCGCAGAGGCTTCTTCCCTGATGGCGGCGACGATCACCTCCAGTCCCTGGGAACGTGCGGCGTCCAGCACCAGCAGGGGAAACCTTCCATTCCCCGCGATAAGACCGATGCGCTCCGCCATGATCGCTACTTTCTCCCGAAACCGGTACCTGTCATCCGGTACCTGTCATCCTGAGCGAAGTAACGTCTTCGCTTTGCGAAGACGTTGCGCGGTCGAAGGACCCTACCCTTTTCTAGTCGCTCCACAAGAAGGAGAATACTCTGCATGCCTCACAGCAACATCGCTCGTTGCACAAATAGAGATCCTTCGACTTCACCAGGGCATTCGCAAGCGAACGCCCTGGCTCCGCTCAGGATGACATTCGGTAAAACAGATCACATCGGGTAAAGACGCACCTCATCTCATCCACGCACTTGATTATGGTCCTGGTCACGGGGCACAATCCTTGTACCGGGAATCTCTCGCTCCGACGCCTTCATGACTGACGAATCCCCCATCATCAAATACCCGTCGGGATTTTTGTGGGGCGCGGCGGTGCGGACGGCGGCCCGGCAGCGCTTTAAATTCTCCATACGGTGCGAAGCCTGTTTCAAAGAGCGGCTGAAGTCAGGTCTCGAACTCAACAAAGTTGGACTATACGAGTTCGCCGAACGCAAAACCGAAGCCCAAGTCAATATCGAGAGAATGGTCGGCGCCATGATCAATGCGCAAATAGCGAAAGATCCCGCAGTCGACATTCTCGACGAATGGACGATTTTTCATGCGCTCTTTGACGACAAGTTGTGTCCCGGACTCTGGCCCATCTGCTGAACACCCGATCTCTGACGACCAAGGTTACTTGATCACTCCGCGCTCCGACGCTTCGATAAAGTTTATCAGCGTGTCCACATCTTCTCCGCGGTCGGGCTCTGACTTCAACCGCGCCAGCGCCTGCGTGGTATTGAGCTTGGAGGCGAGCAGCAGTTTATAAGCGTGGTGAATTTTGCGGATACGATCCTTACTGAAACCGCGGCGCTCCAGGCCGAGCGCGTTCAGTCCATAGGCGTGAGTGTCCCGCGCGGCGGCCGTTTTCGAGAACGGAAGCACGTCCCGGGTGACGGTCGTGCCCCCGCCGATGAAAGAATGCGCTCCAATGCGGACGAAGTGATGAATCGGACACAACGCACCCACCACCGCCCACTCGCCCACAGTAATGTGGCCTCCCAGAGTTGCGGCGTTGGCCAGAATCACGTGATCCCCGATGTCGCAATCGTGTGCGATGTGGGTATACGCCATAACCAACGTGTGGCTGCCAACCCTGGTGAGTCCACCGCCCTTGACCGTGCCGCGGTTAATCGTGACGAACTCGCGGATCTCGTTGTGGTCGCCGATTTCGAGCCGGGTAGGCTCGCCGGCATAGGTAAGGTCCTGGGGCGCCATGCCGATTGAGCAAAAGGGAAAGAAGCCGTTGTCGGCGCCGATCCGGGTGGGGCCTTCCATGGTCACGTGGGAAACCAGGTGGCAGCCTTCGCAGATTTCGACCTCCGGCCCAATTACGCAGTAAGGCCCGATCTTGCACGAGGGATGAATTCGAGCTTTAGGATCGATAATGGCGGTGGGATGGATGCCTTTGGAAGACTGCATTACGGCATCACTGGACGCTTGACCTGTGGAATGGGCGTGTCTCGGCATATTTGAGCCTATGATTCCGGCTCGTCCGTCTCCGCGGTTGCGGTGTCGCCATCGGAGGATGCCCGCCCTCGTGCCCTGTCCACCAGTTGGCAGCTCACGATGGCTTCGGCCACACGCCGGGCACCGACGTAGACAATGCCTTCCATGCGGACTGCGATCATCCGGGGACGCGCCCGCCAGCTCTTCAACTCGACCTCAATGCGCAACTGATCGCCCGGCACCACCGGACGGCGGAACTTGGCCCGTTCGATCCCGGTAAACATGATCAGCTTGCCGTCGCGGTCTTCTACTTCGGTCAGCAATAATGCACCGCCCGCCTGCGCGATGGCTTCGACAATCAGTACTCCCGGCATAATCGGCAGATTGGGAAAGTGCCCGGCAAAAAACGGCTCATTGATGGTGACGTTCTTGATGGCCACGATCCGGTGCTTGCGCTGGATTTCAATAACGCGGTCGATCAGCAGAAAAGGAAAACGGTGAGGCAGGATGTGAAATATGTCGATAATGTCCAGCGTGGTCTTTAACGGCGCCGGGGCCGCGGTCTCAGGTTGAGCGGTATCCGTCATCTTCTCTCGCCAGCCTTTTCTCGGCAGGAGCGCAAATTATACTGTACCGCGTCTCCGCCAAATCCACGAACCAGCGACGCCACTGGAGTCTCAATGCCGGCAAGATGCCGGCGCAACACCGAAGTTACAATCGCTAAGAGTTTCCTTCGTGTACCTTAGTGTCCCTGGTGGTTGAATAATCAGAACTCCTCCCTTATGAAAAAGGTCCTTAAAAAGCCGCAGTTGTCCGTGCCCCACGATCTCGCGAACCGGTTACGTTTCTTTGTTGACCGAAAAGACACGATCACCGAAACCGTTCGCCAGTTGGTGGAAATCGAATCTCCCAGCGACAACAAGCAGGCCGTCGACCGCCTGTGCGCGCTTCTGGCGGGGCGCTTCGAAGGACTGGGAGGCCACTCCAAGTTTCATCGCACTCAGAATTTTGGCGACCACCTGCAAGTGGATTTCGCCCCCGAGCGCAGCGGCAAGCCCGTCCTGCTTTTGGGCCACATTGACACCGTCCATCCTTTGGGCACTCTGGCGCGCATGCCTTGCCGCGTGAGCGACGGGAAGCTTTCAGGGCCGGGCGCCCTCGACATGAAATCGGGCATTGCCCTGATGCTTCATGCCATTGACGGGCTGCGCACATGGCATAGCGACGCCTTGCCTCGCCCCGTGACCGTGCTGCTGGTTTCCGACGAGGAAGTGGGCAGCGAGTCCTCCCGCCGAATTACGGAAAGTCTGGCCAGGAAATCCGCGGCGGTACTGGTGCTCGAACCTTCCTACGGAATCAAGGGTGCGCTGAAAACCGCGCGCAAAGGTGTCGGAGAATACACCATCAAGGTTATCGGGAAAGCCGCGCACTCCGGGCTTGATTTCGACAAAGGCCAGAGTGCAATTCTCGAGCTGGCAAAGCAAATTACGGCCATCTCCAAACTGGTCGATATGAAGCGCGGGCTCACTCTCAACGTGGGACTGGTCTCAGGGGGAACCCGGACGAATGTCGTTGCCGGCGAGGCGAAAGCTTCCCTCGATGTGCGAATAGCGCGTATGAAGGACGCGGCTGGAATCGATCGCCAGTTGCGCGCGCTGAAGCCGTTTAACCGCAAATGCAAACTGGAGATCACGGGAGGCGTGAACCGTCCCCCGATGGAGCGCACCTCCGGTGTAGCGGCGCTCTACAAGCAAGCCGCTGAGATCGCAAAGCAACTGGGCTGGAAACTGGAAGAAGCCTCGGTCGGCGGCGGCTCGGACGGGAATTTCACCACCAGCCTGGGAATTCCCACGCTGGACGGCCTGGGCGGCGTAGGAGAGGGTGCCCATGCCGTGCACGAGTCAATCACGATTTCCGAACTACCCCGCCGAGCGGCTCTGCTCGCCAGCTTGATCGAGACAGTCTAGGCGGTATGTACAGGATGACTCCAGCATTCAGAGAGTTGCGCAATCGGCACTGTGCTTTGACTCCAGTCGTTGGGAAGCCTAGAATTTCCACAGGGGTGTTTTGGCAGCCTGGTATGCGCTCAGCGGCGCGCTCGGCGAACCCACAGGGAGGTTTACACCATGCCTGGAAAATTGGGCTTGCCTGAAATTCTCATTATCTTGGCCATTGCGCTCTTGATCTTTGGGCCGAGCAAGCTTGCCGATTTGGGCAAAGGTTTGGGCGAGGGCATCAAGAACTTCAAAGCCGGCCTGAAAGATGGCGATCAGGAATCGGACAAAAAAACTTAGCAGCTTGCACCACCATCGCTCAGGAGTCTCAGCTTATCTTCCTTCCGTCCACCCGTGCTCCAGGAGCATCTGGTAAACCAAAGATACGGGAAGCCCCACTACGTTGAAATAGTCTCCTTCAATTTTAGGAATCCAGCGGGAAGCGATGCCTTGAATGGCGTATGCGCCGGCTTTGTCCAAGGGCTCGCCCGTGGCAACGTAGAGGCGTATTTCTTCTGCGGTGATCGCGGTCATGGTCACCTGGGTGGTTTCGGAACGAACATCCTGAAACCCAGTTAGGAGTTTACTGTTCTCTGTTCTCAGTTCAGGTCCAATAAGGCAAACGCCGGTTGTGACCTGGTGAGTACGTCCAGAAAGCAGTTGGAGCATCCGGATGGCATCGGCTTCATCGCGGGGCTTGCCGAGAATCTCGCTTCCGACGACAACCACGGTGTCCGCCCCCAGCACCAGATCGTTTGGTCGCCGTTGGGACACGGCCAGTGCCTTCGCGCGCGCCAGGCGTTCAGCGCAGGCGCCTCCGCTTTCTCCCGCCAGCGGGGCTTCGCTAACGTTGGCCGAATGCACTGTAAATGCGATACCGGCATGGCACAGCAATTCCTGTCGGCGCGGAGAGGCGGATGCGAGCACGAGCACTGGGGTCTGACTCAACTATCGGCTCCCTGCAATTCCCCGGACCGATTCAAGCAGCTTGGCGGGGTCGTATCCGATTCCGTCCTTGAACACGATTTCCATGTTTTCGATGTCTTCGATTTTCTGCGACGGATCGCCTTTGATCACCACCAAGTCGGCAGCCTTGCCTGCGGCGATTGAGCCAATGCGATCGGCCTCGCCCAGGAATTCCGCGCCGTTGACGGTGGCGATGTGAATGGCCTCAAGAGGAGTGAAACCGGCTTCGACCAGCAACTCCACTTCACGCTGGTCACCGAATCCGGCGAGCACGCCTCCGATGCCGGTCGGGTCTTCTCCCGCGAGAAGAGTGCCGCCCGCTTTCGCGAAGGCGAATTCGAACTCCATTTCTTTTTTGAACGCGTCCACCATCGGAGAAACCTCGGAACCGTAAATTCTTTTCAGGCGAGCCTGATCGCCCATGCGCACTTTGTTGGCCAGCAAGGCGCTGCGCGCGTCGGGCGAAAGCGCATCCAGCACGCGTTGCTGGATACTGGGGCGACCGGGCACTTCGACTTCAAACACCGGCAGGGTAGAAGTGATGGCAACGTGGCGCCGGACCAGATCGAGGATCATTTCATGCACCGGACCGTACTTTACATCGAGTTTGGAAATGAAATCCATGTCTTTCGGGGTGTAGGGGCATGCCCCGGGTTTCTTCCAGGGGAAAAATTCAGTGTCGACCAGCAGGCCGTGTTCAAGATTGTCGATGCCGAGGGCAGCGGCCTCGCGAAAGCCGATCGAACACAAATGTCCGGTCACCTTGGCGCCGCGTTTGTGGGCGGCGGTGATGGCAGCTGAAAGCTCCTCGGCGGTAATAAAGTTGTAGGCTTTGAAATTGTCGACGCCTTCATCCAGCCAGTAGTTCACCATTCGGGTTGTGTCTTCCGGCCCGCTCAGTTGGTGTAACTGCACAGCGAAAGTTCCTTTACCTTCAAGATATGGCCCAGTCACGTGCATTTTGGGACCGGGCGCCTCGCCGCGATTAATCTGATTGCGGATTTCGAGGTCGGTATAAGGCTCCAGCGAGCCGCCGGTGCGGATGGTGGTCACTCCGGCCGCGAGGTAAAGACGCGGGAAGCTGAACCCCATTTCCCCGAAAATGGCATTGCCCATGGGATAGAACAGGTGATCGTGCATGCCAACCAGGCCGGGGATGACAGTGGAGTCGTGCAGATCCATGACGAGAGCATCTTTGGGGACTGGCGCGGTCGCCGCATCGCTTACCGATGCAATCTTTCCATTTGAGACAATGACCGTTTGGTTCTCGCGCGGCGCCGCGCCGCTTCCGTCAATGACGCGTACGTGGGTCAGCGCGACGACCGGGGCGTCCACTTTTACGAACGGCCGTACCTCCGGCGAGAGGTTCTGGCCCGAAGCCAACGCAACGGCGGCAACACTGAAGATCGCTGCGGCAAAGAACTGGCGCATGTTTCACCCTTCAAGATTGCAATCGAACGCTGAGATTGTAATGGAGAGAGAAACCAAACGGCTATGTGCCGACGAGTTCAATGCGGTTTCCAAACGGATCGTAAGTATGACAGCGCCGCACTCCCGGAATGTCATTCACTTCGAGTATGTCCACGCCAGCTTCGTGCAGACGCTTAACCAGAGTGGCGTAGTCATGGCATCGCAGGGCAAGATGAGCCTTCTTCGCCGGATGAAACTTCTGCTCTACGCCGAGATGAATCTGCACTTCGCCGCTTTTGAACCAGCACCCGCCCCGCTTGACTAGTTCAGCAGGTTTGGCGACCTCGTCCATCCCCAGCAAGTCGCGGTAGAACCGGCGCGCCGGCCCCTCTCCGCCCGGAGGCATGGCCAGTTGGACATGATCAATCGTTGTAAAGAAATCAGGGGCCATGCGTTCAGGCTGGCTTGCGTGTCGACGGCAACGGTCTTGGCTGTGGTTGGATCTCGACTAATTTTCCACGAAGGATCTCGAGAAATGGCGCGCCGTTGCTTTCGAGATTATGTTCCAGGCGGAGGGTACAGTCGCAGTCGCCGCATCCCCAGGGTTCGGTGCCATTCTGGTCGCGACATCGGCGGCGATTGTGGGCATCCTGAATTCGCGTCAGCTCAAAATACTGGCTCCAGTATGGCTGTTCTTCCTCGAGCGGCGTGGGGCAATAGCAAACCTCAACCCAGCGCGCCGTATGATCAGGGTAGAGTCTTGCATCCTTCATATTCCGCAGGTACTCGCCCTCGGCCACTGAACCCTGGCCGAGAGTTCCATTTTCGATGGCTTGCAGCAGGCCACGTTCGCATCCCGGCTTGACGCGCGCTCTAACCAGATAACGCATTCTTTCATTTTATATCTTTGATATCTTACTCGCATTTCGGGGCTCGGCGGTGGCGCCCTAATTTAGGTTTTCTTCGCAGACTTTGCGTTCTTTGCGTTCTAAATGTTTTGATTTTTCTCCGCGATAAAAGCAAGAGATTTTAAGCGCAGAGATCGCTAAAAAATGTCGCAAAGGACGCGAGGCTATCAGGACCCGACCCGCGGGCTCATCCGTTTGCGAGAGGCGCCCGAGCGTCCGCGGAGTGAAACCGACGCCCAACGCCTGCCCTGTTAGAATCAGACATTGGCCTCCGCAGCTATGGACCGCGCTTTTATCCGCAATTTTGCGGTTATTGCCCATATCGATCACGGCAAATCCACGCTCGCAGACCGTCTGCTGGAGCTGACCGGATCGCTCACGGCCCGCGAGATGCAGGCTCAAGTCCTCGATTCCATGGATCTGGAGCGCGAGCGCGGAATCACCATCAAGGCACACGCGGTGCGCATGATGTACACCGCAAAGGATGGCCAGCTCTACCAGCTCAACCTGATCGACACGCCGGGGCACGTGGACTTCTCCTACGAAGTCTCGCGATCGCTGGCGTCGTGCGAAGGCGCGCTTCTGGTGGTCGACGCCTCGCAGGGCGTGGAAGCCCAGACACTGGCCAATGCGTATCTAGCCATCAACAACCGCCTGGAAATTATTCCGGTCATCAACAAGATTGATCTGCCGAGCGCCGATGTGGATCGCACAAAGGAGATGATCGAAGGCGCAGTCGGGCTTGATGCTTCCGACGCCGTCCTGATCAGCGCCAAAACTGGCCTGGGCGTACCCGACGTTCTGGAGGCGATCGTCAAGCATGTGCCGCCTCCCAAGGGTAATCCGGAGAACCGGCTGCAAGCGCTGATCTTCGACTCCTGGTTCGATCCTTACCGCGGCGTTATCGTCCTGACTCGCGTTTTTGAAGGCACCATCCGCAAGGGTCAAAAAATCCGCCTGATGTGGAATGGGCGCATGCTAGAGGTGGAAACACTTGGGGTTCTGACGCCCAAGCCGGTCGAGGTGGAGGAACTGCGGGCCGGCGAAGTCGGATTTCTGATGGCCAACAGCAAGACCGTGGCCGACACCAAGATCGGCGACACCATTACCGACGACGCCAATCCAGCGATCGAACCCCTACCAGGCTTTGAAGAAATCAAGCCCATGGTTTTTGCCGGCCTCTATACCGTGGATGCGCACGAACACACCCAGTTGCGCGAGGCGCTGGAGAAATTGCGGCTCAATGACTCGTCGTTCTTCTTCGAGCCGGAAAGTTCGGTGGCGCTGGGTTTCGGCTTCCGCTGCGGATTTCTGGGCCTTCTCCATATGGAGATTATCCAGGAGCGGCTGGAGCGTGAATTCAACCTGGAGCTGATCACCACGGCGCCCGGAGTGCGCTACAAAATCACCAAGACAGATGGCACCTTGATCGAAGTGGACAATCCCTCGCGCTGGCCCGACCCGAGCGAGATTGATAAAGTCCAGGAACCGGTAATCCTGGCCACCATTCTCACCAATGAAGAGTATGTAGGTGGAATCCTGAAGCTGGTGGAGGACAAGCGCGGCAAGCAGAAGACCTTTGAATATGTCAGTTCATCGCGCGTGATGCTTCATTACGAGCTGCCTCTGAATGAGATCGTGCTCGATTTTTATGACCGGCTTAAATCGGTCTCACGCGGCTACGCGTCGCTGGACTATCACCTGGCGGATTATTGGGAGTCTCCGATGGTGAAACTCGACATCCTGGTAGCAGGTGAGCCGGTGGATGCGCTTTCCATCATTGTGCATCGCGACTTCGCCTACGAACGTGGGAAGTTGCTGGTTTCCAAAATGCGCCAACTGATTCCGCGACAGATGTTTGAAGTCGCCATACAAGCGTCGATCGGAGCAAAGATTATCGCTCGCGAAACCGTGTCGGCCATACGTAAGAACGTCATCGCCAAGTGCTACGGCGGCGACATTTCGCGAAAACGCAAGCTGCTGGAGAAACAAAAAGAAGGCAAGCGCCGCATGAAACGCATCGGGCGCGTGGATATTCCCCAGGAGGCGTTCTTGGCGGTGTTGAAGGTGGGGGAAGAGAGTTGAAACGGGCTTAAAACCAGCTCACTTGACACCTCACCGCGTGGCTCTACACTGAACGAAGAGAAAATCAAATGCGCATTACCTACGGACCAAAAACGCACGTTCTGTGTCGCGGCTGCGGACGAAAGATTTTCTTCACCGAAGGAGAAGTGATTGAGAGAGGCGCGCAGCGCCTGCTAACTTTGGAATGTCCGCACGAAACGTGCTCGGTCCATGGCCAGCGAATTTGGTACGAGGAAGCCGAGCTTGCGATTTATGGCTTTCTTGAGGGCATGGGTTCGATCACAGGCGACGTAGTTTCGCCGGCATTGTCACTCAAAGAGTGGGGCAACCTTAAGTGATTTAGGGACTCCTACTCGGTCCAATCAAACGATCGCGTCACCGCTTTCTTCCACATGCGGTACATTTCCGTGCGCTTTCCCTCATCCAGCCCAGGATTCCAGGTTTGACCCACTGACCATCGCGCCCGCAGATCGTCAGTATTCTTGTAGAAGCCGACCGCCAGACCGGCGGCGTACGCAGCGCCCAGTGACGTGGTTTCTTTGATCAGGGGCTTTACTACCGGGCGGTTCAGGATATCGGCCTGGAACTGCATGAGCAGTGCATTGTCTACCATGCCACCATCTACGCGCAGGACGTCCAGTGGAATGCCGGAATCTTTCTCCATGGCTTCGACCACTTCTCGTGTCTGGAAGGCGGTTGCTTCCAGCACCGCGCGCGCCAGGTGTCCCTTGTTGACGTAACGAGTGAGGCCGGCGATCACGCCGCGGGCATCGTGCTTCCAATAGGGCGCGTAGAGTCCGGAGAATGCCGGGACGAAATATACCCCTCCGTTGTTCTCTACTGTCCGCGCCAGCGTTTCTATCTCAGGACTGGAAGCGATCAGGCCCAGGTTGTCGCGCACCCATTGGACCAGCGCGCCGGTGATGGCAATGCTGCCCTCAAGCGCGTATCGGGCTGGGTGTTGCCCGAACTTGTAGGCGACCGTGGTCAGCAGTCCGCACTTGGAGCGGACGGCGGACTCTCCTGTGTTCATCAGAAGGAAACACCCCGTGCCGTACGTGTTCTTGGCTGCGCCGGATTTAAAGCAGGTCTGGCCCACCAGCGCGGCCTGCTGGTCCCCAAGAATTCCGGCTATCGCGACGCCCTTTACGGCGCCTTGTTTCACGATCCCGTAGGCTTCTGCACTGGAACGAATCGAGGGCAACATGGCCGCGGGGATGCCGAACACTTCCAACAAGTCGCGGTCCCAAGCGAGCGTATCCAAATCCATGAGCTGGGTTCGGCTGGCGTTGGTGACATCGGTGATGTGAAGCCCGCCATCCAGGCCACCCGTGAGGTGCCAGGTCAAGAAGGAATCGATGTTGCCAAAAATTACTTCACCGGCTTCCGCCAGGTTCCGGATGCCGGGCACATGATCAAGCAGCCAGCGAATTTTCAAGCTGCTGAAATAAGTACTGAGCGGGAGGCCCGTCTGGGCTCGAAAGCGGTCAGGCCCGCCGTCGAGCGAAAGCTTGGTGACGTAATCATCAACCCGGGTGTCCTGCCAGACCAATGCATTAGCTACGGGTTTGCCTGTTTTCCGGTTCCAGAGCACCGTGGTCTCACGCTGGTTGGTGATGCCGATGGCGGCGAGTTCGGCGGAGCCAATGTTCCCCCGCGCTAAAGCCTGCGCCATGACGTCTTGCGTTGCCTGCCAAATCTCGTCCGGATCGTGCTCCACCCACCCCGGCTGTGGATAGATTTGTTCGTGCTCTTTTTGGGCAGAGGCAATGATCTTGCCGGTAGCGTCAAATACGCTGAAGCGGGTGCTGGTTGTGCCCTGATCGATTGCGCCGACGTATTTGGTCACGGGAGACATGGTAGCCGAGGCCGCGGGATGGGGCAAAGAATCGTTGTCCTGGAATCTAGGCTTTTGGGTTATTTACGCTCCTGCACGAGCGGGACGCTCGCGCCCACATCTTTTCCTAGTGTTTGGCGGAGAACTGGAAGGCGATGTAGAAGAGCTGCACGATGGTCAATCCCACGATCACATAAGTGGCAATTTCCATACGCCGGCCGGATTCGCGGACGGACTTTACCACCTCTGCCATGTCGTTGGTGGCTTGCAGCAGCTTGTCGGTCAGTTCGTCCAGATGGTCGGTGGCGCTGCGAAGTTTGTCCAGGACGCGGGAGGTGTCGACCAGTGCGGCTGCCGAGCGTTCGCTATTGCGCAGATCGAGTTCAGTCTTGCAGGCCGCCCACCACGGGCTTCCGGGCGGATTGTCGTACATGCGCTGCCTAATCTCCTCCGAAGATCGGGACCGGAGGAGTTGCACAAGCGCCTGGACCGTGTCGCTGGTCTTGGGATCGAGAGTGGGAGTCGCCATAATTCGTAAGAGCCTGATGATAGGACGCGGGGGTAACCCAGGACAGGTAACGGAAGACCATTAAGATTCCGGCAGTGGCCTTAAGACAGAATGGGTCTTGCGCTTAAGCCCTTGGAAGGAAAGGGGTTCTAAGACCCGGGCGTCTCATTTCGAGAACGTCTTTGTGACCGCGGTTAGGTTGCCCTTTCCAACTCGGCGCGATCCCACTTGGCCAGGTTGGCTCCGGCTTTGTAGGTGCTTTGTAGAAACTCCAGCAGGGCCTGTCGGGGCGAAGGATCCAGACGGACGTCATCGTACATGAGGAAGAATTCTTTCATCTGCGGATGATAAAACGCCTTACCGGGCCGGACTATGGCCCGCCCATAGCCGTCGGGCTCCGGGGCGGCGTAGGCGTAAAACGCCGCGCCCTTCATATCGCCGCCGCCGGGCCAGAACCCCGCGCTGATCACCTCATGCGAATAGGCTTCCCGGGTTATGGAGTCCGCCCCTTCACGCGGCGGAGCGCGGCGTCCGGAAAAGCGCGTGACCGCCAGGTCAAAACTTCCCCAGAAGAAATGCACCGGACTGTTCTTGCCGATGAAGCCTGAGCGGAATTCTTCGAAGATCGTATTGACCAGCACCAGGATGCGCCAGAAGCGGGCCACGTATTCGCGGTCATAGGATGCATGTTGAGTGTCGCGCTCAAACGCAATCGGGTTGGGAAGCTCGCAGGGCATTGTCCAGATCTTGACCTCAATGCCGAGCGATCCCAAAGCCGCCATGAACTCTTTGTAGAAGTCGGCCACCGACCGGGGCGCCAACGGGATGGTCTTAACCGACCCTTCACTGGTTCGGATCACCAGATTGTGATCAAGAAAATCGAACTCCACGTCGAAGATCCCGCGCTGGTACGGAATCGCCGAAGTAGTGAGGCCGCGGGCGCTGATGTAGAGCGGCACCTCCCACCAGTGGTTGATGAGCGGGCTCAGCGCCAGGCGAACTTTGCCCACAATCTGGGTCCACATGTGAAGCGTGTCGCGGGTATCCTGCCAGGCTTCGAGCGGCAGGGCCGGCCACGATTCCGGCCTCGCGGTGAAATCAGGATGAGTCACTAGAAGCACCTTTCATCTTCCGTAGAGCATTTTCTGTCATCCTGAGCGAAGTAACGTCTTCGCGTTGCGAAGACGTTACGCAGTCGAAGGACCCCTATTTGACTACGAGAACTCGCTGCGTGCCGTCCATTGCTATCGCCACATCGCGTCAGAAACAAATCGCCCCGCACAGAAGTGGCAAGGCAGTGGTCCTTCGACTCCGCTCAGGATGACTCGGTTCATGACCATCAGGTTACTCTGCGGCTATTTGGGGGGCAATGTGGGCGGAGAGGGTGTCGAAATTTGACCGGCGCTCGCCTGGATCAACTTCGCGACTGAGGGTGCGACCACGACCAGAAGCTGAGCTTGTGGCTTTTTTGCCTGTTCTACCAACGCAAGTTGTTGCGTGATCCAGGCGGCCGGCGGGTGCTCGCCGCGATCGAGGTAGTCCAGCGCGGCCAAGCCAGCGGCTCCGAGCGCCGAAAGACTCTGCGAGATTGGCGCAACTTCCCTGAGCAATGAAGACTTCTCAAATAATGGCTGAAGTTCAACCTGATTGTCGCGCCATTGGCTCAGCAGACTTCTGACCAGAGCCTCTGTCCCGGGCCTGGATTTTCCAGTGACCAGCGCATTCACGGAATCCGCAAACTGCCTTGCCGTCGCGCTTTCTGGCCGCACCGCATCCACGACCCGGACTAGCGGCTTCGCACTGGTGGCGGGCTCAATCGCAGTTTCCTCGCGAGTGTAATCCTTGACCGGCTCCAGCACATTAGCTAGAACGTTAAGATCGGAAATGTCATCTGTTCCCGTGATCCGGCGGAGCATGGGCTCATAACTCGAATTGTGCGTTAAGCCCAGCCAGTCCAGGCGCTGGCTTGCTTCGTCCAAGCGCTGGTACATCGAATTTACATCGCGCACACTCTGCGGCGACCACAATCTTTCTGCGATTGCGGCAGTGCGCGGCCAGATGCGCGAGTCAATGTTTTCCGGCGAAACATATTCGGACCACATACAGGCCTCGCCGCCGAGGATGCGCTTCTGCTCCTCCGGGCTCAAATTCGCGGCCGCGCCGCTGAGCGGCTCGGTTGAATAATGCCGCTCGGCGGACCACATCAGGTCGACGTAATAGCCTGATGACAGCAGCCCGCGGTAGCCTTGCCTGGCGGCTTGCGCCAGCGAGTCTGGCCCGCGCCAGGATTGAATGACGATACTGTTGGGCAGGTCAGGTCGGAGAATTTCGTCCCATCCCAGCATGGTTTTTCCGTGCTTGCTCACGATTTTCTGCACACGTTGATTGAAGTATGCCTGCAGATCGTTGTTGTCCTTCAGCCCGTGGGTGTGCATGAAGTCCTGAATCTTGGGATTCGCATCCCACTGCTTTCCATTTACCTCGTCGCCTCCAATGTGAAAGAACTGGTCGGGGAAAAGCTGGACCATCTCACCGATAAATTTATCGAGAAACTTGTAAGTGTCCTCCCGGGTGGGATCCATTGCGGGATCAAAGACCCCCCACTTGCGCTCAATTTCATAGGGCCCGGGGCCGCTGGCCAGTTCGGGATAGCCGACAAACCACGCCGTGCTGTGGCCCGGCATATCGAATTCCGGTACCACGCGGATGCCACGCTCGCGCGCGTACGCGATCAGGTCACGAACTTCGTTCTGGGTGTAGAACAGGCCGTCCGAGCCCATTTCCTGCAGCTTGGGAAACTTCTTGCTTTCGACGCGGAAGCCCTGGTTGTCCGAGAGATGCCAGTGGAAGACGTTGAGCTTTACTGCCGCCATGCCATCCAGGTTCCGCCTAAGCACGTCGAGCGGGATAAAGTGCCGGCTCACGTCAATCATCAATCCACGCCAGGGAAACCGCGGGCTGTCTTCGATGGAGACTGCGGGCACCGCGAAACCTTCTTTGGTAGTTTCGACCAGTTGCAGGAAAGTCTGCAGGCCATGCATGACGCCAAGTGCGTTCGGCGCGCTCAGCCGAGCGCCGGCGTGGCTGATCTCCAGCCGGTAGGATTCGTCTTCGCCCAGTTCCTGCACCTCTTTGGTTTCACCCGCGGCTTGAATGACGAGAGTGGCGTTGGCGGAATCCGCAACCTGCATGTCGATGGGTGGCATTCCGATTTGCCGGCCAAGTTGAGCGAGAAAAATCCCCACGGCCCGATCCAATCGAGCCTCGTGCGGACCGGCAATAGAAACCGAAAAGGTTGGGCCAATCAGAAGCTCGCCGTTTCCTACCTCCATCCTGGCTGGAACCGGCATGAGATTTGGGGACTGTTGCACCTGTGCCTCACCGAACGAACTGAAAATTACACACAGCGCAACCGCAACCAGAATAGTCCGCACCATTCGCTCTCCAGATATTTTTCAGTTTGATGATGTCACGAAGTTGGCAGGATAGTAACAGACCGGTGACTGATCGCTGGAGTCAAAAATCCCCAGCTACGCCGGAATATTCAGCCGCCAAGCCAGGTAGCTCGCGGCTTCCCGCAACACCGCCCAGGCCCGCTGCCACGGCGAACGCGGGCGCGAGTCGGGCCGAGGCGCCACGTACACCTGCACTCCCTCATGCTCCAGCAGTTTGCGGATGCGGAATACGTGGTACGCATCACTGACCGCCACGCAACTGCGCATCCGGTTGGTGCGCATGATGACCGCGACCCTTTCGGCCGAGGAAGCCGTGTCGGAGCCCCGAGTTTCAGCAATCAATTTTGCTTCGGGAATACCGCGGTGCATCAAGTAGTCATGGCCGACTCCGCCCTCGCTGAAGGTGGGATCCGCCGCCGATCCTCCGGTGGTAATTACGACCGGAGCAGCCCCGCGCTCAAACAGGTCGTATGCGTGATCCAGCCGGGCGCGAAAAACTGGAGATGGATGGCCGGCATACTCAGCCGCACCGAAAACCACGATCGCATCCGCGGAATGAACTTCCTGCAAACCCGCTTCATGCACTACCTGAAGGCTGCTGAACCCTAGAAAGATGACGACGCCTACCGCAACCAGGGCAACTACCCATAAGGGCCAGGGGCTTTGCCGCTGCCGGTTTGCTTCTTCTTTCATCCTTGCGCAAAGAACTCGGAGATCTCCTGAGCCGGGATGGCGCCTTCCCGCATGATGCGCCAGCGGGCTTCTTCGTCGGTGAGGTCGACGATGGTCGAAGCTACGTCACGGGGCGAGGTGCCGCCGTCCACGATGATCGAGATGCGGTCCTGCAGCTGGTCGCGAACGGCTAATGCAGTGGTGCACTCAGTTTCGCCGCTCAGGTTTGCGGAAGTGGCGGTGATGGGAATTTGCGCCGCCTGCACCACGGCCAGTGGAATGGTCGCCTTCGGAACCCGTAGCGCGACGTTGCCGGTGTTGGCCGTCACTTTAAGGGGAAGGCGCGAAGACGCTTTCACGATGATGGTCAGCGGCCCGGGCCAGAATCGCCGCGCCAGGGCATAAAACTCCTCGGTCAGCGGCTGTGCCAACTGCTCTGCCTGGTCCACATTGGCGATCAGCAGCGACAGCGGCTTGTGCCGGGACCGCGACTTGATGTCATACACACGATCCACCGCGCGCAAATTAAACGGGTCGGCCGCCAGCCCGTAAAAAGTGTCGGTCGGCATGCCCAGCACTTCGCCGGCGCGGATCTGGTCCGCGGCATATCGGATAAGTGATGCTTCCGGGTTCTCGCTGCTTATCTTAAGGATTTCCGGGTGCAATGCTAATCCCTTCTGGCCCAAGTCTCGAGTTGCGAAAGCTAACATAACATGGGAAGCGCTACAAACCGAGAGGAACAGGTATCATTCTGACCGGACCCGCACCGCATGAGCCCAAGCGCCACAACCCGTGGAGGAAGCGTTAGCACCCGCCTGCGCCGCATCGAGGGACGCCACAATGCTCTGGTCAAAGAGTTGCGCCGGGCCTTCGCCCGCGGCGAGCTCACCCCTGAGGGGTACTGCGCCATTGAAGGCCTGAGAATTTTGGAAGAAGCCATTCGCAGCGGCCTGCGCTTTCAGGCAGTCTTTTTCAGCGAGACGGCCGCGGCCCGGGCAGAGCGGCTTTTGCCCCAACTCGGCGCCCAGGTCGAGACGCTCCTACTGCCCGATAAGCTGTTTGCCAGCGTCGTCCCCAGCGAAGCACCGCAGGGGGTTGCTGCCCTGGTGCGATGGAAGGATTTCACCCTTGAAGAAGTGTTAGCCAAAGCTGCAGGCGGACCGCTGTTGGCCATCGCGGGAGTGCAGGACCCCGGAAATCTGGGGACAATACTGCGATCAGCCGAAGCTTTTGGCGCCGGCGGCGTCGTTTTGGGGGAAGGAACGGTGAGCCCGTTCAATCCCAAGGTCGTGCGCGCTTCGGCAGGTTCGGTTTTCCGTCTCCCGCTGGCGCGGGCGAATCTGTCCGACGCTATCGGCCGCATGAAAGCACTCGGCATAAGGCTGCTGGCTACTGCGTCGCATAAAGGCTCGCCGCTCGATCAAGCCAACCTTTCCCGGCCGATTGCAATTTTTATTGGAAGCGAAGGCGCAGGAGTAGGCCGGGGCGTCATCAAAGCTATGGATGAAGTCGTAGCGATCCCGCAAGCTCCGCAGGTGGATTCGCTGAATGTCGGCGTGGCGACGAGCATTGTGTTGTATGAGGTCGCGAGACAAAAGGCATTAACCACCGAGGACACGAAGGGACACGAAGGAAGACAATGGGATTTTCCTTCGTGAAACTTCGCGTCCTTGGTGGTTCATCGCTCTTAGCGACAAGTGATTGGCAGTCCGTATCATGAGCCTGTTTCAGACCATCCCGAGCGGCGATAACCCGGGCGACCGCACCCGCCCGCTCGCCGACCGCATGCGCCCGCGCACGCTCGATGAGTTCGTGGGTCAGGAGCATCTGGTTGGACCAGACAGGCCCTTGCGCACTCAAATCGAACGCGACGACATCGGCTCGCTCATTTTCTGGGGTCCGCCGGGCACCGGCAAAACAACCCTGGCGCAAATCATCGCCCACATGACCAAGGCGGAGTTTGTCGAGTTTTCGGCCGTCCTCACTGGCATCAAGGAAATCAAGCAAGTGATGGCCGACGCTGAGCGCGCGCGACAATATGGCACTCGGACGATAGTTTTCATTGACGAGATCCATCGCTTCAACAAAGCCCAGCAGGATGCATTCCTGCCTCATGTGGAAAAAGGAAACATCCGACTCATCGGCGCCACTACGGAGAATCCTTCGTTCGAAATCATCTCCGCGCTGCTTTCCCGCAGCCGGGTGTATGTGCTCAAGCCGCTCACCGAAGACCAGGTGGTTGCGCTCCTGAAGCGCGCCCTGGCCGACGAAACCCGCGGTCTGGGAACCATGAAGTTGCAAGCTCCTGACAATGTCCTGGAAAAAATCGCGGCCTATTCCAGCGGAGATGCCCGCAGCGCCTACAACGTGCTGGAAGTGGCTGCCTCCCTGGCTGGCGCCGCTGCCGATAAAGCGGGCAACAAGGAAGCGAGCGCGGAAATTTCGGACGAAATCGTCACCGACGCCCTGCAGAAGCGTGTACTACGGTACGACAAGGCCGGCGAGGAACATTACAACCTTATTTCCGCACTGCACAAATCGGTACGTAACAGCGATCCCGACGCGGCGCTTTACTGGCTGGGAAGAATGCTGGAAGCCGGCGAAGACCCGCTCTACATCGCGCGGCGCGTGGTGCGAATGGCGGTGGAAGATATCGGCCTGGCCGATCCCAACTCTCTTTCGCAATGCATGGCCGCGCGCGATGCCGTGGATTTTCTGGGTATGCCGGAAGGCAACCTGGCGCTCGCGCAGGCCGTCGTGTACCTGTCGGTGGCTCCCAAATCCAACTCGCTGTATACCGCTTACGGTGAAATTCAGGGCGATGTGGAACGCACCGCAGCTGAACCGGTCCCGTTGCACCTGCGCAATGCGCCTACCGGACTAATGAAGGGCCTGGGGTACGGCCAAGGCTACCAGTACGCACATGATCTGGAAGACAAAGTGGCTGACATGCAGTGTCTGCCCGACAATCTGAAAGATCGTGTCTATTACCGCCCGACCGCCGAGGGGATGGAAAAGCGTATTGGGGAGCGTCTGGAAGAAATTAAACGTCGGCGATCCCAGGCTGCGAGAGGCACTCCCCGCGCTACTAAGTCCGAATCCGGCGCTTAGATTCGAGCATCTCATACAGGGTATCCGGCAGTTTTCCGGCTGACATCGTCCAAGGAGTTGGTTCCATGGCTACATTTCCGCAAGGTGTCATCACGGACTCGGTCACGGCCCGCCCGGTGCCGCTCGATCAGATCGAACATCTGCTCAAGCTGCAGAAATGGTCGCGCAAGATCACCTCGATCCTCGATCTGGATGAACTGATCGATCACGTTGTCAACGACGTTTCTTGCGCCTTTGGCTGCGTGGAAACCAATCTTTACCTGCACGACGAAAAGCGTGGCGACCTGGAAGCAGCCGGCGTTCATGGCTGCACCACTCAATGCAAGGGATCGCGGATGACGGTTGGCAAGGGAGGTATGGTCGGCTACGTCGCCTCTACTCTGCAGATGCGATACGCCCCCGACGTTAGCCAGGATCCGTATTACGTCGCATGCGAGGAATCGACGCGCTCCGAAGTAGCCATCCCTCTTCTGGTCGATGGCAAACTGGTGGGTGTGTTTTCCGCGTCGCACCACGAACTGGATGGCTTCCCTCGCGAGCAGCTGCGAATGCTGCAAGGGCTGTGCGACCACCTGGCAGTCGCTGTGCACAACGCGCGGCGCTTTCAGCACGAAAGGCATGAGCGCGAGCGGATGAGCCAGGAAGAGCGCGAGGCACGCATTATCCAGCAGGCACTGCTGCCGAAGAGTTCGCCCTACATTCCCGGCTTCGCGATTGCCGGGCTATCAATTCCGGCGGGCGCAGTGGGCGGAGACTGGTACGATTTCATCTCCTTCGACGACGGTTGCTGGGGCCTGGTGCTGGCCGACGTTTCGGGAAAAGGCACGGCGGCTGCCCTCCTGATGTCCGCAACCCGCGGCATGATGCGCTCTCTGGCGCAGACCTGCAGCGGCCCCGGCGAAGTGCTCACTCGCCTCAATCGCTTGCTGGTGGAGGATTTTCCTAGCGGAAGGTTCGTCACCATGCTATTCGCGGTGCTCAATCCATCGACCCGCACCTTGAGTTTCTCCAGCGCCGGCCACCTGCGACCCTTGCTGGTGGATGAACAGGGAGCGCGCTTTCTGGACAGCGAACGTGGAATACCACTGGGGCTGGGGACGGGAGAATTCTCCGAAAGCCAGGTGCAGCTTTCCAAGGGCTCACGGCTGGTCTTTTACAGCGATGGGATTACGGAAGCCACGGATGGGACAGACGAGGAGTATGGCGCCGAGCGCATGCGCGAGCATGTCCTGCAGCCAGATTCCTGCGCCGAGAGTATCCTCGCCGATGTTCGACGCTTCGCGAATGGCGAGGGCCTACACGACGACGCGACGGTAATTTTCGTTAAGGCGTAAAATCGGAACAATGAAATGTAGGCGTGAGCGTCCCGCTCGTGCAGGCGGCAGACGCGCTCCCGCACGAGCGGGACGCTCGCGCCTACATTTCATTGTTCCGATTTGCGGGGAATCATCCGAACCGCGCCCGGTGTTCCTGCAGGATGCACTGATCCATGACCACGAAGATTCCGGCCTGGCGCGCCTTCCGTGCTGCCGCTTCGTGAACCACCCCCTCCTGCATCCAGATCACAGGGATCTTCATCTGAATTGCCTGATCGACAACTTCCTCCACAAACTCCGACCGGCGGAAGATGTTTACGATGTCGATTTTTTCGGGGATGTCGAGCAGCGACGGAAAGGACTTCTCTCCTAAGGACCCGTGAATGTTCGGATTCACGGGAATGATTCGGTAGCCCTGCGTCTGCATGTAGGCAGAGACTCCGTGGCTGGGACGCAGAGGACTATTTGAGAGCCCAACCACTGCGATAGTTCGGGATCGCTTGAGCAAGTCGCCAATGGGATCCGAATCAGGCAATGTAGCCATGTATGAATTGTAGTTCCTGGGGACGTTCGGAGGCCAGTTGAGCCGGCTTTTCCATAGCGAGGCGACCGGGATGGAGACCACTCACCTCTCAATCCGGCTCAGTGCTTGGCGTTGGCATCCATCTTTTGCTTGAACATCTTGGTGGCCAGCTTGCGAACGGTGTCGGAAACCTCCTTGTTGTTCGACAAGTTGCGAAGATCGCTGACCAGCATGTTCTTCATCAGTCCGAGGGAAAGATCCAGCGGCGTACGCGGATTGAAAACCAGATTGCGTATGATCAAATAATTTTTGGCGAACCGGCGCTTCATCGGGATACCGCGAAGCACCGCTTCGAGTACATTCTTCTGGCTGGCAAATCGTTCAACTTCGCCGTCGCTGACCTTGGGCGATTCCAGAACCGCCAGGGCCACGATCTTGGTGCCATCGCGGATGAGCAAAGAGCGTTCTTCCTTGCTGCCCTTCATGGCCAACTGTATGCGGCCTTTAATATCCAGTTTGGCGATCTTCTGGAGCGCGCTGCCCCGTTCTTCACCGGCGGTCAAATGGGTTTTCTTGGCCGGCGCTTTCCGGGTAGCAGCCCCTGCGCTCGCGCCCGTGGACGCGCTGTTCGAAGCGGCGGCAGGCTCAGCCACCGGCTCTTCCGCGCTGGGCACCAGTTCGTCGTAGAAACCTCCAATCGGCTGAAACAGCTGATCGCCGCTGGCAGTGATTTCCTTGGCATGTTCGGAAAGGTAGGCGAGCACTCCCTCATCCAGAGGCTGTTCACTTTCCTCAGATGATCCGGCGGGTGCAAGGTGGAAGACTTCGTCCAGTGAGCTGTCGGCTTTTTTCTCGACGGCTTCCGGAGCCGGCACTGGATCCGCGACCAGAACTGCCGGCGCCGCGACCGGAGGCTGAAGCAAGTTCCTTATGCTTTCGCCCTGAATTCCCGACAAATGGGGATTGGAGAGCAGCGCATTCAGAATTGCGGGCGACCCGGTGATCCGCCCGCTTTTCAACATTACTTCCACCACTTCGCGCCCGGCATCCTGAGCCAACTCAAGCAAGGACTCATTTGACACCGAAGGATTTGTCAGCAGCGCGGGCAGCAGCGCCGGACGCAGATTTGTCGGCGAAATCAGGTAGTCCAATACTTCTTTCGGCGTGCTGCGATCGCTGGCCGCGGCTTGCGAGGCCGTCTCGTCCCATCCCGCGAGCGTGAGCTGCGCCTGCTGGCCAAAAATCTTGTTGTGGACGGCCAGATATACCAGAATCTCGATCATCTCCCGGGCGGGGACCGACAGCGACCCCTTGGAGGCCGATTGCATCAGGTTGGAAGGCACGGCCGACGCGCGAATGAGATCGATCATGCGGGACATAATGTCGAACTCCTGATAGTGCCTCGTCTCAATATCATCTCAATCAGCTCAAGGACTGATAACTTCCCGCCCAAGCCCTAGTTTTGCTTCTCTCCCCGCCGCATGCGCAGGTAGGCGCGGATAAAAGGCTCGAGGTCGCCATCGAGCACCCGGTCCACATCGCCGACCTCCATCTTGGTGCGGTGGTCTTTGATCAGACGATAAGGCTGCAACACGTACGAACGTATCTGCGAGCCGAAGTCGATGTCGAGCTTCGAGTCCTCAATCTTCTTGGTGGCTGCCCGCTGCTTTTCCAACTCGTATTCATAAAGTTTGGAGCGCAGCATGCTCATGGCTCGCTCTCGGTTCTTGTGCTGCGAGCGCTCGTTCTGGCAGCTGGCCACCAGGCCGGTGGGAATGTGGGTCATGCGCACGGCGGAGTCGGTAGTGTTAACGTGTTGCCCGCCCTTGCCTCCGGAACGGTAGGTGTCAACTCGCAGGTCCTCCGGCTTGATCACAATTTCGATGCTGTCGTCGATTTCCGGTGACACATAAACGCTGGCAAACGAGGTGTGGCGGCGCTTGGCCTGATCGAACGGTGATATGCGCACCAGGCGATGGACGCCGATTTCACTGGTCAGCAGGCCAAAAGCATACTCTCCGTTGACGGCGAAAGTCGCCGATTTGAGCCCTGCTTCTTCACCCGGCTGGTAGTCATAAAGAACGGTCTGGAATCCACGCCGTTCGGCCCAGCGCAGATACATGCGCAGCAGCATGTCGGCCCAATCCTGCGACTCCGTGCCGCCGGCCCCGGGATGGATAGTCACAATCGCGTTGCGAGCATCATTTTCACCCGACAGCAGGCTTTCGGTTTCCAGGCGATCGACCAGACCCTGCAGCCCGTCAATCTCGCGCCGCAAGTCGGCTTCAACGTTCTCGCCTTCAC
>CAVVLA010000027.1:0-21762 GCA_963748935.1 Terriglobia bacterium
TCGGAGCAGCGCCCGGCCACGAGGAATCGTCAAACGCTTGCGCTACCCACGCGTTGCCGGTTTGCTCCAGGCGCCGGTCTTCCATTCGGGTCCGGAAATGAATCGTTCGATTTTGCCGTCCGCCATCTCGACTCGGAGCAGGGCGATGAAACCCGCCTGCGGAGGCCGGTTCGTGCTCCTGTTGCACGATCGCTTCGGCGGCCAGCGAATTGGCGCCCGCGTTCAGGAGCTTGCCCACGGGAATGACCCGGAAATATCCCCAGGGATCGCGCGCTCGCCCGAAGTTGCCCATGGGCGACTCGACCAGCACCTGCTTGCCATTGACCCACGCGGCCACGTTGTCTTTGGCGGTGATGAAAAGCGTGGCTGACTTTGGGCTTTCCGTGCAGATCAAAACGGAAGCGGAAATCATGCTTTCCCGGCGTCGCATTGGTCAGAGCGTTGTCGTTGTCTGCCCATATCCACTTGGGCGCCGACTCATAGTCTCCGCGCTCCAGCGGCATGTCGCGGGTGATCCATTTCGCTTTCCAGTCCTGCGGAGAAAGCAAGCCCATCTCCCACCAGCTGGCCGGGCTGTAGGGCGAAGGCTGTCCCTGCGCATCCCAAACCCGCACCTGCCAGTAGTAGCGGCGGCGAGATTCGACCGCGGGACCGCCGTAGGGAACATTTACGGATTGATCGGAATCAACCTCGTCCGCTGTCCCAGACATCGGCGTGATCCTGAGCCAGCGCTTCGGCCGAGCCGGCCACGCGAACTTCATACGCCGTCTGCCGGGCGCCGCGCCTGGAATCCTGAAGCTGCCATGAAAGACGAGGGTGCGTGATGTCGATTCCGAGCGGCTCCTGCATGCCCTCGCACTGCAGGTGATCGGGTGCGTTGCCGTCGAAAGCCAGCGCAGTGAGGGAGAGAGGTCCAGCCGTCAGGAAGCAAGAATGCCAGCAAGACGTAGAACTGTCGTCACCACACTGGAGCTCTGGGTTTCTTCATTTGTGAGCGCTCCTATGAAAGTTCCCTATTGTACTTATTTGTCTTTTGAATTAACAGGGATTTCTGGGAATGTGGGCGCGAGCGTCCCGCTCGTGCGGGGCGTCGATCATGGCGTCAGCGAACTGAGAAGCAGGAACCGGTAACGCACGAGCGGGACGCTCGCGCCCACATTTAAAGAATTCTTTCCTGCGAATAGCCGGCCGCACCCAGAGCGGCGAGCAATTCGGCAATTTGCTCCGGGTCCCCGAGTTTCCATCGTGATGTCGATGGCGGTCTCTCCCAGGTTTACGCCGTAGTAGGTGCGGTCATAGGAGGTTTCCACGATGTTGGCCCGGTGGTCCGCCAGAATTCCGGTCAGCCGGTGCAGCGCGCCGGGATAGTCAGGAAGGTGGACACGCAACCGGACCAGGCGGCCATCTTTCACCAGGCCGCGTTCGATGATGCGGGAGAGCAGGGTTACGTCGATGTTGCCGCCGCAGACCAGCACGGCGACCTTCTTTCCGGACATCTGGATCTTGTGATTGACCATGGCCGCGATGGCAGCGGCTCCGGCGCCTTCGGCCATGGTCTTTTCGCGCTCCAGCAGGAGAAGGATCGCGTTGGCAATTTCTTCTTCGTCGACGGTGACGATCTCGTCCACGTATTTCTGAACCAGCGGCAGAGTGCGTTCGCCGGCGCGACGCACGGCGATGCCGTCCGCGATGGTGGCAGCGGCAGGAATCGTCACCGGCTTGCCCTCAGCCACCGCCGCCTTCATCGAGGGAAGCCGGCGAGGTCTGCACTCCGACCATTTGAACCTTCGGATTCGTCTCCTTGATGGCGCAGGCAATGCCGCCGATCAGGCCGCCGCCGCCGATGGGGACGACGACCGCTTCAATTTCGGGATGCTGCTGCAGCATTTCAAGTCCGAGGGTTCCCTGCCCGGCGATGACCGCGTCATCGTCAAAAGGATGGATGAAAGTCAGGTGCTGTTGATTGCCCGCGGCGAATGGCTTCTTCGCAGGCCTCGTCGTAATTGGCGCCGTGGAGAATGACTTCCGCACCGTAGGCTTTGGTGGCGGACACCTTGATCAGGGGAGTGGTTAGCGGCATGCAAATCTGGGCGTTGATGCCGCGCTTACCGGCGTGATAGGCCAGTCCCTGAGCGTGATTCCCGGCCGAAGCCGCAATGACTCCCTGGTCGCGCTCTTCCGTGGTCAGAGTCAAGCAGCTTGTTCAGCGCGCCGCGCTCTTTGAATGCGCCGGTTCTCTGCAGATTGTCGAGCTTCAGATAGATGGAGTTGCCGGTCAGCTGGGAAAAAGTCGCGGACAGAGTGCAGGGCGAAAGATAGATGGATTGGCGAATGCGTTCGAGGGCGGCTTTGACGTCGGCGAGAGTGATCATTGAATTGGTAGCTGCATTCTACTAGGTGCGGCGGGGAAATCTGCAACATGCGGGCGCCTCTAGGACTTGAGGTTGAGAGATAATTCTTCAAGACTGCGAGATTCACTTCTCGACCACGCTGTTCGCAAAGCTGCTGCCGCAAAGACGCGATGGGGCACCCTCGATTCGCCACTGTCAGAGGCCTCTACCGGAGCGCCCGTTGCGACCGGCAATTGCGCTTGTTGCCAGGCGGCGAATCCGCCGCTGACGTTCATCACGTTCTTGAAACCGGCCCGTTGCAGAAGGCTGCAAGCGATCATGCTGCGGTATCCGCTCTGGCAGTGCACCGCCAGCGGGATGATCGAGATCAACCTCGGGAGGGGAAACCCGGAAGCGATCGAGCGGCCACCAGGCTGCTCCGTCAACGTGGCCTGCCATCCATTCCGGTTCGCGGCGGACGTCGAGCACGCGTATTCTGTTTTTCGACAGGCGCTGCTGTCAACTCCGTTAACGCTAATCTCAGGCAGGTGCGCCAGATCAAATCCCGCCTGCTTCCATCCTCGCGACGCCCACCTTGCAGATATCCGCGTTCTGCTTCGATGCCGACCCGCGCCAGGCGAAGGCGGGCTTCCGCGAGTTGCTCCGGCGAATCGGCGATCAACACCGGACGCGACGACAAGCCAAGAATGGTTCCCGCCCAGGTGGCGAATTGTCCCGACAGTGCGATGTTGACGGAACCCGGCACGTGGCCCGCCGCAAACTGATCCCGCGGCCGGATATCCAGGGCGATTACGCCCTCCTCCGAGCATGGCTTTAAGTTCAGCGGGTGAAATTGCTTTTAGTTCCGGCATGTCGGAGAGCGCGGGAGCGCCTCCGCGATTGATCTCGGCATCCTGCAGAAAATAGTCGGGACGCGCAGGCAGGTTGCTGGTCAACTGTTTCACGAACTCTTCGCGGCTCTGGAATCTGCAGGGCGTAGTTGGTCAGACGCTCGGTGCCGATGGTGGAGGATCGCTCGGCCCGCATGTTGCGGCCGCAAAGCGAACCGGCGCCGTGAGCCGGGTAGACGAGCACCTCGTCGGGCAGCTTCAACAGCTTGTTGTGCAGGCTGTCATAGAGCATGCCCGCCAGTTGTTCGGGAGTATGAGTTCGGGAGAGATCGGGACGGCCTACATCTCCGAGAAAGAGCGTATCGCCGGTCAGCACAGCCCACGGCTTGGCAGGATTCTCGTCGTCGGTGACCAGCAGGCAGATGCTCTCGGGGGTGTGTCCCGGAGTTTCCAGAACGTTGATTCGCGCCTTGCCGAAACGCAGCTCGAAGCCATCGTGAACCGGCACATGTACGAAACGTCACTCCAGCTTTCGCGCCAAAATAAATTTGTGCTCCGGTGCGGGCGGCCAGTTCTTTGTGTCCGGAGACAAAATCGGCGTGCAGGTGAGTTTCAAAGATATGCCGGATGGTCAGCCCATGCTCTTCGGCAGCCTTCAGATACAGATCTACATCGCGCTGCGGATCGACCACGACTGCATCGCCTTCCGATCCAAGCATGTAGGAGGCGTGAGCTAAACAGCCCAGATAGAACTGTTCGAAGTACATAGAAACCTCACCTGCCGCAATCTCGCAAACCAATCCGGAACAGGCACTTATACCGTCGGCGAATCCGGCTCATGGTATCCAACCGACAAAGTGAATTCGACATCAAAGGGAAACAGTAACACTTTTCCACATGGCTTTGGTTTAGAATCACGACAAGTGGCAAGCGCATCCTGGAAGGTCTTGCGCGTAAGTCTGGTAGTACCTGGAGGTAGCCTGATGAGCCAGCCCGCTTTTAGCAGCGCTTCCGCACCCAGTTCGTGGGTTGATGTTCAATCCACAATTCGCGGACTGACCCAGGATTTTGTCACCGCTTTCAATACCGGGAACTACGATCAAGCTGCGGCTTTGTTTGCCTCCGACGGCTACCTGATGCCTCCCCAGCGCGAGGCGGTGCAGGGCCCAAAGCCGATTGAGATCATGCTGCGGAAGTTTGGGGAACAGGGATATCAGAACCTGCGCATGGAAACGATTCGTGTGGACCACTCGGGCGATATGGCAGTCGAAATCGGGCGGTATACGATTGCGATTCAGCAGGCAAACGGTACAACGATCGCTGATCGCGGAAAATTTTTGCAGGTATGGCGTCGGCTGGGAGCCTGGCTGATGACGGCCAACTCTTGGAGCAGCGATCTGCCCGCGGCGAAGTAACCTTCCGGACTCAAGTGTCGGTCTGTTCAACGAAGACCTTCTATCTTCATCAACCCCAAAACAGCGGCGCCAGCCTGACATACGACATGGTCTGCGTCTACAATAGTCAGGACACAATCCCAACTCAAAGAGCAGGAGAGACGCATGCAACGCAAGGCAAGTGCAGTGTGGAAGGGCGGGTTGAAGGACGGCAAAGGTGTAGTTTCGGCGAGCAGCGGTGTGTTGAACAATACCCCGTACTCGTTTGCGACACGTTTTGAGAACACTCCCGGGACAAATCCCGAAGAGTTGATCGCGGCCGCGCATGCGGGCTGCTTTTCTATGGCGCTTTCCGGGCAATTGGGGGCCGCCAATCTCACAGCGTCGAGTATTGAGACCACGGCCACGCTCACGCTGGAAAAGCTGGATTCGGGCTGGGCTATCACCACGGTGCATCTTGACGTGGTAGGACGAGTGCCCGGAGCCGACAACGCAGCCTTTCAGAAGGCGGCGGAAAATGCGAAGAGCGGCTGTCCGGTTTCCAAACTGCTCAAGGCCAACATCACCATGAGCGCTAAGCTTGAGGGATAAAAACGCTTTCAGGGATAACAATTGCTTGAGGATGAAAAACCCCAGTTGTCTGTTGATAGTTTTCAGTTGTCAGTTAGCTTTGTGATTTCAGGATTTGCCTGATTTCGCGATTGACGCGGGCCGCATCGCGAGCGGCCGCGTCGATCATCTTGGCCCATTTCTTGCGATTTCCTTCCATCTCAGACTCTCCCAGGAGATATGCGGCTTGCAGAATTGTCTCCAGGGAATTGCTGAGATCATGAGCCAGCATGCGGAGGTTGCCGATCACATCGGCTGGCAGCTTTTTGGAAGGTTCCATGTGGTCCCGGAGTTTGACAGGCTGTGCTCCCCCTGTAGAATATTACTCGTAGTCCTTTCCTGGAAGGCGGTTCCAACAAGATTGCCGCATCCCAGTCATTTTTTGCCATCGTGGCGGAATTGGCAGACGCGCATGGTTCAGGTCCATGTACCCGCAAGGGTGTGGGGGTTCGAGTCCCTTCGATGGCACCACAGCTTTTCTCCTCTGATTAGCAGGCCTGCTGTGTCGAGCTGGCGACTGCAGAGAACGCGGTCGTAAGAATCCTTCCAAGCAAATTACGTTTCTCTTGGAAAGAAAGCGCCGGCCGAAAGCGGGAGTACCCGCCTCCGGCCAACGCAAAGGAGCCAGGCCGATTTCAGGTCTGAAGCTCGTGCTTCGCGAGGTATCGAATAGTGCGCAAGGCGTCTTCGAGTTCCATCAGCTCCCGGGGGCTGGCGCCCTGGCCCGATGCCAAGTTGCAATAACGATCCTCGATCGCTTTCTGAGCCGCTTCCAGTTTCGGTTGAAGGCGAGTCGGATCTAACTCAAACACCGCATCCTGGAAAAACTGTTTCCATTTCAATTGAGTGCCAATGTTGGCTACTACCTGCATAAGAATTCTCCTCAGGGTGAAATTGATGCTGCACGCGAAAAATGAAGACTCCGCAGGGCCAGGCTCTGCAGGTTTCGTGGCTTAGGTTAGAGTGCTGGGAAACTCAGCAAAGGAGAACACAGGTGGAGAGACAAACCAGTGCAGTCGACTTTGTCACTGCGCCAGAACCGCGGGAATAGTGGCTCCGCCCGGAATCGGCTACCGGTAAGTGATACAAGGCTTGCGGAGTGGGACGAGCGGTGAGACTTTCCGGGGATTCTTTCAACATCTCGGCCTGGAAATAGTCAACTTCATATTCCCGGGACCCGTCAGCGCAGACAAACGCGGACACCGCCACCAAGGCAGTGAGAACTAACACGAGTGTCTGAAGGAATTTCGTCTTCATGTCGCTAAACAGGTGTGATGCAATCGCAACAACCAAAGTTTACCAAAAGACCTCGATGAGGTGAGGCCAGCTGGGAATTTATTTTTTGCCTTGACAGTCCGAACGCCTTCGCAGCCGCGGCAACCCCGAGCGGAGGAGCTGTGAGGAATCTGCTTTCGGTGGTACCACGAAGCAGATTCCTCACGACTGAAGCGGTTCGGAATGACAAGATGTGGGATGCTACTGGGCCGGTAGCACGGGCAAAGTCGCGGGATTGACAGAAGATGGGTTGTCCCGGAGTTTGAGGTAGAGCAACGAGTTTTCCGGACGCGGCACGCTCAAGCGTCGAGTCCGCAAACCCTTCAGGCACCGGGACCGAGTGCTTGAATTCAGGGTCCGAGGCAACGGCGCTGATCAGGAATAAGATTAGCGCCGCTCAGAACGCACTGTTTGTCAGGACTCTCGGGGCAGCGCACTTCCTTCAACGCTGGGAAGCGCACCAGTGACGCCAGCGGCTGCCAGTCGCCCTTGGCATTGCCATCTACCGCTCGAAAACGCAGCGAGCCAAAGGCGGAAAGTCCGAAACTCTTCAGCGGATCGAGAGTCGCCATCACGGTTTGAGCGTCCTGTGCGACCAGGCTGCCATCGTCCAGGCTCAGACGAAACATCGTATGCCCCATCCGAGGTGGCCACCTCGATCTTCTGGGTGCGCGAAAACGTCTCGGGGATTTCGGTCTTCAGAAAAAATAAGAGTTTGCCGTCCTGAGGCAATTCATCCTGATTGGCAAGCTGAAACACCGAAGGCGACCGTCCTGGTTGAATGGATTTATTGATAAGCGTTACTTTCGGACGAGGCGGCGCGATGGTGGCCTCAAGGTTCAGGATGCGGCCGTCTTTGAGAACTGTGCGGGCCGTAACTTTGTCGCCGGCATGCAGGGTGGAAATATCTTTGGCATCAGTGGAGAGCCGTAGTTCGTCTTTTGTGTCCACGCGAGACAGTCCCGAGGGAGCGAAGCGGACGCCACTGAGTTCCACCGCCGCAACCTGATCCAACCGGGTTCCGATCAAGGTTGATTGAGAGTCGCCTGCATTAATGGCCAACGTGTCCAGGTGCGCCGCTTCCGAATAGCTGCGCAACTCAACCTCGTCTGCCTTGCCGGCGCCGTATTGCTTGACCAGCATCGCAATTTTGCCCGGGCTTTCTTCCTTGAGCGGCACTTTAAGTTCCAGTTCATTGGCCGCTGGCGAACTCCAGGCCGCCTTGATCGGTTTGCCCTGCTCGTTTTTCAGCGTGACGGTTTCGACGCAGGCTGCTGCATCCGATTTGAAATGAATCGTGTTTTCGCGGCCCACGATCAGCGCGCTTTCGTCGGCGGAGGCGATGGTCCAGTTTGCGGAGTGAGTATTCTGCAGATGAAAGGCCGGGCCCTCGAAAGGAGTAAATCCCCAATTGCCCCGGATCGTTCCAATCACTTCACGGTCCATTTTGTCAGGCGCGACCGGGTGGGTGTCGATGACATAACCGCCACGGGCAGCGTCAGGGGTAGCGGGCAGATCGATGGCATGGCCTGATTTGTCGGGAATGTGCAATGTCAGATCGTGCGCGTAGTCGGTCGAGAAAGCTACGGGGGCACCTTCGGCCGCAAGCAAGAGCGCGGGCTTTTCCAGACAGAGAATCTGGTTTGCATCCACCGCGCGGAGTGGCGGGAGTTGCGGCGCCTCTACCGCCGGCAGACTCAGGACCATGACCGACATCGGCTTGCGAAATGAGGGAGGATTGTTAAGTTTTAAGTTCAGCTCATCGACGTGAGGAAGCGCCAGTGCCGGAATGTAGCGGTACTCCGGAGTATGGAAGCTTTCCATCATCTTTGCCAGATCCACCACTGCACCCACGTACGGGCTATAGGCTCCCGCGCCTGCCAACCGGGTCGTGCTGAGTTGGCCGACAAGATCTGAGCCGCTGCCAGAGGTGAGAGCGGCCACCATGGACTGGCTGTGGCCGTCGTCAAGCACCAGTTGATCGGTGTTTTGCGTGAGGCAGGATTCCTGCTGTTGCCGTGGCTTCTGAAAGCAATCGTTGTCCAGCTTGATGTTAAGGCTTCGAGCCAGAAGGACCGAGCGATCGTGCAACGCGGCAGCGTCGCTGTTGGACATCTCCCGGACTGCGCTCAAATATTTGTCGAGGCGGGAGCGGTCCAGACTGGCCTGGTTCAGATCCTGCGAGGCGCGGACGAATGCTCCAGGCTTTCCACGCACTGCGGCCCGCAGCGTTCCGAAGTCGCCGCCGGTCTGCGGAGCCAGAAAAATCAGCGCCTGTTGCGCTCCTTCGGGAACTGTAATCACGACGCCCTCTTCGCGCACATGTTTGTTCCAGGTTTCCACTCGGGTAAACCAGTTATCCGGCGGCGGATTGGTCGAGCCGCGGAGGAAGACGGGAATCATGAGGAAACGGACCGATTCTCCATCAGGCATGTCGGGATGAATCCAGAGCCGGTCCCCAGCCTGGAGATTCGGCACTCTGGATATGGGCAGAGTCTTGCCCGCGCGGGTCACTCTTACTTCGATTCGGGGCCCTGCGAGGTCAAATGCGGCGGTATCTGCCCACATCAAACTGCCGGACAAAAGTATGAAAGCCAGCTGCAGAAAACGAACTCGGGAAAACATGCTCTTATTGTAAGAGGTTCTGGACCCTTCATGGAGGGCCGGAAGGGCAGAAAATGTTTGGACGCAGCGCGAAAGTAAAGGGGGTCAAGCGTCATCCAATCCACCGATTTACCTGATGCGAAATTATGTTCAGGCGGCTGGAGCATGCTAACCTTACAGACCACAAGTAAACGTATTCTGTCATGCACAAAAACTTCTCAGCAACTTTTCCAGGAACTATCATGAACCACAAAACGATTATTCTTCGCTTCTTCCTGCTGGTACTCTTTGTTTCCAGCGCACTTGGCCTAGAAGCGGCTGCGCCCGCGAGGCGCCAGGTTCGCAAGGAGTCGTTCGGAAAAACCGGGGACGGGAGGCCGGTCGATCTGTATACCCTAACCAATTCAAAAGGCATGGAAGTGCGCGCCATGACGTACGGCGGAATCATCGTGTCGATACGCGTGCCGGATAAGAATGGCAAAGTGGACGATGTAGTGCTTGGCCATGACAATCTTGACGGATATTTAGTCAATCCTCCCTACTTCGGGGCAATTGTGGGACGCTATGCCAACCGAATCGGCAACTCGACTTTCACTCTCGATGGCGTGAAGTACTCGCTGGCGAAAAATGACGGGCAAAATTCGTTGCACGGCGGGTTGGTCGGTTTTAACAAAGTGCTGTGGGAGGGCCAGGAAGTCAAGAACGCAAAAGGAGTTGGCGTAGCGTTTAGCTATCTTAGCAAGGATGGTGAGGAAGGGTATCCCGGCAATCTGAAGGTGAAAGTCAGCTATACGTTGACTGACGAAAATCAATTGATGGTGGATTACGAGGCGACTACCGACAAAGCCACGCCATTGAATCTTTCCCAGCACAGTTACTTCAACCTGGCAGGCGAAGGCAGCGGCGACATTCAGGGGCACGAACTCATGCTCAACGCCGAGCAGCTTCACGCCGGTGGACAAGACTCTGATCCCCACCGGCGAAATTCGCGCGGTTAAGGGAACGCCGCTGGATTTCACCAAGCCCACCGCGGTTGGCGCTCGCATCGACGATAGTTACGAGCAGCTGGTAATCGGGCACGGATACGATCACAATTTTGTGATCGACCGTAAAGGTAACAGCCTGGCTTTGGCTGCCCGGGTCCACGAACCAACCAGTGGACGAGTGCTGGAAGTTTATACGACTCAACCGGGAGTGCAGTTTTATTCGGGTAACTTCTTGGACGGAACCATCGTCGGAAAACAAGGGCACGTTTACAAACGGCGCAACGGCCTTTGCCTGGAAACACAGCATTATCCTGATTCTCCGAACCATCCTGATTTTCCGTCAACAATTGTCAAGCCGGGCACGACATTCCATTCGCAGACGATCTTTAAATTTTCCACGGAATGAAGATGCCACATCGCAAGAACCGAATAGTGTAGGCGCGAGCGTCCCGCTCGTGCGGGAGCTAGCACGAGCGGGACGCTCGCGCCTACCGAACACGCGGCCCGCCGCGCTTCTCTTGTTGTAGTTCCCGTATAATCTTTGGATTCCTTTATGGTTACCAGCCTGGACCAGATCGTCGCCGCCACGCGCCGCAGAGTGGCTGACTCGAAGCGTGTCGCAGATTTGCGCGACATGGAGCGGCGCGCGGAAGAACACGTCCCGCGCGGCTTTCGGCGGACGCTGGCGGCCAGGAGCCAAACTGGACCAGCGGTCATTGCTGAGCTTAAAAAGGCTTCTCCATCGCGCGGGCTGATCCGCACCGACTTTGATCCCGCACACCTCGCGGTGGAATTGGAGTCTGGCGAAGCCGCGGCTCTGTCGGTGCTGACAGACGAAGATTTTTTCCAGGGATCGCTGGAGAACTTGAGACGCGCCTCGGCCAGCACGAAGCTACCCTGTCTGCGCAAAGACTTCATCGTAGACGAGTTCCAGTTGCTGGAATCGCGGGCGTACTGCGGCGACGCGATTCTGCTTATCGTGGCTGTTTTGTCCCAAAGCGAGTTGACGGATTTAGCCAGGAAAAGCCTGGCTCTGGGCCTGGACGTACTTTGCGAAGCTCATGACGAAACAGAACTACGCCGCGCCGTGGATGCTGGCTGCGATCTGATTGGAGTGAACAACCGCAATTTGCGGACCTTCAAAGTGGATCCGCAAATCGCGTTTCGGCTGGCGGAGTTAATTCCGAAAGACGCCGTCGGCGTAGCCGAGAGCGGCATAGACTCGGGCGCGGACATCGCCCGTTTGCACGGCGCAGGTTATCGAGCGTTCCTGATCGGTGAGTCTCTCATGAAAGCGGAGTCGCCGGGCGAATCGTTGCGATCTCTGCTGGCGGAAGCGGAACGTGAGCGCTCTCAGGTTGCTGGTCAGAAGTAGTGCTCGGAGAATTCATCAAGAGCTGGGCAACCGCCCTTCACGATCTGTATTTATGACTTGGGTCAAGATTTGCGGAATAACGAATCTGGAAGACGCACTGACGGCGGTCGAAGCGGGCGCGGATGCATTGGGATTTGTGTTTTATGAAAAGAGTCCGAGAAAAACGAATTATGAGGAGGCGCGGAAAATTGTGGCGCAGTTGCCTTCGAACGTCGAGAAAATAGGCGTTTTCGTGCTGCAAGATTCTGAACCAGCATGGCAAATTGTCGAACAGGTTGGTTTGACCGGTTTGCAGATCCATCTCCGGCTGTCGCATAACGGCCAACCGGACAAGAATCACGAATTAGGCGCTGTTTGTCGGGCCCGACGGCAGAAATTTTACCCAGCATTTCCGGCGGCATGGCTTCTTGGTGATGGCGCTTCCGCGAATCTGGCCTCATTCATAGAAAAGAGGCCGGAACGTCCGTTTGACCGCATCCTGCTCGACTCCGGGACAACGGAGCAGCCTGGGGGAACAGGCAAGAGATTTGATTGGGTGCAATCCGCTGCCTTGCTTGAGCAGGTGAGCGAGGAGATAAATGTGATCGTGGCCGGCGGACTCACTCCTGGGAACGTCGCAGAAGCGATTCGGATCATGGAGCCATGGGGAGTAGATGTGGCTTCTGGAGTGGAAGCCAGTCCAGGGAAAAAGGATCCCGAGAAGGTCCGCGCCTTCGTCAGGGTAGTCCGTGAAGCCGAGAGGGACGGGTAGAGCATGGCAACGGCAACGATAGCGAAAAAGGCGAAGGCTTCGGCGAACAGTTCCCCCGGCCGGTTCGGCGTCTATGGCGGACGTTATGTTCCGGAGACGCTGATGGCTGCGCTGGAGGAACTCGAGCGCTGCTACGAAAAAGCCAAGCGCGATCGAAAGTTCCAGAGCCGTCTTGACGAATTGTTGAGCACTTACGCCGGCCGTCCCACGCCTCTGTTCTTCGCGGGGCGGCTCACCAAGAAGCTCGGCGGGGCCAGAATTTATCTCAAGCGCGAAGACCTGCTTCACACCGGCGCGCACAAAATCAACAACTGCCTGGGACAGGCATTGCTGGTTGAGCGAATGGGCAAGCATCGCGTGATCGCTGAAACCGGCGCCGGACAGCATGGCGTGGCCACAGCGACGGTGTGCGCTTTGCTCGGCTTTGAATGCGTGGTTTACATGGGAACCGAGGACATGCGGCGGCAGGAGCTGAACGTCTTCCGCATGCGGTTGCTGGGCGCTGAGGTTCGCGGCGTGGACTCCGGCTCGCGCACCTTAAAGGATGCAATCAACGAGGCCATGCGCGACTGGGTGACCAACGTGCGCACCACGCACTACCTGCTGGGGAGCGTGCTGGGAGCGCATCCGTATCCCACGATGGTGCGCGACTTTCACAAAGTCACGGGGCGCGAAGCGCGCGCTCAGATTCTTCGGGCTGAAGGCAAGCTGCCGAAGACGATAATCGCCTGCGTCGGCGGAGGATCGAATTCCATCGGTATTTTTCACGAGTTTATTAAGGACAAGAGAGTGCAGTTGGTCGGAGTGGAGGCCGGCGGGCGCGGCCGGCATTTAGGAGAACATGCTGCCCGCTTCAGTGGCGGGTCACCGGGCGTTTTGCAAGGCACGTACTCGTATGTACTGCAGGATGAGGCTGGGCAGATTGCGCTTACACATTCGATTTCGGCGGGCCTCGACTATCCGTCGATTGGCCCCGAGCACGCCTGGTTAAAAGATACGGGGCGCGCGCAATATGTCTCGGCTTCAGATGCGGAAGCGCTGGAAGCCTGCACGCTCCTGGCGCGAACCGAGGGCATTATTCCGGCTCTCGAATCAGCTCATGCCGTGGCTGAGGTCATTAAGCGCGCTCCAAAGATGAAGAAGTCAGATGTGGTGATCGTCAACATCTCCGGTCGCGGCGACAAAGATATGGGCATTCTGATTTCCGAGCTGCAGCTGTGAGTGAAAGTATTAGCACATGAACAACTTGTCCCGCAGATTCTCCGGCAAGCAGTTGGCATGGACCTCATCCCGGCCTGACGAATCTTGGATGATTGCCTGGGATCATCACTGAACCCGAATATGGCAATCTCCTTCCATCGCAAGCCTGGGTTCGTCGCCTATCTGACCTGCGGCGATCCCGATGTTGCGACCTCGCGAGACATCGCACTCGGAGCCATCGAAGCGGGCGCGGACGTTATTGAACTTGGGGTTCCATTCAGCGATCCAGTGGCGGATGGGCCGGTAATCCAACGTGCGAGCGAGCGCGCTTTGCGTCACGGGACCACGCTCCAACAAGTAGTGGATTTGGCTGCGGAAATCCGGAAGCGTTCGCAGGCGGGGCTTATTATTTTTACTTATCTGAACCCGATTATGCGTATGGGGCTGGCAAAGTTCGGCGCTGCGGCCCAGGAGGCCGGAGTCGACGGCGTGCTCATCACGGACTTGCCGGTGGAGGAGTCTCAGGGTTATCTGTCGGAGATGCAAAAGAGAAACCTGGCGACCGTGTTCCTGGCGGCTCCTACCAGCACCGACGAGCGATTGAAGCGGATTGCCCGGGCGTCCAGCGGATTTGTGTACGCCGTTTCACGCACCGGAGTAACTGGCGCGCGCCAGCAGCTGCCCGAAGATGCGCCGGCATTGGTGCGGCGGCTGCGCAAGTATACTAAGCTACCGGTTGCCGTTGGCTTCGGCATTTCAACCGCAGAGCAGTTCAACGCGGTGGGGAAATTTGCCGAAGCGGCGGTAGTGGGCAGCGCGATTGTGGACACTATTGAGCGCAATCCCGGCAAAGAAGCGGAGAGTGTGGCACAATTTGTGAGGCAGCTTTCAGCCGTCAGCCGTCAGACTTCAGCTACAAGTTAGCCCGTTTGGCAGGGGCAGTTTCCTGCCATCCCGCGATTCACGATACGGAAATTTAGCTGAAGGCTGACGACCGGGAGTCATGGAAATTTCCGATTGGCGTTTGAAAATCGACGAACTGGATCGCCAGCTGGTAGAGCTGTTGAGCCAGCGTGCGCATGCCGCCCATGAGATCGGTAAACTGAAACGGGTCGCTGGCATGCCGATTTATGAGCCCGACCGGGAACGCAACGTATTCAACAATGTACGCAGCGTAAATCAGGGTCCCTTGCCCGACCGCGACTTGCTGCGCATCTACGAGCGGATCATGGATGTGATGCGGCAGATCCAGCAAGAGGAAATCGCTCCCCAGGCAGGAGACGGGGGCGGAGCGGATACAGAGTTAGATAACGATGTCAATGATTGAGGGCAGAACTTAAGATTACAACCGTCAGTTATCAGATCTCAGTTGGTAGTTCGCAGAGACACGCTGATCGCTGACATCTGACAGCTTCTTATGATCGTTGCCATGCAGGACACAGCGACCGATGAGCAAATCCAACAGGTGGTGGAGCACCTGATTCGGATGGGCTTTTCCGTGCATCGCACTACCGGCGAGCGGCAGACGGTGCTGGCCGCGGTAGGCGCGCGCGTGGATTTCGACACTCGCAACCTCGAAGTGTTGTCCGGTGTAGAGCACGTTCATCGGATCAGTGCGCCCTACAAGCTGGCGGGACGAAGTTTCCGTCCGCAAGGAACCATCGTCGAATTTGCCAACGGGGTGCAGATCGGCGGCGACCAGGTGGTGGTGATGGCCGGGCCGTGCTCGGTAGAGTCGCGGCAGCAACTTTTCACGGTAGCGGAACAGGTGGCGAAGGCGGGTGCGCGGGTGTTGCGCGGCGGCGCCTTCAAACCTCGCAGCTCTCCCTATTCATTTCAGGGAATGGGCCTGGAAGGGCTCAAACTTTTGCGCGAGGCCGGCGACCACTTCGGCCTGCTGGTGATCAGTGAGGTGATGGAAATCGCGCAGATCGAACTGATGCTGCCTTACATCGACATCTTCCAGGTGGGCGCCCGTAACATGCAGAACTTCAATCTGCTGCGCGACTTGGGCAAAGTCAAAAAGCCAGTGTTACTCAAGCGCGGCATTGCCGCTACCCTGGAAGAGCTGCTGCTTTCGGCAGAGTACATCATGGCAGGCGGAAACTACGACGTGATTCTGTGTGAGCGCGGGATCCGCACTTTCGAAACTTATACTCGCAACACGCTGGATGTCTCCGCCATCCCGATCATCAAAAAGCTGTCGCACTTGCCCATGACTTCGGACCCTTCGCATGGCACAGGTTTGCGTGACAAGGTGCCTCCCATGGCGCGGGCCTCGCTGGCAGCGGGCGCTGACGCCCTGCTGATCGAAGTCCATCACGATCCGGACAAGGCGTTTTCCGACGGCGCGCAATCCCTGTTCCCCGACCAGTTCGCCAAATTGATGGATGAGTTGCGAATGATCGCGCCAGCGGTGGGGCGAAAACTGGCATAACCTCTTCACCAAGGAGACATTGAGGCAACGTGAGGTGCTTGCGCCTTAGCATCTCTCCCCGGCATGATGTTTGCGAGATCGAGAGATTCAGCATTCCGGTTTTTCTCAGTGCCTCCGTTTCTCCGCGGTTAAGTCGATGGCAATTCGCCAAATCACTATTATCGGGACTGGCTTGATTGGAGGCTCCTTTGGGCTGGCATTGAAGAAGCGCGGGTTTGCCGGCCGGATTGTGGGCAGCGACCGCGCACCCGTCCTGAAATCAGCTTTAGACAAAGGCGCCATTGACGATGCCTACACGGACCCCGCCAAGGCCGCGAAAGATAGTCAAGTAGTGCTTTTGGCGGCGCCTGTGGGCGCGATCGTTGAGCTCATCGGACGTCTCGGCCCTGCTCTTCCACCCAAGACTCTGTTGACTGATGTCGGCAGCACCAAGGTGGAAATCCTGGGCCGCGCTACCGCCACTTTCGGCAAAGACTCCAAGCGCAGATTTCTTCCCGGCCATCCCATGGCGGGCAAAGAACACTCAGGCGTGGAAGCCTCCGATCCCGATCTCTTCCAGGGCGCGGTGTGGTTCGTGACGCCGGTGGCAGGACAAAAGATATTCGAAGGCGTGAGTGGAGAATTTCTGGAGTGGGTGAAAAAAATAGGCGCGGGAGTCGCCAGCATGGACGCCGATGCGCACGATCAGCTTTGCGCCTGGATCAGCCACTTGCCACAACTGATTTCGACCGCCCTGGCGGCTACCTTGGTGGATGAATACGGCGAGGATGCGCCGCTGCTTGAGACCGGCGGCCGGGCCCTGCGGGAGATGACGCGCATTTCGGGCAGTCCTTACTCGATGTGGCGTGACGTTGCGCTGACCAACAAGAAAAATATCCGACAAGCTCTGCTTAAGCTCGAACAGCGGCTGGCCCACATCAGAGAGAATCTGGATACGCGGGAGCTGGCGCTGGAGTTCGAGCGGGCGCATCAACTGCGGAAAATCGGCGCTAAACCACAGAAGCCGCAAAGGGCGAGGAGGAAGTGATCTTCCCCGCCCCTGCCATTCCATTTTCATTTAGAATTTCTGACTTATGAACAAGGTCGTAGCCAACGCCGACGAAGCCATCCGTGACGTATTCGACGGCGCCACGATTATGATCGGTGGATTCGGACTGTGCGGCATCCCCGAAAACCTGGTGCGGGCCCTGGTCCGCAAGGGCGTGAAGAACCTTACCACCATCAGCAACAACGTGGGAGTAGACGGTCTGGGCAACGGGCTGCTACTGGCTGCCGGGCAAATTCGCAAACACATCGGGACTTACGTCGGCGAAAACAAACTGCTCGAACAGATGGTTTTGCAAGGCACCGTAAAACTGGACCTCGTGCCGCAAGGAACGTTCTCCGAGCGCATTCGCGCCGGCGGGGCCGGCATCCCGGCATTTTTTACGCCTACCGGTGTGGGAACCATCGTCGCCCAGAACAAGGAAACGCGCGAGTTCGACGGGCGTCCATACGTGATGGAACACGCTCTCAAGGCAGACTTCGCTTTCGTAAAAGCCTGCGCGGCCACGCGTCTCTCACCGCGGCAGGATTTCCGCCAACTTCCTGGAATAGAACGAATGAATGTGTCGTCTTCGGATAAACGTGCGGTTCGTAGCTCTTTCCCAGGCTTTTCATCTTAGCCACGGTCGGCTCGACAGCCGCTGTTACGCGCACGTCGTTTTCGCCGTAAAAGCCAATCACGGGGACCCCGAATCTTCTGCATTACCGCGTCTTCGGGAGGGCCGCCGTAGAACACGACCGCGCCGTTCAGTTCGGGAACTTCGCCGGCGAACCGGAACGAGTCACTTCCGCCCATGCAAAAGCCTAAACTGGCGGTTTTGCCGTTGGAGCGTGGCAGCTTCAAAGCATAATCGCGAGCGGCCTTGTAACGCCGCATATATTCATCGGGTGTAATTTTAGCGCTGGCCTTCATTGCCTCGTCCACAAATTGAAACGAGTCGAGCCCGCCGCCACGGGGGCCTGTGCCCGACCACGCATCGGCGGCCACGGCGATGAACCCGGACTGCGCCAGTTGATCGGCAACCCCGCGCACCCAGTCGTCCATCCCCGCGCCGTGTTGCATGACAATTACCGTGCCCACTTTTCCCTCACCGGCCGGATATTCGATCCAGGTGTGGAGTTTGACGTCACCCACCGGAATATCCACGAATTCCTTACGCAGCTTCGAGTGAGCCAGCGCGGCTTTGGCAGTGTAAAAGTCGAGGAAGGCCGGGTTGCTTCTGTGAATAGCTGGTGTCGGCACCAGGCTGGCCGGGCTGGCCGATTTCACTTGATTTGGCGCCCGCTTTCGCCATCATGGCGAAGTGCATAGCATGTTCGTTCTGTACCGTATTCGCGCTGAAGATGGGGTGATCGTTGGCTTCCGTTCTCAGGAAGGACACCGACTCCGACAAGCCTTGATCGTTCAGCCGAAATTCCGCGGAAGAGTTGGCCGCCCCCGATTCGGCCGCGACGGAAATAAGCGTCTGCTCGGGGCGTAACTCCATCCGGGCTACCTTGCCATTGCTGGCCGGGAGTACCTTGGCAGCGCGGCGGACCACATCCATTCGCCGCGAGATCTCCCGCGGCCCCAATTGCTCCAACGCCAGTTGGACGGCTCGAGCGCCGCGGAACGAATCGGTATCTCCGCCACCCGGGCCATCCGCCGTTAGGACATCCGGAACTACGGCGATGAATCCGGCGGCGGCCATCTGATCGGCGACGGCACGTGCCCAATCACTGGCACCCTGACTGTGTGCGGTTACCATAACAACCGGAGCTTGATTAGAACGCTCCGGACTGACCACAAAGGCGAGGAGTTGTTTAGCTCCGAAGGGTATAGCGATCCACTCCATATGGCGGGGAGTGGCGCCGATATACTTCGAGCCTCGGACTCGAGAGGCAGCCGAAGCGTGGTTCCGTCAACTTGGGCCTCCTGTTCGCTATGCAGCGCCGCGCCGCCGGATTGCGTCGATAGAGATATTGCCGCTATCGCGACTGCACATAAAGCGTTTCGGGTCCTCATGTTCACCTCTTGTCGCCCAGTCTTATTGCGTGGCCTTGCGTAAGAACGCAATCGCCGTGGGCCACGCCTGTCCCACCGCTTCGCCGTTCCGCCCTTCCACCTGATAAGACATGAAGAAGTGCGTGGCGCCGGGATAGATGTGGTATTGATACGACTTTCCCAGCCTCTTCATCGTGGCCGCCGTAGGTTCAACCGTGGCGTCCACCGTTGCGTCGTCGCCGCCGTAGAGCCCCAGTACCGAGGCATCGATCTTGGCCAGATCCGCGTCATCGGGGGGCATACCGTAGATCACCACCGCCGCATTTAAGCTCTTGACCTCGGAGGCAAACCGAAAACTGTTTGTCCCTCCGACTCCACTTCCGAGGCTTGCGGCCTTGCCACTTGCACGGGGAGTTTCATTGCATATTCGTATGCGATCTTGTATCTTTTCATGGCCTCGGCCCGCGAGATCTTGGCAACCGCGCGAAGTGCCTCATCGGGATAAGCGAAAGAATCATAGTTGCCTCCTCTCGGTCCAAGGCCCGAAAGAAGATCTGGTTCGATAACGATGAAGCCATCGGTCGCCAATTGGTCTGCAATGGCTCGTTGCAAGTCATCGAGCCCCGCATCATAGTGCATCAACAAGACCACTGGCGCTTTGGCTTCGCCAGCCGGATATTCAATCCAGGTACTAATTTTCCCGCTACCCATCGGAATATCCATCCATTCATGTTTCAAAGTTGTGTGAGCGAGCGTCGACGATGCAGTAAACAAGTTTGCGGGTAGGGCTGGATGCAATCCGCCTCCGGGCGGCGGAGGAGCCTGGCCGAACGCGATCCATAGCACGGACGCGCTTAGATATAGCGTTTTCGCGGACATTAGAAGATGAACTTGAGTGCAAATTGAATCTGGCGCGGCGTTCCCACTTGAGTCGTGATCAAACCAGCAGTGGGGATAGGCGCAAACGTCGGCCCCGTTGCGGTAAAGACCTGTTGATAGAGCGAAGCCACCGGAAGCCCAAGATTGTCGTGGTTGAAGACATTGAAGAATTCCGCGCGGAATTCAACATTGAGCGTCTCGGTGATAGGCGTCCGCTTGATCAGCGAAACGTCGGCATCTGCGAAATTTGGACCCCGAACCGTGTTGCGTCCCAAATTACCGAGCGTTCCTGGAGCGGGCATCGAGAACGCAGCCGGGTCATACCATTCGTTGATGGTTCCTACCTTAGGATCCGGCCTGAAGCCTGGATTCAGATTTGGGCGCTCCGCAAGTGCGTATAACGCACCACCCGTGGCCTCATCATAGCCGGTATTAATGTTTACCGGAAGTCCTGTGTTGTAACTGACGATGCCGCTGAGTTGCCATCCCCTAGTCAGGCGGCTTCCATGGAAAGGAAGTGCATATGTTCCGTTGAAGCGGATAACGTTCTTTTGGGTCGTAGCTGCATACCGCTTTGTCGGTGGCGCTGTTGTACGGGTCCATATAGGACGATGAGGAATTGGCGTTGAATGCACCGAGCCCGAATTCGCCGTTTGTCATGCACTTGGACAGCACGTAGGAGGCCTGGGCTTGGAAACTGGAGGTGAACCGGCGGTTTACTGACACCTGCAGAGAGTTGTATTGCGACCATGCGTAAGGTCCGTTTTGCGGAAAGCCGCCTAAGTACGAGTTCAGATACCCGTTAGGCTGGACATTACCAGGAGTTCCGTAGCCGAAATACTGTCCGTCTGCCGCTTGTGGATTCGCGCAGTGAGGACCCTGGGCGGCGCTGCAGGTCAGGGGCGGGTTGCCCCAATTCCCAGTAATCAGATGCACCCCGCGTGATCCGATATAGCCGACAGTCACTACGGTATTTCTCGCTACCTCCCGCTGTATATTCAGGTTGTACTGAAGCATGTACGGGGTCGTGCCGGTGTAATAATCGAAAGCCGGGTTTGAACTCGGATGTCCTACGTTGAGGATGGCGGGCCGGCCGCTATTGGGAATAAACGGATAAACGGCGCCAAGCGGCGCCGGCAGCGCGCCGGGCACAATGTTCGTTACCCAAGGATAGTTCGTCCAGTAGCCGGGTGCGTAGTCGGAAACCGAGATGGGCTGGTGAAAAATACCAAAGCCGGCACGAATGGACGTTTTGTGGTCGGAAAACGGGTCGAAGGCGATGCCGATTCGTGGATCAAAATTGCGTAAGCTAGGATTGTTCGCCATGACATTGCCGACGTGTGTGAATCCGCTCGGCGTGGTCGGCGTGTTCGCGGCCGTTTCAAAGTTGGTAATCGCATAAAGTTGGTTATGCGCTTCCGTTGGATTGCTGATAAACGACCACCGGAGCCCGAGGTTGATGGGGAAGTTTCGAGTTGACTTTCCAATCGTCCTGGACGTAAGGCGTAACGTCCGTCTCTCGAAAATCGCGATTCGGATAGGATCCCAGCGGAACATAAATGTTCACAAGCGGCACGCCTGTCAGAAATTGACTGAGGCCAAGTGAAGACCCACATGCTGCCGTCGAAAAATGGCATGAACGTGTTGCTCTGGAGCCGGGCGACGGAAGCGCCCATCCGGATGCTGTGCGCGCCATGCGTCCACGTCAGGTCGTCGGCTGCAGTGTACCGGTTCTGAGTGGTATTGAATGGAAGTTGAAGACCGCTACCAATGCCTGAAAGGCCCCCACCGGCACCGACGTTCGAGCAGCTTACGATGGCATCGGGCCTGCCGGAGTTATTCGGACCTCCAAATTGCGCCAGTGGGTCTGTGCCGTTCACAATGCCTCGCCCAGTCGTTGGAAGCTGATATTCGAACGTCCCGGGTCGCGAATAGCTGAAGTGCACCGTGTTGACCATGGTTGGCGTGAGGATTCGCGTGTATTCGATGGTCGAGAATTGAAGGTGCGACGAATCTTGTTCAGGTTCGCCGTGCACAGCGGAA
>CAVVLA010000028.1:0-264906 GCA_963748935.1 Terriglobia bacterium
GTGCCCGTGGCGTCGCCGTCTTCGCCGACGGCACCCGGTTGCTCACGGGCGACGGCGGCGGGCTGTTACAGGTCTGGGACGTCGCAACCGGTACGGAAATCAAACGGATCGAACGGGGCGGGTTTATCGACTCGGTCGCCGTGCTGCCGGACGGAAAACGGGCGCTGGTAACCGGGGTCGGCGGCGTGCATGTTTATGACTTGGACACTGGTCGCGAGTTGCGCACGCTTCAAGAAGAGGCAGAGGAGGTGCACCAGGCCGCCCTATCGCCGGACGGCCGTCTCTTGCTGGCGGCCAGCTTTGACGGCAAGGCCCGCCTGTGGGATATTTCGACCGGAAAGTTGATTCGCGTTCTCGGGACTCACGACGGCGTCGCCTTTGCCGCGGCGTTTTCACCGGACGGCCGGTACGCCGCGACCGCCGGCGACGCCCGGAACGAAGACGGGAACCTGGTCCCCGCCAATGATCATGACATTCGACTTTGGGACCTCACCGCGGACGGCGCGACGACGGTTCCGCCTGTGCGCCGGCCGTGGCTCGCCGCCACCGGCGCTGTGATGCTCCTGACCGGTCTCGCCTTTGTCGGCACCTGGTACGCCGGCCGGCACGCGGCGGGTGTCGGCCCCCCGGTGGTCGTCGCGCAAGAGAACCGTGCGCCCGATGTTCCGCGTCCGCCGATAACAGTCAAGTGCACCGGCTGTGGGCGAAGCTTCAAGGCGAAACCGGAAATGGCGGGCAAAAACGCGAAGTGTCCCCAGTGCGGCCTGAAAGTCATGGTGCCTTCTGCCGCCAAAACCGAGCCATGAACGATACCCCGAATGCTCGATCTGTCGTTCTGCCGGGCGCTCCTGGTCGCCGCGGCAATCGCCGCCTGCGCGGCCTATGCCAATCTCTCGTTCGCGGTGCGCGATTCGGCCAATTACCGCTACTTTCCGCCGTTTCAGCGGAACGTCAACGCCAACGACAACGGCCACCTCGGGGCCGAGTATTTTAACATTGCCAAGGCGATCGTCACCGGACGCGGGTTCGCCGACCCGTTCCGGGAACAGACCGGCCCCACCGCCTGGATGCCGCCGATCCTGCCGGCGATCGAGGCCGGACTTCTGTGGATGGCCGGCGGCGATAAGGACGTCGTCATCGCTGGCATCGTCTTTTTGCAGGCGTTTGCGCTCGCCTTTACCGGCTGGCTGGTGCTCGCAACGGCAGCGCCGGTGACACGCTTACCTCCCGTTGTCGGCCGCGCCGTGACCTCGGCCGTGTTTCTCGCCGCCGTCCTGGTCAACTTCCACCTGTGGTTTCAATTCACCCACGACTGCTGGCTCGTCTTGCTAGCGGTCGACGGACTGTTGATCGGCCTAATGTGGTTTCGCCCGCTGGAGAGTTGGAAATCGGCTTTCGGCTGGGGCGTCTACGGCGGCATCACGGCCCTCGTCAGCCCGGTGGTCGGGTTCGTTTGGGGGGTCCTCTCGTTCGCTTTGGCCGTGCGAGCCTCCGGTCGTTTTCGCTCCCGGCTCGCCCTGGCGCTCCTGGCCGCCGGACTGGTTCTGACGCCGTGGACGGTCCGCAACTACCTCGTCTTCGGCCGGCTGATCCCGGTAAAGTCAAATCTTGCCTACGAGCTCTATCAATCGCAGTGCCTGCAGCCGACTGGTTTGATTCAGGCAAGCACGTTTAAGACCCACCCGGTTGCCAACCTTCAGGGCTCCCGGCGGGAATACAAGCGGCTCGGCGAGATCGCTTTTCTCGACGAGAAAGCGGCGGAATCTCGCACGGCCGTCCGGGCTGATCCGCTCGACTTTCTCGACCGCGTCGCCAACCGGTTTCTGGGCGCGACGCTGTGGTATGTTCCGTTTGACGCGGACGAAGAAGCCAAGCGGCCGTGGTCGTTCTGGATCAGCCGGCTGACGCACCCGCTGCCGTTCCTGGGTCTGCTGGCGCTTCTTTTGACTTCGACCCGCGCCGCTCGGACCGGCGCAGCGGGTCGTGAGCGGGGTCTACGTCTGTTACCTTTTGCCGTATGTGATCGTCAGCTATTACGATCGCTATGCCGTGCCCTTGCTTGCCGCCAAATCGCTGTTGGTAGTCTGGGGCGTCGAGCGGCTGGTACCGCGCCGGGCTCGCACCCGGGCGGCCGAGCCGACAAAAATCATTGAGCGGCCACGCCAACCGGAAGCGGTCGTCGCTCGTCTTAGAATGGGTCATCCGGTTCGGGATATCGCCATGCGGCGGAGGGCTTATTCCCTGCTGGCGGCGGTCACCTTGGGGACGACGGCCTGGCTCCTGTTCGCCGGTCACCGGCTGAGCAACTCGGGAACCAACCTGGCGCAGGATTTCCGCGGCCGGCTAATGCCCGAGCGGCCGTGGCAGCTGGCGGGCGACGGGGCCGAGTCGTTGACCCGGCCGGAGGAAACCGGCCTGCGGGTCACCATTCCGGCCGGGCGGTCGGCCGGCCCGGCGCACCGCAACCCGGTCGGCGTTGTTTTGGGAAATGCCGTCGCCGGCGACTTCGACATCTCGTGCGGCTACGAAATCGTCCAGATGGAACTGCCGCAAAAGGGCTGGGGCGTCGGGTTCGAGCTGTTCGTGATGACCGACACGCCGACGCAGGAAGCGTTCGCGCTGGAACGCATGCTGCGGCCCGATGGCGCAAATGTCTACCTGTGCAGCCGCAACACTTCCCTGAACGGAAAACGGGAGTTTCTTATCAAGCACGTCCCCGCGGCCGGGACCACAGGCCGGCTGCGGCTGACCCGGACCGGTCGAGAATTGACCGCCTGGTGCGCTGAAGGCGGCGGCGACTACCGCGAACTGGGCCGGTACGACCTCGGACCGGAAAACCTCACGACGGTCCGCTTCGCCGCCAACCCCGGCGTCGGGCTGAACGCGATCGACGTGCGGATCGGCGACGTGAAGGTGCATTACGATCCGACGGCCGTCGCGGCGGCCTTCGCATGGTGGGTGCGCGAGGGCTGGCTGGCCCGCGCGGAATCCATCGGCTTCGGGCTTACCCTCGCCCTGCTCGCCGGTTGGGCCGTCGTCCGCTGGAGATTGCCGGCCAAGTTCTGCCGTGCAACCGTCATTGAGGAAATCGAGCCGATCCGCCGGTCGAGGCAGTTTTCCCGCGGCTGGGGATTTGTCGGCTTGGTCTTTCGCCGCCCCCGACCCGACGCCGGCGGAGCTGCACGATATCTAAAGGCTCTCAGAGCGAAACGGCCGGCGCTCGTGGTCAATCGATAAGGCCGTATACGCTGCTGGGCACGGGCTCGGATCGCTAGAACGGGAGGGTCGGATTGTGAAATACTACGGCCGCCGCCGGGGCTTCACGCTGATCGAGCTGCTCGTCGTCATCGGCATCATCGCCATCCTGATCGGCCTGTTGCTGCCGGCCGTGCAGAAGATGCGCGAGGCGGCGCTCCGCAGCCGCTGCGCCAACAACCTCAAGCAGATCGGCACCGCACTGCATCACTTCCACGACACCCACGGCGTCTTCCCCAGCAACGGCGGCTGGGACGGACAACAGACGATCGCCGCCGCGGACGGCTCGATGTTCACCCCGGAGACGTTCGACTACACGACCAACCAGTCCTACCAATGGGGCGCCGGCGATCCGAAGCTGGCGGCCAACGACCAGACCGGCAGCTGGGGCTACGCCATCCTGCCGCAACTCGAACAGGAGGCGGTCTACGAGCAGCCGCAACTGGGCCAGCCCGATCGTGGTCTACATCTGCCCGGCCCGCCGGCTGCCGGAGGCCAAGCCGGTCTCGGACGACCAGTGGGGCCGCTACCAGAGCGGCGGTCTGACCTGGGGCGGCCGGACCGATTACGCCGTCAACCTGGTCGCGTTCGCCAATCGGCCGACCTGCTACTCGACGGCGAAATTCACCGACGGCCTGTCGAACACCATCTTCGCCGGCGAGAAGGCGTTCGACACCGTCGCCCAGGCGCGAAAGCTGGTACTGGGACGAGCCCGTCTACCTCGGCGGGTCGAAGGGCACGTCTCGCGGCGACATCGGCCTGGTCCGCGACACGCCGGGTCTGTCGAACGAGGCGTTCAAGGACCATTGGGGCTCGGCCCACCCGGCGGGCGTGCAGTTCCTCTACGGCGACAGCAGCGTTCATATGCTTTCGTTCGACACCGACACGAGGACGATGGCCGCGCTGCAGACGCCCGACGGCGGCGAGGTGGTGAGCCCGCCATGAACCGGACCGTGATCGCCGTGCTGAGCGTTTTCTTGTCGGCCGCCGCGGGTGTCGCCGCCGAGTTGGCGGCCGCGATCGACTGCGCCGCCGACGTGCGGCTGCTCGACTCGTCACTTCGGCCGGTACGGCTACCAGCCGACGCGAAACGATCGCCCGGGATGAGAAGGGCATCCGCATCTACCTGCCGGCGCTGAACGCAGGGCGTCCCGCAGACCGGCTTGTATTCGTATCTTCTCCGTGGCCGGGGATTTTGAGGTCTCGACGGCCTACGAGATCGTCGACATGGCCCCGCCGCAGAGCGGATATGGCAAGACGTTGCGGCATCGCCGTGGAGACGCCGAGGGCCGCAGGACGTGGTCGTCGGTGACCCGCGGCGACATGGTCGGCAAAGGCAACGGCTATGTCGTCACCCGCGGCCACCGGGCCGACGGACCGAGACGTACGAGTCGACCCATTATCCGACCACCGCGAAGACCGGCCGGCTGTTCTTGCGGCGGGAAAAGGCGGACGTGATCTGTCTGGCGGCAGACGGCCCGCAGGGCGAGCGGCGGGAGTTAATGCGGTTGCCTTTCACGCCGGCACGATCAGCAAGGTCCGGCTCTTCGCCGACCCCGGTGATTCGCACGGGTCTGTCGACGTGCGGTTCACGCAACTGCAGGTTCGGGCCGTCGAGATCGCCGGCGGCGAGCCGAAATACCAGCCGCCGCAGCCGTGGGGCTGGTGGTGGTGGACCGGCCTGGGCGGCCTCGGCGTCGTCGCCGCTGGGCCTGGCGACGCTGCGGGTCCGCAAGGGCCGCTGGCCGTGGTCCCGCACCGACGATTGATGGAGGCGAACGTGCTCGACATCCAAACGGCCGTCGACCGCGTCCGGAAGACGGGCTTGAAACCCGTCACCCAGGACTTCCTGCTGTCGGTCGTGATCCCGGTGTACAACGAGCGCCGCTGGCTGCCGGAAGTTCGTCCGCCGGGTGCGGGCCGTGCCGATCGCCGAAGGAAATCATCGTCGTCGACGATTGCAGCACCGACGGCACCCGCGACATGCTCCGCGACATGGACGGCCGGGACGACGTTCGCGTCGTCTACCAGCCGGTCAACCGGGCAAGGGGGCCGCCCTGCGCGCGGGGTTCAAGCAGGCCACCGGCGACGTCGTCATCGTCCAGGACGCCGACCTCGAATACGATCCGGCCGAGTATCCGCAGCTCCTCCAGCCGATCCTCGACGGCCAGGCCGACGTCGTCTTCGGCTCGCGGTTCCTCGGCGAGCCGCACCGCGTGCTCTACTTCTGGCACTCGGTCGCCAACAAGATGCTGACGATGCTGTCGAACATGTTCACCAACCTGAACCTGACCGACATGGAGACCTGCTACAAGGTCTTCCGCCGCGAGGTGCTCGCGGAGATCGACGCTGCAAGAGCAACCGGTTCGGCTTCGAGCCGGAGGTGACGGCCAAGGTCGCCCGCAAGCGCAACGCCGCCGTGGCGGGTCTACGAGGTGCCGATCAGCTACTCCGGCCGGACGTACGAGGACGGCAAGAAGATCCGACTCCAAGGACGCGTTCAGCGCCCTCTGGTGCATCATCCGCTACTGGGCAGCCGATTGATCCGCCATCGGAAGCCTTTTACTTGACGCCGTATTTCTCGGCGAGCGCAATCGCGTCCCTGGTCGCCCGCGCATCCGGGGCCTGCCGCTTCATTTGGCCGATCACGTCCCGCAACTGCTTGAGCGGCCCGGCCATCGCCTTGCGAAAGGCGTCGTCCGGCGCTTCACTTTGGTCGAGCGCCTTGCCAAGGACCTGATCGAGGGCTCGCACCTTCTCCAAGAGCGGCTTGGCCCGCAGCTCGGCCAAGACCGTCCGATCGTTGCGCAATTCGGCGAAGAATTTCTGCGCCTCCGAACCGACCGGCGTGCCCTTGAACGTGGCCGCGAGCCGTTGCGCCCGGGCGTATGCCGCCAGCGGATCGTCGTCGCGCTGGGCCTTGGCGGCCTCGAGCGCCGCCCTGGCTGGGCCGGTCAGGACGTCCGCCAAGGCCTTGGCGGCGGCCGCCGTTTCCGCGTCGGCCGACCGGGTGAGCGGCTGGACCTTGGCGAGCACTCCGGCGGGCGGCTTACCGGCCGTCAGTGCGTCGACTTGGGCGGTGAGCGCGCCTCGGGAAGCTCCCCCGGCCGGTTTTGGCGACCAGCGATGCCCCGAAGGTGCTCCTCAGCTTTCCTTCGGCGTCGGCCGGGTTACCCTCGAAAACGCACTTGCCGTCCTGAGTCGAAGACGAAGCGTGCGGAATGCCGTTCCCCGAGCCGCCGGGAACGTGGCCGGTCGTGACGGTGTAGTTGATGCCTCGCGCCGCGCCATCGAGCGGACCTCGTCCTCGGTGGCTTTTTGCCGATGCGGTGCAACGATGATCAGCCCGAAATCAGCCAGCTCGTCCTGCCACCTGACCAGGTGCGGCACTTGGGCCAAGCACGGGCCTCAGTGAATGCCCCATTCCTCGACGAACACGACCGAGCCGTCGAGTTGATCCCCGGTGAGCGGCGGTCCGTGCAGGACTTGGCCGACATGGAGGTTTTTGATTGTAAGGTCGGCAGCCGTCGCCGGACTGACCGTGAGGGCAACGGCGACGACGAACGGAACGGGCAAGCGTTTCATCGGAACGATCTCCAACACTGTTGGCATCATAGCTTTCACATCATTGGCCGCAATTCCCGCTGCCGCCATCCCGCGAAACCACGTCGTTCTGCCGGCCTAATGTCGGCACGACAGTTGCTATACAGAAATCCAGTACCTCGCGCGGCTGTCCCGCGCGGTCTGATTTGGAGGAGAAGCGTGATGGCCAGCCCGAACACGACCGACCGGAAGAACACGGCTGCGAAAGACCCGGCCGAATGGGTCACCGGCGACGAGCCGATGACCGGACCGCAGGAATCGTACCTGAATACCTTGGCTCGCGAGGCCGGCGAACAGGTCGACGACGAAATGACCAAGGCGGAGGCGTCGGAGAAAATTGAAGAGCTGCAGGAACGGACCGGCCGTGGGTCGCCGGCGCGATGGTCACGAGCCAAGAGAACGACCGGCAAAGTCGGCTGATCGGCCGCTTCGGTCACGGTTCGTCTCGGACGGCCCGACTCGTCGAGACGGTGACGCCTCGGCGGTGCCGGGCTATAACGGGGTTTCTGGGCACCGCAGTTGCACTGCGGGACGCTCGTTCGCCCAACCCTCGGACGGGAGATCCCGATGGCAAAGAGTAAGACCAGCACGATGAGTAAGGCTGCCACCAAGGTCAAAAAGGCCGTTAAGAAAGTCATCAAGAAGGCGGAGAAGGCGGTCGGCCTGGGTGGCGGCAAGACCTCACGCAAGACTTCGGGAAAGAAGTCGAGTTCAAAACGGTGACGGCCGCCGAGGTTTCAAAGCCGTCGGCCTACGGCGTAGGGGGCGGTATCAATGTGCGGCGTTTCGCCGTCGATGAGCTCCGCGACCAGCCGGCCCGTCGCCGGGGACATCGACAGGCCCAGCATGCCGTGGCCGGCCGCCAGGTAGACGTTGTCGAACGCCGGCAGTCGGCCGATGAACGGCAGACCGTCCGGAGTCATCGGCCGCCAGCCGTACCAGGACTCGAGAACCGGTTCGGCGAGCGGCTCGCGCAGATAGAGGGCCGCTCCGTCCCGGAGCAGTTGCAACCGCGTCGGGATTCAGGCTCTCGTCGTAGCCGGCGAACTCCATCGTCGAGCCGATGCGGTACGCGCTGCGGAACGGCGTCACGGCCACCCGGTGTTCCTCGAAGATCATCGGATATCGCGGGCAAAGGCGTCGGCCGCGGCATCGTCAGCGAGTAGCCCTTGCCGGGCTGGATGGCGACGGACCTTCGCAGGATATGTTGCAAGCAGCGGCGTCCAGGCGCCGGTCGCGACGACGACCTGATCGGCCGGCAGTTCGCCCTGGTTGGTCGTCAACCGCCGGACGAGCCGGCCGTCGCCGACGAGGCCGCGCAGTTCGCAGTGCTCACGAATCTCGACGCCGGCACCTTCGAGCGCCCGCCGCCACGCCGACATCAGCTTGTCCGGCCGCAGGTGGCCGTCGGTCTCGTAGTGCCAGGCCCCGGCAATGCCCGGCTTCAGGGCCGGTTCGAGATCGAGCCAGCGCCTTGCCCGTCGTAGCGGGTCGGCCGCGAGGTCGAATTCCTGCTCGCAGCAGTTCGTCGGTCTCGGCGTAGTGGTCCATCGCCCGCCGCGAGCGGAACACGAAGAGCAGGCCGGGTGTCTCCCACTCGACATCGGTCAGCGAGGTCCGGCGAGCAGCTCGTCGTAAAGCGTACGCGACGAGTTGAGCAGCGCCTGGATGGCCCGGCCGGACCGGAGCATGTCCTGCTGATTGCACTTCCGGGCGAACTGCCAGAACCACCGCCACAGCGCCGGGTCGAGCCGCCAGCGCACCGCCAGCGGCGAGTTGCGCGCGAACAGCGTCTTCAGCGTCGCCCAGAGTGCCCCCGGCCCGGCCAGCGGCAGCACGTGGCTCGGGCAGACCAAGCCGCAGTTGCCGTGCGAGCAGCCGCGGCCGAATTCGCCGCGGTCGATGACCGTGACCGGCCGCCCGGTCTGGCGAAGGTAGTAGGCACACGCCGCCCCGATGACGCCGCCGCCGACGACCACGACGCGGTCCGCGGTGGCGGCGCTCATCCGATGCCCCAGGCCAGCGGGTCGGCATCGTCGATCAGCAGCGTCGCTTCGGCCGGTGACGTACGCCTGCCCGGTGATTCGCGGCATGACGTCGTCTACCGTCGACCGGCGGTACCGACGCCTCGAAGACGCTGCCGAGGATGCTCTCCTGCCGCCAGACTTCGCCCGGCCGCAGCTTGCCGTCGGCGGCGAGGCAGGCGAGCTTGGCGCTGGTGCCGGTGCCGCACGGCGAGCGGTCGTACGCGCCGCCGGGGCAGAGGACGAAGTTGCGGCTGTGGTTCCGCGGATCGGCGGGCGGGCCGAAGAGCTCGATGTGGTCGATCTCGGCGCCGTCCGCTGCCGGTGATGCCGTGCTCGCTGCAGCGCGGCGCGGATCCGCCGCGTGACGTCGGTCAGCCGGGCAGACGTTCGCCAGGTCGAGCCGTTCCCGGTGGTCGCGGACCAGGAAAAACCAGTTGCCGCCCCAGGCCACGTCGCCGGTCGACCTGGCCGAGTCCCTCGACCTGCAACCGTGACGTTCGCGGCCAAGCGATAGCTGGCGACGTTCTCGAGCGACACCGTGTGCCGGCCGTCGTACTCGACGGCGACCTCGCCGACGGGCGTTTCCAGCACAGTGCCGGCCGCGCAGTGATGCGGCCGAGGTGCGCGAGCGTGACGACGACGCCGATCGTGCCGTGGCCGCACATGCCGAGGTAGCCGACGTTGTTGAAGAAGATCACGCCGGCGGCGCAGGCCGGATCGGTCGGCCGGCAGAGCAGCGCGCCGACCAGCACGTCGGAGCCGCGCGGCTCGCAGATCGATGGCCCGGCGAAAGGCGTCGAACTGCGTGCGGAACCGCTCGCGCCGTTCGGCGAGGCTGCCGCCGCCGAGGTCCGGGCCGCCGGCGATCACGACGCGCGTCGGCTCGCCGCCGGTGTGGGAATCGACGACCTGGATCCGCCGCATCTAGCGGGCCCCCAGCCTGGGCCGGTCGCGATGCCGCGGCGAATGATCCCCAGCACCCGTTCGCGCTCTGCCCCGACGAGCGGCAGCCGCGGCTCGCGCACCCACTCGGCACCCAGCCCGACCTCTTGCACGGCCAGCTTGATGTACTGCACGAACTTGACGTGCGTGTCGAGCGTCAGCAGCGGGTAGAACCAGCGGTACATCGCCCGCGCTTCGTCCCAGCTTCCCGGCCCGGGTCAGGTCCCAGAAGTGCTGATTCTCCGCGGGAAAGGCGATGCCCGAGCCGGCCACCCAGCCGTCGATGCCGAGGACCGCCGATTCGAGGATCAGGTCGTCGACGCCGACGAAGATGCGATACCGGTCGCCGACCGCGATCCGCAGTTCCGTGATGCGGCGGGTGTTGGCGGAGCTTTCCTTGAGCGCGACCAGGTTCGGGATGTCGGCCAGCTCGGCGAACTGGGCCGGCGTGATGTCGACCGGGTAGCCGACCGGGTTGTTGTAAAGCATCCAGGGCAAGTCGCGTGGCGGCGGCGACCGTGCGGAAGTGGTTGAGTCGCCTCGGCGGCGTCGGCCTTGTAGACCATCGCCGGCATCACCATGAAGCCGTCGGCGCCGAGCCGCTCGCAATCGCGGACGTACTGGCAAGCGGCGGCCGTGCTCATCTCGGCGACGCCGCTGAGGACCGGCACCCGGCCGGCCGCCACCCGCACCGCCTCGGCGACCAGGGTCCGCTTTTCGGCCGGGTCGAGCGTCTGGTTTTCGCCGAGCGAGCCGGCCACGATCAGCCCGCTGACGCCGCGAGGCGATCAGCGACGTCCCAGTGGCGGGCCGTCGCGTCGAGGTCGAGCGACAGGTCCTTGCGGAACTGCGTCGTGACGGCCGGGAAGACGCCGGACCAAATGTGACGCGGCATAGTAATCACTCCGCACCTTTCATTGATCGTCGCCGACAACTCCTCAATCAGGTTTCCACCGCCGTCGTCTTGAGGCCCGCCCAGCCGCCTTCTTTGGCCCGGCCAACCACATGAACCGTCAGCTTGCGCGTGCCGATTCGGAAGACCTTAGTCTCGGTCAGGGAGTTCTTGACGGCATCCCGGAGAGCCCGGTTCTTCGCGGCGTCGGCCTTTTCCGCGTCACCGAACCAGTCCTGCTCCTCGACCAACGGCTGAAAAAGGTCGTCGACCGATTGTTCCTTGACCGGAGCGCCCGGCTTCAGCCGGCCGCGGCGGCGGACCTCGTCGGCGGTCGGCGTGCCGGTCGCGTCCGGCCAGGCGAACGCCGTCCACGGCGCGTCCGTCTCGCTCGGGTAGGTCAGCCCGTCGGCGGCCTGTCGGAGGGCGGAGGCCGTGTCGCCGGTCGCCATGGCGTCAGTCTCCCGATCGCCGCGGCGGGCTCGGCGGGGCGTGCTCGGTGTCGGTGCGGGCTTTCAGCTCCGCGGCGACGTCGGGCGGCAACCGGTCGAAAAAATGGTAGTCCGTCAGAGACTCAATTTCCCGAACGCTCGTGCGATATTTCGCCCAGCCGTGGCCCACCGATTCCTCGTTCGGCATGACGATGCCGATCACCCGGGTCCGCGGCCCGATCTTAGCCAGGTCCTCCGGGCCGCCGGTGCCGCCGTCGACCACGACTACCACCTTCCAGCATTTCGCCGGGACGGTCACCTTGCCGTTGGCGATCGTGTCCGCGGCCCCGTCTTTCCCGGTGCCGCCTCGCCCCTGCGGCCCGGCTACGACGTAGAGGACGTCATCCCGCTTGCGGACCAAATTGCGGCAGTATACCTCGAAGTCGGCCCAGGCTTTTTGATTCAAGCTCGGCGCTTGCGGGACGATGTTCGTCATCGCGAAGGTGGTGTTGGCCGCCTCGTCGGTCGCGCTCCGGTCGCCGTGTGGGCACATATGGCCGCGATCGAAACCGGAGCCCGAATAATCGCGTGGGGTGACGTGCTTGAACCCCTTCGGCAGGTCCGGGTCGGGGTAGAATTGCGGCCGCTTGGCGTCGCCGAGATCGCTTTTCTGAACCCGCCAGCTCACCCAGTTCGGTGTGCCTTTCGCGTTATTGTACGAGAGGGCGTATTCCGGCTTTCGCATCAGAAAGTTGTCGGGATCGGCTTGGTCGTCGGTCGCCCCACTCGGATTGCCGAGGAGCAAGTGGACGCTGGTATCGGCCGGCCCGGGCAGGGCGGCCGCCGGATCGGGTTTCCGCCGTGGCCCGCCGAACTGACCCGCGAGGACGAGGACGATGAGCACGGCCGCCGCGACGAGCACGGCGGTCGTGAGCAGTTGCGAAACGCGCCGGTCCACCGATTCGCCCTCCGGGCGGTCGAGATTGCGGTTCCCTGCCGGCGGGCGGGCGACCGAAGGGTCACGGGCCGAATGGGACGCCGACGGCGCCGGGCCGCCCGTGTGGGCGGCCCGGCCGATACCGTCAGATTATTGACCACCTGCGGAGATGCATCAGCCGACGAACGTACCTAGAAGGTCAGTCGGGTCGAACGCCGGGAAGGCGCTCAGCAGCCCAAAGTTCGTACCACTTCGGACCTGGGCCACCGCCCCGGAACCCGGCCCCGGAGCAAATAGGATGTCGGCCAGGCCGTCGCCGTTGGCGTCGACGGTGGCGACACGGGCGCCGCTGGTATAGTGGAAGGTGGTCGGAATCTGAGACATCGACGAGGTCGGAGTTAGCGCGAGGAAGTCCGCCAGCATCCGGTTGTCGGCCCCGTTAAACGCCCGGACCTCAGGCCCGCCCCCGACGCCCGGACCGGTCACGATATCGGCCTTGCCGTCGCCGTTCAGATCGCCCGCGGAAACGTAGACGCCGCCCGTGAAGCCCGCGTTGTAGGCGAAGAAGCTTTGCAGCATCGTCCCCGAGGCACCGGAATAGACCTGGACCAACGGGCCGCCGCCCGGTCCCGCGCCGGTGATGACATCGGCCTTGCCGTCGCCGTTGACGTCGCCGCCGGCGACGGAAACGCCGCCGTGGAATGTCACCGCATAAGCGAAGAAGTTCTTGAGAAGGGAAAGATTGGCCCCGGAAAAGACCTTGACCTGCGGCCCGCCGCCGGCGCCGGCGCCGACGATGACATCGGCCTTGCCGTCGCCGTTGACGTCCGCCGCGGCGACGTTCAGGCCCCCCGGAAAACCGGCCCCGAACGCAAAGAAGTTGGCGATCGTGTCAAAGCTTTTCCCGTCGATGACCTTGACCTGCGGACCGCCGCCGGGGCCGGCCGCAACGATCAGGTCGGGCACGCCGTCGCCGTTGACGTCCCCGCGGGCGACCCGCACGCCGCCCATGAAGCCGGGCGAAAAGACGACCCGTTGGAAGGTAACGGCCCCGGTCGCGATGTCCACGAGCCGGACCGTCGGGGACTGGCCGGCGTCGGCTCCGACCAAGACGGTACCGGACAACTTGCCGCCGGTGGTGCCGCCGGTGGTCCCGCCGGTGGTGCCGCCCCCGGTCGTAATTCCGCCGGCGCCGGCACCCAGGTCTTTGACGAGTTGGGGTACGTGCGGTGAACCGATCCCCGTGACTAGGTCATAGCCGGTACCGGCGCCGAACCCGTTATTGCCCGAAACGACGTCCTTAAAGTCGGCGGCCGAACTGGCCAGCGAATAGAACTTGGGCAGCACGTCCTTGGCGCCGTTGAGCGTCCCGAGTCCTTTCAAGGCACGGCCCTGGTCCGCGACGGCGATGATGCCCGCCATGCACGGGCACGAGAGGCTGGTGCCGCCGACCGCGTCCCAGGGAGTAGCCGAACCATCCCCAAACGAATCGTAGACGGCGGCGCCGGTCTCGGGCGAGGCATTCAGGGCGATGTCCGGTATGGTCCGGTGGTTGGAGCTTTGCGTAACCGTGCCGGTCTGGAATGCCGGCTGTTGTTCCTGAATGCTGATCCCCCCGCCGCTGCCGTCCCAGCCGACTTCGCTCAGGACGTTGCCCGCGCCGTCCAGGCTCAGCTCCGTCCCCCCGACGGCGACGACGTTCGGAGAATAGGCCGGGTAGCCGCCCGGCGCGCCGTCGTCACCGGTCGAGGCCAGGAAGGTAATCCCGATGTGACCGGCCGGCGTGGTAAACAGGCTGTTGTCCGTCAGATCGCCCGAATTCTCCTGGCCGCCGAAACTCATCGAGACGACCGATACCGAGGCGATCGTCCGCGCGTAACCGATCGCCGCGTTGAGGCTGCCGCTGCTGTCGTCGTTGGCTTCGACGAGGATGATGTTCGCCTTCGGGGCGAACGCATGGGACCATTCGACGTCCAGTGCGATTTCCCCGCCCCAGTCGGCGTCGGCCGCCGGCGGCGTCGTACCGCCGAATTGGTTGAGCTTGGTGAAGCTCGGCGGGTCCGGGCAGGCCGAACGTCCGGTCGAAATTCGCAAGGCTGCTGTTGGCGAAATTCGGGTCCGTCGAGTCGACGAACGAAGGGTTGTCGAACGCGGCAATGATCGCGATCGTAATGCCGGTCCCGTCGCCGGCGACGCTGCCGTATTTCACCTGATCCACGCCATAGGCGTGCCGCAGTGTTGGGGCGAATAGCCGACAACGCTTGGGACTGGATACGGCGTCCGGCTCGGCCCGGTCGGCGTCATGTACAAGTGCGGCGGCTGCAGGGAGACGCCGGTCGGCGCAATCCGGTCGTCTAACCGCTGGAGGTCCAACCTGCGGCTAAACGGTTTGGCGCGGCGGGGACGGGGCGTGGACGGTCGGGGCGATTTGCTGGTCATGATGATTCTCGGTGCGCGGTCGTGCAGTGGCGACGCCGGCAAAACGGGACGGCTGGGAGGGATTAATACGTCTCGTCATGCTAAATGATCTGGCCACGGATGTACAGTAGTTTTTGGCAATAAATGGGCGGTCGTTTTTCGACGGAGTGTGCGAAAAAAGCCGGGCCGCACCAGGAAAGCCTGCGCGCCGCCCGGCGAAACCGACAACGTTTCGCTCGCTAGTAGCGAATGCTCATGCCGAACGTTACGCCCGCCGTCCAGAAATCGGTCTGGCGGACGACCGGCTCGGGCCGCGTCGGCCCGAAGTTCTGGCCGAACGTCGTGCTGACCGGGACCTGGTTCGGGTTGACCACCGGGTCGATTTGGTCGCCCGGCCGGAGCACCCGGCTCAGGTACAGGAAGTTAGTCCCGACGTAGGTGCTGATCCGCTGGGTCCACTGGTAACCCAGGTTGAGCGACCCCTCGGGCACGTAGGCGAATTCGTTGCGGGAGGCCTTGCCGCCGTTGCTGGGCAAGGCGAACAGGCCGCCGGGGACCGTCGTACTCGTAAGCCCGGTGAGGGTGCCGCTGGTGGTGAAGCCGATGACCTGAAGCCGCTCGTGCATGTCGCCGGCGGCGATCTTACCGGTCATGTCCAGAAAGACCCGGCCGCGGCGGAGCTCGGCCTCGAAGCCGAGTTGGCCGCCGATGAACTGGTTGTGCGTCCGGAAGGAGTCGCCGATCGTGCTAACCAGCGGATTCGCCCCGTTGGCGGGGTTGGGCAGCGTCGACGTCGAGACGATGTCCAGCGACTCGGTGGTGTCGACGTAGCGGAAGCCGCCGAGCAAGTTTGCCTTGACCTGGTCGCAATAGATCAGGTCTTTGAGCAGGTTGAGCTCGGCCCCGCCCATGTGGAAGCGGGTGTCGACGTGCGCGAAGCCGCCGAACTGGCCCGGCACCGCGATGAGCAGCGAGATTCGGCTGCCCCGGTGAGGGCGTCGATGAACGGCCGGGCGAGCACGGCAGCGCCTTGGGACGAAAAGGCGTAATCAAAATTCTGGGTCCGCTGCTCCGAGACGAAGCCGCTGGCCTCGACGCCCCAGACCCGGTTGCAGTCCCACCACCCGCCGGAAACGCGGAGGACGTTGAACTACTCGTGGCGCTCGAGGTTCTGGTCGCCGAGCAGCGGGACGGTGCCCGTCGCGCCGAGGATCGCGTTCGACCCCGCCGGGGCCGTCACGATCAGCGGGATCGGGACCGACATTGACCGGATCGTCCAGACGTTTTCTTCGATGTTGAACCACCACTTGTCGGGGCCGCCGGCCGCCTTGTGGACTTGGCCGGCTTGGGTCCCGAGCTTCGGCTTGGCTCCCGGGCTCATCGGGTGCTCGCAGTCGGGCCCCGGGACTTGGCCGTTAAGCGGCATCTCCGTCGCGGGCGGGATGCCCGTCGGATTGGGGCCGCCCGGATATCCGCCGGGGCGCCGGTAAAGCCGTTCGGGTCGCCGGGCGGCATTCCGCCGGGGCCGCCGGGGTAGCCGCCAGGGCCGCCCGGATAACCGCCCGGGCCGGCTGGAGGGCCGCCCGGATAACCGCCGGGCCCGCCCGGATAGCCGCCCGGCCCCGTGGGATAGCCCCCCGGACCGCCTGGATATCCACCGGGGCTGGGCGGGTAGCCGCCAGGCGGCATTGCCGCCGGGGCGGCCGGGCCGGCCCATGCCGGATAGCCGGTGCCGGGCGGCGGACCGCCGGGCCCGCCCTGGGCGAGTGCCACACCGGCGCCGCTCGCCAGCGCCGCGACAGAAGCGAAGAATCCCTTCCTCATCGAACGCTCCTTAGCAATAGCGCGTTCTGCGAAGCGTCGCTACCCGGGGCGTGCACGCCGTTCGCTGTGGCGGCATTCATCGGCACGCAAGACCGGTCCGCATGAGAAACTCGCCACAATCCGCACACCTTGCCCGGAGCGGGCAGACCGCAGTTCGGCCGGTCAAACCGTCAGAGGGCAGAATCCGGAATTCCTTGACTTCGCGGATTTCACAGGGTCGCCCAGCTTAACCCTCGGTCACCCATGACACTGCCCCGCGCCGGACTCCCGCCTTGTCCACGCTTTCCCCGGCCGCCGAGAATACCGTCATGCTCGACTTCGCCGCGATGAAGCGGGACGCCCTGGCCCGCACCCTGCCGCCACCTCGTCCGGCGAGGTCCGCTTCGACGCCACGTCCCGCCGGCTCTACAGCACCGACGCCAGCATCTACCAGATCGAGCCGCTCGGCGTCGTCATCCCGCGGACGCCGGACGACCTGGTCGCCACCGTGCAGATCGCCGCCGAGATGGACGTGCCGATCACGCCCCGCGGCGGCGGCACGCCTGTCCGGCCAGTCGATCGGGCCCGGCATCGTCATCGATTGCCGCAAGTACCTGAACGCCGATCCTCGACATCGACCCGGCGGCCCGGGTCGGCCCGCGTCCAGCCCGGCGTCGTGCTCGACCAGCTCAACCGCGCGCGTCGCCGGCCACGGCCTGCAGTTCGGCCCCGACGTGGCCACCGCCAGCCGGGCCAACCTCGGCGGCATGATCGGCAACAACTCGGCCGGCGTCGCGCTCCATCGTCTACGGCAAGACCATCGACCACGTCCGCCGGCTGCGGCGTCGTCCTGTCCGACGGCAGCCGACGGCCGAGTTCGGCCCGGTCGGCCCGCCGAGTGGGACCGCAGGGCGGCGGCCGCGGACGCTGGAGGCCGCCATCTACCGCGAGCGTGCGGCCAGGTCGTGCGAGGCGAACGCCGACGAGATTCGCCGGCGCTTCCCGCGCATCCTGCGCCGCGTCAGCGGCTACAACCTCGATCGATCTGCTCGCGCCGGCCGATTCGCCGAACGGTCGGCGCGGCCGACCGCCGGCCTGCACACAGCTGATCGTCGGCAGCGAGGGCACGCTGGCCGTCGTCACCGAGGCGGAGCTGAACCTGGTCCCGCGGCCGAAGGCGCGCGGCCTGCTCGTGCCGCACTTCACCTCGCTCGGCCGCCGCCCTCGACGCGCTGGCCGCCTGCCTGGAGTCCAAGCCGTCGGCCGTCGAGTTGCTGGACTCGATGCTGCTCGACCTGCGGCCGGCAACCTGTCGCTGCGGGACACGATGGCCGCTGATCGAGGGCCGGCCGGCGGCGCTGTTCATGGTCGAGTTCAGCGGCGACGACGCGGCCGAGGTCGCCGACCGCGTCGACGAACTTGCAGCGCCGGCTGCACGGCGTGCCCGGCGTGACGGCGGTGGTGCCGGCGCTCGACCCGGCCCTGCGCGATCCGCTCTGGAACCTGCGCAGCGCCGCCATGCCGCTGCTGTACGGCATGCCCGGCGACCGCAAGCCGGTCACGTTCGTCGAGGACACCGCCGTCGCCCCGGCGCGGCTGCCGGAGTTCGTCGCGCCGCTTCCGCGAGCTGCTGCAGCGCCACGGCACCGACGGCGCCTTCTACGGCCACGCCAGCGTCGGCTGCCTGCACATTCGGCCGGTGCTCAACCTCAAGGACGCCGACGACGTCGCCCGGATGCGGCGGATCACCGAGGACGTGACCGACCTGGTGCTGGAGTTCGGCGGCTGCCTGAGCGGCGAGCACGGCGACGGCCTGGCCCGCAGCGAGTGGAACCGCAAGATGTTCGGCGCCGGCCGTCTACGAGGCCTTCCGCCAGGTCAAGCAGGCCTTCGACCCGCACAACCTGCTCAATCCCGGCAAGGTCGTCGACGCCCCGCCGATGACCGAGCAACCTGCGCTACGGCCCCGGCTATCGCCCCGCCGAGCCGCCGACGCGTCTTCGACTACGGCAAGCAGGAAGGCTTCGTCCGCGTCGATCGAGCTGTGCAACGGCACCGGCGTCTGCCGCAAGCTGCAGGGCGGGACGATGTGCCCGTCGTTCCGGGCCACGCTCGACGAGAAGGACAGCACGCGCGGCCGGGCCAACGCCCTGCGGCTGGCGCATCGGCGCGGCGAGCGAGCCGCTGCGCAGGCCATGCGGCAGCCGACTGGGTTCACGACGTGCTCGACCTGTGCCTGATGTGCAAGGCGTGCAAGGCGGAGTGCCCGAGCAACGTCGACATGGCCAAGCTCAAGGCCGAGTTCCTGCACGCCTACTACGAGCGGCACGCCGCGGCCGCTCGGCCACCGCCTGATGGCCAACATCCACCGGCTCAACCGGCTCGGCGCGCCGCTCGCGCCGCTGGTCAACTGGCTCGGCAGGAACCGGCTGGTCGCGCTGGCTGCTGGAGAAGACCGCCGGCATCGACCGCCGCCGCAGCCTGCCGCCGCTGCACGCCGACCACTTCCGCCGCTGGTTCGCAGCGCCACAAGCCGGACGCCGAACGCCGGCACGGCGCGGCCGCGTGCTGCTGCTGGACGACTGCTTCACGACCTTCAACGAGCCGGAGATCGGCCAGGCGGCGGTGCGCGTGCTGGAGCGGGCCGGCTACGCGCGTCGAGCTGGCCGGGCCTGACCTGCTGCGGCCGGCCGCTGATCTCGCAAGGGCTTCCTGCGGCGAGGCCCGCGACCTGGTCGCGGCGCAGTTGCCCGCGCTGGCGCAGCGCGTCGCCGACGGCACGCCGATCCTCGGCCTGGAGCCGAGCTGCCTGCTGACGCTGGCCGACGAGTGGCCCGAACTGGTGCCCGGGCCGACGCGCGCCGCGTCGCCGCGGCCGCCCACCTGGCCGACGGCTGGCTCGCCGAGCAGGTCGAGGCCGGCCGCTGTCGCGCTGCCGCTTGAGCCGACGTGCCGGGCAGCGTGCGTGCTGCACGGCCACTGCCACCAGAAGGCGCTGCGTCGGCGCCGGCGGCATCGGCGGCGGCGCTGCGGCTGGTTCCCGGGCTGGACGTGACGGTGCTCGACACCGGCTGCTGCGGCATGGCCGGCTCGTTCGGCTTCGAGACGGAGCATTACGACCTGAGCGTGAAGATCGCCAACCTGGCGCTGCTGCCGGCGCTGCGGGCCGCCCCGACCGCGGTGGTCGCCGCCCCGGGAACGTCGTGCCGGCATCAGATCCAGGATCTGGCCGGCCGGCGGGCGCTGCATCCGCTGGAAGTGATCGAGGCGAGCATGGACGCGAATGCCGCAGACGCGAGCGAATGGCTAAGCCTGGCGTTCCCCGGTCATTTGCCTCGAAGTGCATGATCTTCTCCACCCGCCGGGCGTGCCGGCCGCCCTCGAACGGCGTCTCCAGCCAGATGCGGACCATGCGCTCGATCAGTTCCTCGCCGAGCAGGTCGGCCGACAGGCACAGCACGTTGGCGTCGTTGTGCCGGCGGCTCATCTCGGCGGTGATGCTGTCGTGGCACGGCGCGGCCCGCACGCCGCGGACCTTGTTGGCGGCGATGCACATGCCGATGCCGGTGCCGCAGATCAGGATGCCGCGCTCCACCCGGCCGTCGCTGACGGCCTGCGCCGACCTCGAAGGCGAAGTCGGGGTAGTCGACGCTGCCGGGCCTGGCCGGCCCGACGTCGAGCACCTCGTGGCCCAGCTGCTGCAGCAGGGGCACGACCCGCCGCTTGACCGTCAAAGCCGCGGTGGTCGCTGCCGATGGCGATTTTCATGGCGACCCCGCCTTGCCAGTCTCGCGAGCCTCGGTCTGCCGTCACCGCTCACGAGTTCGTCTACCAACCCGTGCAAATGCTGCCAGATCGTGCCGGCACAGGTCTGGTAAACGCGCCAGGTCGCCGCCGATCGGGTCGGGCAAATCGGTCGTCGCCGACACAGCAGCCGGGCGTCGGTATCGAGGCCGACGACGCCGGCCAGGCCGTGCAGGTGGCCGGCCGTCATGCCGACGATCACGTCGGCCGCGGCCAGCAGGTCCGGCGTCGCCGGCCGGCTGGCGTGGCCGGTCAGGTCGGCGCCCAAGTCCGCGGCGCCACCGCCGACCGCCTCGGCCGCCGCCGGTTCGCCCCGCATCGCCGCCAGTCCGGCCGATGCCACCACGAATCCGCGGCTCGGTAATTCCTCGACCGTACAACCCAGCCGGTCCGCCAACTCGCTTTTGGCATAATGCCGCCGCCAACGGGCTCCGGCAGGTGTTGCCGGTGCAGACGAACAGGATCATGCTTCGCCGCCAGCCGGGCGATCTTCAGCCGCCGGAATCATCCCGTTCTCGCCGGACGGTCCATGCAATCGCCGCGGATTTCAACGACCGTGTCGCTTGGCGGACTGCAATCGGGCCCGCATCCACGACGACACGCTGCCACGTCGCCGGCAGGCCACAGGCCTCGTCCGCGGACCTTCGCCGGCCGGCCGTCGGCAACGACAGGTCGCCCACCACGAGCGGGACATCAGGCAATCTCGAGCAGCTGCGGACGGCCGGATGTCGCGGGGCGGTCAGCCCAAGTTCCCATCCCGGGCGCGATCGTCCGCAGCACGCCGTCCGGCAATCCGGGTCGCGATCCGCCCTTGACGCCGTCGGCAAACACCAACGATCACGGGCCGGGCCAACACCGCGGTGCGAACCGCCGGCCGATGACCCCAAGCTCGGGCACCCAATCGCGGGCGTCGACGATCACCACGGACGATGACCGCCGGCAGCGGCGCATCGGAACCCGTTCGCAAGCCCGCCAGTCGGGCGACGGCCTCCGGGCCCAGGCCGTTGGCCGCGGCCGACGTAGCCCGCCTCCGTCGGCAGGACGACCAGGTCCCCCAGGATCAGGCAATGCCGGCAGGCCTCGACCGACTTGCGTCCGCGGGACCGGGCGGCCACTGCACGACCTGCGGCATCAATCCCACCGTCCTACCGAGGGGACTCGACCGCGGCACCCGCGGCGACAGTTACTCTAATCAGCGGACGGGGCCTGCGCCAAGGAGCCGAGCGGGCGAGGATTTTCTGCGAAGGATTTGCGGGACCGGGGACAATTAGAGGGGACATGCGGCGGTCGCTCCGGCGAGACGCGAGGGCAGGGGATGGACGGACGGCGACCGCGTCGGGCACGAGCGGCGCCTCCGGGCGGCCGTCCTGCAGCGGCGACGAGGCGGCGTGGCGAGTCGTGGTACGCAGGCCGACCGCCCCCGGACTGCGGGCGTACGTTCATTGGCGGTGCGCCCGGCCGGTCGGACCTGGCCGACGAGGTCGTCCAGGAGACGTGGCTGACGGCGGTTCGGCGGGTCCGGACCTTTCGTCCGGAGGCGGGGCCGTTTGTCGGCTGGCTTCGCGGCATCGCCGCGAACCTGATCCGGAATCGGCTCCGCAAGAAATGTCTTCATCCAAGCCCGATGCCAGCGAGGTGGTGAATCGTCGCCGGCACTCCAGGCTCAAACGATTCGTCGGATTTGGTGACGATCGCGCGTCGCGGCATTGCCACCTCACTACGAAGAAGTCCTCCGAGCGAAGTACCTCGACGACCAAAGCGTGCAAGCCATCGGGGACCACCTGGGCCAGTCGCCGAAAGCCGTCGAGTCGCTGTTAACCCGCGCCCGGCAAGCATTCCGGGAGGCCTATCAGATCGCGGAGCTAAGGGATGGATGAGTTGGACGATCTGCTGACACCGAGGCCGCTCCCGTCGGAGCCGATGGGGATGCGAGACGTATTGCACGGTGACGCCGCGCGGGTGCAACGTCGTCGCCGGTGGGCGATCCGCGGACGGCGGGTCGCCGTCCTGGCCTGTTTCTACGCCGCCGGCCTGGCGAGTATGCAGTACTGTCGGACCGATGACGAGCGGCCGCCGGCCGAGGTCGTGGTTGTTCCGCCGGCCGTCGTGCCGACTTCGACCGAAGCCATCGACCCTTATCGCCACGACCCGCCGGAACGCTTGGAGAAGTGGGCATTTCTGCAAGCCGGCGAAAAACGCACCGAACTCTACCGCCGGGCCGGCGACGGCTACCTGGGCCGTGAGGACGTCGAGGCCGCGTTGCGATGTTATCGGAAGGCCCTGGACGGCGGCTCGGCCGCCGACTTGGCGGTCCGTGCCGATTCCGATTCCTGGCTCCTGATGTCGTTGAAGATGGCCAAGAAAAAGGAGAGGTTGAATGCGCGAACTAACTAAGTGGGCGTTGGTTGCCGCCCTGGCGGCCCCGGGCTGGTCGTTCGGCCAACCGCCGGCGTCAAAGCCGCCGGCGGACGCCGCGGAGGCGGGCAAGCGGTCGCTCGACGAGTTGCTGTCGGCGGCGCTCAAGCATAATCCCGACGTGCAAGTCGCCCAGGCCAAGGTCCAGGAAGCGGAAGCCGAATTGCGTCGTGTCCGGCTCGGCTTGCTGCAAAGGATTGTCGAAGCGAACACGTCCCTGGACGCAAGCCGCGCCAACGTTGCCTTGTCGGAAGCAACTTTGAAGCGCCTCGAAAAGCTGGCTCAGGCCGGGAACGTCTCGACGGAGGAGGTCGAGAAGGTGCAGGCTCAGCTCCGCTGCGGCGCGAGCTAACCTGGCGCGATCGAAGCTCAGCTCGGCTCGCTCACCGGTTCACTGCCGAAAGGAGCGCTTTCGCTTGTGACTATGGCCGGCACCGAGGGGACGACCGGAAGCGGAGGGCCGAGTCCGCCGCCGCCGGCGGCGCCGGCCCAACCCGCGATCGGTGGTCTCGTCGGCGTCGGGGGGCTCGGTATGGTCGGAGTCGGCGGCAGTGGCGGTCGAACCCCCGATCTCCGCGGGGACCGATGGCCGACAAGCTCCGGGACGCCCTGGACGCTCCTGTCAAAGCCACGATTAAAGATGTGCCCCTTGGCGACGCAGTGAAACATGTCCTCGGGGCCGGAAATGCGGTGCCGTTCATCCTGCACGTAGGCGACAAGTCCAAGGTAGCCGTCAGCCTCTCCCTACAGGATCAGGTTCCTCTCGGGGCCGCGCTGCAAGCGTTGGAAGACGTGGTCCCGGGCCTGAAGTGTTACGTCCGCGAATACGGCATCTTGATCGCACTTGACGAGACGGCCCCGCCGGACGGGTTGCCGCTCGTCGATTTCTGGCACAAGAAGGCGGCCGACAGTCGCGGAAGATGAATCCGTCAGGGCCGCGCCGATCTCGCACCGGATGCGGGGACCGGCGCGGTCCGTATGTCAATTCTTCAACTTGACGAACTGCTCGAACGCCTCCGCAACTTTGCCGGCGGTGACATTGCCGTCGTGCAGAAAGATGCCGTAGCGCAGTTTGAGGCGGTCGCCTTTGGCGAGCCGCACGACGTCGGTCCGGCCGCGCATCGCGGGGAAGCCGGACTTCGCCGCGACCGAATGGGTTGGCGGCCATCAGCCCGTAATCGCGGACGTGCCAGCAGGCTCGTGGTTTGTTCGCGGGATCGTCGAAGATGGCAACGCCGACCGCCTTTCCCTCAATCTCGCCGGAGTAGTCGCACCAGTTTGACAGGTGACCCCAGCAGGCTTTCTCGCCCTGCTTGCCGTCGGCGTTGGTGATCCGGCTCTTCGGGTTGATTTTTCCCTTCTCGCCGACGCGGAGGTCGTCATTAACGCGAACGCCGAAAGCACCTTCCTTCGTGTCCCCGAAGACGACGGGGCCGAAGGCGGCGCGGAGGTCGATGTCGAATACGATAAGTCGGCCGCCGGCGGCGGGGAAGACGGCGATCGAGCGGGAATCCGAAAGCATCTTCTTGCCGTCGGGCCCTTGCCACTCGCTGGAACTGGGCAGCGGCCGGCCGGGTTTCGGCAGTTCCCCTCCCATGACGAGGATTCTTCCGTGTCCGGGCCCCTCGGCCCAAAAATCGATCGGTTTCGATGCTTCGCCGCCGCCGGTCTCCAGCGTCGCCTCGCCGTGGCTAAACCACGCCGACTTCTGGTGGACGTGGTCGGCGCGAAACGCCGCTCGTCGGCTCGATCGGCCAAGCCCGGCTTACCGGCACATCGCCTGGCGCGAGGAGAGGACAAAGAAACGGCTTGGCGTATTTCCGGTCGATGAAATAGGTCGCGACCGGTGCCCCGTTCAACGAGATTCGGTAGCCCTCTTGCCGGCGGACGGGATTGACGGACATCTCGCTCGGCTCGGCGGCCGTGAGCATGGTGACGCCGGCGAGCATCAGGACCGCGAACATTCCGAACAGCTTGTGACTCATTTCTCCTGCCTCCGTGACGGACCCTGTATCGAGTATACTGGCGGTGCATGAGCAAGAAAAAGAAGGTCCGCGTCGACCTCCGCAAGAACCGGGCCAAACCGCCGCGCCGGCACGACCTGACCCGCGGTTTTCGGGACCACGGCTTTGCCGACGAGGCGACCCTCGGCGGCGAGCGGGTCCGGACCAAGGGCGACTTGTCGCGGCGGCGGACGGTCGTCCAGGACGAATCCGCCGGCGGCGGGCCAGTCCCATGCCCGCCGCGGACCCGGCGTCTGCCTCGCCGCGGCCGGGTGCTTGCGCGTTCACGGCCTCTGGAGCGTCGTCGAGGCCGAGGACGGAACGACTCTTTCGCTGCGCCGTCCGCCGGCTGCTCAAGCAACTCGTGACCGATAGCGCGCAACATTGTTTCGACGGGAGACATCGTCTGGCTTCGGCCCGCCGCGACGGCGCCACGCGGTCCCGACTGTCCATCCCCGGCGACGAAATGCCGGAAGGACTGGTCGAGCGGGTTGAACCTCGGCACGGCGTGCTGACACGAGCGAGCCGCCGGCGCGAGAACACGTTCTGGTCGCCAACGTCGATCAGCTCGTGATCGTCATGTCCCTGGTCGAGCCGGACCTGAAGCCGCACCTGATCGATCGTTACATCGCCAGCGCGGGCCAGGGCGAGTTGACGCCGATCGTCTGCCTGAACAAGGCCGATCTGGTGGACGCCGAGTTGCTGCAGCCGCATCATCGGTTCGTACAGCCAGCTCGGGATCGTCGCCTTTCTGACCAGCGCCGTGACCGGCCAGGGATTGGACAGACTCCGCCGGCTCCTTGCCGGCCGAGCGACGGTGTTTTCCGGTCAGAGCGGCGTGGGTAAATCGTCGCTTCTCAATGCCGCTCCAACCCGGCCTGGCCCTGCGGGTTCGCGAGGTCAGCGACGCCAATCAGAAGGGAAAACACACGACGACGACCGCGCAGCTGATCAAGCTCGATGTCGGCGGCTGGGTCGTGGACACGCCCGGCATTCGCCAGCTCCAGCTCTGGGACATTCGACCCGAGGAGGTCGAAGGGTTCTTCCCCGAGTTTCGGCCGTTCGTGCCTTTGTGCCTTCCCGGACTGCACGCACACGCACGAAGCCGGCTGTGCCGTAAAGCGAGCCGTGGCCTGGAAGCAGATCGCCGACCGACGGTACGTCAGCTACCTGGGCTTCTTGGACGGGGCATGACCATTGTGCTGGGAAGCCTGTCGCCTACTTTCCAGACACCGGGTACCTAAATTACCGATTTTTTCCAGTTTGCCCTATTGAAAGCGCGAGTCGTTCGCAATAATCGTTCTCTTATTCCCAAACGGCGCAGATTATGCAATCTGCGGCCGTGGCAATGCCTACCGGAGTAGGCGTTCGACAAAACACCGCTGAGCAACTTCGTGGGGAGGGGAAGGCATGTCGAGTCTGGCTGCGATTCGGCAAAGGGCTGGTGGCTTTCGGGATTCTGGCTGCGACGGCCGGCGGCGTGCGGGCCGATTGCGGCTGTGGCAGTCCCTGCGGCGCGCCGCAGTACGTCACCATCACCTGCTGCCAGATGGTCCCCCGTGCAGGAACAAGTGCAGGTGACCCGGTATCGCATGGAAGCTCACCAGGAAAACTACACGGCCTACCGCTGCGAGGTCGTGCCCCAGCAACACCAGGTGAATTACACCGTCTATGTGCCGCGGTTGGAAACGATCCAGCAGCAGGTGACCCGCTGCCGAATGGTGCCATACCAGGAGCAGCGGCAGGTCACGGAAATGCAATGCGTGCCGGTCCAACAGCAGGTGACCGTGACCCGCTGCGTCCCGCAGCAAGTGCAGCAGACGGTGACAGTCATGGCCCCGGCGCAGGAGCAGCGGACGGTGACCGTTTGCGTTCCACAGCAGGTTCAGGAGACGGTGACGGTCATGGCCCCCGCTCAGGAGGAGCGGACGGTCACCGTTTGCGTCCCGCAACAGGTGCAGCAGACCGTGACCGTGATGGCCCCGGCCCAGGAGCAGCGGACGGTCACCGTTTGCGTCCCGCAGCAGGTCCAGGAAACCGTAAGCCGGTGCGTCGATCACGGTCACTTCGAACAGCGGGCCATCCAGTGTGGCGGCTGCGGCGGCGCCTACGCCGGCTGTTACCAGGGCGGCCACGGGTGTGGCGGCTGTGGTGATTGCGGCGGCTGTGGCGGGTGCGGGCCGGTCATGACGACCTGCAACGTTTGGGTCCCCAACTACGTCAACGAGCAGGTCCCGGTCACCGTTTGCCGGCTCGTCCCGCAGCAGCAGCAAGTGAGCGTGACCGTCATGCGGCCGACCCAGCAGCAGGTGACCGTCACCCAGATGGTGCCCCAGCAGCAGCAGCAGACCGTAACGGTCATGAAGCCGACTCAACAACAGGTCACCGTGACCCGCATGGTCCCGCAGCAGCAGCAAGTGAACGTGACCGTCATGAAGCCGACCCAGCAGCAGGTGACCGTCACCCAGATGGTCCCGCAGCAGGTCCAGCAGACCGTGACGGTCATGCAGATGCAGCCGGTCCAGAGGACCGTGACCGTCAACCTCTGCCGGACGGAACAATACACGGAAACCGTGCCGGTGCCAGGTCTGCCGCATGGAAGCCCAGCAGCAAGACCGAGACGGTCACGACCTACACGCAGCGGACGGTGCCGGTCCCGACGACTCGGACGGTCATGAATTGCGTGCCGTACCAGGAAACCGTGACGGTGACCCGGTGCGTGCCGACGCTACGTTCAGAAGGTCGTCCCGGCCTGCGGCGGTTGTGGCGGTGTGGCGGCTGTGAGGTCGCTAGCTGTGCGGACCGCAAGTATGCCTGTGATCGAGACTCTCCTCTGGCGGGCGGGGTCGGACGACCCCGCCCGTTTTCATTTCCGACCGAAATCCAATCAACCCGATTTTGCTCCCGACCGGCAGATGCCGGCATTTTCTGTATGACCGGAGCAAATTCCGTCAATTTCTCAGTTCTCCGGCTCAACGTGAACCCTCCAGGCAACGCAGATCAGCCATACTCGCAGTGGTAGGTGATACCACTGGTCATGCTGACCCGACGGCAGGAAGCGCGACGGGCGGCGCTTCCCGTACGGAGGGTTTCTCCCAATGTCTTTGCGACGCATCTGTAACTGGCTCGTGGCCGGCGCCTTGGTGGCCCCGTCCGCGACCCTGGCGGCCGGGGATTGTTGTAACCCCTGCCCGACGACCTGCACGGTCAAGTGCATCGAGTACGTGCCGGAACAGTTCCCGGTCACCCGCACGACCTACAAGACCGAGTGCCGGCAGGAGACCTACACTTTGCACCGGTGCGAGTGGACGACCGAGCAGCGGGTCTGCACCCGGACCGTCTACAAGACCGTCTGCGAGACGGTCAACGAGACGCGGACCGTCTGCGAGGCCGTGCCGTGCACCGAGCAGCGGACCGGCTTCCGCACCTGCTGGAAGACCGTCCCGGTGACCATCACCAAGAAGGTCATGGTCGACCACGGCCACTACGAATGCTGCCAGACCCGCGCCCGCCGGACGTTCATGGACCGGCTGAGCAAGAGCAACACCGACTGTTGCCCGCGGTTCGAGAGCAAGAAGGTGTGGGTGCCATGCATGGTGTGTGAGGACCGGTGCGTGACCTGCTGCCAGCGGGTTTGCGAGCAGGTCCCGTACACCTATTGCGTCACCACCTGCAAGATGGTCCAGAAGACCATCACCGTCCCGTGCACCCGGTCCCGATGCGTGCCGGAGCAGTGCCAGTACACCGAGTGCGTCCGCGTCGCCGCACATGGTCCCGGTGCAGTGCACCCGGATGGTGAGCGTGTGCGTGCCGGTACCCGAGACGGTCATGTGCTGCCGGATGGTGCCGAAGTGCGTCGAGAAGGAAGTCCCGACGGCCACCTGCTGTGCGGCGCTGGCCTCGTGCTGCAACAGCGGCCGCGAAACGACCTGCTGCTCGAGCGGCAAGGCCGGCGGGAAGTTTGCCAAGTTCCACAAGAACCGCGGCCACGGTGAGTGCGGCGGTTGCGGCTGCGGCTGCAACTGACCGACCGCCGGGCGTCGGCTTGTTGAGGCGGACCGGCCGCCGGGGATTTCCCCGGCGGCCGGTCTCGTTTTTTGCGGCGGGGGGCTGGTACAATCGTCGGAGCCACCGCCGTCGACGGGAGCTATTGGACACATGGGACGTATACGACTCATTGCATTCTGGCTCGCGCTGGCCGGCTTCGTCGGCGACTGGCACCGCCGCCGACGCAGAAACTACCAAGCCCTACGACTACCGCATCATCCTTCGCATCGCACCGCACCGTCTGCTGACGACCGCATTCCGTCGTCAGCTCCGCGATCACTTGCAAGACGGCGTCCAGGCCGCTCTCGGGCCGCTGGCTCAGGTCAGCGTGGTCGACGCCGGCTCAAGTCCGCAGGACGGCTGGATCGACCTGGCCACACTCGACGGCCGGTCGGAGACGGGCCCGGCCAAGCGACACTTCGTCGACGTTTCGTTCGCCGACGGCCGTTACGTCGTCCGCGCCAGGCAGTTCGACGGTTCGACGGGCCTCGCCAGCCCGGTCGTTCGCGACGCGCGGACGCCCGACCGCGCGTTCGTCGGCCGGTTGATCGAGGGCTTCGTCGACCAGGACTTCGGGCCGGTCGGCGTGGTTGTGGATTATGACAAGTCGGCGGAGCGAGCGACCCTGGAATTGCGCCGCGGCCGGGCTGCTCCGGCGGAAGTGGCCCGGATGGTGCCGACCGGTTCCGTGTTCGCACTGGCCCGCATCGAGGGGTCGCCGCCGCGGGGCCGGCCGGTCGAGGCGGCGTACCTGGTTACGCTGGCCGAGCCGGCTGACGGCCGCTGCGAGTGCCGGGTCGTTTCCCGCTATGCGGGCCAGCTCGCCGATTGGTCCGCCGTGACCCATCGAGCGCTCAAATTGGGCACGGGTCAGGGGCCGGTACGGCTCCGGCTGCTGGACAAGGACGGGCTGCCGCCGGCCGGGCTGCAAATCCAAATCAGTGCCGACGGTTTCCGGACGGACATGGTCCTCGACCAGGGCGCCGCCCGGGATGGCGTCTTCGAGTCGGGCCACACGTACGACCGCATGGCGTACGTCCTCGTGACCAGCGGCAGCCTCCGGGTCGCCCAGGTTCCGGTCCCGGTCATCGACGATCGCGTGACCACGTGTCGGGTGACGGCCGCGGCCGGCGGCGAGGCCCGGCAGCAGCTCGAGCTCGACGTCGGCAACGTCTGCCAGCGGTTGCTCGACATTCGCCGGCGGCTCCTCGCCCAACACGGCCGGTTGAAGAAGTTGACCGAAGCCCAGAACCACGCCGATGCACTGTTGGAGATTTCCCGCGGCCTGGACGTCGCTGGACGCGGAACTCACGCCGCTCGCCGCCGAAGTGAATGCGGCTCAGAGCGCGAGCCCGGCGGCGGCCCGGCGGGCGTCGGACCGGTTCTCGGACCAATGCGATATCCTCATCCAGGAAGTCCGAATGCAGCGCGAAAATCTTGTGCAATCCCAGGATGACCTGCAGAAGGCGGTCCAGAGCGAGAAGGAACAGGAGCCGAAGCGGGATGACTACTTGGCGATGCGCCGCCGGGCTCGAAATCTGGAAGAAGAGGCCGATTTCGACGAGGCGCTCAAGACCTACGACGAAATCCTGAACAAATTCGGCGAACGTGCCGAGGATCGCAAAGATCGAGGACAAGCTGAAGCAAGATTGGGAGATCAAGAGCGACGCCCACCGCCAAGCCCGGGCCTTCGCCTATGGCGCGTGGTCGAATCTGCGGTCAGTGGATGATATCGAGCGAAACCTGCCAAAGGCCCGGGAGGCACTGGCAACCTGCAAGCAAGTCGGCGACCGATTGACGCCGCTCAAGCTGCTCAACGCCACGCTCGCGGCGGCAGACATTTTGAGTAAAGCAGTCGAGGAAATCGAAAAGAGCGAAGCGGACACCGACAAGCTAAACCTGCCGAGGCTTCAGAAACTGGGTGGGGAACTCCGGGAGTTTATCAAGGACGTCCAGCGACTTTGCCCGGCCCGACGATTCGACCAAGCAATAATCGGAGCTCACTGAATCCGCAGCCCACGCACCCACGCGGCTTCGCGTTCGATCTCGGCGTCCGTCAGTCCGCCGGTGCGGTGGATCGTCGCCCGGGCGGCCCGGCCGCTGGTCAGGTCGGTGGCCAACACCTCGACCAGACCGTTCGCCGCGCACCCGCACCGCACCTCCACCGGCGACCGCGCCGGCAAGTCCGGCGGCAACTCGTCGATCCAGCATTCGCCGATGCGGATGCACGCCTCGGCCTGGTGCGCCTCGCCTTGCAGGATGCCGACCCGAACCCGCCGCTGGCCGGGCCGCGACCGTGCGATAGACGCGGGCCGCCGCGGCCGGGCAGTTGCGTGTTCTTCGGCGATCAGGATGTCGTTGACCATGCGGCCCCGATGGCGGACTTCGACGCCGAGGCTGTGGGCGGTCACGTTGACTTCGACGACGTCGGCGAGCTCTTCGCGCGCATCGGCGGCGCTCGCTCACCTCCGCGAAAGCGACGATGCCGGCGTGCAGTGCCGCGCCGCGGGCGACGACCTCGCTCACCGCCAGCGAATGGTCCGGCTCCTGGCCGCTCAATTCGCGCAGCATCGCGGTCGTCATCGGCATGTGCGTCGAGCCGCCGACGAGCAGGATGCGGTCCACCTGCGTCCCAGCCGACGTTGGCTTGCCGCAGCAGTTGCTGCACGGTGAGCCGGGTCCGCGTCAGCAGGTCGCGGGTCATGTTCTCGAACTTGGTCGCGGGTCAATCGGAACGGTCAGCACCCGGCCGGCGTGGGTGCAGGTGATGCGTCGTCTGCGGCAGCCGGCTCAGCGTCCGCTTGGCCCGCTCGGCGGCCGCCTGGAGCAGGACCAGCGATTGCGGGTCGCGACCGCGGGTCGTCGCCGTACTTCTCGCGAAACTGCTCGGCGACGTAACTCGACGATGCGATCGTCCCAGTCCTTGCCGCCGAGCTGCACGTCGCCTTCGATCGCCAGCGTCTGAAAACGTCGGCGCGCCAGCCGGACGAGCGTCACGTCGAACGTGCCGCCGCCGAGATCGTAAACGAGGACCGTCTGCGCCGGACGGCCGCGCGGCGGCGTGCGCGGCGATTGGAAGCGAATACGCCAGGGCCGCGGCCGACGGCTCGTCGAGGATGTCGAGCACTTCGAGTCCGGCGATCCGGCCGGCGTCCTGAGTCGCCTTGCGGCGGGTGTCGTCGAAGTAAGCGGGCACGGTGATGACCGCCCGCTGGATCGGGCCGAGCCGCGTCTCGGCGTCCTGGACCAGCTTACGCAAGATGATGGCGGACGAGCGTTTCGGGCCGAAAGTGCCGGCCTGCAACGGGCCGGCCGTAATCCGGTTGGCCCATCCGCCGCTTGATGAGCGTGGCGACCCGGTCCGGCTGCTCGAGGGCGACGTCGAGGGCGGGTTGGCCGACGACGGCCTCGCCGTCGGCGATCAAGCACGGCGCTGGGGGTGAGCAGTCTCGCCGTCGCGATTGGGCACGGTGACCGGCCGGCCTCGGTCGTCGAGGGCGGCGACGGCGGAAAATGTCGTGCCGAGGTCGATGCCGATGACGGCCATGAGTGGTCAGTGGCTCAGTGGGCAGTGGTCAGTAAGGCCATCTTACTGACCACTGCCCACTAGCCACCGACCACTATTTCTTGTTGGACGGCCGGACCATGACGACGCTGCCGTTGAAGCCGGGAACGGCCCCGCGGACGAGCATCAGGTGGTTGTCGGCGTCGATGCGGACGACCCGAAGGTTGCGGATAGTGACCCGCTCGTTGCCGTACCGGCCGGCCATGCGGATGCCCTTCTTCGGCCGGCCGCTACCGCGGTTGGAGGCGTTCGAGGCGATCGAGCCGCGCTGCCGGGAGCCCTTCTTGACGCCGTGGCTGTGCCGCAGGCCACCGAAGTTGTGCCGCTTGATGACGCCGGTCATGCCGCGGCCCTTGGTCCGGCCGATCACGTCCACGGCCTTGATCTCGCCGAACACCTCCGCGACGGTGAGGATCTTGCCGACCGCGTGGTCCGACGGCGCGGTCAGCCGGAATTCCTTGATGTACCGCTGCGGCTCAGTGTTGGCCTTCGGCAGCAGGGCGACGCCGGCCGCCTGGCGGGACTTCCGCCGCTTCGATTCGAGCTGGTCGGAGACGTGGCCGCGCTCCGCCCGGGTCGCCTTGCGGCGGGGCTTGTCCTGGAAGCCGAGCTGCACGGCGTGATAACCGTCGCGCTCCTGGTCGCGAACCTGGAGGACGGGACAGGGGCCCAGCTGGATCACGGTGACGGGAGCGATCATGCCCTTCTCGTCATAGACCTGAGTCATCCCGATCTTGTAACCGATTAACCCCAGCGGCATGATCGACCTCGGCGGAAAAAGCCCATTTGGGACGCAAATGGCGGAAAAACCGCAGCAGATATTATGCGTCCGAAAGCAGTTTCGTCCAGGGGCGTGCGAACCCGGAATGGTCGGCTGGGGTCAAGACCACCAAGGACACCAAGACCACCATCGCACGCGCACAAGAATTTGGTGATCTTGATTTCCTGCCGGACTGGAAAAACGATTCCCTTGCTGTTTTTTGCTGCGCCGATTAAGATGCGAACAGGTCGGAGGATGTAGCTCAGTTGGTTAGAGCGCCAGACTGTGGCTCTGGATGTCGCGGGTTCGAATCCCGTCATCCTCCCTGTTAAGCCATTCTTACCCCCTCGCACTCGCACGCTCGGAGCCGTTCTGCCCCCGACGGGCATTCCAAGGCCAGTCATGCCGTACACGGCCACCATCCGCGGCGAGCGGTTCACCTTCGCCGACCTGCGCGAGGTGTTCGCCAAGGCCAACGAGGAGAAGTCCGGCGACCAGCTCGCCGGCATCGCCGCCGGCGACCGAGCGCGAGCGCGTCGCCGCCAAGCTGGTCCTGGCCGACGTGCCGCTCGGCGAGATCGTCGACAACCCGCTGATCGACCCCGACGCGCGACGACGTCAGCCGGCTGCATCCTCGACACGCTCGACCGGCACGGCTTTCGCGCCGCTTCGCGGCGCTGACCGTCGGCGAGTTCCGCGAGTACCTGCTCGACGACGCGACCGGCGAGAGCGAGCTGCGATCGCCTGCGCTGGGCGATCACGCCGGAGATCGCCGCGGCGGTCGCCAAGCTGATGAGCAACAAGGACCTGGTCCTGGCCGCCAGCAAGATCCGCAACGTCACGCGCTGCCGCAACACGATGGGCGAGCGCGGCGTGCTCGGCATCCGCGTGCAGCCGAACCACCCGGCCGACGACCTCGGCGGCATCCTGCTGGCGGCCGTCGACGGCCTGCTGTTCGGCTGCGGCGACGCGGTCATCGGCGTCAACCCGGCGACCGAGTCGGTCGAGACCGTGGCCGCGATCCTGCACGGCCTCGACCGGCTGATCGACGCGCTCGGCGTCCCGACGCAGGCCTGCTGCCTGGCCCACATCACGCACGCAGCTCGCCGCGCCTGGAGCGCGGCGCCCCGGTCGATCTGCTGTTCCAGTCGATCGCCGGCACCCAGGCGGCCAACGCCAGCTTCGGCATCACCCTGGCGCTGCTGCGCGAGGGCCGCGAGCGCGTGCTGGAGCACCACCGCAGCGCGACGTCGCCTGGGTCGGCGACCACGTGATGTACTTCGAGACCGGCCAGGGCAGCGCCCTGTCGGCCGAGGCCCATCACGGCGTCGATCAGCTGACGCTGGAGGCGCGGGCCTACGGCGTGGCCCGGGCGTTCGACCCGTTCCTGGTCAACAGCGTGGTCGGCTTCATCGGCCCGGAGTACCTCTTCGACGAGCGGCAGATCATCCGCGCCGGGCTGGAGGATCACTTCATGGGCAAGCTGCTCGGCCTGCCGATGGGCTGCGACGTCTGCTACACCAACCACGCCGCCGCCGACCAGAACTCGGCCGACAACCTGCTGCTGCTGCTGGCCGCGGCCGGCTGCAATTACTTCATGGGCGTGCCGTGCGCCGACGACGTGATGCTCAACTACCAGTCGACGAGCTACCACGACGCGGCCGGCGTGCGGGAGCTGTTCGGCCTGCGGCCGGCGCCGGAGTTCGCGGCGTGGCTGGAGGAACGCGGCATCTTCCGCGGCGGCCGGCTGGTTCCTGGGAACGGCCCAGAGCACGAGCGAATGTTGGCCGGCGTGGCCGGGATATTGGCCGAGTAAGAACGGTATTGTCCGTGAGAATTCGCGATGTTATCAAGTTTATCGAGGCGGACGGTTGGTCCCAGGTGCGGGCTCGCGGTAGCCACCGGCAATTTCATCATGCGACCAAACCGGGTACAGTGACGATTGGGGGCAAGCCTTCGGACGATGTCCCGCCCGGCACCTTGCGGAGCATTCTCCGGCAGGCAAGGCTGAAAGAGGACAAAGCATGACGCGGCGATACGCGGTTGTTTTCGAGCAGAGTTCGACCGGATTCGGTGCGTACGTGCCGGATTTGCCCGGCTGCGGCGCCGTTGCCGATTCCCGGGCGGAAGTCGAACGACTGATTCAGGAAGCTTTGGAGTTTCATTTGGAAGGGATGAGGTTGAACAACGAGCCGGTTCCCGAGCCGACGACGGAGGTCGGGTACGTTGAAATCAATATGAGCCGCATCGATTCCCAGGTCGGTTGTGAACGAGCTGCCACGACCGGAAGCTAAGGATGGAGCGATGTCGGCGGAGCGCTTGGCCCGAAACGCGAATTCTTCTGCACTCGTCGCCGCGGCCCGCAATCGTACGCCGGCCCGGTTGCTCGTCGGCCGGGCCGGGTCGGCCTATCGCACTCCGACTCACCTTTCACTACGGCTGGACCATGCGGCCGCGCGAGATGCCGTTCACGCCGAATTGGACGTGCTCCGCGACCTCGGGCACTCTCTCGTCGAGCATTTCGGCATCCTGCGGGAGCAAAGCGAAGCCACGTCTAAGAGCGATTACCTACTGCGGCCTGATCGCGGTCGGCGGCTGGCGCCAAATCCCGTGAGGAACTCACCGGGCCCTGCCCGACAAAAACCGACATTCAAGTGGTCATCGGCGATGGCCTGTCGGCCACTGCGGTCGCGGTCCAAGTGCCCGGACTTTTGCCCCGATTGGCTGCCGGGGCGGCCGAGGGCGGCTGGTCGTTCGGCCGGCCGTTCGTCGTCCGCTACTGCCGGGTCGGCGTGTTGAACGACGTCGGCGAACTGCTCGACCCGGCCGTCGTCGTGCTGCTGATCGGCGAGCGGCCCGGTTTGGCGACGGCCGAGAGCCTGTCGGCCTACCTCGCCTACCGGCCGCGATCAGGGCACACCGACGCCCGGCGGAATCTCATCTCCAACATCCATGCCCGTGGCCTGGCTCACGCGGAAGCGGCCCGACGCATCCTGGCACTTGCCGAAAAGATGATGCGGCTGCAAGCGAGTGGCGTCGACGTCAAAGAAGAGCCTGCCAAGCCTGACCCCGCCATCGCCGACGTCTCTGCCCGGCTAGCGGTTTCGCTGCCGCGGCCCGGCCTTTCGTGGTACGCGAGTTGCCTTTCTTGCGGGCATGGCAACAGCGGGCGACTGTTCTCCGCCGCGAGTCCGGCCGCCGGCAGACGCCGCCGCGGTTTCAGCCGATGATGGCCACGCTGGTGGCCGAGCCAATCGATCGCCCCGACTGGGTCTTCGAGCCGAAATTCGACGGCCTGCGGGTGCTGACTTACTTCGACGGCCAGACGGCTCACCTGATCAGCCGAAACGACAAGCCGCAGGAGGGCATGTTTCCCGACGTGGCCGCCGCGCTGGAGAAAAGCCTGCGGAAACCGGCCGTCGTGGACGGCGAGAGTGTCTGCTTCGACGATGGGGGCGAACGAGCTTCCGGGCCTTCAGCAGCGCTTCCGCCTCAAGAATGTCACCGACATCGCGGTCCGCGGCGAAAAATATCCGGCCTACATCTACCTCTTTGACATCGTCTGGCTGGCCGGCCGCGACCTGACCAGCGAACCATTGTCCGAGCGGAAGCGGCTGCTTCGAGAGGCGGTCCGCTGGTCCAATTGAGCGCTGGACCGAGTCAAAGGCCGGCGGCGGAGTCGATCTCTTCCGGCAGGCGTGCCGCCGGGGCGAGGAAGGGATCATGGCCAAGCTCGCGAGCAGCACATACGTCGGCAGCCGCAGCGAGGCGTGGGTCAAGATTAAGTGCATCGGCCGGCAGGAGTTCGTTATCGGCGGCTTTACCGACCCGAAGCGGTCGCGAGTCGGCCTGGGAGCACTGTTGGTCGGCTACTATGCCGACGGACAGCTCGTCTACGCCGGCAAGGTCGGGACCGGCTTCACCCGCGAAGTGTTGCTCGACCTCCGTCGCCGGCTCGATGGGATCGAGGTCAAAACTTCGCCGCTGGTCGGTGAAGGCCAACCGGGCGGGCCGCTGAAACCGACTCGGTGCCTGATCTGGAGGCAATCGCACAACTGCTCTACCTTTCCGCCGGAATCACCCGGCACAGAAAATATCCTGGTGGGGAGATTTATTTTCGTGCCGCCGCCTGCACCGGAGCGCTGTACGAAGTTGAGCTTTACCTCGTTTGCGGCGAACTCGTTAACCTCGCGGCCGGCGTCTATCACTTCGCTGCCGCCGAGTTCGGCCTCCGCAAGCTTCGCACCGGAGACTATCGCGGCGTCCTGATCGAGGCCACCGCCGCGGAACACGCCATCGCTCATGCTCCCCTCACCGTCGTCTGCACCTGCACCTACTGGCGCAATGCGTGGAAGTATCAGGACCGCACCTACCGGCATTTCGGCTGGGACAACGGCACGCTGCTGGCCAACCTGCTGGCTGTCGCCACGGCGCAGGGCCTGCCCGCCAAAGTGGTTTGTGGTTTTGTCGATGACACGGTGAACCGGCTTCTCGATGTAGATCCGCGGCCGCGAGGTCGCGTTTTCTCTGGTGCCGCTCGGCTTTCTCGATGCGCTGCCAGCTCCTGCTCCGGCACCGATCTCTCCTCTTGGGCTTGAAACCGTCCCGCTCTCCCACCACGAGATTGACTATCCGCTCACGCGCGAGATGCATGCCGCCTCTTCGCTGAGTTCACCCGCAGAAGTTGCAGCGTGGCGCGGAGGCACTGCTCTGATCAACTTTCCGCCGCCCAGCGGAGCCGTGACTCAACTGCAACCTTTGTCCGATGCGGAAATAGCTCGCGACCCGATCGAGCAAGTCATCCTGCGCCGCGGGTCGAGCCGCAGGTTCGACCGGACTCCGATCACTCTTGCACAACTTTCGACCATGCTGGACCGCACCACGCGCGGCATTCCGGCGGACTTTCTCGATCCCCTGGGATCGCAACTCAATCACCTTTATCTGATCGTCAACGCCGTGGTAGGTCTTGATCCCGGAGCTTACGTCTTCCATCGCGGCCGCAAAGTGCTTGAACTGCTGAAGCCCGGAGATTTTCGTGCTCAAGCTGGCTACCTGGGATTGCAGCAAGCCCTGCCCGCCGACGCCGCTGTCGATGTGTTTTTCCTCGCGGATCTCGGCCCCATTCTGCAACGCTTTGGCAGTCGCGGATATCGCGCCGTTCAGCTCGAGGCCGGTATCCTGGGAGGTAGGCTGTACCTGGCCGCTTATGCTCAACACCTGGGCGCGACTGGCCTCACCTTTTTCGACGATGACGTAACCCAATTTTTCTCACCTCACGCGGAAGGCAAGAGCGCTATTTTCCTGGTGGCTCTGGGCCACAGCGCGAAGGCCAGGCCCTAGCTGGAATTTGTACGAGCCGCTAAGCGAGATAGTCTGATCAGGCTGAAGTTCTTCGCAGACACACGCAACGTTCGACACAATGGTCAATCCCTGAGAATACCGCGGGAATCGAGAACGAGCTAGGATTGGTTTCGCGCTTCCTTCTTCGGCGAGGCCATTGGTGTAATCGCAATTTTCCACCCACTCCTGCCTTGAGAACGGATCAACTCCGCGCTTTTCATTGACTTGCCTACATTTCCGCCATAGCATGCATTCGCATGATTGGCCAAACCATCTCCCACTACCGCATCATCGAGAAGCTCGGCGGCGGTGGCATGGGAGTGGTTTACAAGGCTGAGGACACCGAGCTAGGTCGTTCCGTGGCCCTCAAATTCCTGCCCGATGAATTGTCGCGAGATCCGCAGGCACTGGAGCGCTTTCGCCGGGAGGCACGGGCGGCGTCTGCTCTAAATCATCCCAATATCTGCACCATCCACGAAATCGGCAAACACGGCGAGCAGTATTTCATTGCCATGGAGTTTCTGGACGGGGTGACACTTAAGAATCTGATTGCGGGACGGCCATTAGAAAACGAAACTCTGCTCGCGCTTGCCATTGAGATCGCCGATGGGTTGGATGCCGCGCATTCGCAGGGTATCGTCCACCGCGACATCAAGCCGGCCAATATCTTTGTCACCAAGCGCGGGCACGCCAAGGTGTTGGATTTCGGGTTGGCCAAAGTCGCACCCGCGGGCTCTTCCAGCCGGGTCGCATCGGCTAACACGATGACCGCCGTCATCGACGACCAGCACCTGACCAGCCCTGGGTCAACGCTTGGCACTATTGCCTATATGTCACCGGAGCAGGCTCGTGGCAAAGAGCTGGACGCCCGCAGCGATTTGTTCTCTTTCGGTGTGGTGCTCTACGAGGCGGCGACCGGCGCGCTCCCATTTCATGCGGGCAGTACGGCGGAGATATTCCGAGCCATCCTGGATACAGCGCCAGTACCCGCCGTGCGACTGAATCCTGCTGTGCCAGCCGAACTGGAACGCATTATCAATAAGGCTTTGGAGAAAGACCGTAACCTGCGCTATCAGGGTGCCGCGGAGATGCGTGCCGACTTGCAACGCCTGAAGCGCGACACAGATTCGGGACGATCTGCTGCCACCACATCCGGACCTGCAGCGAGCTCAGAATTTTCAGCAGTGACCACGACAGACCGTATCTCGAGTGCGACGGTGGTCCCCGAGACCGTGCGACCGGGACGGAAATGGTGGGCGCTCACGATCGGCGGCTTCGCTCTGATTGTCATCGCGGCGGTCATCTATATTCAATCCCGTCCTCTTCCTGCGCCCACAGCGTCGGGCTACGTTCCCGTCACTCACGACGGCAATCCGAAGTATCTCGTCGGGACTGATGGTGCACGTCTTTACTTTGGCGACGTTACTTCGGGCGGACAGGTCATCGCGCAGGTATCCGCCTCCGGTGGAGAGGTGGCTCACGTCCAAGTTCCCGCCCCTACCATGTCCTTGCTTGCTGTTTCCCCCGACGGGGCTAGCCTGCTCGTCGCCGACGAAGTGGGCCAGACGGCATTCCGCGGGCCGCTCTGGGCTGTGCCGGTGCTCGGCGGGTCACCTCGCCGATTAGGTGAGACCGCTGGACAGGCCGCCGCTTACTCTCCCGACGGTCGAATGATTGCTTACTCGGACGGAAAGGACCTGTTCACGGCAAGGAGCAATGGCGCAGAATCTCACAAGCTGGTCTCTTTGCCCGATTTAGTTCTTGACCCTGCGTGGTCGCCGGACGGGAACGTGATTCGATTCAGAGTCGGGGGGTTCAACACAACACAAGGTTCGCTTTGGCAGGTTTCTGTGGACGGGACGAATCTGCATCCCTTGTTGCCCGGTTGGCACACTCCTCCGGTCGAATGTTGCGGCAATTGGACCACAGACGGGAAATATTTCGTCTTCGGATCGGGAGGAAATGTCTGGACTCTGGCCGAAAAGGGGAGGTGGTTTGGAAAATCCGGCGCCCAAGCCCGTCGAGTTAACTTCGGGGCCAATGAACTACTCCTGGCCTGTGCCCAGCAAAGATGGCAAAAAGCTTTTCGTGGTGGGAGCACTGGCGCGTGGGGAGCTGTCGCGCTACGACGCTAAGTCCGCAGAGTTCCTTCCATTTCTTTCCGGAATTTCCGCTGACAGTGTCAGCTTCTCCAAAGATGGGCAGTGGGTCGCCTATGTCAGTTTTCCGGAAGGGACACTCTGGAAGAGCAAGTCAGACGGCAGCCAGCGAATTCAGCTGAGCTACCCGCCACTTACCGCTGTGCTGCCAAGCTGGTCCCCCGACGGCAAGCAGCTTGTTTTCTATGGAACGTTGCCAGGCCGGGATTGGTTGCTGTACACCGTCTCGACCGACGGAGGGGCGCCAACCGAACAGATTCCGGAAGATTCCGAGAAGAAACTGGACCCTGACTGGTCAGCCGATGGAACGAAAATTGTCTTCGGCAACGGCCCAGCGAACAAAGACAGTAGCATACGGGTGCTCGACATCAACACTCACCAACTTTCGACACTGCCGGGCTCCACGGGCCTTTACGCACCCCGTTGGTCGCCGGACGGGCGCCGTATCGCCGCTATGACTTTCGACTCGCGCAGCCTGATGCTTTTCGATTTTGAAACCCAAAAGTGGGAGGAGATCGCAAAGATCACCCTCGGATTCCCTAATTGGTCGAAAAGAGGAGAATATGTGTACTTTCTGCATGAAGAGAATCAACCGTCCGTGATGCGAGTGCGTATTCGCGACCGCAAGCTGGAGCGGGTGGCCGATCTGAAAAACTTCCGGCAAACGGGCTTTTGGTATGTCTGGCTCGGCATGGCTCCCGACGATTCCCCTCTTCTGCTTCGCGACACCGGCACCCAGGAAATCTACGCTCTCGATTGGCAGGCGCGATAACTCCACACGCTGCTCCGCGACAGCCCTTCACGTTTTTGTCGGTACTCCTTGCCGCCATAATTCGCCGATCAGGTTATATACGCCGTGTCCGCGCATCACCAAAGTCACCTCGCTCGCTTGGACTCTCGTGCTACACTATTGGTGCGTCTAATTCCACGGTTGTGGTGCGGTTGCTCCGGTTTTGACCTGAATTCCCGCCTTTAAGTCCTCCGTAAGTCTTCGGCGTAAATAAAGACTGGCAAATGCAAGTTGCTGTGCTCGCCCGGAAGCTCGTGTGCGCGCCGCGATGGCTTCCGCCAACAGAAAAAGAGAACAACCAATAATGCAGAGTTTTTCCGAGTTACCTCTCTCCCCTTATACCCAGGAGAGATTGTCGCACGCTAAATTTGTTATCCCCACCCCAATCCAGGCCGCTGCCATCCCGCAAGCGCTCGCCGGCAAGGACGTACTCGCCACGGCGCAGACCGGAACCGGCAAGACGCTGGCATTCCTGATTCCGGTCATAGAACAGCTGCTCGGGAAAATTCACGCCGGGAATGTCGACCCTCGTGCTCGTTCCCACTCGCGAACTGGCCATGCAGGTGGTAGATCAGTACAACGCCCTGCGGGGACAAGCAGCTCACGCCCGCGGCACTGGTCGTCGGCGGCCTGTCCGAAGGACAGCAACTGACCGCGCTTCGCAAAGGCGCCCGCCTGGTGGTCGCTACTCCGGGCCGTCTCGAAGACTTCCTCGATCGCAGACTCATCGATTTCCGCGGACTGCGGGTGCTGATCCTCGATGAAGCCGATCGCATGCTGGACATGGGATTTCTTCCCGCGATTCGCAGAATCGCGGCAGTCCTGCCCAAGGATCGCCAGACCATGTGCTTTTCCGCGACTCTCGAAGCTTCCGTAGTGCACCTGGTCAACGACTACATGAGGAATCCGGTGCGGCTCGCCTTCGGATCGACTCTGAAGCCTTCCGAGAATGTGCGGGTGCAGGCATTCGAAGTGGCGGCCGATCGCAAGCAGGAAATGCTTCACCGATTGCTTTCCAAAGAGAACTGGCCGCTGCCTGGTTTTCGCGCGTACCAAGCGCGGGACCGAGCGGCTGGCGAAGAATCTGAACCGTGAGGGCTTTGCGGCTGCCATGATCCATGGCGACCGGTCGCAATCCCAGCGGACCGCAGCACTGACAGGATTCCAACAAGGGCGCTACCAGGTACTGGTCGCGACCGATTTGGCTTCCCGCGGCATTCACGTAGAAGACATCGCTCACGTGATCAACTACGATCTGCCTGAAGTGGCGGAAAACTTTATCCACCGGGTGGGACGCACCGGCCGCGCCGGCAACCTCGGCGTAGCGTCTACCCTATTCGCCAGGGAGCAGCGTTCCGACTTGCACCAACTGGAGCGCACTCTTGGCATTCGGATGGAAAGAATAGAAGCTGACGACTCTCCGTTTGAAAGCCGCGAGCGGAAGCCCATTGAGCTCAATCGCATGGACCCCGGTCCTCGGTCTAGAATGGTCAGGCTCCCGGGCGAGGTTCTGCAAATACAAATGGGAAGCTAAACAGTTCTCGTCTGCCCGGCATGCACGTACGGGGCGGGTGTCTACACCCGCCCGGCGGAGCTTCTCCGCAGTTCCCCGGCGACGGGTTGGGCGAATCCTATGTCGTATCACGTCGTGGCATTCACCCTGGCGCAAGTGCGGCAAGGATCGCTGGCCTTCCAGCGCCAGCTAAGCGGTATCCTGCGCGATTCCACCGAAATTAAAGTATATTCAGCCAGTCCCTTCGATCTCGATGAACGCCGACGGATTAAGGACCGGTTCGGTGGAGATGTGGTTTACTTTTTCAACGAAGCCGCGCGGCAGGAATGCGTTCGTCTCGGCCTCGATCTGAAATTCATCGCCGAAATTCCGGACGACCAGTTACCCCGCAGACGGGCGCTGATCGTTGGCATTCCGGACCAGCGGGCCGATCGTCCCGCCTAAAAGCAATTTGCTGTAGATCAAAACAGGAGCGTCTGATGAACTTCCGCGTTTCGCTTTGGTTGCTGGCCTGTTTTTTGGTTCTGCTGTTGATTTCGTCATCCGCGCGCGCCCAGCAGGCGTCGGCGAGCGGAAAAGGTTCGGCTGATATCGAAGCCCGGCTTGCCAAACTGCAGTCGCTATTTGATGAAGAGTGGCAGTACGAGCTGCGTTCGGACCCCGAGAGCGCAACCAGCCTAGGCGATAAGCGCTACAACGACCGCCTCAGCGACCATTCTCCGCAGTTCCACCAGTCCGACGTGGAAACGAAGCGCAAATTTCTCGCCCAGTTCGAGGCCATTGACCCCGCCGGCTTGTCGGCTCAAGACGCACTGAGCCGTGACTTGATGGTCCGAAACTTGCGTGAAGAAATTGAGGGGGCGCGATTCAAGCCCTGGGAGATGCCCGTTAACCAGATGGGTGGCCCACACCTCAACCTGCTTGAGCTTTTGTCCCTGACGCCTTTCAACGATGTGCACGACTACGATAACTACCTTTCGCGGCTGCATCAGATTCCAAAAATGTTCGACCAGGTGACTGCCAACATGCGGCAGGGCATGCAGGACCACCTGATGCCGCCGCGCTACCTGCTGGAAAAAGTCACTGTTGAGGCGGAGGAGATTGCCGACAAGACTGGCGACGCCAGCCCGTTTGCAAAGCCGGTTGCCAACTTTCCTGCGAATGTTTCCTCGGCCGATCAGCAGCGCCTGCGGTCGGCGGTGCTGGCAACTATCGATGGAGAAGTGGTCCCTGCGTACAAGCGCTTCACCGCATTTGCACGCGACGAGTACGCGCCCCGCGGTCGCATCGAGCCGGGCGTGTGGGCCCTTGCCGACGGCGCGGCGCGGTATCGCTCTGAAATCCGTCGCCTTACCACGACTGATCTCAGTCCGGAACAAATCCACCAGATTGGACTTCAGCAAATCGCCGAAACCGAGGCCCAGATGCTGGTGCTGGCGCGGAAGCTTGGGTTCAGCGACCTGGCTAGTTTGAACGACCACATCAAGAAAGACCGCAGTCTCTATGCCACTTCGGGGCAACAGGTGCTGGATCTATACACGAAGTACACGCGCCAGATGGAAGCGCAACTGCCCAAGCTCTTCGGACGCCTTCCGCAAAATAAGCTGGAACTGATTCCGATGGATCCTTTCCGCGCCAAGAATGCGGTCCCCGCCGATTACAACTCGGGAGCAGCTGATGGTTCGCGGCCTGGCCACATCAATGTCAACGAATGGGACCCGGAGCATCGCCTAACTTTGAATATTGAGGCGATCGCATACCACGAAGGCGTCCCCGGCCATCACTTGCAAATCTCCATCGCCCAGGAGCTGCAGGGATTGCCTGCATTTCGCAGGAACGGAGGCTACACCGCCTTCGTCGAAGGCTGGGCGCTCTACTCGGAGCGCCTGGGCAAAGAGATCGGGTTTTACCAGGACCCGTACAGCGATTACGGACGCCTGGAGAACGAAATGTGGCGCGCAATCCGCCTGGTGGTCGACACCGGAGTCCACGAGAAGCACTGGTCGCGCGAACAGATGGTCGACCTCTTCCATCGCTACACCGCAATGGATGAGCCCAACGTTCAAAGCGAAGTGGACCGCTACATCGCGTGGCCGGGGCAGGCGCTGGCTTACAAGTTAGGACAGTTGGAAATCCTGAAATTGCGCGAGGAAGCGCGCCAGAAACTCGGCGACAAATTCGACCTTCGCGCCTTTCACGACCAGGTAGTCGGACAAGGTCCGTTGCCCCTGGAAGTTTTGCAGCGCCAGGTAGAAAGCTGGATCGCCGCACAGGAGAAGCAACAATCGTCCGCAAATCACGTAGGGGCGGGTGTCCCGACCCGCCCGGCGGAGTGAAACTCCGCAGGTTTTTCCGCGGCATTTCGGATTGTGTCCTAAATTCGTAGACCACGAAGGACACGAAGTTACACGAAGGAAACCTAAACCTCGAACCTTCGTGTGACTTCGTGTTCTTCGTGGTCTATGAATTAAGACGCTGCGAAGACTCCGCGGCTGGTTCTATAATCTTCTCGAGTTCAACAACTCAGGAGGCAATAATGGCCGCTTTGCCCGACGGTTTTGCAGAACTGAAAAAGAATCTCCGCGCGGCCTGGATGGCAGGCGACTTCGGCCAAATCGCGCGTTACAACGCGAATGAAGTTGAAGGCTTCACTTCAAGACTCAATCTGAAGCCCGGCATGAAGGTTCTGGATGTAGCCTGCGGCACTGGCAATCAATCAATTCCCGCCGCCCGCACCGGCGCACAAGTCACCGGTCTCGACATCGCGCCCAACCTGCTGGAGCAGGCTCGCGAGCGTGCCAAAGCGGAAAATCTGAAAGTTGAATTCATCGAGGGAGACGCCGAAAGCCTTCCCTACCCCGCCGGTCAATTCGACGTGGTGCTGTCCATGTTCGGAGCCATGTTCGCGCCGCGTCCTGAGGTCGTCGCCTCGGAGCTCAAGCGGGTTTGCCGCCCCGGCGGCTTGATCGCGATGGGAAATTGGACACCGGAAGGTTTCGTGGGCCAGATGTTCAAGATCACGGCACGACACGCTCCGCCTCCGCCAGGCATGCAGCCTCCCACTCTCTGGGGAGTGGAAAAAGTTGTGGGAGAACGCCTCGGTCCGGAAGTGCGCCTCGAGACTACCAGGCGCGAGCTGCAGTTCGACTATCCATTCAGTCCGGAGGGAACTGTGGACTTCTTCCGAAAATATTTCGGACCCACCCAAACCACATTCGCGCGCCTCGACCCGCCCGCGCAGAAAGCTCTAACGGATGAGCTCACCCAGCACTGGGCCAAAAACAACCTGGGAGATTCGGGTCACACGATCATAAAAGCGGAATACCTCGACGTTCACGCCACCAAGTTGTAAGGATGTGATTTCGCGACTCTCGAGGGTGCCCCGTCCAAGCTCCGCTTGGGCGGGGATTTTCGTTTTTCAATCGAAGTCTGAAAACGGCCATCCGCGGAAAGGAAACCCGCCCAAGCGGAGTTTGGACGGGACACCCTTCGACATCTTACTGCTGTCGAGACCCCTCGAAAACAGCGCTTCGTGGGAGCACCCGCAATGAACTGCGACCTTCGGGCCGGATTGCGAATCCTAATAATTGCAGTCTCTCGGGATCACGACGAGGGCGCGACATGAAGCTCAACCACCTGAATCTCACCGTCTCTAATGTGCCGGAAGCCCATCCCTTCCTGGAAAAGTATTTTGGCCTGAAGAGTTACGCTGGCGCGGCGCCGCGCGAGGCGATGAGTTTCCTGTCCGACGACAACGGCCTCGTACTGGCGCTGTTCCGCGGAGCAAAAGCCGCCGAAGTGAAATACCCAGCGGGCTTTCATATTGGCTTCATTCAGGACAGCGAGGAGCGGGTCAACGAGATCAACCAACGTCTACGCGAGGATGGCTACGATGTCCCGAAGCCGGCCCGCATGCACGGCTCCTGGACGTTCTACTTCAACGCCCCGGGCGGCTTCATGGTCGAGGTACTGCGCTAGCTCTTCATCGGGTCCCTCGGTTCAAGAGTACATAGCTCGAGGGTGCTCCGTCCAAGCTCCGCATGGGAGAAGGCTTGTTCCCGCGGACGAAACCTCGATGACAGAAGTTGTTGCGCCACAATACTCGGTCAGGTCGTATACCGACGTGCCATGGGAATTGGCTCAGCGTTCGATTGACGGAAGAGAAACACGCCAAAGCGGAGCTCGGACGGGGCACCCTTCGCAATAAGATTTAAGCAACAAGACGCGGCCGCTCGCTATTTCATTTCCATAACCTGACGATTCCATTTTGAAGGGTCCGCTTGGCTTCCCGCGTCGCCGCCCCACGATTGACCATCTCGCGGCAATATGCATAAAGGGCGTCATACACCACCCACTCCGCCGCGTTGATTTCATAATCGTTCTCAAAGCCCAGATGCCGAAATCCTTCTGCCACTGCCCTTAAACCGTCCCCCTCAGGTTGATGCCACAACGTATTGTCGGTATCGGCGCCGTTGACGATTCTGCCCAGCACCTGCAAGGCGGGATCGCTATCGAGCTTGTATTTCTTGAGAATTGCCTCGAAGGAGCACTGCTTTCCGTGGTGGCCGAGTTCGACGCCGGGAATATCAAATGGTGTTGCGCCTAGTCTTTTCGCCTCAGGAATCACTTGTCCTGCGGGCACAAAGTAGAACTCGGCGCCGGGATCCACGAATCTCTTGATCAACCATGGGCAGGCCACGCGGTCTACCTTGACGTGCTCACGCGTAATCCATTTCATGGTGCTCTCTCACCTAGATGGAAACTTATTTAACAGCTACCCGGCCCAAGGCCGCCTTGATTCCTTCGGCTACAGATTGTGGGCTGCCAACCGCCCAAAAGTGCATGAAGAATAGTCGAGGTTCCTCGGTGAGCATGTGACTGTGCAAGGCGGTTACCGCAATATGATTCTGCTCGAGTGCCGAAATCACCGGATTTACTTCCCCAGCCGCGAGAACGAAATCACCTGTGGTTGCAACCTTGCCGGCGTCCGCTTCCTGAAAATTGATGGACTCAGCCACGCCTTGCGCCGGCGTAATGGTCATCCCATACATCGATATCGGCTCGGCGCGCGGCACGCCGTATGAAAGTAACCCTCCTTTGAAATTCCCTTTCCGCCCTAGGGTGTCTTCAATGCTTTTCACCCAGTCTGGCGGGGAAGCCGGCTCGCTTGGCCCGGCGGCAGGCTTACCCAAAGGTGTTTTTGAAACTGCGAGAGCTGCCCGCAGCGAGTTGGTTAGCTCCGCTGCAGATCCGCGTCCCATGTAGTGCATATACATCACCGGAGGTGTTGCCTCGATCAGATGGTTGTGTACCGCCGTAATTTCGAACCCGGCAGCGCGCAGTTTTTCCATCACCGGATTGATTTCGCTTTCCAGCAAAACCAGATCGCCCATTACCGAGGCACTGTTATCCGTTCCAGAGAATGCGGCCCACGATCCGAGAGCGAGACCCGGTCGGATTGCAAGTCCGCCAACGACGACATGCAAGTCCGTACGGGGAAATCCAACCCTGTAGACTTCGCCCATCTGCTGGCCTGATCGGCCAAGAACCTGGTCGATCTTGGAAGTATCCAGACCTTGGCCTGCGGCTGCAATTGAAAGCATTAGCGCCAGACTCGCCATCAACAAACTTCGCGCAGAAATCATTAGCCACCTTCCTGTCGTAATTTTTGAGACCTGCAAATTGGGTGCAGCGCCATTACTTCCTCGAGATGCTCTCGTAAAGAGCTTCAATCAACTGCATGCCGCGCTCGAGCAGTTCCCTGTCCGGCATCCCCTGCCTCGCCCAGCCGTTGAGGACGGCATCGACGCCAAAGCCCTCTTTCCGGCCAAACTTGTCATCAAAGAGATCTGCATCGTGAACCATTTCTCCGATTACACCTGCCCTTCGGTCACGAATTCGAAAGCACTTTTCTAGCGTCTCAAATGTGCAGTCCTCGCCCCGGTGATTGAAGCCGCCATGAAACATGTCAAAGCGGACGGCCTCAGCTGGAACCAGTTCCTCTGGCGCAAAAGTGAAACGTGCCTTCTTATCGACGAAGCGCCGGATTAACCAGGCTGACGCTGAGCGGTCTATCCCGGGACGTGGCCGAGTCACCCAAACGCGGCCCACGTAATCCTTTAGATCGATTTTAGAAATTGCTGCTTCAGAGGTCGAAGACGTCTCGGCGCGGGCCAGGAGTGTCTCCAGTTTCTTTTGCAACGGGCTGCTAAAGAAGTCTACTTCTACGATTTCCTGGAAGCGGGCCCGCAGCCGACCGAGACGGCCGGTTGCCCATTTCTGCCGTGGTATCGAAGAGAGCTTCTGGATTTCTCCAATTAGCTCCTGATACTCCCGGGCACGTGCGTCGGCAAAGCGAGCGATGAGCTGGGATGTCGACAAATTATCGATCGATTGCACCCTGACTACTGAAGCCTCCCCCGCATACTTCCGGGCCGCCGTCGCCAGCCACTCAAAACGTTCCCGGGTGGCGGGGTTGTTGGGCAGCAGGTAGCCGGAATTACCGAGAGGCACGGCCCCGTAGCGCTGCAGTTTTCGCCAGATTTCAACCCTCTGGCTCGCCTGTTTTGCCGGCAATGTAAATGTCATCAGCAGCCACGGTGCACCAGGTTCTGTGCCGGCTATTACCATTTCATGTTGATGTTATATCCATAACTCATTCAAGTCAAGGCGGGCTAAAGCGACGAGGTCGAGCGGAAACACCGGAGGATTTTGAAGTGAGCCGAAATGGCTTACCACATGGGTGCCTGCAGCGAGTACAGCACCCCGCACAGATGCTATGATTACCAGTCCGTCGTGAGCATCCCGACTCTCTACCTCCGGCCCGCATATAGAAAGGTGAGCAGAGTTTTCGTTCCCCTGATCACTCAATGAAAAGCAGATTCTCCATCCCTATTCTGCTCGTGCTATCCCTTGGAATTTACGTTGCCACCGCCGCCACACCGGCGTTGCTGGATGATGCCGACGCCTCGCATGCGCTGGTCTCACGCGAGATGCTGCAGCGGGGCGACTGGGTGGTGATGTATCAGGACGGGATCCGCTATCTCGAAAAGGCTCCGCTGCATTACTGGATGGTGGCGATCAGCTACAAGCTTTTCGGACAGGGCGCGTTCCAGACCAGGTTGCCGCTGGTGCTGTCCGTCGTCGGCCTGGTGCTGATGGTCTATTTTTTTGCCCGGCGCTGGTTTGGGGAGACGGCAGCGTTTTATTCCGGGCTAGTGATTTGTACTAGCGTCGGAACCTGGCTGTTCACGCGTGTGATGGTTCCGGAGGCGATTTTTGCCCTTGAACTGACTGCCTTGTTCTATCTTTTTCTGCGCGCATGGAACGGCACCCTGAGCCCGCGCGTCGGCTACTGGGGCGCGTCCGTGGTGATGGCGACTGGCCGCACTTACGCTGGGGCTGATCGGCGTGCTGTTTCCAATGGGCGTGATTTTCTTCTTTATCCTTTTTACTCGCACCTGGGGACGCTGGCGCGAGTTGCGAATTTTCTCCAGCGCCCTGATCTTTCTGATCATCGCCGTACCCTGGCACCTGATCGCCGAACACCGTTCGCCCGGATTCCTCTGGTCCTATTTCATCAACGAGCATTTCAAGCGCGCGCTCGGCACCCGCTACCCGCCCGACTACGAAGCGGTGCCGCTGTTGCTGTGGTGGGCATTGCACTTGGTCTGGTTTTTCCCCTGGAGCTTTTTCGTGCATTACATGTTCCGCGAGTTTCCTCGTCCCAAAACCTGGGGAAAATCGATGGAACCGGCGCAGCAAGCGCGTCTGCTGCTGTTCCTATGGGCCGGGCTGATTCTGTTTTTCTTTTCACTCACCAGCGGTTCCCGCATGGAGTACTACAGTTTCGGCGCCTGGCCTGCGATTGCCATCCTGCTCGCGGTCGGACTGGCCGATGCCGAAGCCAGCCACGATCGCTGGCTGCCTCGCCTGCAGGCTGGTCTGGCAGTGATCGGAGTGCTGGCGACGATTTGCCTTGGATACCTGGTCTTGTCCTCGCTCGATGTTTCTTCGAAGGGCGGCATCTCGCACCTGCTGCAGTATCACGACCTGGATACTTATCGCCTCTCGATGGCGCACATTTTCGATCTGACGCCGCAGACCTTCGCCGCCCTGCGCGGCCCTGCGATTTTCGCCATGCTGCTGTTCATCGTCGGCTTCGGACGAGCCTGGCTGCTGCGTCGGCGCTGGCAGAACTCAGCCGCCACTCTCACGCTGGCCCTGGGCATGGGACTGTTTTTCTTTGCGGCCAACTGGGCCTTCAAGCGATTCGAGCCGCGCATGTCCTCGCGAGCCCTGGCCGACGCCATCATTCCCTACTTGCGTCCCCAGGATCAGATCGTGCAATACGGCGATTTCAATTCGGGCTCGAGCATTCCCTTCTACACTCACCGCCATGTGTGGATCTACAACGGACGCTTCGGCACCAATCTTGAAATCGGATCGAATTATCCCGACGTGCCGCCTACATTTTTGGACGACAAGCAGTTCCCTGCCTTCTGGAGCAGTCCTAACCGTGTATTTATTTTCGTTCCGGAGGAATTCCGCAAAGACGCGCTCTCCCGATTGCCACCTGATTCCACTTACCTCCTGGCAGAGAGCGCGGGAAAATATATCTTCGTAAATCAACCACTCCGTCCCAACCTGCCGCTGCTGGCGTCGATGCTGGCACGGCACCAGATGGAGTGATGATTTACGAATTAATGGATTGAGTCATTGATTAGCACCGACGAACTTTTCATGGAGGAAGCTCTTCGTGCCGCCCAGCGAGCGCTGGAAGCGGGAGAAGTTCCGGTAGGAGCGGTCGTGGTGTGCGGCGGCAAGATCGTCGGACGTGGCAGCAACCGCAACATTGCTGATTCCGACCCCAGCGCTCACGCCGAGATCGTCGCCTTGCGTGAAGCCGGTGCCGCTCTTGGCAATCATCGCCTGGAGGACTGCGAACTGTTTGTTACAATTGAGCCATGCGCTATGTGCGCCGGCGCGCTGGTCCAAGCCCGGCTCAAACGCCTGATCTACGGCGCAGATGACCCGAAGGCCGGGGCCATCCATTCGGTGATGCAGGTGCTGAATCATCCCAGTTTGAACCACCGGATGGAGGTTCGCGCAGGTGTATTGGCAGGCCGCAGTGGGGAAGTAATGCAATCTTTCTTCCGCTTGCGGCGAGAAGAAAAGTCGTCGGTGGCCAGTCCTCAGTCGTCAGCGACAAAGGAATAGACGGCAGAGGTTGTTGACAGGTTGCTGAAGACTGAAGACCGACGACCGTTTCCGGAGAGGTGCGTGAGTGGTTGAAACGATCCGCCTCGAAAGCGGACATACCTTAACGGGTATCGGGGGTTCGAATCCCTCCCTCTCCGCCAGAATATTTGAGTGATGCCTATGACCCTCCCCATGACACATCCCGTGCAGACTCCGTTCGACAGTGTGGAAAATGCGCAGACCTACATCCAGCTTTTGATTGAGACGCTGAGCGAAGCTAAAAAAGAGATTGCGGCGGACGCTGCCAGCGCCAGTTCCACTCGCTCGGAGCGCCGCATCCAGGCGCTTCGTCTGGTGGAATACAAATTGCATCGCCTGGAACATCATTTGACCGTGAGTGGACGCATGCTGAATGATTTGCGCCGCCTGCGCCGGCTCCTTCTGGATGAAACCGCCGAGGTGAACCTCGGCACCTCTCGTGACCGGCGGTAACGATCGCCTGTTTCTCCGCCTCAGTGAGCCGAGACCAAGCGTGAAACATCTCGCCAGATATGTTTCGCGTGTCTTTGTACTCGGTCTGGCATTGCCTGGCTCGATACTTCCGGCTGTCAGACAGACGCCCGACCGTGAACAGTTCACGAGCAGCCACGTCAGCTCTTCTTGAAGTACTGGACGTCGCGCTCGTGCTTGGCGGCCGCCGCCCGGGTGGAGAAAGTTCCCAGGTTACGGCGGCGCCCCGTCTTCGCATTTTTCTTTCTGGAGTTACAGCCGGTATTGCCCGGATTTTAGTTTGCGGATCATGCCACAATGAGATGCGACCCGGGCCGTTCTGGTTTTTCACCTCGGTGACTCTTTGCCGGCGTTTCTTCGCATCCCGGTCTGATAAATCTCACGATAGACTGTGCCTGTCATCCATGGATATCCGCCGCCTGACCGATCACGATGCCGAGTCCTACCGGCAGCTTCGTCTCGAAGCTCTGGAGCTTGAGCCCCAAGCCTTCACCGAGTCTCCTGCCGAACATCAAGCTGTACCTCTGGAGACGATCAAAAAGCGCCTGGGGTCCAGCTCTTCTAACGACAATTTTGTGGTGGGAGCCTTCGACGATGGACAGCTGATCGGAATGGCGGGATTTTTCCGGCGGCACGAAGCGAAGACCAGCCACCGTGGACATATATGGGGAGTGTATATCAGCGGGAAATACCGGGGCCAAGGCGTGGGACGCGCGTTGCTGACCGAGTTGCTGCGCCTGTCCCGATCCTTGTCTGGAATCGAACAGGTGACGCTCGCGGTGAGCAGCGATAACCTTCCGGCCCGGCGTTTGTACGAGGCCCTGGGATTCGAAAAGTACGGCTGTGAAGCCCGCGCCCTGAAAATTGGCGATAGCTATGTGGATGAGGATCTGATGGTTTTGTATTTTCGGCCTTGAGTTGCTGATGCGGAAATTAGGGCGTATCGGGCCAGGCTACCGCAAGAGCCCGTCCAACTGCACGATATCGGAATCGCCTTCGCCCACTGCGGCGAAGACCCATTTTCCGTCCGATGACCAGGACATCCGGCGGGCGATGAAAGTGCGTTTCTGTCCAAAGTCAGTGATCTGTCGTAATTTTCCATCGACGGTAGAGGCAACCCAGATATTGGTACCCAGAGTGTCCTCCAGCGGCATGCACCAGCCACTTTCCGTCTTTCGAAATCACCGGGTGGCAGCCCTGCCATAGCGGCAACCGCTGGCCGGAGATTCGCACCAGCAAGGCCGATGGGCCACTCTCGGGACGCGCCACGCGCAGTTCGTAGTCCAGCGAACCGTTGAGGTTCTGCAGAGGAACCACATAGTACAACGCGGATCCGTCGGGCGCCGGCGCTGGTCCGCGAGCGTTGTCTGTGCGTACCAGCAACAGGCGTGCCACCCTCTACCGGAATCTTCATCAGTCGAAAGCTCGTGTCCGCGGAAAGACTCGGAGTAGTAGAGCCACTTGCTGTCGGCGGACCAGGTCGTCCACGTCCCCTTTGGAATCAGAAGGTGAAGATCGCTTCCGTCGGGATGTACCAAGTAGTAGCCGACGCGGAAATCCTTCGAGGCACGGCCACTGGCGAAAGTAATCAGTTTTCCGTCCGGCGACCAGATGGGAACCCCGATCACCATGGTCGGATCTTTTTCAAATGTGATCTGCCGCCTTTGGCCGCCGGCAGAGGCAGTACCCAAACATTGCCGTGCCCGCCGCTGTCGGAGAGGTAGGCCATTTCACGGTCAGTGGGATCCAGAGTGGGGGTTTGCACCTGTCCGGTCTGGTCGGTGATGCGGACTGCCCGGCTCACATTCTCTGTGGGACTGCCGTCTACCGGAAACTTCCAGATGTCGAACTGCATATGCTTCCGGCTGACCAGAATGCGTCCCTCGCGATCTACGTCCGGATTTTCGTCGCCGGTTTCACCGAAAGTGAGCTGTCGTGGTTCGCCTCCGAATTTTGAGATTTCCCACAGATGCAGGGTTGGAAGATAAAGCAAGGTGTTGCCCCGAGCGCTGCTGTAGATGATATGGGAGCCGTCGGGCAGCCAGGTCAGGCCGCTCATGGCCGAATTCTCCTGGGTGAGCGCGCGCGGGGCGCCACCGGCGGAAGCAACAAGAAAGACATCGTCGGCCCAGAGGTCCTCGTTGTGCAGGTAGGCAATCGTGCTGTCGTCCGGCGACCATCGTGGCAGCCGGTAGCTGAAAGTGGTAACCGCCTGCGTGACTACACGCGGGTTGGAGCCGTCACGGTCGGTTACGACCAGTTCCACTTGCTTCGCGTTCAGGCGGAAAAATGTCAGCCGCTTACCGTCGTGACTGACGTCCGCACCGCTCATGCTGGAAACCAACTGATGAGGCGCACCACCCAGCGCGGAAACCTCCCACAAGGTTCCCTGTACATCACCCTCCGGCGGCGGAGTGAAGTAAATAATGGCGGTCGAGTCCTGCGACCAGCGAGGTTCGAGATGCGGCCCGGGGCCGTTCGTAATCTGGAGCGGAGGTCCTCCCGCCAGCAGCCGCACCCATATTTGTCGCGAACCGGTCGAGTCGCTGACGAAAGCCACGGATTTTCCGTCGGGCGAGAACGCCGGACTTTCTTCCATGCCGGCGAAATCCGTCAGCCGAAGAAATTTCACTGATCTCGGGCCGGGCTCCGCTCGTCCCCGGAACCACCATGCGCCGGCGGCCGCCAGTGCAAGGGCAAGGCACGCAATCATCCAACCCACCGGAAGCGCGGACTTCTTCTTCTCCGAAGTTGCCGCTACGATTGTCCCGGACCCCGAAGTCGACGGAGACGTGGATTCCAGATGGAATGCCAGATCGCGCGCGGACTGAAATCGTTCTTCCGGATTTTTTTCTAGGCAGTGGTGCACGATGCGGTCGAGCGCCGCGGGAACGTTTTTTGTCGTGGTCAGCAGGTCAGGCGGGTCGTCCTTCAGAATAGCGCTAGTTCGATCGGCTGCGGTACGTCCTTCAAACGCACGCTGTCCCGAAAGAGTCTCGTAGAGGACCGCACCAAAGCTGAAAATGTCGGAGCGCTGATCGGACTTTTCTCCCCGCACCTGCTCGGGCGACATGTACCCGGCGGTTCCCATAGTCACGCCCAGGGCGGTCTGAGGGCTGAGATTCAGGGTTGCAACCGTGGCATCGTCGCCGATTTCGGGCGCGGATAACTTGGCCAGGCCGAAGTCGACGATCTTGGCGCGGCCGTCACGGCAGATGAAAATGTTCTCCGGCTTGAGGTCGCGATGGATGATTCCCTTTTCATGGGCCGCGGCCAGGCCATGCGCAACCTGCACCGCAAGCTCGACCGCTTTGCGAGCCGGCAAAGGCCCATCCCCCAGACGGTCGCGCAGCGTGGAGCCCTCCAGAAGTTCCGTGACCAGATAGGGCGCGCCCTCGTGGGTGCCAATATCGTAGACGGCCAGAATGTTGGGATGGTTGAGTGCGCTGGCGGCGCGAGCTTCCTGTTCGAAGCGGCGAAGGCGGTCGAGGTCTCCGGAGAAGGAAGCGGGCAGGACCTTGATGGCAACGTCACGTCCCAGGCGCGGATCCTGGGCCCTATACACCTCGCCCATGCCGCCTGCCCCAAGCGGCGCGACGATCTCGTAAGGGCCGAGTTTGCTGCCGGAGGCCAGGGGCATAAGTCGCTCCGGATTATATCGTTTCAAAGGAAGAGGCCTAGGAATTAACAAACAAAGCATCCGCTTGCCTGACAGGGTCTTTCTCGGTACAATATGACTAGTCAGACTAGTTATGGCAAAATCTAAATTACACAAATCCGGAGCGGCAGTCCCCGACGTTGCCGCCGGTTCCAAATGGCAGCTTCAAACCGCCAAGGCTCGATTTAGCGAAGTTTTTCGCCGTGCTCGCGCCGAAGGACCGCAGTACGTCACCCGGCAAGGTAAGGAAGCTGTGGTGATTGTGCCGGTGGAGGAATTCGAGCGGCTCGCAGGCCGCACCCGTCAGCCCCAGAGTCTGGTCGCATTTTTCGCCCAGTCGCCTCTGGCTGATGATGGATTGAATCTAAAACGAAAGACGGACTACGGCCGTAAGGTAACGCTATGAGCGGCTTTCTTCTCGATACCAATGTGATTTCGGAGCTGGTCAAGAGCGATCCAGACCGCGGAGTCACGCAATGGATCGAGGCTACCGATGAAAGCCTGCTGTACCTGAGTGTGCTTACGCTGGGCGAGATTCGCAAAGGAATCGCTTCCCTGCCAGAAGCAAAGCGGCGCATTGCCCTTGAAGCATGGCTCGACCGCAATCTCCTGCTTCGGTTCTCGGGTCGGATCCTGCCCATCAATCAGGTCGTCGCCGACCGTTGGGGGCGGCTTGCAGGAAGCCCGGCGGCGCGGAAGTCCCCGCTTCCGGTGATTGACGGGCTTCTCGCAGCAACCGCCCTGCATTATGACCTGATATTCGTTACCCGAGACACTAAACACCTGGCGACCACCCGCACCGCCTTTTTTGATCCGTGGCAACACTGATCCCTCGGGTCGTGGGGGGAGGTACTTCTTCTTCTGCTCTTAAACCACAAAATACTTTGCGCCTGGGTGGTGTACCACGATGGCGGAGGTGGATTGCTCGGGCTCCAGCAGGAACCCGGTCGTGAGCCGCACGCCGACGTTTTCTTCGGGATGGAGCAGCGCAAACAGCTTGGTCTGATCTTCCAGATTCGGGCACGCCGGGTAGCCGAACGAATATCGCGATCCACGATACTTCTGGTGGAATAAATCGCGGGTGTGAGGCGAGTCCTCGCCGGCAATACCCAGTTCCTCGCGCATCTTCTTGTGCAGATATTCCGCGAGGGCTTCGGCGGTTTCTACGCTGAGCCCGTGGAGATAGAGATACTTGGTGTACTCCCCGGCTTCAAACAGCTTCTGCGTCTCGACCGATGCCCTGGCGCCCATTGTGACTAACGACAGCCCGATCACGTCCATCTTCCCAGAGCTTTTTGGCGCGAAAAAGTCGGAGATCGAGAGCTTGCGGCCTTCGCGCTGGCGCGGGAAGGTAAAGCGCAGGATTTCCTTCGCTGCCTCTCCCGGCTCGTAGACAATCACGTCGTTGCCTTCGCTCTGGGCCGGGTAGTATCCGTAAACCGCCTTCGGCTCGAATACCCCGCTGGCGATGATTTCTTCCTCAAGCTGCTTTTTGATGGGGCGGAATTTCTGCTCGACCAGCCGGAGATAATCCTCCTGCGACGCGGTCTTCAACTGCCACTGGTTTTTGAACAGCGCGGTTTCGTTGATGAACGGAAACAGCTCGCGCAGGTCGAAATCCTTACGCACCTTTACACCCCAGAACGGGGGGGTGGGGATATTCGGTGCGTCCTTTACTACCGGGCTTCTCTCCGCAAACACCGGCCCGGTTTCCTCATCTACGGCTGCGGCCTTGGCGTATTCCTTAACCGTACGTCCTTCTTGCAGGCGCGCCTGCTTCTTGCCGTTTGCCGTGGCCAGATCTTCCATGATGTGCAGGCCGGCGAAGGCGTCGTCGGCATAAAAAACCGCGTTGGAGTATTCGCGGCGGAGATCGTCTTCCACATATTTCCGCGTAAGCGCGGCGCCGCCGCAGATCACTGGAAACTCCAGCTTCTGCCGCTCCAGGTCCTGAATCACATACTTCATCTCCAACGTAGACTTCACCAGCAGCCCGCTCAGCCCGATGGCGTCGGCCTTGTGTTCCATGGCGGATTTAATAATGACGTCGCCGGCCTGCTTGATCCCCAGATTCACGACCTTGTAGCCGTTGTTCGAAAGAATGATGTCCACCAGATTCTTGCCAATGTCGTGAACATCGCCTTTCACCGTGGCCAGTACGATAGTGGCTTTCTGCGAGCCCACCTTCTTCTCCATCTTGGGCTCGAGATAGGCGACCGCCTGTTTCATTACGCCGGCGGAGTCGAGCACCGAAGGCAACTGCATCTTGCGCGCCCCGAACAGATCGCCAACCGTGCGCATGCCATCGAGCAGGACGGTGTTGATCAACTCGAGCGGGGAATATTGGGTCAAAGCTTCTTCCAGCAGCTCTTCCAAAGTTTTCTTGTGTGCGCCCTCACCCACCGCTTTTTCACCATTGATGATGGCAAACTTCAACTTGTCGTCGACCGAGAGAGTTTCGACGTGCGCCTTGGTCTCGCTTTCCCCTTTATTTTTCTTCCCCGCGAAGTGGTTCATATACTTCTGCAGGGGGTCGCCTTCAGACGCAGCATGGCGGTAGATCAGCTTGAGCGCGAGATCAACTTCTTCCTGAGGAATCTTGTATAACGGATAGATTTTGCTGTAGTTGACAATGGCCATGTCGAGGCCATTGTTCACCGCTTCATGCATGAAGACAGAATTCAGCACCCGCCGCGGGTAAGCGTCGAGACCGAACGAGATATTGCTGACGCCGAGAATCGTCTTCACCTCGGGCAGCTCCTGCTTGATGCGCTTCACCGCCGCTAGGGTTTCGATCCCGGCTGAGCGGTAGTCTTCCTGTCCGGTGGTTATGGGCAGGGTCAGTGCGTCAAAGATGATGTCGGTGCCCCGCAGTCCGTACTTTTCCGTCGCCAGCTGGTAGATTCGTTTGGCGATGGCGACTTTCTTGTCAGCGGTCAGGGCCATGCCGTCTTCGTCGATGGTCAGGGCGATCACGGCAGCGCCGTAGCGTCTGGCCATAGGCAGGACTTTGGAACTCCGCTTCTCGCCGTCTTCCAGGTTGATCGAGTTGATGATCGCCTTGCCGGGAATCCGCTTCAGCGCCTCTTCGACCACATCGGCTTCGGTGGAATCCACCAGGATCGGAGCAGGCACGCGGGTCGCGACCTTTTCCAGTATCGAACTGATGTAGCCTTTTTCGTCTTCTCCGACGATGGCGCAGCACAGGTCGAGCATGTGCGAGCCTTCCGCCACCAACTTCTTGGCCATGGCTAGAATGTCGTCGTACTTCTTACCGCGCACCAGGTTGCGGAAGTGCTCGACCCGGGTGGTGGTATTCATCTCTTCCGCGACCACCAGCGGCTTAGGATCAAGATCGAGAGGCACGGAAGTGTAGGCGCTGGAAGCGGCGGCGGTAGGCTTCACGTCGCGCCCGGCTGGTTCAACGCCGGAAACGGCATCCACCACGGCCTTCAGATGCTCAGGCGTGGTGCCGCAACAGCCGCCCACGATGCGCACGCCATACTCGGCGACGAAGCGCTTGTGATACTCCGACAGTTCGGCAGGAGTGAGTTTGTAGACGGCGCGTCCGCCTTCGTTCTGCGGGAGGCCGGCGTTAGGCAGCACAGAAATAATCTTGGTCGAGTTGAGACCAAGAAAGCGCACCGCATCGTTCATCTCCTGCGGGCCAGTCGCGCAGTTGAGACCGATCACGTCCACATCGAACGGTTCGAGCGCGGTGAGGGCCGCGCCAATTTCGGTGCCGAGCAGCATTGTGCCGGTGGCTTCGAGGGTGACCTGAACGGTTACCGGCAGCCGCTTTCCTGTTTTCTGCATGGCGTCGAAGATGCCCACCAGCACGGCTTTGGCCTGCAGAAGGTCCTGGCAGGTCTCGGCCAGCAGCACGTCGACCCCGCCTTCGATCAGCGCAGCGGCTTGCTCGGCATAGCCGGCCGCCATGGCATCGAAGGTGATGTGTCCCAGCGAAGGCAGCTTGGTGGTAGGCCCGATCGAGCCGGCGACGAAGCGCGGCTTGTCCTTGGTCGAGAATTGCTGCGCGACCTCTTTTGCAATCTTTGCAGCCGCGATATTGATTTCTGCGACTTTGTCCTGCAGATCATATTCGGCAAGCACCACGCGGGTCGCGCCGAAGGTGTTGGTCTCGACTACATCGCAACCAACCTTGAAAAAGTCGGCGTGAATGTCTTTGATAATGTCAGGCCGGCTCAAGACCAGCAGTTCGTTGCAACCCTCTTTGCCCCAGAAATCGTCCACACTGGGATTGCGGAACTGGATGTTAGTCCCCATGGCGCCGTCGTAGATGACAACGCGGTCGCGCACGGTTTGGAGAAAGGTTGACATCGCGGCTAGTCGTTGGCTCTTGGTCGTTGGTCGTTGGCTAAAACACTTCTCTCTGTCAGTGTCGCATTTGCCCCTTGTGCGCTGGTTGAAAGAGCCAACGGCCAACGACCAAGGGCCGACGACTGCTGCATATACACAAACGCCGGCCCGCTGGGACCGGCGCTGCCTGCCTGCAACTGAATCTATTGAAGTTTAACTCCCCTGTACAGGTGACGAAGGTGCGCCAGCCCCGACTTCGTCTCGATTGAATATGGCGTTGGCTCCCATATGCGCTGGCATGGGGGCCAGCATCTGCTCTTTGCGATAAACCAGGTTGCTGGCGTTGAAGGACGCAATTTCGAATCCGTGCCCGTGCGTGATGGCGTCCGTAGGACAAGCCTCTACGCAGTACCCGCAGAAAATACACCGGTTGTAATCAATGTTGTATACCTTGGCATAGCGCTCCGCGCCGCTGACCCGGTTCTCAGCCGTGTTCTCGGCCGCCTCGATATAGATGCAATTCGAGGGGCATGCGGCTGCGCACAGGAAGCAAGCCACACACTTTTCCAGGCCATTTTCGTCGCGCTGGAGCACGTGGACTCCACGATAACGCTCCTGAAACATGGCGCCCTTGAGCGGACCCGGCCCGTCGGGATAGTTCTCCACTACGGTCGGCTCAAACATCTCCCGGAAGGTGATGCTCATTCCTTTGGCGATGGCCGCGATGTTTTTCAGTACCGGCATGCTTCATTAGTATACCCAAAGTGCGTGATCGGCGCTGAGTTGCGGCGCGCGTGGCGCATGAGTACTCGTTCGCAATTTGTCATTGCTTACTGCTTTCAGGAAGGTTTCTCGCCCGGCGCGCACGAGCGGGACGCTCGCGCCCACATTTTTCAACTCCGGTTGTATTGCACAGGCGGCCGCGTATATGCTTTTGACTCCTGCGAAGGGCCCTCAACAAAGTTCATCGCGTGCAGACTGTCTTGCGCGCCGGCCTCGTCAATCATTCCGTCGAAGGAGAACACCATGCCTGATCTATTCGAGCAACTCAAGCAGAAATACCAGCCGGTTCTGGACAAGATTCAGCAGGAAGGCGCACAACTTCTGAACCTGAATCTGGATGGCAACCAGCTTTTCCTGAAGGCGATCGCAGTCTCAGAAGCGAGCAAGAACCGTATCTGGGATGCGATCAAAGCGGTCGACCCTAATTTCGCTGACCTCAAACACGACATCGAGGTCCATGCGGGCGACCAGAGCTACACGGTGCAACCGGGCGACAATCTGTCCAAAATCAGCAAGCATTTTTACGGCGATGCCAACAAATATCCCACCATCGCCAAAGCCAATAATCTGGAGGATCCCGACAAGATCAAGGTCGGGCAGAAACTGGTGATTCCGGCGGCAGCCTGAGCCGCCGGTGTGGGGCGGACACTCTTGTTCGCCCCACACCAAATCGCCTGGAGGAAATTTTATGCACCTGTTATGGACCCTCATCATCGGGCTGGTCATCGGAGCCGTGGCGAAACTCATCATGCCGGGCAAGGATCCGGGCGGGATCATCGTCACTATGCTGATTGGTGTAGCCGGGTCGTTCATTGCCACTTATGCCGGCCGCGCCCTGGGCTGGTATCAGGAAGGACAATCAGCGGGCTTTATAATGTCGGTGCTCGGGGCAATTGTCTTGCTGGGTGTCTATCACTTGTTCAGGCGCAAGACTACATAGGGATAGGCTCAAAGAGAAATCAACATGCGCTGGACACCAGGTGGAAGCAGCGACGACGTTGAGGATCGCCGGGACGAAAGCGGCGGTGGCGGCGGCTTTCGGGTCGGCGGGATTCACCTCGGGCTGGGCGGCGTGGTTATCCTGTTCATCCTGAGCCTGATTTTCAAGCGTGACTTTCTTTCGCTGTTAAGCACCGGCTCAGTTGCCACCGGCACGACTGTCAGCCAGCCGGATACCGCGCGGGATCAGCAGGAACAGCCACTGGTCCAGTTCGTCACGTTCGTCCTGAACGATGCCCAAAACACCTGGAGCCAGATTCTTCCGACTCAAGGTGTGCCTTACCGCCACGCCAAGCTGGTCCTGTTTCGCGATTCCATTGATTCCGCCTGCGGCATGGCCCAATCGGCCACAGGGCCTTTCTACTGCCCTGAAGACGAGAAGGTGTATATCGACCTGGGCTTCTACGATGAGCTGAAGCAACGCTTTGGAGCCCCGGGGGAGTTCGCTGAAGCCTACGTTCTGGCCCACGAACTCGGACACCACGTGCAGAAACTACTGGGCATCGAGGCCAAGGTGCGTGAAGCCCAGCAGCGCAACCCGCAAGCTGCTAACCAGCTTTCCGTCGGCCTTGAACTGCAGGCAGATTGTTTCGCCGGCGTCTGGGGACACTCCACCCAGCAGCGCAACCTTCTGGACCCGGGAGATGTTGACGAAGGTCTGAAGGCCGCAGCGGCAGTAGGCGACGACCGGCTGCAGCGCATGTCCACCGGTCGCGTAACCCCGGAGTCCTTCACCCATGGAAGTTCTGCCCAGCGCGCGCAATGGTTTCAGCGTGGATTCCAGGATGGAACGAATGCATCCTGCAACACATTCCATTAGATAATGGGGACGCTCGCGTCCCGCTCGTGCCGGGGTGAAGCAGCCGGCCGCTCCGGTCTTGTCGTTTTCTCTCTGATTTGTTTCTCTCTGATCCGCGCGGAGCCAGCTTCAACCGCTGCACGAGCGGGACGCTCGCGCCTACATCTATTTGAAGTTGCTGATCAGGATTACGTCGCTGGTCTGGTTGCCTTTGGCCAGGTACAACTGCTTGCCATCGCGGGACCAGGCAAAGTCGAAGATCAGGCCGGAAGCAAATTTCGTAAGCTGCTGGGGCGCTCCGCCGGTCAGTGGCTGTTCCCAGATATTGGACGCTCCGTTTCTGGTGAGCCGGTATTGCAGGGCTTTGCCGGAAGGCGCCCAGTGCAAGTTGCGCCCTCCGAGAGGAGACTGGGCTACAAACTGCAAGGCTCCGCCGGAAGCAGCCACCATGCCCAATTTCGGCACAGGCACTGGGGTGCCCTCCTGGTAGGCAAAGGCAACTTTGCTCCCATCGGGTGACACTCGGAGCGCGTAAGCAGCCTCCGGCACAGAGACGAGTGCCACCGGGTCACCACCTTCGGCCGGCATGCGGTAGATCTTGTCCTTGCTACCGTAGTAGACCCACTTTCCATCCGGCGAGCAATCGGAATCTCCCGTGTTGTCGGCAAGTTTTTGGCCGTTAGAACCGTCGGCCTCAACCCGCCAGAGTTCTATTTTGCCGTCACGGTAGGAATCGAAGATCACGTAGCGGTCGCCACAGGAAGAGATTGATCTCAGGTTGTGAGCTTGCGGTACCAGCACCGCCGCCTGGCTGCCGTCCGTATTCATCAACCACACATCGCCGTCCCTACTGGTAGCCAACACCTTGCCGGACGGGCCGGGTGCGACAACATTGTAGGCCGGTTCGCCCAAAGTGATCTGACGAGCCTGAGAGGAGTCCGATGCCGGGGTGGTCCAGAGATCGGAAGAGCGGGTGCGCTGAATCGCCGCCAGGGTCTTGCCATCCCGAGTCACATCCAGATCCTCGTCGTAATCCGAAAGATCATTGGTAAAACGGTGGAGTTCGCCTTTGGGGTAATCAATACTTTGCAGCTGGCCGCGACCCAACGTAGCTTCCGCGACCGGCGCGATAAGCGAGTTTCCGTCCGGCATCCAGACTGCCCGTCCGACAAGTCTGCCGCCGGCTGAAACCAGTGGACGCACCCCGCCGTCCGCCACGTTTATCACATTCAATTGCCAGTTAGTTTCGTTGCCGACACCCAACGTCGGTGCCGCGATAGTCTTGCCATCCGGAGACCAGGTAACTCCAAACTGACGGCCGGCATTAGCCGGCAGAGTCGCCAGAAGCCGTTCGCCGCTTCCGTCGGCCTGCGCAATCCGAATTTCAACCACGTTGCGCTCCGGAATTCCACGCTGAAAAACGAAGCGGCTGCCATCCGGGGAGAAGTCGATGGGCGTATCGATGTCACGCACCAGCTGGCGCGGTGAACCTCCGAGGACGGGCATCTGGTAAAGGTAGCGGTAGTTCTCCGTTGTCTTGTCAGAGCGAACGAAATAGATATAGTTGCCGTCCGGAGAAAAGCTCAGCCCGGCAAAGTCCACAACATCGGGCGCGAGCACCTGAACGTCGCTTTTGGTTGCAACGTTGCGCACCCAAAGACTCTGCTTCTCTCCGTCGCGCATGAGGTAGACGATGTAGCGCCCGTCGGGCGCGATCGCAACTGCGGACGCTTTTCCATTTTCCGTCAGCTTGGTGATCTGCATATTCTGCAGATTGAAGCCATGCGGACGAGTTAGGAGCTTGTATCCTCCGAATCCGGCGGCTGCCAGCACCACAGCCGCGACCACGGCAAATAAAGCCATCGACGCCGGTTTCGCCGCCGCGTTTTGGAACGATCTGATGTTTGAGACTGAGCTTCAGCAACAGCTTGCGCCGACTTCGAGGATGGCGATGTGCTCGGTTCAGGAGTTGCAGCGCTCGCCCCGGCCTGGCTGCTGATCCTCGTCCGTCCTGAGCTGGTGTCGCGCTGCAGCCGTTTCAAGTCAGCGCGTATCTCGGCGGCGCTCTGGTAGCGAAGGTCGCGATCTTTCTCCAGAGCTTTGTTGATGACTTCTTCCAGCTTGGCCGGAAGATCCGCGTTGACCCGGGCCGCTGAGGTGGGCTCGCGATTCAGGATGGCATCGAAGATCACCGCCGAAGTGTCGCCGCGAAAGGGCACGATGCCCGTGCCCATCTCGTACAGCACTGCTCCAAAGGAGAACAGGTCGGTGCGGGTGTCGAGTTCCTTCCCCTTGGCCTGCTCCGGAGACATATAAGCCACGGTTCCGATCGCGGTCCCCGGGCTAGTGAGATATTCCAGACTTACGCCCGGCGGTGGCTTCGTTCAACGCTACGGGCTTATCGCCGGGAGAAGTAACTTTCGCCAACCCAAAGTCCAGAATCTTTGCATGTCCGCGCTTGGTTACAAAGATGTTTGCGGGTTTGATATCGCGATGAACAATGCCTTCGGCGTGCGCGGCGTCGAGCGCATCGGCAACCTCGATCGCCAGGCTCAGCAGCACTTCGGTCTCCAGCGGACGCCCGGCGATGCGGTGCTTCAGGGTCATCCCATCCAGAAATTCCATGGCGATGAACGGCTGCCCATCCTGCTCGCTGATTTCGTAAATGGTGCAGATGTTGGGATGGTTCAGCGCCGACGCCGACTGAGCTTCCCGCTGGAAACGGGCCAGGGTCTGAGGGTCTCGGGCGACTTCATCGGGCAGGAACTTGAGGGCAACAAAGCGGTGGAGTTTTAAATCCTCGGCTTTGTAGACAACACCCATGCCGCCGCCGCCGAGCCTCTCCACAACGCGGTAATGCGAGATAGTTTGGCCGATCATGTCTGGAGGATTGATGCCTGACGAATCGAGGCTTCGACAACCATGAGGGACGCGCTCCGTGCGCGATCATCTTAGGGGGCCAGCTAAGGCAAGTCAATGTGGAGTTTAACGGGGGCTGCCTTCGTGTAACCTCATGTCCTTCGCGGATTAAGCCTTTGAACTGCCGTAAGGGCGAAAGCTCCCGCAGAGGTCAATCGCTAAACGAGTACAATGAACCGCTCTTTAGGCTCCGAGATCATTAGGCTCCCAGATAGCACGAACCAAAAACAATTGGAGGCCGCCCAATGCGAATGAAAAAATGGAATCAGTTCATTATCGTCCTGGCAGTCGCAGCTCTGCTCCCTTCCGGGACGCGGGCGCAGGACTCGCCAAAAGGCCCCGTACTCAGCCCCTCCCAGGCCGTGCTGCAGAACTGGAATGAAATTGGCCGCAAACTGATCGCCATGGCCGAAGATTTTCCTGAAGCCAAATATGACTTCAAGCCGGTACCCGTCCAGCGAAGCTTCGCCGAGCAACTGTTGCATGTGGCCGGGTCAAACGATCTCTTCACCGCGGTGGCCAAGGGGGAGAAACCGGTGGACGATGAATCCCGTGCCAATTACAAAACTAAAGTCGCCGTAGTCGCCTACCTGAAGAAATCGTTTGACGACGGCGCCGCCGTCATCAAGGCAAAAGGCGACGCGGGTTTGGCGCAGACGGTAGTAAGCTCGGAATCGCATGAGACGCTGCAACTGTCCGACCTGGCCTACGAACTGGTTGAACACTCCGGCGAGCACTACGGCCAGCTGGTGGTTTATTTCCGCGTCGCAGGAATGGTGCCGCCGGAATCGCGGCCAAAGAAATAGGACGGTGTTGTCAAGGCCCTGCGATCGCCGTTCTTTCCGCACACTATTGATTTATAAGGCGAAATATTTTTGGCGGGCCTGTCCCATTCAGGTAGGTTGGCTTGCTATTCTGGAAGTGGAGATGTTTGGGCGCAGGCCGTTGGCTTGAGCCTCTTGTTTTGCCGGCGGTGACCTGCCGAGCTTTGCTCGGCTGGACAGCCGAGGGCGGCCGTCCCCACGTGGTCTTGGTGCTATTCGAGGCCCAGGTCCTTCCACTTCTTGTCCACCAGGGCTTTGGTTTTTTCGTCCATCAGAATTTCATCCGGCCAGGGCCGGTTGAAACCTTCGCTGGGCCACTTGCGGGTGGCGTCGATGCCCATCTTCGATCCGTAGTTGGGCAGGCGCGACGCGTGGTCGAGGGAATCGACCGGGCCGAGGGTGAACTGGATGTCGCGCTCGGGGTCGATGTGGTTCAGCACTTTGAGCGTGACTTCGCCGATATCTTGCACGTTCACGTCTTCGTCGACCACGATGATGCACTTGGTGAACATGGCCTGGCCCAGCGACCAGATGGCGTTCATCACTTTGCGCGCCTGTCCGGGATAGGACTTTCTTGATCGAAACCAGCATCAGGTTGTGGAAGACGCCTTCGACCGGAAGGTTGATGTCCACCAGCTCCGGAATGGTGAGCCTCATCAGCGGCAGGAAAATGCGCTCGACCGCCTTGCCCATCCAGCCGTCTTCCATGGGCGGCTTGCCGACGATGGTGGTGGCATAGATCGGATTCTTGCGATGGGTGATGCAGGACACGATGAAACACCGGATAGAGATCTTCGAGCGAATAGAAACCGGTGTGGTCGCCGAAGGGACCTTCGCTGCGGAGTTCGTCGAGATGGACATGGCCTTCGAGGACGATCTCTGAATTGGCAGGAACTTCCAGATCGACGGTCTCACACTTCACCAGTTCCACCGGTTTCTGGCGAAGAAAGCCGGCAATCAGATATTCCTCGACGTCAGGCGGCGCGGGCACGATCGCGGAAAATGTGATGGCGGGGTCGGTGCCGATGGCGACTGCGACTTCCATTTTGCCCCGGGGACGGTCGCCTTCGATCAGCACTGAGCCGCCGGAGGAACGCGCCATGATGTCGACGGCGGCGCGAGCGTCGGCCAGGTGGCTGCAGCCTTGCCGGGCTTTGCCCGGCCGGACGGCCGAGGGCGGCCGTCCCCACACGGTCTGAGCCGGCAGCGCGCAGCGCCTCGCGGTAGTGCTCGGCTCCGACTTTTTGCCGCTGCCAGTGCATGCCGGTGGTGCGTTCGTCATAGACCTGCATGCGGTACATGCCGACGTTGCGCTTGCCGGTCTTGGGGTCACGGGTGACCACGCAAGGCAGAGTGATGAAACGGCCTGCGTCTTTGGGCCAGCACTGCAGGATGGGAAAATCGAGCAGCGAGAAGTTGTCGCGCTTGATGACTTCCTTGCAGGGGCCGGTGGAGACGGTCTTGGGAAAGAACTTGCCCATCTCGGCCAGCATGGGAAGCATTTTTACTTTGTCGAGAAAGCCCTGCGGAGACTTCACGTCCATGAAGGCGCGGATGCGGTCGGCGACCTGGTCGAGGGAGTCAACCTCGAGCGCCAGATTCATGCGACGAGCGGAGCCGAACTGGTTGATCAGGACCTGGGAGCCGGGATGGCCTTTGATGTTCTGGAACAGGAGGGCGGGGCCGCCGGCGCCTGCCGGGCTACTCGCGACCCGGACGGGTCAGAGACGCCGGCGCCACACGGCCTTTGCTGACACGGTCGGTGATTTCGGCAATCTCGAGGATCGGATCCACTTCGGTGCGGATTGTTTTCAGTTCACCGGCTCGTTCCAGAGCAGCGATCCAGGCGCGTAAGTCGTCGTAAGCCAAGAATCCTCCCGATTCGAGAACTCTGGATTATACGGCAGGAGCAGCGCGTGGCCGAAGCCGGTCCCATTGGAGACCTCAACCTAAGTCGCAGACAGGAGAACTGAAAGGGACGAATCTCTATTTCTCGCCAAGCCACGGCGGCGGAGCCGTCTCTGATCGCGCCCCACGGGCTCGCAGAAATTCTGGCCACCTTCGGAGACATCTACGAATATATCCGGCCCGATGGGAGCCTTGATCCGCGTTGGCAGACGGACCATCTCGCCGGCGTGAGTTTGCCTTCCCCTTGCGGCTTTCGTGGGATCACTCCCAAAGCGTAACCCGGATGACGTGTCACAAGCGCTTGGCGCAGATCTTTTCGTCGGTCTTCAGGCAGGTTCAAGCGCGCGGTTTGCAGTCGAAGCTCTCGCGCCTCGGCGGGTGTTTTGCTTTTCGCCCGCAACGGACTGGGACGAAACTGTCAACCCACAGTTGGGGCATCGCGATTGACCTGAATCCCGAGACCAACCCACAAGGCTCTTCCGGAAACATGGACTCTGGAGTGATCGGGATCTTCCGCGGCGCGGGATCCGAGTGGGGAGGCGACTGGCCGCAGAGGACCAAGGATCCCATGCATTTTCAGTTTTGTTCAGGATATTAAGTCGAAGAAAACATCACCACCTGCCAGGACGAGCGGGCCACAAAATGTAGCTGTCATCCTGAGCGCAGCGTCTGCTTCGCTTCGCGAAGCAGCGCGGAGTCGAAGGACCCCTACCCGAGAGTCGCTCTTGCCCTGCGTGTTTGAGTTTTGAATTGCGTGTGATCAAGACGCGCCCCTGCGTGCGAGGTTCCTCGTCAGGTAGGGGTCCTTCGACTCCGCGGAATCATTCGCCAGCGAATGATTCTGCTGTGCTCAGGATGACAATTTGAAAGGCTGCACCGGCGGAGCCCTAGATCTATTCGATCCTCCCAGAACAATCGCTCTGGAGTAATATCGGGAGGCTGCAAGACTCCACACCAGAGAAAGCCATGACTGGGAAATTTCGTGTTTTTGCTACTTGCGATATCGGCGAGTCGATCGATCTGCTGCGCCAGCGGGGTTATGAAGTCGAAGTCTATGCCAGGCCGGAGGCGCCGCCAAAGAGCCTGATCGATCGAGAAGGTGAAGTCCGGTATTGACGGCCTGATCACCACGCTGCGTGACTCCATTGATGCCGAAGTGTTTGAGGCCGGCAAAGGAACACTGAAAGTGGTTGCGCAGATCGCCGTCGGCTTTGACAACATCAACCGCGCCGACGCCAACCGCTACAGGATTCCGTTCACCAATACGGCGGACGTCCTCACCGAAGCCACCGCGGAATTTGCGTTCTTCATGCTGGGCGCGCTGGCGCGAAAAATGTGGACAGCCGAACATCTGACGCGGGAAAACAAATGGGACTACTGGCATCCTTATTTGCCTTTTCTGGGCGACGAGGTCACTGGCAAGACGATCGCCATCATCGGCACCGGGCGGATCGGCCTGGCCATGATCAAGAAGTGTGCCGGGTTCGACATGAATATTCTGTGTTACGACCCCGCTTACCAGAATCACGAATTTGTGAAAGCGATTCAGGAAACGATGGACCTGCGCCATGCGCGGGGCATCTCGCAAGGAAAATAACTGGATCAAGTATGTAAGCCTGGATGAGGCGTTGCAGCAGGCTGATTTTGTCAGCGTGCATGTGCCCCTGTTGCGCGAAGGTGAGAGTTCTACTCCAACGTACCATCTTTTTAATGAACGCACGCTGCGGCGGATGAAGCCAACCGGCTTTCTGGTGAACACTTCACGCGGTCCGGTGGTGGAGGAGGCCGCGCTGGCCAAGGCGCTGCGGGAGAATTGGATTGCGGGCGCGGCGCTCGATGTTTATGAAAAGGAGCCGCTGCCGAAAGACTCTCCGTTGCGCGATCCGGCGATCGAGGACCGCTGCCGGCTTTATCCGCATGTGGCGAGCGCGGGGCGGATCACGCGGTTGTCTACTGATCCGGACAAAGGCATGGCGGGACGGACGGTGCAAGGGTTGATCGATGTACTCGAGGGGAATTACGGCGGCGATGTCACCAGGATGCCTTACGTGGTCAATAAGGAAGCGTTTGGGAAGTAGGTTGGATATAGACGCGAGCGTCCCGCTCGTGCCCGTTCCCATGAATGCAGCGTCCGCGGGACTCTTGCGATGCGGTGATTAATAGTCCCATACGAGCGGGACGCTCGCGCCTACATGGATTACTCGGAGATGGTGTGCTCTTCGCTTTGGGCGCGGAGGACTCGGTCGACTGAGTACGGGGCGCGGCGGGTGGGCTCGTGGTAGTGGCGTACCTGCATTTCGCCCAGCAGGCCGACCGCCAGCATGTTCAGACCCGCCAGCAGCAGCACTGCGGTGAAGATCATCAGCGGACCGTGGTTGGCCATCATGGGGGAATGGTGCAGGAATTTCTCCACCAGCAGCCACAAAGTCACACCGGAGCCCGCCAGGATACTTAACATCCCGAAAGTGCCGAAGAAATGCAACGGGCGCGACAGGTAGCGCAGCAGGAACCGGATGGTAATGAGATCGAAAAATACCCGGAAGGTGCGCGAAATTCCGTAGTGCGAAACCCCGCGCTCGCGGTTCACATTCTGGATCGGCACTTCGCAAATGGAAGCCCCGTGCCACGAGGCCAACGCCGGGATAAAGCGGTGCAACTCGCCGTAGAGCGGAACCTGTATCCAGAATTTCCCGGCGATAGGCTTTGAAAGTGGTCCCAAAGTCGTGAATGTCCACACCGCTCAGCTTGGCCATCAGCCAGTTGGCGCATGCGGGACGGAAAACGGCGGAGCCAGAAGTTATCAATGCGGCGCTTGCGCCATCCGCTGACAATGTCATAGCCCTCGGAAATCTTTTCCAGGAATATCGGGATGTCGGCAGGATCGTGCTGCAGGTCGCCATCCATGGCGATGATGTATTCTCCGCGGGCGTGATCGAAGCCGGCGGCCAGGGCTGAAGTCTGGCCGAAGTTGCGGCGCAATTTTACGACCGTGACCCGGCTGTCGACCGCGGCAATCTCGCGCAGCATGTGGAAGCTGCGATCCGTGGAGCCGTCATCCACCAGAACGATCTCGAAGGTTTCACCATTCGCTTCCATAACCGCCTTGAGGCGGTCATAGAGGTCGGTGACATTTTCCTGCTCGTTGTGGAGCGGTACCACGATAGAGTACTTTGGCATTGATGTTTTTATTATACGATTAACCGGCTGAATTTAGCGATTACTTCCGCTGGAATTTCAAGCGTCGCGAAGCCTGAATGATAACCGACTGGCTACGTCCAATGCCACAAGGGGACGCATGGACCCTTAGGTCCCGGCCCATCAATGCCGACGTTCGCCGGCATTCATCCGACCGCCGCCGGGCTTTGCCCGGCTGGGCGAGTGAGACACCCGCCCCTACGTGGTTTCAGGCACCCTAGAATCCGGGGCCTTCCGGATATGCCGGCAGGTCCGGGGGCCTCGGAGGCAACTTCTTGGGATTGGCCTGGATCTCTTTCATTACCAGTTCAATGGCTTTTTCGAGCTGCGGATCCTGTCCTTTCACCACCAGGTCAGGCCTGTTTTCCACGACGATGTCAGGCTGCACGCCGCGGTTTTCGACCACCCATTTGCTGTTCAGATCGTAGCGCGCCGCTTCCGGACGGGTAATATAGCCTCCGTCGATCAGCGGAATATTGCCGCGAATGCCGCGGACCCCGCCCCAGGTGCGCTCGCCGATAAGCGGACCAAGCTTGTAGTACTTGAAGTAGTAGCTGAAAATATCACCGTCGGAGGCAGCATAGTGGTTGGTAATGCACGCCATCGCGCCGTTGAACACAACCGGAGGAACGGTGCCGCTCTCCCAGTTGCGGTTCGAGCCCATCCCCGCCAGCACCCGGCGCAGCCGATCAAAGATCAGTTGATCCACAAAGCCGCCGCCGTTATAGCGAACGTCGATGATCATTCCCTCCTTGCGAATCTGCGGAAAATATTGCTTAACGAATTCGCTCAGTCCGTCGCCGCCCATGTCGGGGAGGTAGATGTAGCCCACGCGCCCACCGGTGGCGGCATCGACTTTTCGGCGATTGCCCTCGATCCAGCTGAGTTCGCGCAGGTTGAATTCGTCGGCCAGCGGCTTTACCTGCACGGTGTGGGAGCCTTCATCTGAGGGTTTGGAGTTGACCGTCAGCGTGACGGTTTCGTTCGCCGTATTGACGAATAGCTCATAGGGATTTTGCGGCGCGCGCAGCGTCCGCCCGTTTACCGCGATCAGGTAATCGCCTTCTTTTACCGTGACTCCGGGCTCAGTCAAGGGAGAACGTATCCGCTGATCCCAGTTCTCTCCGGAATATATCTTCTTAAATCGGTACAAGCTGCTGGCCGGATCGGCCTCGAAGTCGACTCCGAGCAGCCCGACGTTCACCGCGTGCAAATCCGGAAAATCCCCACCACCCACGTAGGTGTGCGAATTGGAAAGTTCCCCAATCATCTCCCCGAGAACGTAGGTCAGGCTGTACCGGTCGGCCACGTAGGGAAGCAGTTGCGCATATTTATCACGCATCTTCTCCCAGTCCACGCCGTTCATCGATACTTCGTAAAAATAGTCCCGCTCCTGCCGCCAAACCTCGTTAAAGATCTGCTTCCACTCTTCGGGAGGATTGATCTGGGCTCTCATGCCCCCAAGGTTCAGCGCGCCATCGCCCACCTTCTTTGGGCCGTCCGGCTTGGCATCGACGATGCCGTAGCTGTGGCCATCGCGCCCTCCCTCGGCTTCATAGAGCAGCTTGGATCCATCGAACGAGAGTGCAAAACGCTGCGCGCCGTCGAGGAACACCTTGTCCTTGCGCTCTTTCAGATCGTAAACACGGATGGCCGGGGACTCTCCGGGAAGCGGTCCGGACAATCCCTGGATGGGAGTAGTGGAATAGTAGACGAAGCCCTTAGCCGCCAGATAAGTGTTGATCACCGCAGCGTCAATCGGCAGGCCAACGACGCGAGCCTGAATACCGTCGAGGTCGATGCGAAATTCCTTCGGCTTCTCCTTTTCGTCTTTCTTCGCTTTGTCCTTGTCGGTTTCGGCTGGTTTGGATTCGGTCTCGTTTTTCTTTCCTTTTACCTCGCCTTTGCCCTTGTTCGCTGCCTCTTTACCCGGCGGAGTGGTTAACTCGTCCTTATTCTTCTTCCTTCTTGATCTGAGTCTCGTCACTGAGAGGCAGGAACGGCGAAGCTTCATCCTTGCGCAGAGTGACCACGTAGATTCGAGTGGTCTTGGGATTGGCAAACTCGAAATCTATATTGCCCAGAACTTCGTTGAAGTCGCGGTCGGAGAGAAAGTACAAATACTTTCCGTCAGGATCGAAGACCGGAGAGTAGCTGTTGGTCATGCTGGTGGTGACCGGAGTGATTTTATTGTCCGCCAGCGAGTAGAGATGCACCACCGAGTATCCAGTTCTCCGCGTTCTTGTCGTACGCCACCCACTTGCTATCGGGCGACCAAGAATAATTCAGGATTTCGCCGTACTTCCCGCGATCGATTTCGACCTGCTTCTTTTCGTTGATGTCCACATACCAGAGCTTGGTGTCTTTGTCGGACCAAGCCAGTTTCTTGCTGTCGGGTGACCAGGTCGGAGCATATTTGAATCCCTTGTACCCGCTGGTGATCTGTTGTTCTTTTCCCAGGCCGTCCTGCGGCACGATATAGAGTTCGTCTTCGCCGCTGCGGTCGGAAACGTAGGCGATCCAGCGCCCGTCGGGCGACCAGGCCACCTGCTTTTCGCGAATCCCAGGTGTGCGGGTCAGGTTGCGGATGCTACCTTCCTTCGCGGGCACGGTGAAAACGTCACCGCGAGCGCCGAACACTGCCCGCTTCCCTTCCGGCGAAATGTCGAAATCGGTGATGTTCTTGCTTACGCTGGTCCAGTGTTTGAGACTCAGGTCGCGGTCGCCGGGCAAGTAGAGGGCCAGCTTTTTCGGCTGCTTCGATTGCAGATCAAATGTGTAGAGGTAGCCTGCGTTCTCGAAGATGATGGAATCCGGGCCGAGGCTTGGCCACATCACATCGAAGTCGGTGAAATGTGTGAGTTGGTCAACCTGCTTGCTGTTGACGTCATAACCGTACAGGTTGAGGTGATGTTCAGCACCGCGATCGGAGGTGAAATAAATGGTGTCGCCGTGCCACATGGGGAAGGTGTCGGTCCACTCCGTGTGCGGCAGGTCTACGACCGTGTTGTTCTTGAGGTCATAAATAGAAATCGACTGAGCCAGGCCTCCGGTATAGCGCTTCCAGGTGCGGAAATTGCGGAAGATCTGGTTGTAGGCGATCCGGGTGCCGTCCTGAGAAAAAGAGGTAAGGCCGCCCTGATCCACGGGCAAGGCCCTGGGCAAACCGCCGTCGATGCTCACGCTGAAGGGTCGCTTGGTCCAGCCGTTGGTTGCGTCGCGTCGGGAGAGAAACACAACGCGCTTGCTGTCAGGAGTCCAGGTTAGAACTTCATTGTGAATCCCCATGCGGTCGCTGAGCTGAGCTGCCGCCCCTTGATAAAAGGTCAATTGCCGCGGCTGGCCGCCCTGGGCCGGCATTACATAAACATTAAAATTGCCGTCATATTGCCCGGTGAATGCGATCAATTTGCCGTCCGGCGAAAATTTCGGGAACAGCTCACGTCCCGGGTCCGAGGTGATGCGGTGTGCCTCGCCGCCTGAACTGGAGGACAGCCAGAGGTCGCCGCCGTACATGAATACAATCTTGTCCTTGTAGATGTCGGGAAAGCGCATCAGCCGGCCTTCCTGGGTTTCCTGAGCCAATCCAACGCCGGCCAGAAAAACGAGAACGATCCACACGAACAATAGTTTCTTGAAAGACATCAGGACTCCTTCTTGACGCAGTTCCGCAGAGGGACGCTGGGATGGATTTCCATGAAGAGTAAAGCGTGCGATTGTATCAGCTTTAACAGGGCAGAATCGCCTGCTGTCATGCGTTGTCTTAGACGAGTCTGCAGGGAAAACGAAAGCAGGTTGGACATTAGCGCTTTGATCCAGGTGAAAGGCCCGCCTCTTTATGAATCTGCCTCTATATGAAATCAGGACACCCGCCGACAACCGACCCTGACGGATCGCCTATAATTCCGCTTCCGAAACCGCCAATCGCGAGAGGAGAACAGCTTGCCCACAACCAAGAACGCAGCCCCGGTAAAGACGGTGCCGTCGCGAAGACGCTTCCTGCAGTCCAGCCTGGCCAGTGGCGTAGGCGCCGCGATGCTGCCGGCGCTCGCTGGCGCTCGCGAGTTGGCCCCTAGTACATCAGCTGCTGCCGAGATTCGCAATTCCGAACTCGATGAGCTTACCGTCGCTGATCTCCAATCTGGGATGCAGTCCGGAAAATTTACTTCCCGTTCCCTGGTTGAGAAATATCTCGGTCGGATCGAAGAAATCGACCGCCGCGGTCCGACGGTGAACAGCGTGATCGAACTCAATCCCGACGCGCTGGCCATTGCCGAAGCACTCGACAAGGAGCGGAAAAACAAAGCCGGGCGCGGGCCCCTGCACGGAATTCCGGTTCTGATCAAGGACAATATCGACACCGCCGACCGAATGCAGACCACCGCAGGATCGCTGGCGCTCGCTGGGCTCGCACGCGCCGCAGGGATTCTTTCGTGGCGCAGAAACTGCGCGAGGCCGGCGCGGTCATCCTGGGCAAGACCAATCTGAGCGAGTGGGCCAACATTCGCTCCAGCCATTCCAGTCAGCGGTTGGAGCGGACGCGGCGGCCAGACTCGCAATCCCTATGCGCTGGACCGCAATCCCTGCGGCTCGAGTTCAGGCTCGGGCGCCGCGGTGGCCGCCAATCTTCTGCGCGGTCGCGGTGGGCACGGAGACCGATGGCTCGGTGGTTTGCCCATCGTCGGCCAACGGGATCGTTGGCATCAAGCCGACGCTCGGCATGATCAGCCGCGCCGGCATTATTCCTATCGCGCACAGCCAGGACACGGCCGGGCCGATGGCGCGCACGGTACGCGACGCGGCCATCCTGCTCGAACGCGCTCGCCGGAGCCGATCCGCGAGACGCTGCGACCGCCGCAAGCACCGGAAAGATCGCGGCGGATTACACCAGCTTTCTCGACCCCAATGGACTGCGCGGCGCCCGCATTGGCGTAGCACGCAAATATTTCGGCTTCAGCGATTCCGTGGATCGATCTCATGAACAATGTCCTGGAAGAGATGAAGCGGCAAGGCGCGGTGCTGGTCGATCCCGCTGACCTGCGAATCCCACGGGAAATTTGACGACACCGAGTTCACGGTTCTGCTTTACGAGCTGAAGGCCGATCTCAATGCTTACCTGGCGGGCCGCCCTGACGCTCCTGTGCATTCACTGAAAGACGTCATCGAATTCAACGAACGCAACCAAGAATAAAGAGATGCCCTACTTCGCGCAGGACATATTTCATCAAAGCCGAAGCCAAGGGTCCGCTTACCAGCAAGGAATATCTCGACGCACTCGACGCCAATCACCGGCTGTCGCGCGCCGAGGGCATCGACGCCGTTATGGACAAATTTCATCTGGAGGCGATCATGGCTCCCACTGGCGGTCCGGCGTGGCTTACCGACCTGGTCAATGGAGACCACTCCGGTGGGGGCAGCTCGAACGCGGCGGCAGTCGCCGGATATCCGGACATCACTGTGCCTGCAGGATTTATCGCGGGCCTGCCGGTGGGAGTCTCATTCTTCGGACGGGCATGGAGCGAGCCGATCCTGCTGAAGATCGCGTATGGGTTCGAACAGACCATCAGGGCCAGGAAGCCACCCCGGTTTCTGGCGACGGTTCAAGCGTGAAACCATAGATCTATGTGGTCCCGCTGAATCTTAAATCGTTGTCATCCTGAATGGCCGAAGGCCACGAAGGACCTCTGCAATTGACTTGCTGAGAATGAAAGCGCGATCCGCAATGCATGGGTCCTTCGCGTCGCTCAGGATGACAGCAGAGCCGGCCCGACAGAATCGGGGCTAAGGAATTTTCATCATGGCTTTCTTTCGACCCAGGCCAAGCCGTCGGCGCCGGGGCCGGTTGCGATCATCTTCTCAACCTTCCAGTCTTCCAGATTCAACGCCGCAACTTTCCCGTCTCCACTGCAGGAGACGTAGGCAACGGGAGGATGGACCAGAATCTGTACCGGGTCCGCGCCGACCGGAATGGTGCGATCCACCTTCATCTTGGCCAGGTCGACGACGGCTACCTGATTTGCGGTCTGCAGCGTCACCAGCAACCACTTGCCATCCGGAGTGGTCGCGGTTCCGTACCCGATTGCGGGTAGAGCGATCCAGCTCGAGACCTGGTTAGTCGCCGTATCGATCACTGCCAGCCGGGGAGACTTCTGGTCCGCAGTGAACACAAACCGGCCATCCTCGGAGATCGAAATGCGCTGCACGGTTTCAGCGACGGGAATAACTTTGATCAGTTTCCGGCCGGGCACATCGACGACCGTGACCGTTCCTGCGCCTACATTGGCGGTGTAGGCCCGGCGTCCGTCGCGCGATAACACCACCATGTGGGACTCAATCTGCCCGGTCGGAATTAAGCCAAGGCTTTTCTGCGAACGGGGATCGAGCACTTCAATGGCTTTGCCCAGTTCGGCTGAAACATAAAGCATGCCGTCCGGACCGAACTTCACCCAGTGCGGCCGAACCGGCCCGAGATCGATATTGCCAGTGACGGCTTGCTTGTCGAGATCCACGATCTCCACTGAGCGTCCGTCCGTTCCCGGCTTGCCAACTCCCGAATTCCCATAGATCGGCAGATAGGCCAAGCGTCCATCAGGAGAAGCAGCCACTTCGTGGGCGCGTACTTCGTTGGTTTTTACTTTTCCAATCTGGACTCCGGCAGCGGGATCCACCAGGCTCATGCTCTGGTCACCCTGGTTCACGACCAGCAAGAGATCCTTGCGGGACGAAGATTCGGGCTGCGCGGAAGTTTGCGCGTGGCTCATGGCGAGGAACAAAGTAAAAAACAAAACGGAACCAGTGACCTGCCACGTCATTTGCGGCCTCCAAGGGAGAGATAATCCAGGCGGGGATAGTGTATCCGGAATGCCGATTTTCTAGGAGGGTATCGGCTGGCCGTGAGTCGAACGTGCGCCTTAGTGTGGAGTGGGCAGGATGCCCACCCGACAGTCGGCTGAACGCCGGCGCTACGTTGAAACCAGCAAGTTTTAGCTAGATTTCCCAGGCACAGGATAAAATTGAACGTGGCCCCGTAGCTCAGATGGATAGAGCAGCAGTTTCCTAAACTGAAGGTCGCGTGTTCGACTCACGCCGGGGCCACCAGTTCTACGATAACGTTCTGCAGGGTCGCTGGCAGTCGTTTGCCTCAGGTTGAACCGATCGCCACTTATCAAGGCGCCATCTGCACGTTGTGAGTCCGCTGATTTCACCCCCCAGGTAGGCTAAAAAAGAATCCCGCCGCTCCGAGGCGGCGGGGTTTTTTTGAGGTCTGAAACGTGCTGCTTGTAATTTAAGAAAAGCAGCAAACCGCTTTCTATACAGTCGATCCTGTATTTCACCTCAGGAACCTCGAAATCTTTAGACAGCGCATTCTTACCGGGAGCCATCCAACACCACACAAGAAAGCTCACTCTGAGGAGGACCAATGAAATTCAAACTAGTTCTGTGCAGCGCAATCCTGCTATGTTTCGGTACCTTGTCGGGAGCCGCCAAGGATAAGGCCGATGTAAGAGACGTAACCGGGTGTCTGTCCAAGGGTGACAGCGCTAAGGAGTTCATGCTTACCGGAAACGACGGCAGTACCTGGGAAGTACGGAGCGGCAAACTGGATCTCGCCGAGCATGTGGGTCACACCGTCACCGCGACCGGCGTGGTATCCAATCCGACCGCGCACAACATGAAGGAGGACGCGAAAGACGCCGCCAAAGACAGCGGCCTGAAGAAGGACAATTCCGAGCACGGTCACATGACGGTCACGGACTTAAAGATGGTCAGTGAATCCTGTCAGTAAGAGTTGGCGAGAGGCATGAACGAGGGCTGAAACATTGGCCCTCGTTTTTTCCTGTTCTTTTCTATTTCTTTGCGGCCCTAATCTTCGCCCATCTCGCACGTTGGGCTGCTGCGATCTTGCGACGAGCCGAAGCGGACATGGTTCGCTTGGCAGTTTTAATTGGCACAACGTTTTGCCCTTTAACTTTCGCCCAGCGAGCTCGTTGCGCGGCAGCGATACGGGCGCGCCCCCTGGGAGACATCTTGCGGCGGGGCTGGGAGCCGTTTCTGTAGACACCAGCAAACGCGTCAAGGGCGGCATTTAATCCTGATAACTGCTGCTGTATCCGGTCACGCTCTTTCTTCAACTGCCTCATTATCTCTGACAAGTTAGCCAATGTGGTTTCCCCCTCTGGCAACGGAGTTTAACAGACTGACGCCAGAATCAATCGGCGCCCGTGCGGCCGGTCGATCAGCATTCCCCGGCGGCGCTGAAAGTTGCAGCGGTTTCCGCGACAAAAACGATATCGGACATCCGGGGGCGTTCCCTGATGTCCGGTATTTTTTTTGTAAGGTCCCAGCGCCAGCCAGAACCTTACACTCATGTTGTCCTACTTCTGCGTTTAGTGGGTTCGGACCTTGTGCCGGCCTGAACGATGGCTTGAACCTGGATCGGAGTTGTTCATCGCCTGGCTCGCATCACTATCGGATGTGAACAGAGTCAGGAAGTTCACCACTTGATCCGCCTTGGGCGAGCCCAGGCCGGTTGTAGCGTCCCACTTTTTTCCAGCGTTGAAGCCGGTTACGGTCACATCCTTGTTGTTGACATCCTGCTCGGTTACTGTGTTATTGCCGCTGGTTATATCGTGGAACATCGTCGAATAGCCTTGCGGGATCAGGCTAAACAGGTAAAGTGTCGCGTTGATGAAACCAAGGCCTCGTTTGGCTTTCTGGTCGGCAATGGCGACGATGCCTGCCCACTGCGGCGAGCCTGCGCTGGTGCCCCCGAAACTATAGAAGCCCGCAGGAATTCCGGGAATGTCCAGATAGGTAAGTACTCCATGCTCCACGGCCGCGCTGTAAGACACGTCCGGGACGCCTTTGCCCTTTCGGCTCAAGGGGACGGTCCCGAGCTGGTAGAACGGTAATCGATATAGGACGCTAAAACCGCCGCCGGTCGCGATCTCGAGGTCGGGCTCGTTCCAGGCTACCTCGCCCTGGTAGGTTCCGAAGGCGGGGTTCGTGGTGGGATCGCATCCGAGCTGAGTTAGGCAGTAATCCGCGGCATGGAGTTCGGTGCCGCCCACGGCGGTGACAAGCGGATCGCTCGCGGGCGAAGAGGCCGCCTGAGTCCAGGAGTTGCCGTCGCACGTTTGCTGGGCCGCCCCTTCATCCCCCGAAGAAGCGAGCAGGGTAATGTGTTTGAGCGTCGCTTTCACAAACAGCTTATGCTGCGCCGCCAGCAGACTCGAATCGACGCAGCTTTCATTTTCACCGAAACTCTGGGAAATGATGTCGCCGAGGTTGTGGTTCACCGCATATTGAGTGGCGCTCAAAATGTCGCTATCTTCGTCCGATGCGGCCAGGTCGAGCACGATATTCGCACCTGGCGCAATGGCATGAGCCCACAGCACGTCCAGCGAGATTTCCTCCGCCCATCCGGTCATGTCTTCATCACCCTCAATAAACGGGGTCAGCCCGTCAGGCGCAATCTGCGTGAAGGTTCCCAGGCTGGGATCATTCTTGCCTCCAAGTCCGTTCATGCTCGGCAGGCCGTAAAAGGAAATAAAGTTATTCAGCTGCGAAACGATGTTGGGGGACTGGAAGGCATCGACAATGATTATCGTCTTGCCCTTGCCGGTAAGGCCCGCGTTGATGAGCGTGTCGATGTTGTAGGCATGTCGTATTTGATACGGGTCGTAGCACACGGACCCGTCGGGCTCCAGACCCACCTGGCACAGGAAGAGGCCATACTTGGGAGTTGATGCGCCGGACGGGATCGCTTGCGGGCCTTTTACCAGAAGCGTAGAAACGTTCCTATGCGTTCGGGCCGCTTTGTGCGCACCAGATGAAGCGGCTGAAAACGCGCTGAGGGGCAAGGCAACGATCAACAACAAAGTAAAGACACTCCGTGAGTTCATTACAGCCTCCCTTTCGATTCGACATTTTTGGATTCAGGCACAGCCTGGGGGAACCGCGATACCGGCATTGCGAAGGGATTTCCCGAGGAAGGCCTTTCACATCGCCAGCGCGCGAAGATAAGTATCACTCGGCCGCAGGGTTGCGAAAGGCAACAGCGATAAGACCAATCAAGGGATTCGAACACCCCAAAAAGCGCGCCAATTGTCAGTCTGGGCGCGAGCATTGTCAAGGGAGACAATCCTGTAGATCAACGATAGCTGTGAAAAACAAGTGCTGATTCTCTGAGTTCGTCGGGCGTTGAGCGCGCCAGTTCTCGTCGGAAAAGCGACCAAATTGATTTTTTTTGGCGAAGAACCGGTGATGCACTGGCACAATAGCATGCCTTCCCCCCTTAACAGGCCCCGCGCTAAAGTCTCTCGACGGCGGCGCGGGGCCTGTTGTTTGCCCTCCCCCACCCAATGACGAGGATACGATGCCTCGGGAAAAGCTGATTTCTTCGTTCTCGCAGATAGAGTGTGTGGGAACGGGTCTCCGACCCGTTCAGGCCGAGCAGGGCTCGGTTGGGTTTTGAGCTTGCTCCCGCCGGGGGCAGGATACCCTCGGGACAGCCGGCAAGATGCCGGCGCCACACAAATCAGGCGTCGCTACCGCTTCAGTGAGGCGCGCGGGCCAAGTCGCGAATCTGGTTGAGGTATCCGACGTAGATTGGAATGGGAATGTCCGGGGAGTCGCCATCATTCAGGAAGTGCGACAAACGGATCTCAAGCGGAATCGAGCTGATCACCTCGCGCAAGCGTGGCATCTGCAGATATTTCACCCTCCAGATTTCAAGCATCAGGGACCGGAAGTCTTCGCTGATGAAACCCATTCGGCGGTCCCCCAGGTAAACGGCGTCGAAGTGGCGTTGTGCTAACGTCCCCCGAATGGGATCCTCGGTTGGAGAGAGCACATAGACCAGGTGGAACACGTCGGCGAGATCGCCCCAAATGATCTTTTCTTCCAGAGCGCTGAAGAGGAACGAAGTGTTGCCCCGCTGCTGAGCCAGCCGGGCGCGATCGCTTGGACGCAGTCCGTGGCTGGCGAGTTGATCGCGAAACCAATGCAGCCGTTCCGGAGCCAGATTGTGGCGCACGAATTCCACCGCATAGGCGTTGGGCAAATACAGCCTGGGATCGGCGTCGAGGCGCGCCAGCCATGGGCTCCAGTCCTTGCGCTCGAGACTACCGAGCAACTCGATCAGGTCTGCGACGGTAGTGTCGGGATGGTACTTCACCGCCTGCCAGAAATGTTCAGTGGAATCATAGGTTGCCCCGTAAAGCTCGATTCCCTCCTCAATGGGGTACCAGTTGGAGAGCACTCTCGCCGGGATGGACGGCGCGGCGCTCCAGCAATTGAGCGAATGTTTCCATTTTTCCTGCACCGCAATGAAAGCCTCGGCATAGCCTGAGGGTACTGCCTCATGCACGCCCGCCAAAGATTGCCGAAGTTCCTCCCTGGTGTGAGTGATCAGAACTTCCAGGGGGCGCTCGTCAATCATCGAGATAACCCGGCTCTCTATGCCGCGGCGCAGTAGTTCCCGCGCCAGGTCCCGGCGTCCCGCATCGTCGAGGCCGTCATTCCCCTTCCAGCGTCGAGTTTGGGCTTCGATGTAGGGAAACATTTCGGCCAGCGATTTGAATTCGATGAAGCCATGAAGGGCGAAGGTGACGGTGTGGCCATCCTTCACAATCGTGGTGGAGGGTGTGACCAGCGCCTGCAATGAAATTTGTTCCGCCTGGAGGGGCGCGCGCAGGCTCAATGTGGCGAGGGCAATTCCGACGGTCGCGAGCATCGCTCGCATCGATCGCAGGCAGGTGCGTCTTGGCGGCTCAGGATTCTGACGGCAAAATTCGGCAACGTGCCGAAAGAAAACGACAGGCTTGTCCGGACTTGAGACAGAGGTTTCAGACTCCTTCATGCCACCTTCTCGAGCGATTCTTATGTCGGAGATCCAACTTCGGAATATTCTATTCGGACAGCTTAAGCGTCAGCACCCGCTTCCTTCCGAGCCGACAGTCTCAGATACAGCATATAGAACACGATTACAAGATTGATCAGCAGCACGGCCACATGAATCGGAGTTGTACGCCGTACCAGTTCGTAGACTTCGAAAGGCACATACAGCGTTCCCGAAATCAAGGCGAACCATTCTGCCCAGGTTCGCTCCCGCCACAGGCCGTAGGCCTCAACAAAGCGGACGATGGAGTACGCGGTGGCTCCTGCCGCCATAGCCCACAATTTCGCATCGGTAATGTTGTCGGCCAGGTTCAGGAAGACTTGCGCGTAGCGGTGATGGTCGGGATTGACACGCAGGAATCTCAGCACGGCCTCGGCCACGTCCCAGGCGTCCTTATGGACAAGGGAGACAGCGCCGAAGCCGAGCAGCAGGACCACCAGTCCCTTGGCCAGTTCCAGGGACGCGACGGCGCGAAGCGCCGCCAGGCGCCGGTGGTGCTCTGCCGATCGGGCGCGCTCTACGATCGATGTGGTCAGGTTGTGCATTGACGAAGCCGGCGTTTGTCTCCTTATAACCTCATCACCTCATTATCTCCCGGGCTGCAGCAAGAGTTGTTCCGCCGCGGAGAATACCCTCCCGCGAATCAGCATGGTGCTGATCAGCGAGGTCAAGCCCGATGCCGCGAAAATCATGGCCAGCACCACAAACTGGTAGATGGCTGCATACACCGGGCGGGCCCCCGAAAGCAACATTCCCGCCATCAGTCCGGGAATCCATACGATGCCGAGGGAGCGCAGAGAGTCTATCGCCGGGATCAGGCTTGCCTCAAATGACGCCTGGACGTAGGGTGCAACGCTGTTCCGGGCTTCGGCCCCCAGGGCTAGCGCGGTTTCGATTTCGCCGGCGTGAGCCAGAACATCGGAGCGGAAGCGGTTCAGCGCCAGGCCGTTGGTGTTCATGGCATTCGCAATCAGCATGCTGCCCACCGGGACTAGAGACGTGATGGCGGTGTCGATCACTCCCAGAAATGTCATCAGAGCAATCACGGTACCGGCGCCCATCGCGATCGCCGACGCGGAGACTTGAAAGGCGCTCGGCATGCCCCTGGCGCGGCGCGCCGAGGTTGCGCCCGCAGCCACAAGCATCCCGGATAGCAGAAACCCGCTGGTCCATCGGGGAGCGCGCAGCAGGATGACCAGGATGAACCCTACCGCGATGATCTGTACCAATCCCCGCGCCATGGCGACCAGGGTTTCACCTTCGAGGTGAATCTTCCGTCGGCGGGCCAGCAGCACCACGGTCAAGGCGGTTAAGGCCGCCACGGCAGCCTGGGCAAAGCCCAATTGTATTTGAGTGTGGAAAAACAGTCTAAGCATGCAGCACCTCGTCCACTAAGCCGGAGCGCACGATGCGTCCGGCCTCTAGCACCAAAGCGCGTTCAGCCAACCGCCCGGCTTGGGCGAGATCGTGCGTGACCACCACGCAGGTCAGATTCTTATCGCGCACCACTCTCTGGATGGAAGCTTCTACTTCAAACTTGGCGGCGTCGTCCAACGCCGACGTGGGTTCGTCAAGCAGGAGCACCAGCGGCGAATTAGCCAGGGTGCGTGCCACGGAGACACGCTGGGCTTCTCCCCCGGAAAGATTGGCGACGTTGCGCTCGGAGTAACCCTTAAGTCCCACCTGGGCCAGGAGGTCTGCAATCGATTCGTCCGGCAACTTTTCACCGCGCTGGGCTGGGCCGTAGCGGAGATTATCCGCAACCGTACCCGGGAACAGGAATGGCCGCTGGGTCACCATGCCAAGTTTGCGCCGCAGGTCTCGCGGCTCGATGTTACGGTAGTCGATCCCTTCCACAAACACAGTTCCGTTGGTGGGTTCGTCCAGCCGATTCAGCAGTCGCAGCAGCGAAGTCTTGCCCGAGCCACTGGGACCAGCTATGGCCAGGACTCCCCCCTTGCTCAACTCAAAGCTCGCATCCTCCACCAGAACTTTCTCTTTGACGCTTCGCCCGAGATGCTCAGCCCGCAGAATGACGGTGTCGAGAACGGCAGGGGCGCTCATGTATTTGTCATCCTGACAGGTTCTTACCAAAGATTTGTCATCCTGAGCGGAGGCTATCCATTCGCCTGCGAATGGACAGCTGAAGTGGAAAGACCTCTACCTTACCAAGAGCTCGTGGATTTTTAGTACGGGCCAGCTGATTCGTTGCGTCCTTTGCGTTCTTTGCGGTCAAAAGCTGTTAACCGTAAAAAACGCGCAGAAAATTTCGGCGTGGGTTGCTCCGCCTAAATAGTGTAGGGGTCCTTCGACTCTGTGCGCCACTTCGCTCCGCGAAGCGACGCTCTCCGCTCAGGATGACAGAGTATGGGTTCCCCAGGACATCGACGCTCTGCGTTCAGGATGACAGGGTGCTGGTTCCCCGGACCTGGGCGCGAAGCTCGGCGACTATTTCACGCGCTGCCTTTCGTGCGGCTTCCTCTTCGGTAACACCGAAAGAGACGGCTCCAACACGAGCGTGGCCTCCGCCACCGTAGCGCTCACATACCTTTGCCAGATTAACCGTCGGTTCTGCAGGCGCCCACGGATTGGATCCTACCGACACTTTGACGCGAAAGCTGCTCTTGCTCAAGCCCACGCTGTAAATCGATTCCGGATGCAGATAGTAGGGTACGAACTTGTTGTAGCCTTCGAGATCGTGATCGCTGACATCAAAAAAGAGCGCGCCGTCTTTCGAGTCAATTCGCTCTTTCAGGACAGCGATGGAACGTTGATGACGTTCCAGCAAAGGCTTCAGCAGGGGCGCGACAAAAGGCTCCTCCAGAATTTCATCCAGGGGACGGGTCGCCAGCAATGGGATGATCCGAGGCACAAAGCTGTAATCCTGGGCCGACTCGATCACCATGGTCAGCTTCATGGCCGGTGCCTTCATTTCAACCGCGGTCTTTGCGTCGGGATACATTGCGCCGTCGACAATGTCCGTCCAGTGCACCAGCTCGGCCACCGGAACCGGATCAAAACCGAAGCGCTGTTCGGCGATCGTCGCGATGAAGCTGGTGCAGGATTTGAAGTCAGGATCGTAAAACTTGCGATTACTCTGGTCCTGCTCGAAGTGGACTGCATCTTCCGGAGTCAGGAAGGCGCTGAGGTGATGGTCGAACCACCAGGTAATCTTGGGCGAGCTGGAATACTTGAAATCCACGATGGCGTTTTCGTCGCCATCGAACTGCTTCTCGTCAAATAAGGCCCCGGCTCGGTGCAACAGGCCCGAGTAAACGAAGCTGACGTCGCTGCGGATGCGCTCCCGGTAAAAACGAGAAAACAAAGCGGCTGAGCAAGCCCCATCAAAGCATTTGTCGTGATAAAAGACCCTGACTTTCAATCGTTTCCCTTAAGGCGCCGGAATCTAGGGCGAGAACCAAAACTAATAGGAATGACATCCCGGAGGAATCCTGTCAAGGGAGGAGATGAACCGGTCTCCGAAATACCCGCAACGGAGACCGGCCAATTGATGAAGGATCAGGCGAAACCTACCGCCGAGGCCTGAAATCTATACGGCGTTGGCCTGTTTCTCGGCCAGGTCGCCGATTACCGGCAACTTGAACATCAGCCCCTGATTGGCCTTGATCAAAAGGATGATCCAGATGATAAACGATCCCAGCCATATGATCATGTGCAATGGGAAAGTGATGAATATCAATCCTGGGATAAAGCCGATGATGGTCAGTCCGATCCAGATCGCGATCATGGCCACGCAAAAGAAAATCATCTGAAATGCGTGAAAGCGCACGAACCGGCTCTTGTTGTAAGGCTCCATAACCAGGAAAATGATCGCGGGGACAATCGTGATGTAGCACAACATGCCCACCACGTTGTCGGTCATTCCACCGGTTGTGCCCGGGGCGACGGCAGCCGCCGGCGGCGCCGTGCGACTGCTGCAGGCCGGACACATAGTCGTGCCATCCGCGATCTGCGTTCCACATCCGCTACAAAAAGCCATTGATATCCCCCGTACCCTGTTTTTGCCTAAACCGTTTCCGGACGAGTAGCTATCCGGTCTTCCCGAACGGCGAAAGTTACCAGAATCAGGGGTCTAAGGCAAACAGATTCGTGTCACGGGAATGGCCGCCTATCTCCGCGCTCTGTGTCGTCAGTTTCCTCGGTGGCTGTACCCTGGTTGTCAATCGCTGGTTTGTTACTCGGAAGAAGAGCTTGCTTTAGTGAAATTGCAGGTTCCGGGAACCGTTATATCGGTGCATTCCCTTCTCGGCGCGTCCCGTTCCAGAGTGAAACTTTTTGCACAGTCCCTAAGGAAATAAGACGCACAAGTTTGCACAATGCAAAGTACTTACGCGAGCACGGTCCTGGAACTCAAACTGCTACCCGTGTATCCCGGGGCGTAGAGCGGGAAGCAACCATGTGAATTGATTAATCGTCTGAGATACAGCTTTCGGAGGGGGAGGCTGTTCGGAACGTAAGTCTTTTTTCAATGCCGCGAACGTCACAGGAGTTTCTCATTGCCATCATCTCGAATCCCTTCTCTTGATGGACTTCGTGCGCTATCCATCTCATTCGTGCTGTTGGGTCACTTTGCCTATAGTGCGGGTTTTCCCATCCATCGCAGTTGGTGGACAGACGCCTATGCGCCCTATGGAGTGCGGATATTCTTCATCATTTCAGGGTTCCTGATCACCACCCTGCTGATACAGGAGCGACAGAGGACAGGAAGCATCGACCTCAAGCAGTTTTATATCCGCCGCGCTTATCGCATCCTGCCTGCGGCCTACTTTTACCTGATTGTAGTGACCATTTTGTTCTACTCGTCGCTTCCATACGAGTACCTAGTGGCCGCGTATACCTATCTGACGTCTTATGCGTTTCATGTGCCCTGGGTCTTGCGCCATCTATGGTCACTTTCGGTGGAGGAGCAATTCTATTTGGCCTGGCCCTTTGCGATGACGCTTGGCGTCTTTCTGGCCCCCCGCCTGGCTTGCTTCGCCATTGTCGCCGCACCACTGCTCCGACTTGCCTTTATCATGATAAGCCCGTCTTCCGTGGCCTCGGTCAGTGACACGATCTTTCCCTGCATGATCGATTCACTCGGTGCCGGGTGCCTGCTGGCTCTGTATCAAACTCAACTCAGGAAGCGTGACTCCTTCTTTGCCTGGCGAGGCTTCCCATTGATCTGGGCGTTTACGTTGTCAATTCCCGTTCTGGAGCACTATCGCTATATCGTCCATTTCTGGCATCTGGCCGGACTGGTTGAGGTCTCAGCCTTAACGGTCTTCAACTGCGGCATCGTACTTTGTATCCAGAACGCGATCACTGTGCGCCCACGGCTTCTGAACACGCGGATTCTCGTCTGGATCGGAAATCTGAGCTATAGCTTGTATCTGTGGAACATGCCGTTCACGAATCCGACTGCGCCGTCGTGGGCAACTACCTTTCCGCAAAACCTTGCTCTTACCCTACTGGCTGCGACCTTCTCCTTCTACATGATTGAGCAGCCCATCCGAACCTTACGGGAACGCCGAGCGAAAGCCGTCAAGGAAACAATTCGACAACAACCCAGTTTTGCCCTGGTTGCCTCTGTTTCACCAGGGGAAGACCCAGCAAAGGAATTGGTTCGCCACTTACCCGAGCCCCAATTTTCGGTTCCGCGGCGCAAGACTCTTCGACCCCAACCTGATGTTCCCGTCTTCGCCGCTCCTCCCGACTGTCAGGACGAACCGGCTTAAAAAGGAGAGAGCTCAGTCACCGGTTCGTTCGCAAAAACGCGAATGACTGGGGTACCCGACACTCGTAAATGTCACCTACCTACGGCTGCCCGTCAGGAGGGCCAGTTCGCGCCATTTCCAATGACAGTCAACCTCAACAAAGCCAATTTCGCGCAGCCATCCCAGTTGGATTTCCATGTCCAGGAGTTTGTTCGACGGATCCTCCGTCTCCGGGGTACAGCCGATGCGGCGCAAAAACTCCAGGTGAAGTTCGAGGGTTGGAGAGGCGACGTGCTCCAGATTGCAAAATACACCGCCGGGAGGCAAGACCTGGAAAACCTCAGCGTATTGCGCCCGCTTTCGTTCGTGGACGAGATGATGGATGGCGAAGCTGGAAACTACCGCGTCAAATTTCCCCAGCTCCGGTAGGGGCGTTTCGAGATTATGCGAGATAACCTCGACCGAAGAATCTCCGCGGAAGCGCTTTTGCGCGGCCTCGAGCATAGCGGGAGAGAAATCAATCGCGACCGCAGCGGCGTCCGGGTGGTCCCGCTTGACCAGGGCGAGGAGTCGGCCGTCCCCTGTGCCGAGGTCCAGAACGCGTTGGGCGGTTGCGGGGATGCACTCAAGCAGCGTCGCTTCGCCTTCAGCCCGGTGGGGGATGGAGTCTGCCCGACCTAAATAATCCAAAACGTGATCAGGGGATGTCCAGAGATTGACGTCCATCGAAAAAGTATAAACTCAAGCTGCATGGATATTTTCAAGGATGCATTCAGGATAGCTGGCCATACATTCCGTTCTTCGCCTTCTCGGCTCGTTCTCATTCCTGTTTTGCTTTCGGTTTTGGTTGGGGCGCAGGCGCCGCCTGCTGCCCCTCCGCAAAAAGCCGGGGGCGAGGGCGCTCGCGCCACACAAGCTACACAAACTCCGCCAACCGCACCTGAAGAAAAGATCTCGCCGCAGGAGGCTGAAAAGCTCTTTCGGTCGGTGGATGAGATTCTGCGGTTCGTCAGTCAAGACACCTTGTTCCCGATCAAGCATGAAGTCAAGCGTGAGCTGGTCAGCCGCGAGCAAGTAGAGTCTTATGTCACCAAGCACACCACCGAGGACGAAGATGCCAGGCGCTTGCGCCGCTCTGAGCTGGTACTGAAGAAGTTTGGACTGCTGCCGCGCGACTTCGACCTGGGCAAGTTCCTGGTGGTCCTACTCAAAGAGCAGGTGGCCGGTTACTACGATCCCAAAACCAAGACCGTGAATCTGCTGGACTGGCTGGGCGCCGACCAGCAAAAGCCGGTACTGGCGCATGAACTGACCCACGCGCTGCAGGACCAGTCTTTCAATCTGGACAAGTACATGAAGGCGGGCGACGCCGACCTCGACAAGAAAAAAGAGATCACTTCCCAGGACATCGAGAACGACGAGATCAGCACGACGCGGCAGGCGGTGGTGGAAGGCCAGGCGATGGTGGTGCTGGTTGATTACATGCTGGCGCCAATGGGGCAATCGCTGCAGGACTCGCCCCAGGTGGTCGCGGCACTAAAGCAAGGGATGCTGGTGGGCACGGCCGACGCAGTGCAATTTCAGAATGCGCCTATTTATATGAAGGAGGCGCTGACCTTTCCATATCGCTATGGCATCGATTTTATCGCTGACCTGCTCAAGGGCGGGAAGGAGAAGGCGTTCGCCGCTTTGTTTCAGAATCCTCCGCGAACCACGCGGCAGATTATGGAGCCACAAACCTATCTCTCGGGAGAGCGCCTGGCACCGATGCAGTTGCCTGACCTTCGTCAGATTTTCAAAAATTACGACCGCTTCGACGTGGGCGCCGTGGGTGAGTTCGATGTGGCCGTGCTGATCGATCAGTATGCGGGCGCGGAAACTTCGAACAAGTTGTATCCGCACTGGCGAGGCGGCTATTACTATGCGGTCCGCCCCAGGGGCGATCCGGCGGCGCCGCTGGGCCTGCTTTATGTCTCGCGCTGGTCGAATGCCGAGCGGGCGGCGGAGTTTGCTGCAATTTATGCGAAGGCGCTTGGCAAGCGCTATACGCACGTGCATGACGTTGGGAATGGCGGAGTACCGACAGCAGGATTGGAAAAGCTGACTGGCAAACGCACCTGGCTGAGCGAAGACGGACCGGTCATTATCGACGCAGAAGGCGATACCGTGCTGGTGACAGAAAGTCTTGATCAGCCGGCGACGGACAGGTTGGAGCAGGAAGTTTTTGCGGCGGCAGCGCCGGCTACGAAATAGTCCGTTGGATTCGAGATTTAACCTTGCAGCCGGGTCGCTACCCAATCGCCTGCATCTCTCGTTCCAAGGCTGCCCCCGATATCTGGCGTGGTTCTCTTTTGCTTCACCGCTTCGACCACGGCTCCCTCAATCTGTTTGGCTTCCTCCACAAACCCCAGGTGGGCGAGCATCATGGCCGCGGTTAGGATCGCGCCGAACGGGTTGGCGATATTTTTCGCTGCAATCAGAGGGGCGGAGCCGTGGACGGGCTCGAACATCGATGTTTTTCCGGGATGGATATTCCCGCTGGCCGCCATGCCCAGCCCGCCCTGCAATCCTGCGGCCAGGTCGGTGATGATGTCGCCGAACATGTTGTTGGTTACGATTACATCAAACTGGCGCGGAACGCGCACCATCTGGGTGCAGAGCGCGTCGACGTAAAGATGCTGGGCTGTGATCTGCGGATATTCTTTGGCTACTTCCTTGAACACGCGCTGCCACAGGCTGCCGGCATGGGTCATGGCGTTGGATTTGTCGCACATGAGCACACGCTGGCGCGGGCTGCCATCCTGTTTCTTGTGGCGTTCGCAGTATTCGAAGGCATAGCGGATCACGCGTTCCACCCCTTTCCGCGTATTTATGTCTTCCTGTACCGCAATTTCATCCGGCGTGCCTTGCTTGAAGATGCCGCCGGCATCGCAGTAGGCGCCTTCGGTGTTTTCACGAATTACCACAAAATCGATATCCCGGGGCTCGATTCCTTTCAGAGGACACAAGCTGGCATCCAGCAGACGTACCGGACGAACGTTGGCATACAAGTCCATCTTGAAGCGCATGCCCAGTAGGATTTCTTTGGCATGGATATTGGACGGCACTCGCGGGTCGCCCAGCGCGCCCAGCAGGATCGCATCAAAGTCGCGGTCGAGCATGGCAAAGCCGTCGGTGGGGACGGTGACGCCGTCTGCGAGATAGCGCGTGGCGCTCCAGTCGAACGATGTGGTTTCGACCGGGGCGTGCGAGGCTTGAATCACTTTCAGGGCTTCGGTGATAACCTCCGGGCCGATGCCGTCTCCCGGAATGATCGCAATGCTCTTCTTTTGGGTCACGGGTGGAAGATTATCAACTCGGTCGGGGCTTGTCATGCTTTGTGCGTTACGCGGACCCCCACCGAAAATTCTTAACCGCAAAGGACGCCAAGGATTCCCCAAAGGGCGCAAAGAGAGCCAAAACAAAGAGAGCCGAAAAATTGCCGTCTTGACGCGTTTTTCGCCGTCCTCCGCTGGTCCCCTGGCCCGGTTGCAACCTAATACCTCCGCTATAATCAAAATAGGGAGCGATGAACTTAACCGCACAACATGACGGCTTGGGTGCGCAGCCACTTGGCGCCACGCGCGGGGATTTTGGGGACGTGCGCGGCGAATTCGCAGTGCTGATCTCTGGCTGCGGTGTCTACGATCTCGGCGAGAGGGCGAAGATTTCGCTTACTGGCGGCGACCGGGTGCGCTGGCTGAACGGCATGGTCACCAATAATGTGCGTGATCTTGCGCCCGGGCACGGCGTGTATGCATTTCTGCTCAATCCCCAGGGACACATCCTGGGGGATTTGTACGCCTATAACCTCGGCGGGTCGTTGTTGGTTGATACCGATCAGGCGCAGACGGAGAAGATTCTCGCAGTATTTGATAAGTACATCATCATGGATGACGTCGAGGTTACAGATGTCAGTGAGAAGCTTGCCCGTATCGGTCTCGCCGGACCGAATTCCCTGGCGACTCTGCGTGCAGCCGGATTTGAGGTCCCGTCACTTGCGCCGGGTCAGTTTGTCGAACTGATCTGGGGGCAAATGAACGTGGCGTTGGTCCGGAGTGATAACCGGAATGTGGAGTCCTTTGAGTTGTGGTCGCCACCTGAGAATGTCGAGAAGTTGTATGCCGCGCTGGTCGAGGCTGGAGCGAAGCCTGCGGGAACGGCGGCCGTCGAGTTACTTCGCATCGCCGCGGGAATTCCGCGCTACGGGGTCGATATCCGCGAACGGGACCTGCCGCAGGAAACCGAGCAGGAGCGTGCTTTGAGCTTCGTCAAGGGATGCTACGTTGGCCAGGAAATTGTGGAACGTATCCGGTCCCGCGGGCAGGTGCGCCGCAAATTTAGCGGCTTCGAGACCCAGGGAGCATTGCCCGCGCCCGGAAGCAAAATTCAGCTGGACGGAAAAGACGTGGGGGAAATCACCAGCGCGGCTTCCCTGCCCCTTGCCAGCGGCGATCGTCGCGTGGCCCTGGGTTATATCCGGCGTGAAGCAGCAACGGCGGGGAAGGTGGTCAATGCCGGCGGCAGCGAGGCGCGCGTGGCCAAGCTGCCGTTCATTGAGTTGTCGAAGCAAGAAGTAGCCAAGTGAATGAAGGAATGAAATATGCCTGAGAAGAAACAAGACAGTTTTACAGTGACCGACCGGCGATTGTTCACGTCCGAGGGAGAGCTGCGCAGGGAAGTCAGCGAAGAAGAGATTGCGACTTCCAAACCTGCTCCTGCGCCGGTGGCGGCCGAAACAAAGCCGAGCGAAGCGCCCGCCCCTGCGTCCGCGGGTTCGGAAGGCGCCATACCACCCGCTCCAACCGCGTCGGAGCAAAAAGAGCAAGCCGACGCCTACCGCAAAATGGCCAAAGAACTGGATGCGCGGGTAGAACTCAGCGGGCACTCCGCGAAAGAAATGCAGATGACCTTTGAGCGCTTCATGGCTTCGCTCTATATGACTGCCATGTTGCAGCTCGGCCTGATGCAGGAAGAGGGAGGGCAGCCGCGCATTGACCTGCTGGGAGCGCGGCAGACTGTCGACACGCTGAGCCTGCTCTCGGATAAAACCAAGGGCAATCTCACTCCCGCGGAAGAGAAATTTCTGCAGAACTGCCTCTACGAGCTGCGCATGGCCTATGTAGAAGTGACCAACGCTCTGGCCCGGCCGCCGCAGGCCACGGGCACTAATCCTTCGAGACGATGAAAGCCCTACTTACGGTGTTGGGCAGCGGAACGTCGATGGGCGTGCCCACCATCGGGTGCGACTGCGCGGTTTGCCGCTCCTCCGACCCGCGTGACCGGCGCACCCGGCCTTCCGTACTAATCGAATACGGCGGCAGAGCCGTCCTCATTGACACCACACCCGATTTTCGCGCTCAGGCGATCCGCGAAAACATACAAAAGCTGGATGCGGTGCTCTACACCCACGCGCACGCCGACCATGTTCTGGGCATTGACGATCTCCGGCCATTGAGTTATCGCCATAAACCCGGGCGGTTGCCGCTCTACGCCCGTCCCGATGCGGTGGCGTTTATCCGCAATATGTTCCGCTACATCTTCGACGCGGATTATAAATTCGGCGGCTTGGCCCAGGTCGAGCTGAAGCCTCTGGAGGGGCCGCTCGAGCTTTTCGGGGCGCAGTTCGAACCGGTCACGGTGATTCACGGCGAGACCGAGATCTATGGCTTCCGTTTTGGATCGGCGGCCTATCTGACCGATCACAGCCTGGTTCCGGAAGCGGCTTTCAAGCAGTTGCAGGATCTTGACGTTCTTTTTCTGGACGCGCTGCGGCACAAGCCACATCCGACGCACTCGACGGTGGAGAATTCGCTGCGCATCGTGGAGCGGGTGAAGCCCAAGCGGGCTTTCTTCACGCACATTTGTCACGATCTGCCGCATGCCGCTACGAATGCGGCGCTGCCTGATAACGTCCAGTTGTCGTATGACGGAATGAAACTGGAGTTTGAGATTTAAGAAAAACACTAAACTGCAGAGTTCGCTAAGAACGGCCGCAAAGTTCGCAAAGTGTTGCGTCTTCTATTGATGTCTTTGCGTCCTTTGCGGTTATAGCCTCTTGAGATGCAAGTCTTCCACAAACTCGAGGATGTTCCCGCTGCCTTTGGGCCGACGCTGGTGAGCATCGGCAACTTTGACGGCGTGCATCGAGCTCACAGTCATGTGCTCAAGGAAATCGTGCGTCGCGCGAGAGAGCAGGGCGCCAGGGCGATGGCGGTTACTTTCGAACCCCATCCCGCACGCATTCTGCGGCCTGACTCGGGGCTGAAGCTGATTACGCCCACTCCGGAAAAGCTGTGTCTGCTCGAGGCCAGCGGGCTGGACGCGGTGCTGCTGCTTCCCTTCGGACGCGATCTTTCGTTGATGACCCCACGCCAGTTCGCTGAAGAAATTCTGAAGAAACAACTGCGTGCTCGCGAAGTGCACGAAGGCTACAACTTTCATTTTGGTCACAAGGCCCAGGGCAATGTGCAACTGCTTGCAGAATTGGGGCGCGAGATGGGTTTTGAGGTCAAGGTCTATCCGGAGATGAAATTGCGCGGTGAGCCGGTCTCCAGCAGTCACGTGCGAAAGTTGTTGGGCGAAGGCCGGGTCAGCCGGGCGCGGCACCTGCTTGGCCATCCCTTCAGCATGCTCTCCACTCCGGGGCGCGGACGGGGATACGGTTCGAAATACACCGTGCCCACGATCAATTTAAGTCGCTACGAAGAATTCGTGCCCCGGGACGGCGTATATATCACCCGCACCCGCGTGGCCGAGGAGTGCTTTGATTCAGTGACGAACGTGGGCGGGCGCCCGACCTTTGGAGCGGAATCATTTGCCGTCGAAACCCATTTATTGAACTTCCATCCTATCGAACTGGGGCCGGACACCGAAGTCGAAATCCATTTTCTGCAGCGCTTGCGTGACGAGATCAAATTCCCATCGATCGAGGCGCTGCGCGAGCAGATTGCTCGCGATGTGAAAAAGGCTACGAGATATTTTCATTTTCTGGCGACCTCTTCGACCTCGCCGAAACTCGGATAACCAGCGCCGTCTTGTACTTCGCCTTTCTCTGCGTCCTCCGTGATTCAAACCCAAAATAACCACAGAAAACACTGAGGTTGACCGTCCAACACTCTAATTTTTGATTGCTAATTCACTCTGGGCAATCGACAATCCTGCCGATGGCCACCACCATTTCGGCCCCATTTTCCCAAATCACTTCGGTGCAACGACGGACCTTGCTGGCGGCCGCGCTGGGCTGGATGCTCGACGCTTTCGACGCCATGCTCTACGCCCTGGTCCTGGCCCACGTCATGCGTGATCTGGGCATGAGCAAAGGTACCGCGGGCCTGCTGAATAGCCTTACTTTGCTGGCGTCCGGGATAGGCGGTGTGGGATTCGGATTTATCGCCGACCGCCTGGGCCGCAAGCGCGCGCTGATGCTGAGCATCCTCACTTACTCCGTTTGCTCGTTCGCTTCTGGCCTTTCGACTTCCGTCTTGATGCTTGCCGTCTTCCGTTTCATTCTTGGGTTGGGCATGGGAGGAGAGTGGAATACCGGGGCAACCCTGGTGGCTGAAACTTGGCCGACGGAGTTGCGCGCTAAAGCCATCTCAATCGTTCAGAGTTCGTGGGCGATTGGTTACGCGCTGGCTGCATTGGTGACCGGCATTGTGCTGCACTATGCGGACTGGCGAATGGCATTTTTCGTGGGAGTTCTTCCCGCCCTGGTGGTGTTGTGGATCCGGAGAGGCGTCCCCGAGTCTCCGATGTGGCAGGAAAGTCATGGGCCAGGTCGACGTCCAGAAAAAGTTCCAACAGGCTTTGCGGCTCGCGGTCGGGAAACCGGATTCTCTCGCATCTTCCGGCAGCCTTATGCGAAGCATACTTTCGCACTGTTGCTGATGAATTTCTTCGGCATGTTTGCCTGGTGGGGACTATTCACCTGGATTCCGCCATATCTCTCTTTGCCGGTCGAGCAGGGCGGACGCGGCTTCGGAGTGATGGGAACGACTACGCTGCTGGTAGTACTTAATGTGGTTGGAATGTTCCCCGGCTATGCCAGTTTTGGCTGGGTAGCGGATTATCTTGGGCGTCGCAAATCATTCATCTTGTATACCTTGGCGGCGGCATTTCTAGTTCCGCTTTACGCCGCTGCCAGAGCGCCCTGGGTCTTGATGGGATCGGGAACCTTGCTGGCATTTTTCGGTACCGGTTTCTTCTCCGGCTCCGGAATTATCGGCAGCGAAATCTTCCCCACTGCGGTCCGGGCCCGGGCGCTGGGTTTTACCTACAATGGCGCGCGTACCATGAGTTCGATTGCGCCATTTGTAATCGGACGCGTAGGCCAGACGAAAGGCTTGAGTTGGGCATTCTATCTGTGCGGTGCCGGGTTTCTGCTGGCCTGCGCGATGGCGACCCAGTTGCCTGAGACGAAGGGGAAACAGTTAGAGTGACACGGAACAGAATCAGCCTTCGCCGGCCGCGCTGCCCATGGCGCGCAGTTTCGCATCCCTTCCAATCTGATATCGCGGACGGACCTGGGAAGAGAGGCTGGCTGCGACCAGGGCCACGCCCGGCATGGTTTCGTCGCTCGGTCGAGTCGAAGTGGGCCGCGATCCCGAATCGCCACCATGCCCACCTTCGGACCTTCCAGTAAGCGCGGCCGGGATGGCTTGCAGGAATGAGCGTACCCAGCGCTGTACACTGTGGTCTTTTACAATCTGGCGCAGCAGACGCATGCGGCGGCGCTTTTCTTCGATCGGCATGCGAGCGGCATCGTGCAGCGCCTGGGCCACTTCGGCAAAATCGTTGGGATTAACCAGAATCGCCCCTGAACGCAACTCCGGGCCGGCGCCGGCGAACTCGCTGACGATCAGCACGCCGCGCTCATCAATCTGAGCCGCACAGAATTCCTTGGCGACCAGATTCATTCCGTCCTTCAGCGGAGTGACCAGGCCAATGTCGGCGGCGCGATAGTAGGCCAACAGTTCCTCGCGGCCGAGATTGCGGTGGATGTAATGGACCGGCACCCATCCCGGCTGGGTAAATTCGCCGTTGGTCTCGCTAACCAGGAGTTCCACCTCGCGGCGCAAATGCTTGTAATTGGGAATCTCCTCGCGGCTGGGAACCACTACCTGCACCAGCGTGATGTGGCCACGCAACTCGGCAAACTGCCGCAGCAGCAGCCGGAACGACTTGAGTCGCTCCGGAATCCCCTTGGTGTAGTCCAGCCGGTCTACCCCCAGGACCAACACGTCTCCCAACAGACGCCGCCTGATCTCGTCCGAAAGACTTTCGATTTCCGGACTCGCCGCCTGTTGCGCGAATTCTTCAAAGTCCACGCCGATCGGAAATGTTCCGACTACGGTACGTCTGACCTCGGAATAAGGTTGCCCGGAAAGAATCTGGAAATTATGATCCCCGCGCTCAATTTCGACCTCTGGAAGCAGGCGCTCCAGGCAGCCGGCGAAATTCGTGCGGTCGTGGTCGCTTTGAAATCCGATCACGTCGAATTCCAGCAATGCCTTGAGGATGGGCTTCTTCCATGGAAGCTTTTCAAACACGTCAGGCCCTGGAAACGGAGTATGCAGAAAGAACCCCATCGGAGCCCGCACACCGGCTTTCCTCATGGCATCAGCGGTCAGCATGAGATGGTAATCGTGTACCCAGATGAAGTCGTCCTGGTTCGCCGTTTCCGTCGCCACCTTTGCAAACTTGCGATTCACCCGCTGATAAACCTCCCAGTATTCGGGATCGAAATTGCAACGCGAGGGCATATCGTGAAACAGGGGCCAGATAATTTCATTGGCAAACCCCGAATAGAATTTTGCAATCTCTTCTTGAGTAAGCGCTACCGAGCGAAGCGTGTAAGAACGATTCTTGGAAGCCTTGACCAGCAAAGGATCGACCTGATGATCCGCCGTTCCCCCGGCCCAGCCGATCCAGACGCCGGGCCGATCGCGCCAGCCCGCCTCCAGAGCGGTGGCCAACCCTCCCGAGCTTCGTTCTACGCGGGCGCCGCTGGCATGTTTGCGGATAAGAATAGGCAGGCGGTTCGAAACGTTGATCACGCGCCCCTTAATTTCCGTCATCCTTGCCCTCCTGTCGCACGCAGCCACTCCTCCAGGAAGCGGAGAAGCTCGTGAGGTGGTTGCAGCCAGACATCGGCGGTTGTAGGACGGAACTGAGGGCGAACCAGCGCGGTCAGCCCGTTCCCTTTCAGGGCGCGGAATGCATCTTCGTCAGTCTGATCGTCGCCCAGATAGGCGACGGCCGCGCCCGACCCAGCTTCCTTTACGATGACGCGAACAGCATCCCCTTTGCCCCGGCCAGCAACGCGGATTTCCAGACCACCGTCAAACTCGAGCACTCTCATCGGCGCCCGATCCAGCAGAGGCTTCCAAAGTCGCGGTACTTCTCGGGCAAGTTTCTCCGCCTTCACCACATCCAGTCCTCGCCAGTGCACCGCCACACCGCCAGGCTTGATTTCAGTCTGACTCTCCAATCCCGCGTCGCGTAGTACGGTGGCAGCCGCGATCAGAGCATCCTGATGGGCCGGCACTGAGCTGACTTCATAACGGCCATCAGCCATAAGCCGCTCCAAGCCGTGGCTTCCCCAAATCTCCGGCTGCGGAGAGATCCGGCTGAGAAGAAGTAATTCCCGTACCGGGCGCCCACTGATCAGGACCACCCTGGTCCCTTGCGCCATAATGCGCACGATCAGGGGCGGCACTTCGGGATAAGGCAACGCCAGTGTGCGATCAACGACAAACGGCGCCAGTGTCCCGTCATAGTCGAGCAACAGGACGCGAGCCGGGGCGGAAACCAACCGCTCCAGAAAAGGACCGTAAGTGGCGTGACGTTCGAGCACCTTCATGCCGGCTCCTTACCTCAGCAAGCAGCAGCGACGAAAGCTAGACCGGACGCAAAGTGGCGGAAAGAGCTGTTGACGAAGCAGCTGTTGGTGAAACGCTTGTTCACCAGACAACCAACGGCTCGATTCATAGAACTCACGATCCGGAAACTAAGTCCCGGTTCGGCGTCCCGGTCCGTTGCATGCTGCCCACAGGGCCTGGTGTGGCGGCGCTTTACGGAGGCGCGGCCACCAGTTTTTCTAAGGAGCTTAAGAGGATTCTAACACGGAAGGCTACTCTGGCTGCCTCGGAAGTACGTGAAATTGGGAGCTTTATTTAAGTCCAGCGAAACCAGCGCAGAGCCAGTACAAACGAAATACCGCCCCACAAAACCAGAATCAGGAGGCGTCCGGACTGAGCTCCGAGCGTGGCTCCCTGCAGTATGGTGGCGCGCAGGGCATCATTCAGGGCGGTGAGAGGCAAAAGCTTGATGAAGGGCTGGATTACCGCGGGAAAGCGCTCGGAAGAAAAGAAAACGCCGGAGAAAATCCACATCGGCATCATCACGACGTTCATCAGGCCGCTGACGCTCTCAATTTTCTGCGCCCGGCTGGCGGTAAGCAGGCCCAGCCCTCCGAAGGATATGGCGCCAATGGTTGTGAGCAACAAAATTGAGAATAGCGAACCCAGAACTCGCATGTGGAAGGCCAGCACGCCGAAGCCCAGCAGCAGCACGATTTCAATCACCATCAACACCAGGCGGCTGCTGGTGAGCGCCAGCAGAAAATCACTGCGCCGCATGGGGGTTGCGACAAAACGTTTGAGCAGTTTGCGCTGGCGCATGTCCACCAGGGCGAAGCCAATGCCCCACATGCCGGAGTTCATCAAATTCATCCCCAAGAGGCCAGGAATCAGAAAATCGATATAACGGGAACCGGGCTCGGTAGAAGTGACTGCGGAGGTGGGCACCGGATCCTTACGTCCGGCCCCGGTTTGCAAAGCGTCGTTCACCAAAGCACGCGAAAGCACACTCTCCGGACGGGCAGGATCGTAGCGATATTGAACGCCATCCTTGCCATCAGGCGCGATTACCAGATCGTATTTTCCCAAGCGGAAGCCTTGCAGCGCCTGTTGTTCGTCGATCACGTCCGCACGAATCGAGGAGCCGCGGGACGAGCGCTGCAACGTGGTCAGCGCTTCCTGCGCGCCTGGTCCTGCGACGACAGCGACCGATGTGACATCGGCGGGCTTGTTGCGGAAGGCAATGCCGAGACCGAGCGCCAGAAGTACCGGGAACCCGAAGACCCAGAAGATAACCTCGGGTTCGCGTTTGAGTTCGAGCAGGCGGGCCTTCAGCAAATGCGCGAAGCCTGACCAGCGCCGGTTGCGGGGAGGCGCCAGGAACGGAGTTTGTTGCGCGACAGTCACTGACAGGTCTCCTCTACTGCAACTAGTACCACACCGTCGAGCTTCGCTCGACTTGGGCAGGTGGGACACCTGCCCCTACGTGGGCTGTGGTTAGGGCTGGGCGGCATCAATCTTCCCTCAGGTGGCGGCCGGTCAGGCGAACGAAAACATCTTCCAGGCTGGCCTGGCGGGTGGTCAGGTGGAGCAATTGCTCCCCTTCGTTCTGAACCGCATTCAGCAGAGCTGGAATGGTCAGGTGAGGTTCACGGACGTTCAGGCAGACGAAACCGTTGTCATGCCGAACCGATTCGACTCCTGGAAGAGCCCGCCAAATGTCTACCGACCCGCCGTTGGAGTTTCCGCTGACCTGGAACTCCACCATGTGGTGGCCGCCCAGGCGATCGATCAGGTCGGCCGGAGTGCCTTCGGCGATTACCTGTCCGTGGTCGATAATGGCGAGGCGATCGCACAGGCGCTCGGCTTCGTCCATGTAGTGAGTAGTAAGGAGCACCGTGCCTCCGGCTTGCTGAAATCCACGAATAATGTCCCAGAGCTGCCGGCGGCTTTGCGGATCGAGGCCGGTAGTGGGCTCGTCCAGAAAAAGAACTTTGGGATTGCCGACCAACGCCGTGGCCACCGCCAGCCGTTGACGCTGGCCGCCAGACAGCTTGCCTACCCAGGCGTCGGCTTTCTCCTCAAGCTGCATTTGTTCCAGCACCTGCCGCGGCGAACGAGGTTCCCGATAGAATCCGGAAAATAATTCAACCGTTTCAAGCACCGTGAGCTTTTCCGACAGGCGAGTTTCCTGGAGCGAAATTCCCATTGCTTCCCGCAGCTCGCGCGCATTGTCCTTCCAGGTTTGGCCCAGAATCGTGACTTGACCGGAGGTAGGTTGCAGCAGCCCTTCGAGGATTTCGATGGTCGTGGTCTTCCCTGCCCCATTGGGACCGAGCAGACCAAAACACTCGCCCGCCTGGATTTCCAGACTCAGGCCGCTGACAGCCTCGAGCTTGCCGTCGTAAGTCTTGCGCAAATCGCGACATTGAATAGCGGAAGGCATCGAGCGATTTTAACTGATGTCGATGCAGCTGCGGGCATGCTCATGTAGCCGCAAGAGTCCTGGTGTAGGCGCGTGCGTCCTCGCTCGTGCAGACGCGGACGCGCCGGCCTCCTCAAACGTGACGACTTACCGGGTCTCGATTAGAATTGGAGCGCTCGCCATGGGATTCCCACGATACGGCTTCACTTGACGTGTCGTTTCCCTATCAGGAGTTCGAGCCGAAACAGTTGAAAGGAGTTTGCACATGCTGCGGAAGCTATGGCTGCCGTTAGTTCTGCTCTCGGTGTCGGTGGCGCCGGCGCAGGAGATCCGCCACTTCGCATTCCAATATGGATTCACCGTCAAGGACGTGCCCGCAGGAGCGCGGGTGCGAGTGTGGATTCCCGAGGCGCACTCCGACGAATTTCAGGAAGTAAAGGCATTAGTCAATGGCGACCTGGGGCTGAAAAAGACGCATGAGTCGCGGTTTGGCAATGAAATGTACTATGCCGATACTTCGAAAGCGCAACCAGGCGACTTGCACTTTCGGGTGGTCTACGACGTGGTGCGCCACGAACGCTTGACGCTTGGAGTGGAAAGGCCGCGTCTGGCCGAAGTTCAACTGAAGGACCGCGAACGCAAGGAAGACCTGCAGCCCGACAAGCTGGTTCCCGTCACCGGCCTTCCCGCCGAGCTGGCGGTCAAGGTGACTGAGGGCAAGACCGCACCGCTCGAAAAGGCGCGGGCGATCTATGATTACGTCTTCACCACCATGCGCTACGACAAGACTGGCACCGGTTGGGGCCACGGCGATGTGCTCTATGCCTGTGATGCCAAGAAGGGCAACTGCACTGACTTTCATTCACTCTTCATTGCGATGGCACGTTCGCAGGACATTCCGGCGCGTTTCGAAATCGGCTTTCCCTTGCCGCCAGACAAGCATTCAGCGGAGATTGCGGGCTATCACTGCTGGGCCGACTTCTTCGAGCCCAAGCACGGATGGATTCCGGTGGACATCTCGGAAGCCTGGAAGCATCAGGAGAAGCGGGATTATTTCTTTGGGGCACACGATGTGAACCGGGTGCAGTTCACCATGGGCCGCGACCTGCGCCTCACCCCGCCACAGGATGGGCCTCCGCTGAATTATTTCGTCTATCCGTACGTAGAAATTAACGGCAAGGAATACCCTGATGTGTCATTGGCGTTTTCATTCGCAGATGTGGAGACAGGAACCGCTGCGGCGTCAGCAAAGTAGAGGCATTCGCAAAAGCGTCGCCGTGCGGTAAACGTGAAGCGGCGAAAGTTCGAGCGCTGCGAAGCGGCGCTAGAGTGTAGCCCCGGGCGCTAGCCCGGGGTGCAAAGCAAGCGACGAGCGAGCCCGGGAAGGGCGAAAGAAACCTGGGGGCCTCACCCCCGAATCACAATCTAGCCGAGCTGCGCTCGGCCGGGCGGGTGGGACACCCGCCCCTACGCGGTCGTTGGTTGGCCAATCGGCGTCGGCGGTCTATTCCTGCTGGGTTCAATCTTTTTCGCGCGATGGCTTTTCGGAAAAAACTGCGTGCTTTGGCGGCGGCATGGGCACGCTTCCCATGCGGTCGCGCCAGAGAATTTCATTCAGAACTGCGGTATTGATCGCGTCGGGACGCGTGAAATCCATCTTTGCGGATTCCGCTGCGCCTTGGCCCTTGGCCGGATTGGTCTGGTAGATGAGCCCGTTATCGCGGTTACTCCAGTCTGCCGTGTACGCGGGTTGATTTCCTGGACCTGAAAACAATGGCGCCATCACTGGAGCATAAGCGTCATTCTGATTCATCGGCGGCAGGCCAAGCAGCGTCTCTACCGTGTGGATCATGTTGACCGTCGTGTAAAAGCGACTGTCAACGAACGGCTGATCCGGACTTCCTGGCGAGTACTTGCTGATGGCGAATGCAATCGAGCGATGCGCGTCGACGTGGTCCGCGCCGTCCTGGGCGTCATCTTCGATGATAAAGATTGCCGTGTCATCCCAGTAAGGGCTGTGGGAGACGGCCTCGACCACGCGGCCGACAGCCAGATCATTGTCGGCCACCGAGGCCGCTGGACGCGGCTTGCCCGCGGTAGTGCCGTGAGTGTGGTCGTCGGGAAGATAGAGCAGAACGTAGGCAGGAAGCTCGGTGCCCTTGCCTTCACTGCGAGCGCGAACAAACTCATTGAACTCGTTGAGGAATTCGTCGGCGCGAAGCTGGTCCGGATACTCCGTGTTGAAGTCGGGATAGACCGGGTTGAAGTGATCGCGCAGTGCTGCTTTGGTGGCTTTCATACGCTTCAGCAACGGCACCGGCCAGGGCCACGGACTTGGCGAGCCATGAGGATCGCCAACGTTGGACGGTAGTGGTTCGCCCTTGTTGACCACATGCCTGTCGCACTCTGCGCTGAATGCGGACGGAGTGCCTTGCTTCGGCGAAGCCCCTGGTTTCTTGGCCGCCTTGCACCAGATTCCGGCAATGAACTCACCGTAGTCGCGGTAGGTCAGACCCTTGCGGGCGAGATTGTCCCACATGTAGCCGGTACCAGGCGCATCGATATCAGATTCGCCTAGTTCCAGCGGAAACTCGTCGGCAACGGTGCCCTGGTAGTCGTAGATACGCTCGTGGCCGCGATACGCGATCTGCCACGTCTTCTCGTTGTAGTCGCTGGTGATGGCCGCGTTGGACCAATCGTGGCCGTCTCCGGAGACTTCGCCGCTGTCATAAAAGTTATCCAGCACGCCAAACTGCAAGGCGAGCTTGTGCTCGTTGGGAGTGACGTCGGCGCCGTACATGGTGAGCGACGGATCGCCGTTGCCAACTTTCGTGCCGTTTACTTTCAGATCGCCCAGTATCTGGTCGTAGGTGCGATTTTCCTTAAGGATGTAAATCACGTGGCGAATCGGGTTGGAGCCCGCCCGAAATTCGATCTTGCCGGGATCGGAAGAGAAAAGGTTGCTGTCCTGCACCCGCTGGGTCAGCTTCGCCAGGTCTTTTTCGGCGTTGCGGAAGTTCAGGCGTGCGAGCGAGCCGTAAAGAAGAGTCGGAATGTACGGGTGATCGCGACGCCTTCGTTCCTGCTTGAGCGAGCTGATGCCGTTGTCGGGCCCGGTGCTCTGGCCTTTGGCGGTGGCAATCAGGAGATCGTCGCCCAAGGCAGCCAGGGCGCTGGGATACCAATCAGTCGGAATGAATCCAAGAGCGTCCTGCGGCAGTGGAAACGAGATATCTGGTTTCGCCAACACCCCTGCATCGAAAACAGCAACTGCATTGAGCGAGGCGTCGGCCACAAAAAGACGCTGGCCGTCGGACGATTGGGCCAGGGCGCTGGGATAGGTTCCGGCGTGTTCCTGCCGGGGAAGATTTGTAGACGAAAGGTGAACCACTTCTCCCGACTGCGTATTGACCGAAGCGACCGCATCGGCGTTGGAAAGCGCGACGTAAAGAAGCTTCTCATCCGGACTTAGCAGCAACGCAGTGGGATGAGATCCGGGCGCTGTCGGATCTTTCGGCTCGAGTAGCGGGATCCAGCGTGTGACTGTTCCCTTTTCCAGGGCGAGTTCTGCTACTCGTGAAGAGTTCCAGAGGCTGCACCAGGCGCGGCGGCCATCGTGGGTAGCAACCACCGTATACGGGAACGACGACGGGATCATCTGGTTGGTGCTGAGATCGAACTGCTGCAGAACGCGTCCGTCGCTCGAGTCGAGCAGCACGGCATTGTCGGAAAGATTGTTGGCAACCAGCAGCTTGTCGCTTCCCTGCCCGGAGATCACGGCGAGTCCGGCAGGGTACGGGATCGCTGTTCCCGCCGCTGTCTTCGCGCACTGCAAAGCCCACCTTCTTGCCGTGTGCAATTTTCTGCGGAGCAATCTTGATGAAGCGCTCAGGGCTCAATCTGCCGCTCTCAAATTTGTAGACTGCGATGCCATTGCCGGTGTTGCCGGTCTTCGAGCCGCTGGGGTCGGTAATGGAACCGATCGAAGCATAAAGATGACTGCCGTCGGAGCTGAAAGCCAGGCCGAGGAAGTAGCTCTGATGAGCGCTTTCCGCGAGGCGCGAGTCGGGAAAATCTTCCAGACGATTGGACTTGAGATCGAGAATGGCAATTGATTGCTGCGCCTGTGACTGCTGCGTGCCGTACCCGTTATTCAAGAGGGCGGCGTAGCGACCGTCCGGGCTGAGTGCGATGGTTGCCGGAAAGCTGTTCGTAGAGCCAATTCGTCCCGGTGAGGGCGTGTTCAGTACCTTGCTGCTGGGAAGCGGGATCTGACGCGGTGCGGTTGAGTCCTGGGCGGAAACGGGCGAGAGAAGAATCGCCGGCAGTATCATTGCTGGCACTATCAGGGGAATGAAGAGCTTCACGAAACCTCCGAAAAAGTCTGAAGAACTTTTAGCATCGGCGGAGGGAAAAGAAAAGACCTTCACTCATGCCCGGACGAGGCGTCCGGGCCTACGTGGTTGGTGGCACTGCTCAGTGAGAATCTGCGACTTCGTGTGGAACGGGCGGATCCGGCGCCACGTTGTGACGAACATCGGCGCCGCGCACCCAGAAGATCACGTCTTCCGCGATGTTGGTGGCGTGGTCGGCCACGCGCTCCAGATTGCGAGCAACCAGCAGCGCGTCGAGCGCCTGGCGGGTTATGTCAGGGCGCTCGTTCATGGTCTTGACCAGAACGATGAAGGCTTCATCCTTCATGCGGTCGACGACATTGTCCATTTCCAGCACGGCCTGAGCCAGTTCGGCTTTGCCTTCGATGAATGACTCCAGAGCGCGACGCACCATGGCGGAAACTGCGGCAGCCATGCGTGGGATGTCGACAGGAAGGTCGGCCTTGGGCAGGTCAACCATGTCCATCACGCGCTCGGCGATGTTGACTGCCTGATCGCCCACGCGTTCGAGATCGGCGTTGATCTTGGTGACGGCGAGGATAAAGCGCAGGTCGACCGCCATGGGCTGTTGCATGGCGAGAAGGTCGAAAGCCATCTCGTCGATTTCGCGCTCGGTGATATTGATTTGGGTTTCGCCCTCGAGCACCATGCGGCAGCGCGTCAGGTCGCGCTCGATGTAAGCCTGGCAGGCGCGATCGACCGCCTGCTCGGCCAGTCCGCCCATGCGGAGCAAACGTGCCCGAAGTTCGTCCAGTCCTTGCAGAAAACGGGTGCGCGCCATTATCCAAACCTGCCTGTAATGTAGTCTTCCGTCCGCTTGTCGGACGGGGTGGTGAAGATCTTCTCAGTCTTATCGAACTCGATCAGTTTGCCCAGCAGAAAGAAGCCGGTGAACTCCGCCACGCGCGACGCCTGCTGCATGTTGTGGGTGACGATCACGATGGTGAAGCGTTCCTTGAGCTGGAAGATGAGTTCTTCGATCTTGCCGGTAGAAATGGGATCGAGGGCCGAGCAGGGCTCGTCCATCAGCAGAACCTGGGGCTCGACGGCGATGGCGCGGGCGATGCACAGCCGCTGCTGCTGGCCTCCGGAGAGGCTGGCGCCAGACTTCTTGCGCATGGTGTCCTTGACCTCGTCCCACAGAGCCGAGAGCGTCAGCGAGCGTTCGACGATTTCATCCAGGCGCTTGCGTTCGTGGAAGCCATTGAGGGTTAACCCGGCTGCCACGTTGTCGTAGATTGACATGGTCGGAAACGGATTGGCTTTCTGAAAGACCATGCCAATGCGGCGGCGAATCTGCACGGCCGAGGTTCCGTTGTAGACATCCATTTCGCCGATGCGAACCCGGCCGGTGGCGCGAGCTTCGGGAACGGTTTCGTGCATGCGGTTCAGGCAGCGCACGAAGGTGGACTTTCCGCAGCCGGACGGACCGATGACAGCGGTAGCGTGATTGGCCGCCACCGTCATGTTGATGTCCTGCAGAGCCTGGGTCTTGCCGAACCAGGCGTTCAGTTTGTCGACCTGTATGCCTACGCCCATAAGTTCAGTTCGCTCCCTTAAGCATACCCCGGTTGGCCACAAGACGCACCGCACCGACGGATGCCACGATCAGCACGATCAGGATCAGGGCTCCCGCCCACGCCTGTCGGTGCCACTCATCGAACGGCGAAATCGCGTAGGTAAAAATCTGCAGGGATAGAGCCGCAGTCGGCTGGTTCATCTTCCAGTTCCAGTACTGGTTGCCGAAGGCGGTGAAAAGTAACGGAGCGGTTTCGCCGGCCACACGGGCGAACGCCAGCATCACTCCGGTGATCACTCCCGAAGTGGCGGTTCGCAGCGTGATCGAAAGCGTGGTGCGCCAGCGTGAAACGCCCAGTCCATAGGCCGCTTCGCGAACCGCTTGCGGCACCAGCAGCAGCATTTCTTCGGTCGTGCGAGTGATGGTGGGAACCATCATGATGGCGAGCGCAACCCCACCGGCCAGCGCCGAGAAATGGCGTTGCGCCAGGACCACCAGGCCATAGGCCACGATGCCCACAATGATTGAAGGTACACCATTCAGCACGTCGGCGGTGAAACGGATCAGATTTCCGAAGCGCGTGCCGCGCCCGTATTCAGACAGGTAGATGCCCGCTCCGATGCCGAGCGGAACGCCGAATGTGCTCGCAATGAGCAGGATGTAAACCGTTCCGCCGATGGCGTTGGCCATGCCGCCTCCGGCTTCACCCGGAGGTTTCGGAATCTCGGTCAGGAATGCCCAGTTGATCGAGCCAATGCCCTTGTAGATCAGGTACCCGAAGACAGCTCCCAGGGGCAGCAGCACCAGGAAGACGGCCCCGGCGGCGGCCAGCGTGACCAGCGAATTGAGGCCGCGACGCCACAGGCTGATGGGAGCGTCAGAAAAACCTGGAGGGAGCATTACGGTCTCAGGCATGGCTCCTCGCAGGAGTTCCACGGGTCACGGTCCACACCAGGAATTGCGCCAGAATGTTCACGATGATGGTAACGATAAACAGCGCCAGACCTACTTCGACCAGCGCGCTTAGATAGAGATCGCCGGTAGCCTCGCTGAACTCGTTGGCGATGACGCTGGCCATGGTGTATCCGGGAGCGAACAGAGACTTCGCAATCTCAGGACGGTTGCCGATCACCATGGTGACCGCCATGGTTTCGCCCAGCGCCCGGCCCAGACCGAGAATGACGCCGCCGGCAATTCCGGCGCGGGCGTTGCGCAGCACACCGGTGCGGATCATCTCCCAGCGAGTGGCGCCCAGCGCGAGCACGGCTTCCCGCTGTTGTTGCGGAACCGCAGTCATGACCTCGCGCGTGATCGACGAGATGATTGGCACGACCATGATGGCCAGGATTATTCCCGCAGCCAGCATGCCAATGCCGTAAGGCGGTCCCTCGAATAAACCGGTCCAGCCGAAGTAGCGGGCCAGGAAGGGTTGCACATACTGGCGAAGCAGCGGTACCAGGACGAAAATCGCCCACAGGCCGTAAATCACGCTGGGAATAGCCGCCAGCAGCTCGGTGGTGAAGGCCAGCGGTCCACGCATCCAGCGTGGCGACATCTCGGTGATGAAGACCGCCACCCCGACGGCCAGAGGCACGGCGATCAGCAGCGCCAGGGCGGAAGAAACGATCGTTCCGTAGACGAACGGCAGGGCGCCGTACTGGTCGTTCACCGGATCCCATTCACTGCGGAAGAAGAACTTCAATCCGAAGGCATGCCAGGACAGGCTGGATTTAGTGACTAATTCGTAGACAATCAGGCCGACTAGGGCGAGGACCGACAGCGCGCACGCCAGCATCGCGAAAAAGAATACCCGGTCCGCCACGCGGCTGTCGCCAGCATGGATGAGCGGCTCGGCTTGTGCCTTCGACTGAGCTGCAACTGCTTGTTCCGGAAGGGGTTGCGGTCCTGTCAGTCGAGGCGCTCCTAGAGCTCGATTGGCCATTTAGGGCCAAGCTAGCAGAATCGTGTTACAGCAGTGTTAAAATAGCAGTTTGTCCCTGACCCAGAGAAGCGTTCTGTCAGGGTCCCGAAAGCCTAATTCCCGCGGTTTTGTATTTCCCAGGAACAAAGCTGTAACTTTTCAGACCTACTGGTTTTTGACCCGATGCTGCTAGATCGAGAGAATAGCCGTCCTATTTTTCGCAAGCTCAACCGCCAGTTGTCCGAAGCTGGCGAACAAGCCTGCTCCAGACAATGTTCACAAATTTCGCACCTCCAGCCGCCGCGTGGAAGCGTTGGTCGCCGACTTGGCCCAGAAACGCACTCGCAATGACAAAAAGCTGCTGAAGCTGTTGGGCCGTTTACGAAAAAAGGCTGGACGGGTGCGCGATCTGGATGTGCAGACGGCAGCCCTAAGGAGTCTGAAGATTCCGCAGGAACCGGGGCGCAAGTCGCAACTGTTGCGCACCCTGGCCGAACAACGCGGAAAGCGGGAAAAGAAACTAGTCAAGGCAGTGGACAAAAAAACTGTCGCCGAATTGCGCAAGCGGCTGAAGCGAACCGCCGGCAACCTTGAAATTCCAAAGAATGTCGATCCCTTGACCGTGGCGATCCAAAAGGTCATCAAACTGGAGCTCGACCAGAGCGCCGTGACCGAGGAAACTTTGCACTGCTTCAGAATTGCCGGCAAGCGAGCACGCTATATCGCTGAGCTGGCAGGCAAGAACCCCAAAGCCGTCCAGCTGGTGGGGCAGTTGAAGCACATGCAGGATGCGATTGGAGACTGGCATGACTGGGCGCAACTGACGGAAAGAGCTGAGAAGCTTTTTGGAGCTGCCCAGGAATCAGCCCTGGCCGCAGCTCTGCGTAATGTGACTCGGGCCAAGTTCCGCCAGGCAGTAAGTACTCTGACGGAAACGCGGGCAGCGCTGGCAGGCAAGAAACTGGCCTCGGTGACATCTCTGGGGCGCCGGTCCGCTCGGCCCAGTTCCCTTCCCGACACCGCCGTCGCTTAGCTTCAGGGAATTGCTCTTCTCCGCAGCGCATAGCGCAAGCGGTCAAAATTGACGATTTTCTCTCCGCTTTCCTTCTAGAATTTCTCCCGTCGATTTCTGACGACACTCTGGCAGTTGGGGCATGCGGGAGCGACTGTGAAATTTGCGAAGATTGTGTTCCGGATTGCGGGCAGCTTGGGGAGTGCTGGTCATTACGCCGCTCTATTTCATGTTCAATGTGATCAGCCGAAACGATCCTCCGCCACTCACTCATCCAGGATTTTTCTACGGATTCGTGGGAACCGCGCTGGCCTGGCAGATCGCATTTTTCTTCATCGCAACCAACCCGGCACGCTACCGGCCGCTGATGCATCCCCTCGATGTTTGAAAAATTCAGCTATGCCGCTGCGGTATTCGTTCTCGTCGGACAAGGTCGCATGCACCCCTCCGACCTGGTCTTCGGCGGCGTCGACCTGGTGCTCGGCATTTTGTTTGTGATTGCGTATTTCAAAACTCTACCGCGCACAGCTTAGCGTTGCGGCGAACTCCTTCGCGACCTTTGCGGTTAAAGCCGTTCGTGACCAATCAGGCTAAAATGAAGCAGAGGTAACTCTGATGTCGACGCAGGATAAACCCAAGCCGGAAGCCGGCCCGCAACAGGCGGCAGAGCATGTCGCTGGAGCCCAGCGGTTGCTGAAGATTCTGCAGGACAGGATTGGTGAACATCCCGAAATTGGACAAGCTGTCAACAAGCTGGAGATGGCACTCGCCATTCTGGAAGTGCAGACGGGTGGAATGCTTTAAGCAACGTCCTGTGCAGGGCCGCGGTTGCACATTCGCACCTAGCGCAGCGCCGCAAACAAGGCCTCCTTCCAGCGCTTGGTCTGAATCGTCCAGCAGATTTTAGGTTTACGTCCCGAGCGCAGCGCGTCGGCCCAAACCGATTGATTCCGGACATCGGCGGCGACGTTGAGGCGATCCACCACGGTCATGCCTCGGGTCAGCTCGCTGTGGGTTTCCACTTCGACGTGGTGCTCGCTCCACTCGCCGATCGTCGGATCAAGCGCAACCGACATCGCAACCGGATCTGGCAGGCAGATGCCATCTTCTCCGGTCTGCTCGAGGTAAGCTTCCCGGGCGCGACTGTTGCACTCGATGGCGAAGCGGGCGACTTCGTTTTTGAGCCCGAGAATGCCGGCAATGTCGCTGTCGTTGATCACGGAGTCTCCGCGCGAGGTTTGCCAGCCCACGAGTTCCAGCGCAAGACCGCTGAGCATGACGACGCGCGCCGCCTCGGGGTCGACCCAAATATTGTATTCTGCGGCGGGCGTCACGTTCCCTTCGCAACACGGGGCGCCTCCCATGACCACGCAGCGCCCGATCTTCCCGACGATGCCGGGTTTTCGCGTTAAAGCCAGGGCGAGATTGGTCAGCGGGCCAAGCGCGACGACCACCAGTCCGGGATTCTCTTCGATGGCCTGGATCATGGCGTCAACCGCGTGCATTTTTCCCGGGGCCTGCTTAGGCGGTGGATAGCCATGGTCTCCGAATCCATCACGGCCGTGAAACCAGGTCGCACTCTGGTGAACGCGAAGCAGTGGTTTTTCCGCGCCCACATAGACCGGAACATTGGCTCCGCAAAGCTCAACCGTGTAAAGCGCGTTGCGGGTAGCTTGCTGAACCTCGACATTTCCCGCGACCGTCGTGATGGCCACGACACGGACGTCAGGGGCACGGAGAGCCATGATGATCGCGACAGCATCGTCGGAGGCAACGTCGGTGTCGATCAGAAAGTTGCGCGGCATGCGCGTAGCATACTAATTCGTGCCTAGTTTCGGATAGGTTTTCCTTTGCGATCTTTTCGGCCTTTGCGGTGAAAAGTTTTTGATCGCAAAATACGCAGATATCGCAAAGTAATTCGTCCCATCGCAGCGTTTTGCAGAGGACTACTCTGCACCAGCTATAATCCCCCTCGAATGATTACGGTTTCCAAAGAGGACTATCTAAAAGCGATCTTCGAAGCGGAAAGCGAAGGTGAGACTGTAATCTCCGCTACCCTCGCCGGCTGGCTGAAGGTGACCCCGCCCGCGGTCACAATGGCGTTGCGCCGCCTGAAGCGAGACGGACTGGTGGAAGTGCGCAAGAACGGGCAAGTGCGCTTGACGGACGCCGGACGCCGCATTGCAAAACGTACCGCGATTCGGCATCACCTGATTGAACGCATGCTTTATGAAGTGTTCGAGATGCCGTGGTATCGCACCCACGATGAAGCTGAGCGGCTGGAACACGCAGTCTCGGCGGATTTCGAATCCTTGCTGATCAAGAAGCTGGGCCGCCACGGGGCTTGCCCACATGGCAACTTCGCCACTTTCGACAGCCCTGCTCAGAAGAGCCGGCGTGGCTACAAGCTGCTGTCCGAAGCGGACCCGGGCCAGAGTTACATTGTCGCCAGCATCTACGAACGGGATTCGAAGCTGGGCGAATTGCTGGACAGACGGGGCATCCGCCCCGGCAGCGAGCTTTACTTACGCGAGCGCAACTACGACCAAACTCTTTCCCTGGATACCTCCGCCGGCGCGATCGTTCTGGGCGGCCCTGCGGCGGAAAAAATCTGGGTGTCATCCCAGCCAGCGTCTACCACCCGGTGTTAAAGCACCTCAAATCCAAACAGCAGTTTTACGGAGATATAAAGCAACGGTTAACTGCGGTTAATCCGTGCTAATATACCGAGGCTAAGTGAAAGCCGAGGAGCGGATGGCGACGAAAGTTCCCTACGACGGCCACCTGTCGTTGGAGGGGATGCACAGTACTGTCGAAGTGCCGCACCACCAGGCCGGTTTTTGGGAGCAATGGCGGGCTTTCGTGGGGCCGGCAATCCTGGTCAGCGTGGGCTACATGGACCCCGGAAACTGGGGGACCGACCTGCAAGCCGGCGCTCAGTTCAAGTACGGGCTGTTGTGGGTGGTTGGAGTGGCCAGTCTCATGGCCATCTTCATGCAGGTGATTTCCGCGCGCCTGGGGGTGGTAACCGGAAAAGATCTCGCGCAATGCTGCCGCGACTGGTATCCAGGATGGACGCGCTGGCCTAACTGGCTCATGAGCGAGATCGCCATCGGCGCCTGCGATCTCGCCGAAGTACTTGGAAGCGCCGTAGCTCTCAACCTGTTATTCCATATCCCACTGCTCTGGGCGGTGATCATCACCGGCCTCGACGTGCTGCTGCTGCTGGCGTTGCAAGGCTTTGGAATGCGCGCCATCGAGGCTGTGGTTCTCCTACTCATCGCGACCATCGGGGTGTGCTACTTCATCGAGATTTTCGTTCTCCCCCAGACTCACCCCGGTTTTCTGGAGATGGGGCGGGCGCTGATTTCGCCGCACTTCGGTCAGTCGGGAATGCTGTACGTCGCCGTCGGCATCATCGGCGCCACCGTGATGCCACATAACCTCTACCTGCACTCCGCCCTGGTACAAAGCCGCCAGTTGCAAAAGGACGAACCGTCTATCCGGCGCGCCATCCGTTTCAACACCATCGACTCCGCCGCCGCCCTCACCGTTGCCTTCTTCGTAAACGCCGCCATTCTGGTGCTGGCGGCGACTGTATTCTTCGGCAAGGAAAGCGTGGTCGTATCCGGCGGGCATGTAGTCAGATTTAGCGCCGGGAGTGACTGGATCCGGGTCGCCTACCTGACCCTGGCGCCGTTATTGGGAACGGCCGCCGCGAGCACGCTGTTTGCAGTAGCTCTGCTGGCAAGCGGGCAGAGCAGTACCATCACTGGGACATTAGCCGGCCAGGTAGTGATGGAAGGCTTCATGCGCTGGCGGATCAAGCCCTGGGTACGGCGGCTCATCACCCGGTCCTTGGCCATTCTGCCGGCAGTATTGATTATCGGCTTGCGCGGTGAAGGCAGCGTCACCGACCTGCTGACGCTCAGCCAGGTAGTGCTGGCGCTCCAGCTTCCCTTCGCCATGTTTCCTCTCTTACACTTCACCAGTTCCCGCAAGCGTATGGGGACGTGGAAGAACGGATGGTTCTTACTGACTGCCGGCTGGTCCAGCGCCCTCTTGATCACCGCGATGGATTTCTATGGCTTGCCCGACTCGCTGAGGGCCGCGTGGCACGTCATCACTGGCGGGTAAGGCCAGAGGGACAGAAATAACTATGTACCAAACCATTCTGGTGACGCTGGACGGCACTCCAACTGACCGGGCGATCATCGAACATATCAAGGAACTCGCGGTGCTTGCCAAAAGCCGGCTGGTGCTGCTGCACGTGGCGGATGGATGGGCCGGCCAGAACCTACGGTCCGGACGCGGTCAGTCCTGAGATCGCCGAAGACACCGCCTATCTCGAAAAGATTCGATCGGAATTGCAAGCCGTCGGTATTCCCACGCAGGCTGAGTTGGCCTATGGCGAACCGGTGGACGAAATCATCAAGTGGGTTCGACAAAAGGGTTGCGATCTGGTCGCCATGAGCACCCACGGACACCGCTTTCTGGCGGACATATTTCTCGGGAACACCGCCACCCGGGTCCAGCACAGCATCAGCGTGCCAGTGCTTCTCCTGCGGGCGAAGTGAAGGCTGCTTATTTTCAGCCGCCACGTTCGACTGCAATCCCCTGCCCTGGCGCAGAAGCGAAGTTTCAGTTCCGCCTGCACTGCTCTCGGCGTCACAAAGTGCGAACCGAATCGGAAAGTTTAGCGGAGTCTTAAGAAAAGAGTCGGCGCTTAGTCAAGGTTTGCGGACTTTGGGACGCGCTCTTTCCAGTAAGCTTTCCGGTTGACTCTGTTTTGGACTCAGAGACCACAAGCTCTCGACCCAATAGCTTGCTGCTCGCGATACACTATTTGCGCTTCCCATGCCCACACTCGCCGCGGTCGATATTGGGTCGAACTCGGTTCGCCTGAAAATCTCGCGCCTTTCCGGAAGGCAGCTGCGCGAGATTCACGAAGACCGACAGGTCACGCGGCTGGGCGAGGGGGTATTTCGCACGGGGCTTCTGACTCCCGAGGCCATCTCCGACACGGTCAAGGCGCTCCGCCGCTTTCATCGCACGGTGCAGCAGGAGGGGGCGGACATGGTCCGCGTCGTTGCCACCAGCGCTATGCGCGACGCGCGTAATTCGCGCGCCTTTCTGGAGTGGGTGCGCTCGACCACCGGCTGGAAGGTGGACATCATCTCCGGGCTGGAAGAGGCCCGCCTGATTCACCTGGGCCTAGTTTCCAATCTACGGGTCAATACTTCAAACGCTTTGATGATTGATCTGGGCGGCGGAAGTTGTGAGCTGACCATTTCTACCAAAGGCCACATTCGGGACACCGTGAGTGTGCCTTTGGGCGCGGTGCGGCTGACCGGTGAGTTTCTGCAGCATGATCCGCCGCGCAAAGCGGAACTGCGACGACTGCGCGGATTTGTGGAACGCGAGATTGGCCGCATCGCCGACCGGATCGCGCGAGCCCGTCCCGGGCGGTGATTGCCACGTCCGGTACAGCTGCTTCTCTCGCGGCGGTCTGTCATGGCCTTTATAAGACGAAAGGTCCGCGAGCGGTGGCGGTGTCGCGGGCGCAGATGCGGCGGATTGCCAAGATGCTGTCGCGCCTGCCCCTGGAGCAGCGCACGAAACTGTCTGGCGTGGGACCGCGGCGGGCGGAAATCATTGTCGCGGGCGCGGTCGTCTACGCCGAACTTCTGGAACGTTGTCAGTTGACCGGCTTTCGCTATTCTCCACTGGGATTGCGCGATGGGCTGCTGGCGCAGATGGCTGCGGACTACGATCGCAGCACCCGTTCAGGAAAGCACATCGAGTCTGAGCGCTGGGACTCGATTCGCGCTGCCGTGGCCCACTACCGCGTGGACATGAATCATGCGCTGCAGGTACGCGAAGCCGCGATGCACTTGTTCATGACTCTGAAATCGGTGCATCGGCTTCCCCCGGAGTATGCGGAATGGCTATCTGCTGCCGCCATGCTGTACGAGGTCGGGGACTATGTGAATCGCAACGGCAGGCACCGTCATGCCTACTACATCGTGGCCCACTCGGAAATTTTGGGATACACCCCGGAACAGCGCCGGATTATCGCAGCCGTCGCTCGGTATCTGGGCAAATCGCGGCCAGCGGCAGGCGATGCGGCGATCCAAGTCCTGCCCCCGGCCGACCGCGAACGCGTGCGGAAGGCGTCACTTCTGTTGCGGCTGGCACGCGCTCTCAACCTCGGACGCAGCGGCGCGGTGCGTGGAACCCGGGTGCGGGTAGGCCATAGCGAAGTGAATCTGGCATTACAGGCAAAACCACGTGCCAGCGTTGACCTCGAACTGTGGGCGGTTGAAAAGGAAAGAAGCTATTTTCGCGAAGTCTTTGGCCGCGAGCTCTCCGCGGCCGCGGCATAGAGCGTGCGCAGGATTTTGGGGGTAAGGCACCAGGTGAGGGACGCGGCATTACGACTCATCTCTACCCGGGCGACGGCCCCTTTCTTGAGTTCAACCGCTGCCTCACAACCGGTTTCGCTGATCGACCGCCCGAGAAATTCGCTCAGGGACGGATTGTGTCCAACGACCATGATCGCGTCAAGCTTCGCGTACTTCTCGATCAACTTGCGAAAGTCCGCGAAAGTCGCAGTCGGGCGCAGCCCATCTTCGAGTTGCAACTTTCCCTCGTGGCCCATTTCATTGCCTACCAGCGATGCAGTTTGAGCCGCCCGCTTCAACGGGCTGGAAAGAATCGCGTCCACCTGCACGTCAAGAGCAGCTAAAGCGCGTCCCACATAACCGCATTGCTCAACGCCGGTCTCGTCGAGGGCGCGTTTCTCATCCTTCTTGGGATTGCTCAGAGGCTCACCGGCGCTGGCGTGACGCAGGAAATAAATGATCATTTCGGATTACCGTCCCTTCGCGAGCACTAAGCGACGCGCTTTTCGAGTGGTGGGCACAGGCATGGATTCCAACGCCTGTTTGCCTTCGGCCAGTCCCAGCAAGAAATCTTGCGCGCTGAAGGCCATGGCTCCAGCCGGCGGCTTGCGCTTACCCTCGGCCTGCCAGGGCCGGATATAGGTCCCGTCCTTCCGCAGAATACGCGCCTTTACGTTGTCCACCAGGTAGGCGTCGAGGATCTCGTGGCGCACCCGCTCGCGGGTAAGCGCGTCCTTCAGGGGAAACATCACTTCCACGCGCTCGTAGAGATTGCGAGGCATCCAGTCGGCGCTGCTGAGATAGATCTCTTCCTGGCCGGCGTTGGCGAAGTGGAAGATGCGGCTGTGTTCCAGAAAGCGGCCGACAATACTGCGCACACGAATGCGATCACTGACTCCCCGCACGCCGGGACGCAGAGCGCACATGCCGCGGACGATCAGGTCAATGTCCACTCCCGCCTGCGATGCGCGATACAGCGCCATGATGATATTTTTATCCAGCAATGCATTCATCTTGGCGATGATGTGGGCGGGGCGACCATGCCGCGCGTGCTCAGCTTCGCGAGCAATCAGGCTCAAGCAGCCTTCCGCCAGGTCAAGCGGAGAAACCAGCAGAGGGTCGTACTTGGGATGTTCGGCGTAAGCGGTCAGAAAATTGAACACATCATGCACCGCGCTGGTGATTTCCGGATCCGCGGTGAGAAGGCTTAAGTCTGTATAGATCCGCGCTGTGTTGGCGTTGTAATTTCCCGTTCCCAGGTGAGCATAGCGGCGAGTCACGCCATCATGATCGCGACGGACCAGCAGCGAGAGCTTGCAATGAGTCTTCAGACCCACCAGGCCATGGAAAACCTGCACTCCGGCATCCTCCAGGTCGCGGGCCCAGCGGATGTTGGAGTCTTCATCGAAGCGGGCTTTTAATTCCACTACCGCCGTCACTTCCTTCTTCTCCGCCGCGGCGATCAGCGCGGGAACGATCAGCGAATGCTCGTTGGTGCGGTAAAGCGTCTGCTTGATGGAAAGCACGCGGGGATCCTGAGCCGCGGATTCGATGAACGAAACCACGGCATCATAGGCGTCGAAGGGGTGATGGAGCATGATGTCGTGGCGGCGCAGCTCCTCGAACAAATCCTGTGATTTGGCGGTAAGCCGAAGTTCGCGGGCGATGAATGCCCGAAATTTAAGGTCGGGGTGCGCCGTCTGCTCGTAGATATTGAACAGACGGGACAGGTTCACCGGACCATTTACGGAGAAAACCTGCCAGGGCTCCAACTCGAAGTTGGTGCGCAGCCGTTCGATGATTTCGGGATCCGCGTCTGATTCTATCTCCAGCCGCACCGCATCGCCCTTGCGCCGGTTATGCAGCTCGGTACGCACCGATTCCAGCAGGTTGCGTGATTCTTCTTCCGCTAGGTAAAGGTTGCTGTTACGGGTGACGCGGAATGCGGCGGAGGAAACGATGTCGTAGCCGTGATACATCCGCGAGGCGTGAAACGCGACCAGATCGGCCAGAAAAATGAAATCGTCGGTTCCCTCCGAAGGCAGGCGCACCAGTCGCGGCAAGGCGCGAGGCACTGTAACCACACCTGTATAGGTGAGCGCAGAGCGCCGCCGCCGGCGCAGAAGGAATGCTACCGAAAGAGCCTTGTTGATCACCCGGGGAAAGGGATGTGCCGGATCGACAGTGACTGGGGTGAGCAGCAGGTCCAGCTCCCGCTCGCAGTATTCTTCGATAAAGGCGCGGGCCGTGGAATCCAATTCGTGCAAGCCGAGAACACGAATTCCGTGGGCAGAGAGCGCCGGCCGCAGGTCTTCATTCCAGCATCGGTACTGATCGTCGACGAACTTGTGGGTCTCGCGGGACACCACATCGCGCTCCTCGACCAGGGTCAAACCGTCCGGTCCGGCTTCGGTATAACCGTCTTCGATCTGCTGCACCAGGCCGGCCACCCGCACCTCAAAAAATTCATCGAGATTACTGGCGGAGATGGAAAGAAACTTCAGGCGCTCGAGGAGGGGGTTCTTCTCATCCTGCGCTTCTTCGAGCACACGCCGGTTGAAGGCCAGCCAGGAGGCTTCTCGATTGATGTAATGAGCCGGATTATCCAGCGCGAGGCGAGCCATATTCGAAAGGGGTTAGCGAACAGCGGCCACTTGCGGCCTCTGCTGCGTGTTTTGGACGATTAACCACCAACGACTAATATCACCGATTGCTCAACTGATCATTTCTGGGTGGGCGCCGGTTTGGGAGCATCCACTTCCCCAGTTGCAGGTTCACGTTTTACCACGACCAACTGCAATTCGGATCCCGTCGATTTCTTTATCCACACATGATGCTTGTCGCTGAGTTTCATCTGAACTTCTGCCCCTGGCTCCCAGTCGTCCGGCAAGCTGTCGGCAGAGTGCCGGGGCGTATATTCAGTCCGGTAAAGCCAGGTGTTCTGTTGCAGCAGGACTTCGTAATACGGATCGTCCTGGGTTACAGGAGTATTCACCAAATAGTAGAGAACACGTTCGTGAGATTTTTTCTCGACACTGACGATCCGCCCTGTCTGGTACCGCTTTTCCGCCGCCTGCAAGCCGGGCAACGAAATCAGGAATGCCAGCAGCCCCGCCATTGCCCAAAACTTTTTCATCCAGAGGTCAGTATAGAACATGCAGGGGGAATGAGACGCCGGGTCTCTGAAGACATCTTGATCAGCAAACGCGATTCAGGGACGGGCGCTTCCCCGCCCGTCCCCGGCAACCGTTGCGGCTTTCTACGACTCTGACGCGTCAGGAATCGCCGCTATTGCACCTGCTTGATGGCACCTCTCACCTTGACCGCTACGTTCTCCGGCAACGGGGCGTAGGTGAGCTCGGCGGTCATTTTTTGGCCGTCGTCAACCATCCAGGTGAGGAAGTCGGCCAGGATCTTGCCCTTACCAGCCTCCTTGGATTTCTCCGGGATCAGCAGCCAGGTGAAGCTTGAGATAGGATACGCATCCTTGCCCGGAGCGTTGGTGATGGATACGCGAAAATCCGCAGGCATACTCTTGGCAGAAGCGGCGGCTGCGGTAACGCTGTCCAGTGAAGCCTTCACAAAGGCTCCGGACGTGTTCTTTACGCTACCGTAGTCGATCTTGTTCTGAACCGCGTAGATGAGTTCGATATAGCCGATTCCGCCTTGCATCTGGCGAATCATCCCAGCGACTCCTTCATTGCCTTTGCCGCCCAAACCAACAGGCCACTTCACGCTGGTTCCCTTGCCCGGACCGTTCTGCCAGTCCGAACTTATTTTGGAAAGATAGTCGGTGAAGATATAAGTGGTGCCGCTGCCGTCCGAGCGATGGATCAAGACAATCGTTTGGTTTGGCAGGTTGACGCCAGGATTTGCCTTGGCAATCGCTGGATCGTTCCAGGTGGTGATTTTGCCCAAAAAGATTCCAGACAATGCTTCCGGCGTGAACTTCAGCTCTCCGGAAACCCCGGGAACGTTGTAAGCCGGGACCACGGCGCCGAGCACAGTTGGAATGTGCAGGATTTTGGTCTTGGCTTGAGAAAGTTGCTCGTCGGTCATGGGTCCGTCACTGGCGCCAAAATCGACCGTCTGAGCCAGAACCTGGCGAATGCCGCCACCGCTTCCAATCGACTGGTAGTTAAACTGAATGTCAGGATGAGCCTTGTGATATTCGCTGAACCATTTCTGATACATGGGATTGGGGAAGGTTGCGCCGGCCCCATTCAAGGTTGTCTGCCCTAAAGCAGGTAGGGAGAGAGCGACACACAAAAGCACGATGCGGCGGATCACGCGATGTTCCTCCTTATTAATGATGGGGCAGTTTTACGCCGCGAATGTTACAGCAGTGTTACAAAGCAGTGAATTTCCCATGAAGGGTACGGGGTTGGCGGCGGGAAATTGGGTTGGGATGAGGACGAATGTATGCACCAATTTCAGTGCAAGCAAGGCTTTTAATGGACCGCATCCAGCCGGGCAATTTCGCGCGCAAACAACGGATTTTTTGGAAACTCGTCGCGCAGCGCGGAGAGGATCTCGCGGGCGTGCGCGTTATCCTTGTCGCGCACGTAGGCGATAGCCAGCAAGATGCGCGCAAACGGGCCCAGATAATGGCCACGGTCCGCGGTCAGTTGCAGCTCCGCGATTCCTTGCTTTTTATCTCCTGCAACGCCCCCCAGCCGCATGACCCAGCGCAACGGCGCCGCCATACTGCCGATGATGTACTTGCTGAACCCGGTCGCGACGTGGGCGTCATAACAATCCGGATCCACGGCCAGGAGCTTGTCGGCCCAGTCATTGGCTTCGCGAGTGTAGTGCAAGGAAGGCAGGTTGCGTTTCTCGATCAATGCCGCGTAGTCAGCCTGCAAACCGGAGGACAGCGTCATGGCGAAGAGCGCATTCTGGTCTTTGGGACTGGACACAAGTTGGCTTGTCGAGAGGGTCTGGGCGCGCGTCAACGCCGCGTTAAAACGGTCGCGTACCGCCGGATCGGGATTCACCTTCTCCCGGTTCAAAAAGGTTTTGTCGTTGGTGTAAAACTGCGATTCGAGCACTCCCAGGCGCTGAAACTCGGAGAACAGAAGCCCGGCAGCTTCCGCCGTTGGTCCCAGCGGATCTTGGGGGTGCTGGCTCTGCCACGAAACAAACACCTGATGAGCCTGGGCAAAATCAAGGTTGTAGAGCAGATGAAAGCCCCGCTCCAGCGAAACCGGGTTGGGCACGATGTCCGCCGCGACGGAAGGGGTCAGCAATGCGATGACGCTGAGAGCGCATGATACCGCCGCCTGCATCACTCGTCGCTGGAGCGCTCTATGTCTCATGTTTCCTAAAGCCGCTGTATTGTGCCTCTATTCGCGCCGCTGTGCAACTTACTAAAAGCTTAGATGCGGACCCCTTTAGGGCGTGCCTCCAGCTTGCAAAAAGATTGTAAAATCCATCCCCGAGGCTTGCTCTACAGTCGCTCGGGATTGCGGCTCCACCCTCAGTAAAAGCCGTCATGCTGAGCTTGCGAAGCCTCTGGCGTGCAGCGCATACGCACGGTCCCCACAATGCGTGCCTCATGAACGCCAGATCGCTGGTATCAGGCCGACGGCGGCATTAGAAATCGCTCAGACGAAAGCAGCTCGGTCTAGCCGGCTGGTTTGAACCGCCTGGTTTGACGGTCTTAGCCACGCTTTGTTACCTTCTAGGGTTTCCACTCCCCCTGAGTGCCTGTCGGGGTCGCAGCGACGAAACAGAAATGAGAAAGTGATGGCTATCAAGTTCCGGGGAGTTGATTTCCTCGAATTCGACTCCCTGCTGACCGACGAAGAGCGTCTGGTCCGGGACACTACCCGCAAATTCATCGAAGACAATCTTATTCCCATCATCGAGGAATGCAATCGCTCGGCGCGTTTCCCGAAGGAACTGGTCAAACCGATGGCGGACCTTGGCTTCTATGGCGCCAGCCTCAAAGACTACGGCTGCGCGGGCATGTCGAATGTCGAATACGGTCTGGTGATGCAGGAGCTGGAGCGAGGTGACAGCGGAATTCGCTCCTTCGTTAGCGTCCACTCGTCGCTGGCGATGTATCCGATCTACGCTTTTGGCAGTGAGGAACAGAAACAGACCTGGCTGCCGGTCATGCAAAAGGGCGACAAGATCGGCTGTTTCGGTTTGACCGAACCTGATTTCGGTTCTAATCCCGGGGGCATGCTCACGCGGGCCAGGAAGTCCGGTAAGGAATACATCCTCAACGGCGAGAAGATGTGGATCACCTCCGGGTCCATTGCCGACGTAGCCATCATATGGGCGAAGGCGGAAGACGAAGACAACAAGATTCGCGGGTTTCTGGTGGAGACCGATCGGCCCGGATTCCGGGCGGAGGACATTCACGGCAAATGGTCGTTGCGGGCTTCGGTGACATCGAGCCTGTCGATGCAAGACGTGCACATACCGGAATCGAATCTGCTGCCGAAGACCGGGGGCTTGAAGTCGCCTCTCATGTGCCTGAGCCAGGCGCGGTACGGCATCGGGTGGGGCGCAATTGGCGCGGCCATGGCGTGTTACGACTGCGCTTTGCAATACTCCCTGTTTCGCAAGCAATTTCGCGATCAGGCCATCGCCTCGCACCAGCTCGTACAGGAAAAACTTGCCTGGATGATTACGGAAATCACCAAAGCCCAGTTGCTGGCGCTGCAAGTCGGACGGCTTAAAGACAAAGACAAAGCAGCTCCGCAGCATATTTCCATGTCCAAACGCAACAATGTCTGGATGGCATTGGAGTGTGCCCGCATGGCCCGCGACATTCTGGGAGCAAATGGCATCGCCGACGAGTATCCTATTTTCCGGCACATGGCAAACCTGGAGTCGGTGAAAACCTACGAAGGGACGCACGATATTCACGCCCTGATTATCGGCCAGAGTGTGACCGGAATCGACGCGTTTTGACGGCCTGGTTCGGTTAGGATTTGCACCAAATTCGGGCATTGACAGTGCGATTCTTGCGGGAGCAAAATTTCTCGGTCCGCGTGTTCCAGATGGGACTTGGGCCTCCTTCGGGAGCTACCCGTAACAGCTTCTCGGACTCCAGACGTCCTTTGGGACAGTCACTGTGATGCCCGGATAGAAGCTTGTGCGTTGGCGCGAAAGCGACTTCAGCACGGTCTCTTAAAGGAGCACGCGGCTTTATTTTCTCCGCCAGCTTTTCCTCGTGTAGTTCTTGATTCACTTGCAAATTGCGGCGTTGCGGACTGGAACGGTCCGTCTTGTCCAACGCGTGCCTTTCCCATCATGCACTCCACCATTTAGGTTCTCTGCAGCTCTTAGTTTTGCAAATTGCTCTTGCGTGCTAAGGCAGCGGCCTTAGAGTTGTGGCTGGCAGGTTTGCGATTCCGAAACCAAAGTCGGTGACTTCGCCCGCTTTCTTCCCCGGGGCTGGGATCAGCCTCGCGGTGAGGGGCTTGTGCCATTTGAAGGCCAGACTGGCCACGTCGCCGATGATTCGTTCCAGTTGGCGCTGGGAAACATCTCCCGGAAGTGGAACCGTGTCCAGGCCGGTGCCGCATACTGCCGAATAGGCCAGGAGAGAGTCGAGGCTGTAAGTGCCTTCGCTCCAGCGTTGGGCCAGCACCGGGTCTTCCAGGGGAGGCAACATCAGTCCCGAGTATCCCACCCGCTTGACCGAAATCGAATGCACTGCCGCCGTGATCGCGGCGGCGGCAGTCAATGTACCGCTTGAACCAAACTTGGCCCCGGTGAGGCTTTCAATGGCTGCTCCGATGGAGGAATCCCCGATGGGCGCGGGCGTGGCGTCAAGCCCCATGTAGTTCCATCCGGACTCTTTTGCGACTTCCAACGCAACGGCCTCAAGAGCACGGGCATGTCCGTCCAGTTCTCGCGACAGGGTTTCTCGTGCTCGAAGGATGTCTCCATTCGCCTTCCCGAAAATATCCGCAACAAAATTGCCGCCTTCGAGGCCTACGGAAAACTGGTGACCCTCGCCGTTGTGATAAGAACCTGGGAAAAAGGGTGCGAACGGCGGAAGCATCGCTGTCGCGGCAAAACCAAAATTGTTCGCTCCATTTGGACTGTGGCCCTCGATATACTTCACAAGGTTCGCGACCGCTCGAATGGCATTCCAGTGAATTCCGTCTTCGCCCGCGACTACGGCACTGGCGTTGAGTTTCGTGGCAGAGAGAACTTCTGCAAGCAACTCCATCTGCTCCGAATCATCCTGATCGTTAAGCATGGCTGTTCCGATGTCGGCGATGAAGGATTCTTTCTTAGATAGCTCATCCAGCCGCTTGAAGAATTCGACAGCTTCGGCCCGCGATAGTCCGGCGGTGTATTGAGGAAACGGCTGTGTCGTGATGCGGATGGATTCCACTTCGTAGCCTGCCTTCTCAAAGGCGGATTTGGCAGTGTGGAGCATGCCCAGAGCCTGCTGGACCTGCTGAGCGTAGTGCTCGCGATCGATTCGAACAAAGGCGGTGATGGCTCGTACCTTGGGTTTGCGCGGCGCGTCACTCGCCCACATGGGCAAGATACAAGTCGCCAGCCATGCAACCACCGTAAGCCTGCAACTGACCCGGACAAACTTGAGCAGCAACCACTTCGAACGCGATCGTCGGATCACACAACCCCCTCCGCCGAAAAAATTCAATTATTGTTGCAGACGCCGATCCCTGACGTTACCTGCAACTTTGCCCTTCGCGGTGCATTGGAGTTATAGTCGTTGACCGCGCTTTCCTACAACTTTTATCGCTCGGGGGCATTCATGGCGGCAAATACCAAATTTGAGGCCAAAGCCAGGACTTTTGGCCGAAACATCGAAAGTGATCTGGCTTCGAGATTTCTACGCGTGGTGGAGACTGCGGCCATAGCGTCCGCGCACACCATGGGGCAGGGGGAACGCAAGCTTTCCGACCAGGTGGCGACGGAAGCTATGCGCAAGACGATGGATTCGATCCCCATGCGGGGCACCATTGTGATTGGGGAAGGCGAGCGCGATGAAGCGCCGATGTTGTATATCGGCGAGCGGGTGGGAGCGGAGTTTCCCGACGGAACTGAGGTTCCAGAAGTGGATATTGCGGTCGATCCTCTGGAAGGCACGAATTTGTGCGCCACGGGCGCGCCCGGCGCTATCACGGTGTTGGCCGCCTCGGAAAGCGGCGGACTGCTGAACGCGCCCGACTGCTACATGGAAAAGATTGTGGTCGGCCCGTCGTGCAAAGGCGCGGTCGATCTCGACGCGCCGGTTGTCGACAATCTGAAAAATATCGCCAAACGCATGGGACGCGACGTGGAAGACCTGGTGATTATTGTGCTCGACCGGCCGCGCCACGAGAAGTTGATTGCCGACATTCGCAAAGCCGGAGCGCGAATCAGGCTGATCGGCGACGGCGACCTGTCGGCGGGTATCGCCGCCGCCGTCATCGGAACAGGCGTGCACGCGGTCATGGGATCAGGCGGCGCTCCCGAAGGCGTGATCACAGCCGCCGCGATTCGGTGCCTGAACGGTTATATGCTGGGCCGCCTGGTAATCGATAAGCCGGAACTGGAAGAGCGCATCGCGCGCATGGGAATCAAAGACAAGGGCAAGATTTACGAGGCCGAAGACCTGGCTCCGGGCAAACAACTCATTTTTGCCGCGACCGGCGTCACTGACGGGTCGTTGATGAAGGGAGTGCGATTCTTTGGCGAAGGGACCCGAACTTCATCAGTGATCTTGACTCTGCGCACGGGCAAAGTGCGATTTATCGACAGCATCCATTTGGAGAAGGGGCCGGATATTAAGGTGAGGTTTGTGTAAGGCGGTTGTTGGTCGTTGGGTGGTTTGGTCGTTAAGCCTGTCGTTAAGCCTTCAGATGAAAGGGTTCTCGATCCGAACAGTGCCGATCTTCTGGCCATGCTGAAAGTCTTCGCTGTACAGCACGCTGCACTCGCCCTGAAGGGCAGCGGCGACGATAAGACTGTCATACCAGGACAACCGGTACTTTTCCGCTGTTCGTAAACCTTCAAGGTAAAGAGCTGACGACGACTGTATTGCCAATAGAGGGCGGAACACGGTAATCAGGTATTGCTCAGCGTCAGCCACGTTCATGGGCTGCGGGAAACGGCGAAAAGCGACGTTGAAAAACTCTTGCACCACCTGATAACTGACAATTCCCTTCCCGGTGTCTACAGCCTCTCGAATAAGGCGTGAGGCCCCCTTCGCCTTGGCCGGTGCCTCGGTGTCGAAGGAATAGACAAAGATGCTGGTGTCGAGGAAGACTCTACCGCTCATTCATCTGGTCTCGGGTATAGCGGCCCGCCGAACGCACATGGTGAAGACGCTTCATAAGAGCATCCACGGCAGCGCCTCCACCGGCTTGCGCCGCATATTGTTCCAGCCATTCGCGGAAAGCGGCGTTGAGTGTTTTGTGCTGCGCCCTGGCTACCAACCGCGCCTGCTCAAAACGTGAGGGTATGCGCTAGATTGCGCCTGGGCTCATCTCTTTAGTACTATCTAGACTATCATCCTAGATGATTAATCAAGGGAGCCCATAATGCGCACCGTGGGGCTGTTTGAAGCTAAGCAAAAGCTCTCCGAGCTGGTCGAACGTGCCGGAGAGGGCGAACGTATTGGCATTACTCGGAGGGGCAAGCTGGCAGCGCTTATTGTTCCCGCACATCCCGAAGCCCGGCTGGAAGACATCTTTGAACGGATCGAGCAGATCCGAAAGCGCGCCAAGCCGCAAAAGCGCCTTAACGTGAAGACATTGATTGAAGAAGGCCGGAGTTGAGCCGCTTTGTCCTTGATGCGTCGGTTGCGCTGGCCTGGTTTATCGACGACCCTGTCTCCGCCTATGCTACACGGGTGAAAAAGTCTCTACTCCAGGGCGCTCGAGCCGTGGTGCCGGCATTGTGGCATCTTGAAATGGCGAACGGGTTTGCGGTAGCACAGCGGCGCGGCATCTTGAACACGACAGATGTCAGCCAGGCGATGGATGAGGTCGAGCAATTGCTGGGCCGCGCGATCGAGAGCGACTCAGGCTTTGTCTCGATCCGGCAGGCGCTGACCACCGCGCTCGCTTTCCGACTTTCGGCGTACGATGCCGTCTACCTCGACACCGCACGCCGCGAGAGATTGCCTCTTGCCACGCTTGACCAGCGCTTGCTCGCGGCGGCAGGTCAGGCCGGTATTGACTTGTTTCCCTGACACAGGCCTTCTGACTTCACCGCCTACACCAGCGTCGGCGGCCATTCCTGGGAGACTCCCTCGAATAGATTCACCGTTTTTTCCGCCCGCTTGACACCGTCGTGCACCGCGATCTGGTGTGGCTTGCTGGGCTCGTACCCTTCCCACAGCGAGACGCCTGCGTAGGCGCCGTCCTTGCGCAGAATATAGTACGCCATGTCGGTGAAGCGCAGGCGATTCATGTCGCCGTTGTAGTTTCGGACGATGCGTTTCAGCGCATCCATGCCGGCATCGAGCGGCGACATCCCGTGGCGCATGTTCTCCACGATAGTGTGCGCTCCCGCGACCTTGATGTTCTCTTCTCCGCTGCCAGTGGCCCCTGCCGAGCCGACGTCCTGATCGGTGTAGCAGCCTGCGCCGATGATCGGGGAATCGCCGCAGCGCCCGGGAAGCTTCCAGGCCAGGCCGCTGGTGGTGGTCGTGCCGGAGATCTCGCCTTTTTCGTTCAGAGCGGAGCAGTGGATTGTGCCGGTCGGCGGGAACAGCACCTTGCGGATCGCGACCATGCGATGTTCGGGAGCAATGCCCAGATCTGCGGCGACCTGTTTCATGCGGTCGATCCGTTGCTGAAAATCTTCGCTATGTGGCGGCGCAGGCATGCGCTTTTTCCAGTTTGGATCGGCCAGGCCCGGGCCCCACCAGTCGGAATGAGTCTCCTTCCACAGCAGCCAGATTTTGCGGGAATGCTCGGTAAGCAGGTTCTCACGCGGAAAACCCTGGGCCACGGCAAAGCGCTCGGCGCCTTCTCCCACTAGCATGACGTGTCCGGTATGCAGCATTACAGCTTGGGCGACCAGCGATACATTCTTGATATTGCGCACGCCCCCAACCGAACCGGCGCGCCGCGAGGGACCGTGCATGCAACAGGAATCAAGCTCGACTACGCCTTCTTCGTTGGGCAAGCCACCGAGTCCGACGCTGTCCTCGTTGGGATCGTCTTCCGGGCCTTTCACCACTTTCAGGGCGGCGTCGAGGGTGTCGCCGCCACTCTTGAGGAATGCGAAGGCATCGTCGAGATATTCATAGCCATTGTGGGCGCTGATGATGATTGGGCGTTTGCCCGGTGAAGTTGGGGCCGAATCGTGTTTGCCTCGCTCTTGTCCCTCCAGTCGTAGAGATACGGCGCCGATAGCGGCGCTAGAGAGAAAATCGCGGCGCGAGAAAGCCATTTCTGGTCCTCCACAATTGATGACAGGCTTGGGAAACCGGAAAGCATAACATGCCAGCGCCAGAGCGAGGGACAGCAAAACGGGAGTGATCGTGGCTCGGCTTGAACAAATCGCGCATTCAATAGGCGATATGGAACGGCTTCACACTTTAAGCGGGCCTCTTTTCGGCTTTTGCTGCTAAGTGCTTTGAACCGCAAAGGACGCAAAGAAACAAAAAACAGCCTCCAGGCATTTGCACCTTTACGAGGCTGCCGCGGATTTACCTTTGCTCTGATCGGCGCGGAAGCGGAGCAACGCGGCGATGTTGCCCACTTGATCCAAATCCGGTTCGTCCTTGACGTATACCAGTTCAATGTCGCGGCGGATGGCGGCGGGAACGATGGCGTCGCAGACGTCCTCCAACTCTCTTGTGCTGCGCCCGCACACCGGACAATAGCGCACCATGTGCGCGTCGAGATGACCGCAGTTGGAACACTCTACGGCGTGCGCCGAATAGTTTTCCGCCATCAGTAGAACCTGAATTTCTCCCATCTCGAGAGATCGCAGGACGCGGCGCAGACCGGTGACTCCGCGCCCGTTGCTTTTGGCCTGGCCAAGGATCTCATTTACCAGTTTATGCCGGTGCTGATCGAGCGATTGCCACATAATCCGGTGAGCCTGCTCGCGCACTTGCTCCCCGATGACGCTGCCCACCTCCGCGGGAAAGCGTCCCAGCAATCGCTTTTTGACGTAAGGGTGGAGGTGCGGCTCAAACTCAGTCCAGTTGATGTCCTGGCATCCGATGATGAGATTGTCGAAGGCTCCCTTTTCCTGACCTTGTCGCAGATATTCGGCCACGTTCTTGAAGTGATGCAGGATCTCGTCATCAACGTTACGCTCAGCGTGTCCGGCGTCGTAACCCGCAAACCCGTCGCCGCGACCGCGCCGGGGGAGGGCGTGGAACAGGGCTTCGCGCTCTCTAAGTTCATCGAGGTGGAGATCGAAGAAGCGGGCGCGATGACGATCCACAACCCCTATGCACAGGCGCGGCTGGCCACCCAGAACCAGAGCCAGCGGCTTCAGGTGAAAGCGGCGATTGACGAACAGCTGGCTCTCGGCCAATTGTGCCGGCAAATCGAACTCGCGCCAGATCTGGCGGCCGCCGCATGCGAACACCCCTTTTGCGCGTGCCTGATTCCCGGACCATCTCGCCGCCAGGTCGAAGACCCGTTGCAGGTCGGCGCGGGCGCAACCGTTGCGTCCACTCTTTTCGGCTTCGCGCATTGCCTGGCGGACCAGGTCCTTGGCCAGGATGGCGTCCTCGCGGTGCAACTTATTCCTCGGCTTGGAGGGCTGAAAATAGAAGCTGATAGCGCAATTTTTGGCGTCGCCGTAAAACTGAGCCAGTTCCCGGATGTCTTCACGAGTGATCATTTCACTCCTTTCTTTTCTTTATGCCGCAGAAATGACTACCGCAGTGAAGACCGCAGCAGCAACCTGTACCGCAGAAATTCAATCGGTGCCGGTATTCTGGAGCGTGTTTTTGAACCGTTGGGCAATAGGCGGCGAACGCCGCAGGTGTTCGCGGGCGGCGGTGATCGAGGCGTTGATGGCCTCCGGTTTGCGATCGGTAATGGCGGCGATTTCCACCACGGAGAATCCTTCGATGGTGTGCAGGATAAAAACTTCGCGGTCGCCGGGAGCGGCGGCGGAGAGAGCAAACTCCACCAGTGTATTCATCTCGTCGGAGGAAGCGATGTCTTCCGGCGTGGCCACCCGGCGGTCGGCGATAACGCTTTCCTTGGTGAGTGTTTCGTCCGGCTGATGGAACTGAAGCTCGGGTTCGTCGCTGGCACGGACGTTCGGGATTCGCGCCGAGTCTTCGAGATGGACCGACAAGACGTTGTCGGAGCTGCGCGCCACGAGGTCTCCGATGGCATGGATGGCTAGCCGATAGAGCCAGGGTTCGAGTGCCAGCTTATCGGGCTTGTCTCCGCCATCGCCCAGGGCCGCAACAATTACCTCGTCAATTACTTCCTCCCTGGTGATTGAGTCGGGAGCCATCTGTTCGGCGGCCTCACGAAAATAAATCTCGCGATCGACGAAACGTTCCAGACGCGAGAGATTCGCGTTCACGTAGGAACGGATGTCCTCGGCGGAAATGGTGGCCGATTGCACTGCGGCAAGCGTCTGCTCGAAAGGCACCTGGGCTAGTTTGCGGGAGGACGAACGCCTCCGCGTCCACTTGTGCGAGCTTCGCAGCAGGTCTTTATGCCGCGTGATCTGTTGCAGCAGGTCGTCGAAGCCGCTCTTGATCGCCGCCAGCGGAGTACGGGCGGATCGCTGGGCCGCCAGCTGACCGGAGGGCAGGCGCAGGTTCAGCGACACAGTCGTGCCTTCGCGGGGCGAGCCTTGTTCCACCGCACCCTTCAAGTGCAACAGTTCAGGCCGGAATACCTGTAGCCGCTTGCGCAGCTTTTCGATCAGGTGCTGGATTTCTCTTTCGAGGTCACGAGTCTTGCGCAGCTTATAGCTGATGTGGACATTCATGCCAAGCCTCTGAACACGGGTAGCGGGTCCCGTGAAGCTTTGTCGTCCTTACTAATTCATTCTATACCCATTGAAAAAAAGCGGGACTGCAAATTTGCAGTTTGTTTTTCTTTTTTTCATTTTGAGCGCAGCTATCATCCTGAGCTGAGCGAAGGACCTATGCATCGTGCTATGAGCCGACAGCTCCGCACATTCGATTCCACTTATTTTTCTCGACGCATCGGAGTATGAGCGAAAGAATGCCTGGATCCTTCGCTGCGCTCAGGATGACAGATGGCGGAGGAGGATGCTTCAAACCGGAAAGCAGGATGTTACAGCTAGACCGCGACGGTAACCGACGTCTCCGTGCGGGTTACCGGGCGATACATGGTATCGCGCTCCACCGGTTCCCTACCCGCTTTCCGGATCAGGCGAACCAGATCTTTGCGTTGCATGCCTTGTGGAGTGGTGGCGCCGGCGTCGTGATAAATCTTTTCTTCGATGACGGTGCCGTCGATGTCGTCTGCGCCAAAGCGCAAGGCAATCTGCGCGATCTTGGGAGTCATCATCTGCCAGTAGGCTTTGATGTGGGGAAAATTGTCGAGCACCAGTCGGCCAACCGCTATCTGCTTGATGTCGAGCATGCCGCTGGTCTTGGGCAGATGCTGCAAAGGCGTGTTGTCGGGATGGAAAGCCAGCGGAATAAACGTTTGGAAGCCGTGGGTCTCGTCCTGCAGGGCGCGGAGTTTCAGCAGATGATCGACCCGGTCTTCGTCGTTTTCGACATGTCCGTAGAGCATTGTGGCATTCGACTTCAGACCGATCTGATGAGCTAGTTTGGCGGTATCCAGCCATTGGTCGCCGTCAATTTTGTGATCGCAGATGATGTGGCGAACCCGGTCGGCAAAAATTTCCGCGCCGCCGCCGGGAAGCGAATCCACTCCAGCCGCTTTAAGCTGTTGCAGAGTCTCGCGAGTCGAAAGCTTGGCGCGTTTGGAGAGATATGCCACCTCGACCATAGTAAAGGCCTTCAAATGCACTTGCGGAAAGCGCTGCTTCAAGCCCGAGATGAGATCGAGGAAATACTGGAACGGCAGGTCGGGATGCAATCCGCCGACGATGTGGAACTCCGTGACCGCCTCGGAATAACCGGAAGCCGCGGTCTCGAATGCTTCTTCGAGGGCCATGGTGTAGGCTCCGGGCGAATCCTTCTTGCGCCCAAATGCACACAAGCGGCAGGCTGCCACGCAGACGTTGGTCGGATTCAGGTGGCGGTTGACGTTGAAGTACGTCTTGTCACCGTGCATGCGTTCGCGAACGTAGTTGGCGAGCCAACCGACCGCCAGAATGTCGCCAGTGCCATAAAGGGAGAGAGCATCATCGGAGCTCAACCGCTCTCCAGCAATTACCTTGGCGTGAATAGTCCTGAGCCGCGCATCGTCGGTTTGAAATGCATGCACCGTGGACATCACTTTGATGATACCGCAGGCAAGCGCTGGAAGTCACAGCGGATCCGTCATTAGTAGACTGGAACACTGCTGCGCAACAAACTGGCGAAGGAGCGAACTGCCTTGCATCGCCAGGCCGGACAGCCGAGGGGGATGTTCCCACGTGCTACTTCCTCAGGAGGAGATCTCCGGCGATGAAGACAAAGAACACTACCGAGATCACACCATTCATGGTGAAGAACGCTGCGTTCAGCCTCGAGAGATTGGTGGCGGAAACCAGGGAGTGCTCGTAGGCCAGGAGCAAGGTCACCACGATTACTCCGACCACCGCCAGCTTGCCCAGTCCGAAAGCCACAACCAGGCCGACCAACAAGATCAGCATGAGCACGTGAAAGAATCGAGCGATCCACAGGGCGCGTCCGACGCCGAAATATCGCGGGATGGAATGCAAGCCGGCTTGCTGATCGAATTCATAATCCTGGCATGCGTACAGTACATCGAAGCCGCCTACCCAGAACGTGACCGCTGCGGTGAGCAGCAGAATGCGGGGATCGAAAGATCCGCGCACTCCAATCCAGGCGGCGGCCGGGGCAACGCCCAGCGCAAGCCCAAGAAACAGGTGCGACCAGCGGGTGAAGCGCTTGGTGTAGGAGTAGAGCAGCACTACCGCCAGCGCGACCGGCGAGAGCATGAGCGCCAGACGGTTCAGGCGGGAGGCCGCTAGTACGAATACTCCACAGGAAACAAGCACGAATGATGTAACGAATGCGGGAGTGAGTGTGCCTGCGGGCAGGGCGCGAGTCTGGGTGCGCGGGTTGGCAGCGTCGATGGAAGCGTCAGCCAGGCGGTTGAAGGCCATGGCGGCCGAACGGGCGGAGACCATGGCGACGACGATCCAGAGCAGTTGCTGTCCCGCGGGCAGGCCATTCGCCGCCAGCATAGCTCCGCAGAGAGCGAAGGGGAGCGCGAAAATGGAGTGCTCCCACTTGATCATCTCCAGAGTGACGCGCAGGCTGCGGAGGAGGGGCACAGGGGGATTGTAAACTACCAGTCGTTGCTCATTGCTCGTTCGTCGGTGGTCAACTTCGTCAGGCTTCTTGCCTTCAGCTCTCAGCTCTCAGCTTTCAGTTTAAAGCGAAAATCCTTACCGGGCAGCGACCAGGACGGCGTAGAGGCACTTTTCCCCGTGCGGTATCAATCTTGCGACGACACTCTGCCAGCCGCGATCATCACACGGTGATCGTTAGTCGCTGATTAAGGGAACGAAGCGGCAGCCTTCCAGCACACTGATCATTGACTTCCCTTCCTGCTTGCGGACCAATTGCAGCTCCTGTACTTCGGGGGGACCGACCGGGATGATCATGCGCCCACCCTCGCTCAACTGAGCGAACAGCGGCGGGGGAATTTGCGGGGCTGCGGCAGAGACGACGATGGCGTCGAAAGGAGCATGCGCGGGTAAACCCTGGCTGCCATCGCCTACCAGGATCGTCACATTGGTGAGGTTGAGCCGGGACAGCGTCTGCTGCGCCGCTTGCGCCAGCTGCGGGTGACGCTCCACGGAATAGACGTGGGCGGCGAGCTTTGCCAACAGAGCGGTCTGGTAGCCGGAGCCGGTGCCAATCTCCAGCACTTTCGCGGCGGGCTCAAGCTGCAAAAGCTCCAGCATCAGGGCAACGATGTAAGGCTGCGAGACCGTCTGCCCGGAGCCTATGGGGAGCGGGTGATCCTCATATGCCTGATCGCGATAGCGCGGCTCCACGAACTGGTGACGCGGGATCTCTGCCATCGCGGCCAGCAAGCGTTCATCACGGATGCCGCGGGCACGTAACTGGGTTTCAACCATGTTCTGGCGCGTGGGCGTGAAGGGATCGAGGTTGGATTCGTCGAGCAAAACGGGTACAGGATACTCCGGCGTGTCGCGCAGCGGGTATCCGGTTGCACCGGTTTTCAGGTTGGGCATCGCGAGCACCTGCGTGGGCGGGACGCCCACGCGACAGCCGGCGGGACGCCGGCGCTACGTTATCAATTACTTTTTTCTTTGCCGGACTCTGACATCGAAGCTGACTACGCCGTTCTGGTCACGGATTGCCACGACCGAAACGTTGCGTGTCAGGTTGTACACCACCTGGATGATCTGCTGTGAAGCCTGCGCGACGTTGGTGGTGTAGGTGAGGGTCAGATTGTTTTGTACCTGCTGTTCGATTGTGACCGCCGGGCCGGTCTGGGTGGGTGAGGTCTCAGTGGTCAGGCCGTTGGGATCCACCTTGATGCGGCTGACCCCAAACAGTTTCTGCACGCGGTTGCTTACCGTGGCATTCAGCGCTGCGCTGAGGATCGCGCTGGAGGTTTCCGAGTTGAAAGCAGACTGGGACTGGTTCAGTTGAGCCGACTCTTCCGTAGTCGAGCCGAACGCCAATAGTCCAATGATGTCCGAAGTGGGCAACGGCGGCTCCGAACGGTAGGTCACGCTGGGCCGGTCGATCGGGCCATTGAGATTGAGAGTAACGTCGTAGTCGCGCACCCGAGTGGTCGCTTGCAGGTCAAGAACCGGCGTGGTTGTGACCGGGTTGATGAAAGTAACGTCGCCGCGCTCCAGGCTGTACTTGGTCCCGTTAAAGTAGACTTCGCCTTCGATAACGTCAGCTCGTCCCACGATGACCGGCTTTCCGGCTGTCCCTCGGAGGTGCAAGTCAGCGTCTCCGGAAAGATGTACGCTGGCTGTCTGCATCTGCAATTCCGGAGTAGTGACGATGTGAACATCCAGTCGAATCCGGGTGAGCAAGCGGTTGGTCGGCGAAAGGGGGGAAGACTGAGAGCGATCCAGGTAAGTGGCGAAGTCAAAACCAGGAGTCATGGCCAGCTTGGTGACCGTGATATCGCCGCTAAGCGTAGAACCGGCTGAGGTGCCAACGAAATGCAAATCTGCGTTGGCAGTAGCGCTCACGCCCGGTGGATAGCGCAGGCGAACATCCTGCCCCTGGACTGAAACGTCGAAGTTGAGCTTCCCATTGCGGCTGGTCGCGTAGCCACTGAAAGTAACCAGGCCACCGCCGGTGTGGGCGGTGAGGCTTTCAATCTGCAGGCGATCCTGATTGAAGACGAGGGAGCCATTGATATCGCTCAAAGCGCTGGGCAGGTCAATGTAGGCAATGGCGCCATGATCGATGCGGACACGGCCCTGGGTCACGGGTTTAGCCAGAGGGCCGGTAAGCGACAAGTCAACTGTAACCACGCCCGAAGATGTGAAGTCTGGATTAAGGCTCTCGATCAATCTCAGGTTAACCCGGCCCTGGGCTCGCACATCAAGGCGGCGGTCTCCGGTCAATTGAAGTGAACCGGTGGCGGAAATATCGGTCTCATCGCCGACCAGGTGGAACTGGTCAATCCTGAGCACCTGGTTGGCGACAGAGAAACGAACCGGGCCGTCGTTGTGCACATTCACGTTCTTCCACGCTGGCGTCGAACGTGTCGAGATTGGCGGTCAACTGCAACTCACGCGGCCTCCGCAGTGGACCTACGAGGCGCAATTCGCCGTCGGCCCGGGAATGTCCGGTCACTCCGCTTTTCAGGTAGATGCGCAGTACGGAGTCGATATCCAGTCGGTGAAAACGGAAGTACACATCTGCGGGCCAGTCGCCTCGGCTTTGAACACTACCTTCAACCTTCAGGTCCGCCGCTTCGAACTGGGATTGTCCGGTGATCTGAATCTGCGGACCCTGCGAGACTGCATTGATGGTAAAGTCCCCGGCGGGCTCCTGGTCAAAGGCGAGATCGTGGACGTGAATCGCCGCATTGATGATTGGTTCCTGCAAAGTGCCGGAACCGGAGGCGATGAAATCCGCACGGCCACCTATAGGGACGCGGCCCTCTTGCAACTTGGGAACACGGGACAAGGTCAAAATTCGAGCCGTTCAGATTGAAGTGGAAGGTTTGAGCGGTGGGATTGTAGGCAGCGTCTCCGCTGACACTGGCTTCGTAGTGCGACAGAGCAAGGTTTTTAAGTTCAATTTCAGCGCCGTTGAAAACCAGGTCGGAAGTGAGGCGCTCGATGGGCTCACCGTAAGCCGTGCCGTTGCGAACGTGAATGCGTCCTTCTCCTTGAGGGTCGGCCCGCGTCCCTGCCACTCGGGCGTTGAAATCCATAGTTCCGGTCACAGGATATGAATATCCGGCCAAGGCGAGAATGCCGGCGATGTCGGCATTCTGGGTGTCGAGGCGTGCGCGAAAAGTGCTGGCAGGAGTGAATTGCCGGTTGAACAGTTGAAGGTGGAAATCGAACTTCAGCGAGTCGGGATTGCGGGTCAGGGTACCATCGCGCACCGCGAAAACCGAAGGAGAAAGCTGAACGTCGGCTCGCAGGGCATCCCAATGCACCATTTTTTCGGCAGTTTGCGAGGTGGCGGGAATCAGGGTTTCGAAGTCCTGCGACTGGAGGTTGCCGGTGATCGTGATCTCGGTAAGTTTTCCGGTGGCTGTGCCATTGAAGGAGGCATGACCTTTCAGCATGACTGGAATCGGGCCGCTGTAACCTGCCGCGCTGAAAACCGGCCCCCATTCGCTTAGATCCGTGGTGATGACGGAAAGCTTGATCGCGGCAGAGGAGGAAAGCGTTCCCGAGGCGCGAACCTGGGTGGCGCGAGTAGCAGCGTTCAACTGATCGAGTTGCAACTCGCCCGGACCGGCCCGGTAGACGCCTTGTACATGAGCGGTGATGGGCAATTGCGTTCTGGAAGGGTGGGGCAGCGGGACCACATCGGTTCCAAATTTCGCTTCCGCATAGCGTGGAGAGCCCTTCCAGCGCGCTTCCAGATTTCCGCTGGCCAGCCCGGCCAGTTTAACCTGGTGAAATGGGCGAGACGGCGTGGAGAAAGCTGCCGCGACGTCGGCGGCCGATAAATCCTTGAAACGGATGCGCACCACCCCGGCCTGTTTTTCGGCTACTTTTCTTTCCTTTCCTTTCGGAACTGGACCTGCAGGTTGAGCGTTAAACCATTGGTTTACCTCTGCGTCTCCGGTGACGCTGCCGGCAAAAACCCGCCCCTGGATCTGCGAAAGTAGGAGCCGCTTTGGATTCACCGCGTATTGGGCGCTCAGGTTGGCGTTGTGCAGTCCCATGGGCAAGTCGCGCCAGTCCAGATTCGAGAGCAGCACCTTGCCAATGGTGGAGAAGTCTTCAGGCGACCAGGAACCGTGCCCGGTGAACCGGACGACACCGTGGCGAAACTCCGGGCGCCGCACTATGAGGGCCGCTTCGGCCAGATCAAAACTGGCATCGTAGTCCGCATCAATTTTCGATTCGGCTGAAATCTGGCTGGCTGAAATTCTGCACTTGGCCCTTGGCCTGTAGAGTCGAGCGACCCGAGGTTGCCTTCAGCGATTGGAGCAGGAGACGGTTCCGGCTCAAGCTGAAGTGGGCTTCGGCGGTCCAGGAAAAAGGGCGGTAGTTAGCATAGGCGGTATCGGCCTTGCCAATCAGGATGATTGCCGTTATAAGTTCTGCGGAAAAGTGCATAGCTCATGTCGGCGGAGACATTGCTGGCCGCGAAATCAAGCGGGATTCTCTGATCTCCCCAAATCAGGTCGCCGTGGCGCACTTCGATTTGACTAATCGACAGCGCGAAGAGTCGTTCGAGAGGCTTTTTCGTCGAGCTCTGTTTTATTCGTGGTTCGGGCTGGTTGGTGGTTCCGTCGCGATAAAGGACGATGTGGATGACGGGATGATCGAGAATGACGTAATTCAGCCCGATTTCAGGCCGCAGGATCTGCCAGATCTTCACCTGGGCCATAAGGCTGTCGAAATGCGCGTAGGGCACTTCTCCCGGCTGCTCGCGGCCGTGGATGGTCAGATTGCGGACTTCTACCTGAAAATGAAAAGGGACGATGTGGAAGCTGCCGAGCTCGACCCGGCCTCCAGTGATCTGTTCCAGGGTAGCAATCAGACGGCCGCGCACCAGCTCGCGAAAGGAGTCCGTGGTGCTGTAGTAGCCCAGAGCCAGCAGCGCTGCCATAGCTGCCAAGCATCGACCACAGGAGATACTTCCAGACCTTGCGGCCCGCCGGCTTGGCGCCGGTTTCAGTCATGGGCCCTACTCATTGGTCCCTGCTCACCGGCGTCGCGGTCAGGGCGTCGGCCCGAATTTCACTACCAGCCCGCAGGTTTCGCAGCCAGGTGGTGAGTAGTTGAGTGATCTTCTTTTGGGTGAGGAGTTCCTTGATTTTTCCTGAGACTTCAGCCAATGGGACGTTCTGCGCGCCGGAACGGCGAAGTTCAGGCAGAAGCTCCTGCTGGTAATAACTCTCGATGCTCTTGGAATCAATGTTGACACCCGGACGCAAGCGCGAGTCCACCAGGCCCATCAGGTCAAGCTCGACCAACTACCCGATCTTTCAGTTCTTCCTCGCTGAACCCGTAGCCTTGGAGCAGAGCATGCCATCGCGGGTCGCTTTCAGCGCCGGGATATTGTTTGCGAATTTCAGCGATGCGCTGGTCCACCTCTTCCGGAGAAGCGTGGGGAGAATCAGGAGCTCGCAACTGTTCGCGAAGCAGTTCCTGATCGATCAAATGATCGAGGGCAGCCTTGCGATCCTCGGCAGTCAGGCGATCCAGGGGGCGTCCGCTGCTGAAGGCCTCATAGCGCAGCGAGTCTTCCCAATCACTTTGCAGAATGATGTGGCCATTCACCGTGGCCACGATACGGTCGATTACCTCGGCGTGGGTGACTGAAAAAGTCAGCACGAGAAACGTGAGGGCGAAGGCGAATGTGAAAAGCTTATTGCCCATCAGAAAGTCTGTCCGATGCTGAAGAATACGTTGAAATGGCTCGCGTGCTGGGGGTCAAAGACGTTCACATTATTGACCGTTTTCTGAGCCGGAAACGCGGGCGGATTCAAATTGTACCCGAAATCGAAGCGCACCGGGCCAACCGGAGTCTTATAGCGGACGCCAATGCCGATAGCATGCGAAATGTAATTGTAGTTGCACTGGGTCGCAGTGGCCTGCTGCAAGCAAAGACTAGGGCTCTTCTGGCTCCATTGCAGCAGGTTGTGGAACATGTCATGTGCGTTGGTAAAGACGTTTCCGGCATCATGGAATATGGCAAAGCTGATGTTGTCCTCGAAAAAGGGCAAGGTCGGCGCCGGAGTGCGGAGTTCCACATTGCTGATGACCAGGGCCGTCCCACCCAGCGGGAATCCGGTCACGGGATCGCGCGGTCCCGCCTGATTCAGGCCAAAGCCGCGATGCGAGTTTCCACCCCCTGAGAAAAACCGCTCGGCGAGAGGAAGGCATGCCGGCTGACCGGGCTGAGGCTGCGGACAGGCTCCTCCCGGCTGCGGCATGAACGTGTTCCCATAAGGGGTCTCAATCCCGAAGCGGATGGAACGAGCGAGAATAAATTTTCTTTCTCTGCCCCGGTTCTTACCCAGAGCGTAGTAGGAAGAATTCTGAATCAGCACTCGGCCGAAATCGGTCTCCGAGCCGAAGTAGCTGGTCGCCACGCCGGCGTCGATAGTTGTGTAGTTTCCCTTGGTACTCTCCAGATCGTTGTCACGCTTATTGCGGATGTAGCTGAAGTTGGGAATGCCGACCCGCGTGGGCTGGGACAGCAACGGAATCTGGTCGGGGCTAATCGTGCTGGTGATGTCGCTGGCCTTGACTCGGCGAAAAGTCAGGCGGTAGGTCATGATCGTGGTCTTGCTGACGGTTTGTTCCGCGGCCACCGATCCCTCGAGGCGTTGCGAAGTGAAGGTAGTGACGTCAACCGTGTTGTCGTAGAACGCGGTAAAGGTAAGACGCCAATTCGGGTTGTTCAACAGCCGCGGTGCGTCGTAACTGACCAGGCCACGCTGCTGCAGACGTCCCACGTTGCCCTTGAATGTGACGGTGTGATTGAGGCCGCGCAAGTTGAGCCGCGTCACACCGAACGAAACCCGCGGGCTTACGCCGGTCTCACCCAAAGCCTTGGTGTTGCTGCCCGCGACCGGCTGACCGGTCTGGAACTCCAAGCCCAGTCCGTAATTGAAGGTGTAGCGCTTGGCCTCCTGGACGTTCACCAGAACATTCTTTTCGGGTTCGCTGCTTCCCGGATTCTGCACCGCGGTGTCCACCTGGCTGAAAATGCCGAGGTCATACAATTTTTTCTGCGTGTTCAACATGTCAATCTGGCTTAGTGGATCGCCCGGCTTGATCTGGATTTCACGCTGCACAATCGAATCACGGGTGTGAACCGTTCCAGCCACATAAACCTGGTCGACGATAACCTGGTCACCGGGGTGAACGGTATAGTTAACATCCATCAGGGGAGGATCGTTCTGCGATCGCTTGGCCGAGGCCTCGAACGTCGCATTGGGGAAACCATTGTTGAAGTAATAATTCAGAACGATCTCGCGATCTTCATTGATCTTGGAATAGCTGAATGGCTGACCGGGCGACAGGTTGAGATCCGGGAACGGAGTATTCAACGGGGGTTCGTTGCCCACGATCTTGAAGATCCCACCTTGGTTTGTGGGCCTTCATCGATCTGCAGGGTAATGGCCAGTTCGTTTTCGTTGCCGCGATAGTTGTCTTCCACCTTGGGGGTAACTTTGACTTCGAGAAAGCCGTTGGCGTGGTATGGGTTGGCGATGATGTTGCGGACGTCTGCGCTAAGCAGCGCCTGACTGTAACGGCCATGGGTAAGGAAGCGTTCAGCTGCCTGGACTTGCATGCGCGAGCGAATCTGTTCCGCGGTGAAAAACTTGTTGCCTGTAATCTCCAGCTTGACCAGCTTGTGGCGGTCGTCCGCGTCGATGGTGTAGACAACCCGCAGCTCGTCAAGAGAAATTGAGGTTCTCTGCTGAGTGACTCTGGCATCGAAGTAGCCGCGGTTCTGCATATAGTTCAGCAGATTGCGCCGGCCTTCGTTGAGCAAGTCATCGTCGAGCGCGTTTTCCTCGTACACCGGAACGTTTTTCTTAAGCTGGGAGTGGCTGATCTTGAAACCTTCCGCAGACAATCTCGACCTTCGGGCCGGGATCGATTTCGAAGGTGTAGTCCACAGTGTTGGTTTCGGGATGATAGGTTCGACTCGCGATGGCGACCTGGGAGAGAAGGCGATTCTGCTTCTGATATTTCTTTCGCAGACGGTCAAGCGCGCGGCTGACGCGCTGGACGGTGACGTAGTCCCCGGGATGCATCTTGGCGATGTCCTGAATTTGTCCTTGAGAAAACCCAACCTGGCCAGTGACAGTCACGTGGCCAATTTTTGCGTGCGGTCCAGAGGTGATGCGGAAAAGGATGTTCATCTGCTGGGTGTCCGGATGCGCCTGTTCTTCGTCGCTGGCGCTGGACTGGTAGTAACCATTCTGCTCCATCAGCTGCTTGACGTTGACCAGGGCGCGCTCAAGTTTTTCCCGGGTGAACAGCTCTCCCAGCTGGAGTTTCGTTGCGTTCACGATCTGGTTGGCTGCCGGAGGATCGGGCGCACCCTCGACTGAGATTTCCCCCACGAAGAAATTAGGCCGGGTGAGGAGTGACAATACCACCTGGTTCCCAGCCGTGCGCTCAGCCTCAACTTGAATATCGGCAAAACGACCGGTGGCGTGCAGGACCTGAATACTCTGCCGCACTCTCTCGCGCTCCAGCGGAGCGCCGGCCTTTTGCGGGAGCAGATCGAGCAGGCGCCGGGCACTCGTGGGAGGCAAGTCAGGAAAATTGATCGCCTGCACGGTGAGACCTTCATAGGAGGACATGCTCCCCATTGCGGGCAAAGTCGGAGAGGAGTTTTCCTGCCGCGGCTCGCCTTCAGAAGGCGGCTGCGCCTCGGGGGTTTGTCCCCAGGCGGACAGACGGAGAGCGAGCGCAAGGGCCAGTCCTGCCAGGATTTTCCGCCACGATCCCTTTAGACGCAAACCAGCTCCTCGCGAGTGCAGGCCTTAATGGTTCGATGAACAAGCATCAGGCAATGTTGCATTTGGCTCGGGAAACCGAGCGGCACCTATAATAATGGTTTGCACCCCAGGAACTGGTGATCTGTTTGGAACCGGAAGAAAGATATTCGCGGCAAGTGCTTTTCCAGGGAATCGGCCGGGAAGGGCAACGCAAGCTGGCCACGGCCCGTGTGGCGCTGGTCGGATGCGGGGCCACCGGGTCCTCCCTGGCTTCCCTGCTGGCGCGTGCCGGGGTAGGCAGCATTCGGATTATCGACCGCGACTACGTTGAGCCCAGCAATCTGCAACGGCAGTCGCTGTTCGACGAATCCGACGCGGCGCAATCGCTGCCCAAGGCAATCGCAGCCGCGCGAAAGATTGCAGCCTTTAACTCCCAGATTGTAATTGAACCTCAGGTAGCAGACCTGATACCCGCGAATGTGGAATCGCTGCTGGACGGAATACATTTGATTCTCGACGGAACCGACAACTTCGAAACCCGTTACCTGCTCAACGATTTTGCAGTCAAGACTTCCCTCCCCTGGATCTATACCGCCGCTGTTGGCAGCTACGGAGTCACTTTGAACGTGTTGCCGGGAAAGACCGCATGTCTGGCGTGCCTGTTTCCCGATCTTCCGCGCGGAGCCTTCGAGACCTGTGAGACCGCGGGAATTCTGAACTCGGCCGTGAACCTGGCAGCTTCGATCGCGGCGACTGAAGCCATCAAACTGCTGGTGGGCGCCGAAGAGCGGGTGCGGCGCACTCTGCTTTCGTTCGACGTCTGGGCAAACGACCGCGCCGAAGTCCGCAGCGGAACGAGCCACGGCCTGGATGCCGGGCCTGCGGCGAGCGGGATTTTATTCATCTTGCCGGCGAGGGCAGGGCCCACATCACGCTTTGCGGACGGAACTCGGTGCAGATTCATGAGCGTCACCGGCCCATCGATTTTTCGGAGGTGAGCCTGCGGCTGAAACCGCATGGGACGGTGCGGCACAACGATTTCGTCCTGAAATTCTGGCCCGAACCCTATGAGATGACGCTATTTCCCGACGGCCGCGCCATCATCAAGGGCACGACAGATACCGCGTTGGCGCGCAGCCTGTATGCGAGATATGTTGGGAGCTAGGGGAAGCGGCGCGTTCCCGGTCTCTACTGTGTCGCTCTTATAAGTATCGCCGACATCCCTTCGACTGCGCTCAGGGCAAGCTTTGACGGCTGTCGGGAGGGCATCTTGCCTCCTTGCGGTGGGCGAGACGCCACCGGACAGCCGCCGGGACGGCGGCGCTATTTGCTTTGGCTTAAGGGTTTCGAGTCAGCCTTGCACACGAGTTGCTTTTCCGCTCCAGAACTTTTCCCGCAGTTCGCGTTTCAGCATTTTGCCGGTGCCGGTCTTCGGCAGCGGTCCTTCCACGAACTTCACCAGGCGGGGCATCTTAAACTTGGCGATTCTTGGCTTAAGGAATGATATTAATTCTTCTTCGTTAAGTTGGTGATTCTGCTTTATTACTATTATGGCCACAGGGATTTCGCCCCACTGCTGATCAGGAGCAGAAACGACCGCGCATTCCAGCACCGCGGGGTGAGCAGCGATGGCTTTCTCCACTTCGATCGAAGAAATATTCTCGCCGCCGCTGATGATAATGTCTTTCTTACGATCGACGATGTAGATGTAATTCTCCTCATCCCAGACCGCCATGTCGCCCGTACGCAGCCAGCCATTGGTGAGAACCGCCTTGGTAGCCTCCGGCTCGTTGTAGTAGCCGTCCATGACGTTGTCGCCGCGGGCTACGACTTCTCCAACTGCCTCACGGTCACGCGGTACGTCCCGCATTTGTGAATCCACCACGCGGACTTCGGTGCCTAGCAGCGGCCAGCCAGCCGCGGAGAGATGGTTGAGCCGGTCGGCCTCATCGGCATATGTGACCGTGCCTTTGGGCTGAGCCGTGGTGATCACGGGACAGGTTTCGGTGAGACCGTAGCCCGAGCATACCTCGCAATGGAACGCCTGCTCCAGGCGGCCGATCAACTCGGGGGATGACGCGGCACCCCCGGTAGTGATCACTTTCATGCTCGAGGTATCGAATTTTCCAAGGTCAGGACAATTCAGCAGCGCGTTGGCCATGGTGGGAACCAGGGTCATCCCGGTAGCTTTCTCTTCCTGGATCAGTCGCAACACGGAGGATGGCTCGAAGCGTCGGACCATGACATGCTTCGCGCCACTCATGGTGATGCTCTGGGGACGTCCCCAGCCATTGGCATGAAACAAGGGGATGGTGTGCAACTCCACATTGCTGTCCTTGCAAAAAAAAGTTCCGAGCAGAGCCAGCGCGTGAAGATAGAGCGTGCGATGCGATAGCATCACGCCTTTGGGCGTGCCGGTGCTGCCGCTGGTATAGAAAATTTCAGCGATTTCATTTTCATCGAAGGAGAAAATGTCGAGTGGCTCGATCCGGTCGCGCGCCAACATGTCTTCCAGGAATATGTCTGCCTCCGGGATGGGCTGGTCAATTGCGACGTAACGCCTGATAGTCGGGCAGGCCTTGCGCAAATGCGGGATTAGCGGCGCAAAGTCATTTTCGAAAACCAGCATGCTGGCCCCAGCGTGATTGAGAATGCATGTTAGTTCGGCAGGCTGCAGCCGCACGTTCAACGGCATGGCGATGGCTCGAACCATGGGCGGGGCGTAATAGCCTTCGAGCAGTTGATGATTATTGAAGCTGAGATAGGCAACGCGGTCGCCGGGACGGATGCCCTCGGAAAGAAGCCCGGCGGCAAGGCGTTCGCAGCGTTCTCCTAGCTGGGCGTAAGTGAAAGAACTGGAGCCCGAAACTACTCCGATCTTCTTGGGGTAGAGATCCACTGCCCGGTACAAGCATCGAATGGGTGTAAGCGGCACGTTCATTGGTCAGCCTTAGAAAACCCCTGTCCAGCAAAGTTTCATGCGCCCTGCATGATACACGACGTGAAAGCGCGCATCGGATACTCTTAGAGAACCGTCCTCAGCATTATTGCGGAGCGCATACGGGAGAAGAGCATGGCAACCCTTTCCGGCAAGACTTTGTTCATCACGGGCGCCAGTCGCGGCATTGGGCTGGCGATTGCGTTGCGTGCGGCGCGCGATGGCGCCAACATCGTAATCGCCGCCAAGACCGAGAATCCTCATCCCAAGCTGCCCGGAACCATCCACACTGCCGCCGCCGAGGTCGAATCGGTGGGAGGAAAAGCGCTGCCGCTGGCGGTTGACATCCGTTTCGAGGACCAGGTCCACGCCGCGGTGGAACAGGCGGTCGCCCGCTTCGGCGGCATCGACATTCTGGTGAACAATGCCAGCGCGATCAGCCTGACTGGCACACTGGAAACACCGATGAAGCGGTACGACCTGATGATGGGAGTGAACGTTCGTGGAACGTTTCTTTGCTCGCAGGCCTGCCTGCCTCACCTGAAGAAAGCGGCGAATCCGCACATTCTCACACTCTCGCCTCCTCTCGACCTGCGCGCCAAGTGGTTTGCTCCGCATCTGGCCTACACCATGGCGAAGTACGGAATGAGTATGTGCGTGCGGGGCATGGCGGAAGAATTTCGCGAGGCCGGGATTGCGGTGAATGCGTTATGGCCGCGCACAATTATCGCGACGGCAGCGCTGCAAGTCATTCCCGGAGCTGAGGCCGAACGCGGCCGCACGCCGGAGATCGTGGCGGATGCCGCATGGCACATTCTGACTCGCAACAGTCGCGACGCTACCGGCAACTTTTTTATTGATGACGAAGTGTTGGCCGCTGCGGGAATCACCGATTTAAGTGGATACGCGGTGGCGAGGGGCACGCCGCTCAAGGCCGATCTTTTTGTTGAGTGAATTGTCATCCTGAGCGCAGCCCGCCCATTCGCATGCGAATGGGTTCGCGGAGTCGAAGGACCCCTACACAACGCGAGACCCTCGGCTTCACGGTGTTCACGGCAGAGAGCATGTACCGAGTAGAGATCCTTCGACTGCGCCCAGGATGACAACTCGACATTTCAGGATGACAGCTCGATTTTAGTGGTGCGGAAACCAGCTTCCGAACTGCCGGGACGCCCGCGCCTACATTTACTCCAGCAGGTCGGGTTGCTCGCGGACGATCCTTGCCCAGAGGGGTTGGAACTGGAACCAGCCGGCCATGTGCGATCCGATTTGCTGACGAGTGACCGCGGCGTCCGCCGGGTCGATCTTCACCGGGTCACCGACAGCCTCGGCCATCAATTGAGCCTGGCAACTTCGTTCCATGGTGATGAACCACCAGGCCGCTTCGTCCACGGTCTGACCTACCGTCAGCAGCCCATGATTGCGCAGAATGACTGCTTTCCGGTCCCCCAGGACCTGAGCGATGCGCTCGCCTTCGGAAGTTTCGTAGACCACGCCGGTGAAATCTGCGAATAGCGAGTGATCCTCGTAGAACGCGCAGACATCCTGCGTGATCGGATCAAGCAGGCGGCCGAGAGACGCCCAGGTCTTGCCATACAACGAGTGGGCATGGGCGGCGGCCACGATATCGGGGCGCGCCTTGTGCACCCGGGAGTGAATTGCGAAGGCTGCTCCATTGACCGGGTACTTCCCTTCCACAACCTGGCCGCGATCATTCACCAGGATGAGGTCCGAGGCGCGAATCTGGCCGAAGTGCATGCCAAAAGGATTGACCCAGAAATGGTCGAGATGTTCGGGGTCCCGGGCAGTGATGTGGCCGGCAACACCTTCATCGAATCCGAATCGCGAAAACAGCCGAAAGGCGCCGGCCAGCCGCTGCTTGCGATGTTGCCGCTCCTCAGCCAAAGTCGCAAAAGTTTGAGGTGCGGGCAAGTTCAGAGGGTTTTGCGTGGCTACGGCCATGAGCACCTCCGTGTGAGCATTGCAACTATAGCGCCGTCGTGCTTCTTCCGACAACGGCCGGCTGAGGAACTCGGACGGCGCTTGTGAGGATCTCGGCGAAAGCGCCGTCAAGCGCTAGTCCAAATAGTATCGAACCACCCACTCCGCCACGCAGCAAGGCTTTCCCTGACCTTCATCTTCGACGACGATGGAAAATACGGCTTCACGCGCGTTGCTCACGTTCGTAAGAGATTGTAATGTGAAGCGGCCGCGAATCTTCGATCCCGCGCGAAGCGGCGAGGGAAAACGAACCCGGTTCAATCCATAGTTCACGGCCATACGAACGCCATGCCGAATCTGCAACGCCTGATGCGCCAGGTGGCTCAGCAAAGAAAGCGTCAGGAAACCATGCGCGATAGTTGTCTGGTAGGGTGACTCGCGCTGGGCGCGCTCGCGATCCAGGTGAATCCACTGGCGGTCTTCCGTCGCCTCGGCGAATTGCTGGATGCGGTCCTGTGTCACCAGAAACCAATCAGTGGTGGCAATCTCGCGGCCCACGAAATCTTTCAGGGCATCCAGGTTGTCGACTACCAGCGGCGGCATGGTGAACGCCTTTCAGGTTTTGCCTGCGCGGGCGGCTAAGCCGGCGTACCTTTCCCGCGTGCATCCAGAAACATGTAAGTCGCGATGGCGGTGCCAATCAGATTGCCTTTTGTATCGGTAAGATCGACGCTTCCGACGCTCAGCGTGGAACCAATACGAAGCAGGCGAGCGCGAGCAAAGATGCGACCTTCGCTGGCGGGCCGGAAATAGTTGATCTTCATTTCAACTGTGGTAATTCTGCGCATGCCGCCGAAGTGACGGTTAATGGCCATTCCGACCGCCACATCGGCCATGGCGGCTGCGACTCCGCCGTGAGCAACGCCCGCGCTGTTAGTCAATTCGTGCCGCAGCGTGCATTCGATGGTGACGCCATCGCGATGAACGCGGGTGAGCTTTATCCCGAGCAACGTATTGAACGGAATCTTTGGCAGGAACTCACGAATCTGGCGGGCGGTGAGTTTGGGATGTTTCATCGCAAGTGCGAGGCATTTGCCATGTTGAAAAATGGTTGATGACTTAGCCGGCGCGTTCGAACAGGCCGGCAGCGCCCTGGCCACCGCCGACACACATGGTGACGACGCCGTAGCGAGCCTGGCGGCGTTCCATCTCGTTGGCCAGCGTGCCAACCATACGTGATCCCGTCATTCCGAAAGGATGACCGATCGAGATCGATCCGCCATTCACGTTGAGCCTATCCATCGGGATGCCGAGGCGATCGCGGCAGTAAATTACCTGCACCGCAAAAGCTTCGTTAAGCTCCCAGAGATCAATATCTTCCATTTTCAAGCCCTGGCGCTTCAGCAGCCTGGGCACGGCAAACACCGGGCCGATGCCCATTTCATCAGGTTCGCAACCCGCAACCTGGAAGCCGCGAAAGATCAGCTTGTAGGGAATACGGAGCTCGTCGGCGCGCTGGCGCGACATGAGCAGAGTCGCGGAAGCGCCATCGGAAAGCTGCGACGAGTTGCCGGCGGTGACGGTGCCCTGGCCGCTGTGCGGATCGAAGTGAGGTTTCAGGGCGAGCAAGCCCTCCAGCGTGGTGTCGGGCCGGTTGCATTCGTCGCGGTCGCAGCAGACTTCTTCGGTGCCGATTTTCTCACCGGTCTTCTTGTCGAGGACTGCCCTGGTGACTTTGATGGGAGCGATTTCGCTGGCAAAAAAGCCTTCCTGCTGGGCGCGAGCGGTGCGTTGCTGGCTGATCAGGGAGTATTCGTCCTGGGCTCGCCGTCCGATCTTGTAGCGCTTGGCGACGACCTCGGCGGTTTCTCCCATGGCCATGTAGACCCCTGGATATCTCTGCTTGAGTGCGGCGCTGGGATCGTTATCACGAGCGATCAGGCTGATGCTTTCCACGCCTCCGCCGATGGCCGCCTCGGCGCCTTCGCTGACGATCTGGTGAGCCGCCATCGCAATCGCCTGCAGGCCGGAAGAACAAAAACGGTTTACGGTGATCGCCGCGGTCGAAGGCGGCAAACCTGCCAGCAGCGCGGACACGCGGGCGATGTTGTGGCCTTGCACGCCGTGCGGCTGGCCGCATCCGAGGATGACGTCCTCGATCTCCTGTGGATCGAGCTGCGGGCGCTTTTCGCAGTACATCCTTGATGCAATGCGCGGCCAATTCGTCCGGCCGGGTCATGTTGAAGGAGCCGCGAAAGGATTTCGCAAGTCCGGTTCGCGAGCTGGCAACTATTACGGCTTCTCTCATGGTTTTGTTACGGCCTTTGGTCGTTGGTCGTTTGGCCAAACCCTATGCGGCTGCACTTTTATCCTTGTCGAAATCGGCGAAGGTGCGGCCTTCCGCAGCCAATTGCTTTAGCAGCGGGGCGGGTTCCCAGAGTTCGCCGTGGACACGCTGAAATTCGGTAATCCGGTCGTAAACCTTTTTCAGGCCGACGGTATCGGCGTACCACATGGGACCGCCGCGATATGCGGGGAAACCATAGCCGTTCAGATAGATGATGTCGATGTCGACCGCGCGCAGAGGCGTAGCCTTCTTCCAGAATGCGCGCGCCCTCATTGACCAGGGCGTAGATGCAGCGATCGACGATCTCGTCGGCGGAAATTTGACGCTGCGGAATGCCGCGCTTCCGCCGACCATTGCTTGATCCAGTGCACGCGACTTCCGGATCGGGGATGGCCATGCCGATTCTCGTCGTATTTGTACCAGCCTGCGCCGGTTTTCTGGCCAAAGCGTCCCATCTCGCAGAGGCGATCGCCGGCGAACGGCTGCCGTACTACCGGGCTTTTCCAGGTGACGATATTCCTTGCGGATGCGCCAGCCTACGTCGAGGCCGGCCAGATCGCCGGTGGCGAGCGGCCCCATGGCCATACCGAAATCGTAGAGCGCCTTGTCGACGGCTTCGACGCTGGCGCCTTCTTCCACCAGAAATGTCGCTTCGCGCACGTAGGGATGGAACATCCGATTGCCGACGAAGCCGCGACAGTTGCCTACCAGCACGCCCACCTTGCCCAGTTTTTTCGAGAGCTGCATGCATGTGGCGATCACTTCTTTGCTGGTGGCCTTGCCGCGCACGATTTCGAGCAGGCGCATTACGTTCGCGGGACTGAAAAAATGCGTGCCGATGACCGACCCGGGCCGCGAGGTGGCGGATGCAATTTCGTCGATGTTGAGAGTGGAAGTGTTGCTGGCCAGGATCGCGCCCGGCTTGCACACGCGGTCGAGTTCGGCGAAGACTTCCTTCTTCAGCGCCATGCCCTCGAATACGGCCTCGATCACCATGTCCGCCTTGCCGAAATCGTCGTAGCTCGAGAGTCGGTTGGATCAGCTTCAGGCGCTCGTCCACAAATTGCTGCGTGAAGCGTCCACGCTTCACCGAGCGTGGCGTAGTTCTTCTGAATGTTGGCCAGCCCGCGATCGAGCGCGGCCTGGTCGGCTTCCTTGAGCAGACACGGGAATGCCGGCGTTGGCGAATGACCATGGCAATGCCGCCGCCCATGGTTCCAGCGCCCACCACCGCGGCGGAGTTGATCGGGACGACCGGCGTTTCTTTCGGAATGTCGGGAATCTTGGCCACTTCGCGCTCGCCGAAAAACACGTGGATGAGCGCCTTCGACTGGTCCGAATAGAGGCAGTCGATGAACAGCTTGGCCTCAGCTTCGCAACCTTCTTCGAACGGCAGCCTGGTGGCGGCTTCGATTGCATCGATGGCCGCGAGTGGAGCGATCAGGTTGCGTTGTTTCTTGCGCGCGGTGTCGCGGGCGGCGGCGAAAATCGGACGCGTTTTGTTCTGGAGTGCCCAGTTTTTGATTGCGCTCGCGAGTTTTCGGCGCAGGCTTGTCTGCGACTTCGCGCAGCGAAAGCGACAGCGCCGGCCAGCAGATCGCCCTCGATCAGCCGATCCACGATTCCGACCTGCAGCGCCTCCTGCGCCTTGACCGGATTTCCGCCTGTACACATCTCAACCGCTTTGGCGACTCCGGCAAGACGAGGCAGGCGCTGCGTGCCGCCGGCTCCGGGAATAAGGCCGAGCTTCACTTCGGGCTGGCCAACTTGCGCAGTTGGCGCTGCCACGCGGTAATGGCCGGACATGGCCAGCTCCAAGACCGCCGCCAAAGGCGGTGCCGTGAATCGCCATCACCACGGGCTTGGAGCAATTTTCGATTTTCAGCAACAGGGGAAGCAATCCAGGGCCAAGCTTTCCCTTGCCCGAAGTCATCTTGGTGAATTCCTTGATGTCCGCACCGGCGACAAAAGTGCGACCTCCGCCAATGACTACAGCTGCGATCACGTCGTCGTCCCGGTCCACTTGATCGATGGCGGCGGAAATGCCTTCGGGCACGCCCGGGCTCAATGCGTTCACCGGGGGGTTGTTGATGGTGATGACCGCAATATTGTCATTTTTTGTAAATTGCGCTTTTGTGAGTTGAACCAGGTCGCTCATTTGCGTGGCTGCTCTCCGAGAAACTCCGTTACGTTTTGCGGATGGAATCAGGCCTGGCTGGCTGAGCGCAAGATTCTGCAGGCCAGTTAGGATCATATGATTAGAGCGGAAAAGGCGTCAATGACGCCAGGCCCCATGACTCTATGGGATCTCTAAAGTTGTTGAATCTTAGAACTTGTCTTCCAATTTGCAGCCCAAAATCAAGATCCATTCTTTCTCGAATCGCACCTCTTGAGAACCATCCAAGTCGAGAAGGTTCGCATCACACATTAGAACTAATGCGATAAGAACGGCGCATACGAACCAGCGAAAGGGCGCTGTGCTCGCGGCATTTGCCTGCCTTGCACACTTTTCCTGAAATGCCCGGAACAAAGGGAGTGGTGTGTTCCGCCACTTTACGCACGGCGGGTGAGACAAAACGGCGCGACAAAAAATGACGAAGCATGACACGCCGGACGAGCTTTACAAACAATTTACAGAGAGCTGACGACTTCGCGATCTCTCGGGATTGGCCCATGTTTAGTGTGAAGAAATGTCGCATTCTGCGAGGAAAGTATTGATGGCAGCGACCCTGAAGCTGTCAGGAGAGGAGGAAAAGCCGCCGCGAAACGCCGGGCTCCGGCGTGGGAATTCATGGCTTGATCACTGGCCAGGCGCGGCCCGAACGCGAGCTGGTCAGATAACACTTCTTATTGCGATCACTCTCCTCTCGATTCTGGTGCACGGCTATCACGTAGGCACTGACGATGCTGCGATCTACGTACCCGGAATCAAGAAAGCAGCCGATCCATCTTTGTATCCATCCGGTTCCGATTTCTTCATGCATCACGCCGGATTGTCGGTGTTTCCGCACCTGGTGGCCGGGGTGACCAGGCTCGCTCATCTGTCGATAGAGTGGAGCATGCTGTTATGGTTTGCCTTCGCGCAGTTTCTGTTGTTGTGGTCGGCTTACCAACTGGCGGAGCAATGCTTTCGCAGCGAGCGTGCCCGCTGGGCGGGTGTCGGTCTGCTGGCGGCGTTGTTATGCGTCCCTGTGGCCGGGACGGCGCTTATCATCGCAGATTCCTATTTGACTGCGAGGTCATTGTCGACGCCGCTGGTCCTGTTATCAGCCGCCTGTTTTCTTGGCGGACGAACACGCGCCGCATGGCTGTGGCTGTTGAGCGCGTTCCTGGTGCATCCACAGATGGCCATCTACGGCGCAGGATTCGGATTGCTGATGGCGATCGAGGCTCGATCCCGCGAGCGCGTCGGTTTTGTCGAGGCTGCGCCCGTGCTTCCTGCTTTGATATTCCCCTTTCTCGTCCACTTCCAGCCCGCCCAGGGCGCTTACCGCGAGGTGCTGACGTCGCGCGCGTACTTCCAAGTCACTACGTGGCACTGGTGGGAGTGGGTGGGAGTGATCGCGCCACTCGCGATCCTGGCGGTCTGCTCGCGGGTGTATCTGAAAACGGTGGAGCCGGCCTTTTCGCTCGTAGCAAAAATCCTGATCGGACTGGGACTGATATCGACGGTGGCGGCGCTACTGCTGGCCAGCGACGCTGACTTCGCCTACCTGCTCCGGTTGCAACCGATGCGGAGCTTTCATCTGATCTATGTCATTTTCTTCATTCTGCTTGGCGGGTTGATGGGTGAATACCTGCTGCGGGCGCGCGTCTGGCGATGGATTCTTTGCTTCGGCGCGCTCTCCACCGGAATGTTCGCTCTTGACGTGGCCACATATCCCGCCAGCCCGCACATCGAGCGGCCCGGAGTCCGCTACAGCGGCGAGTGGCTTTCCAGTTTTCTGTGGATTCGCGATCACACTCCAAAGGACGCGCTGTTCGCGCTGGATCCGGAATATCTGTCGAAACCCGGCGTGGACCTTCACGGATTCCGCGCCATCGCCGAGCGCAGTGCGCTGGCGGATCAGGAAAAGGACAGCGGAGCTGCCTCTGTTTTTCCCGAACTCGCCGATGAGTGGAAAGACGAGAGCTCGGCGCAATCCGATTGGGCTCACGTTTCTGAGGCCCGCTTGCAAAGTCTCCGAGAGCGTTACGGCGTGACTTGGGTGCTGATGGAGAATTCCGCGCCCACCAGCGATCTGGTTTGTCCTTATGCAAACGGCGATCTGCGAGTCTGCCGGATCATGGACGAGCGCCGCCAGTTGATCAGCCGAGCTCAGCCGGTGGTTGTTGGTCGTTAGTCGGTGTTCGTTAACCGAGCTTCCGCCGCGGCGATCCGGGACATGCTCCCTACAGCAAGAATGCCGCTAGTTTCGGCGGCAGAAGAAGCTCCCCGCCCCTTATTCGTAGAACCTGCGCCGCCATCTCCCGGTTACAATAGTCGGTCGCGTCAATTCGTGTTCAACCAAGGCACTACCAACAGAGGCACTACTGTTACTGAGGATCGTTCATGTCGTCTTCCCGTACTTCCGCGCCGAAGGTCGTCTCGGAGGAAATCCCTCCGGTTCCGCTGACCATTGAAGGCTACAGCGTTTTGCATCAGATGATGCGAGTTCGTTGGGCTGCCTGGCGGCAACTACCCGACGCCGACAAGGCCGCGATGATCGACGAGGCAGCCGGAGTCATCACCGCGATGGAACAAAATGCCGGCGGACAATCTGCGCTCTTTTCTCTGCTCGGGCACAAGGGCGATCTGATGTTGGTGCACTTTCGGCGCTCCTTTGATGAGTTGAACCAGGCGGAGCTGCAGCTCGCCCAGCTGGGGCTAAGCGCTTGCCTGGAGCCCACAACGTCGTACTTGTCGGTGATCGAACTGGGGCTGTACGAATCCACGATCAAGGCTTATCGGGATTTGAAAGAGCGCGGAATCGAAGCTCATTCGTATGAATGGAAGCGCGAAATCGGCGATGTGCTGACGCGGCAGAAAGAAGCGATGCATCCGCGTTTGTTTCCTGAGATGCCCAGGCACCGTTACATCTCGTTCTATCCGATGGATCGGCGCCGGGGTGAGGCCAGGAACTGGTACACCTTGCCGATCGAGGAACGCGCCCGACAGATGAACGAGCATGGGCTGGTGGGGCGGCGGTACGCGGGCGAAGTGAGGCAGATCATTACCGGCTCGATCGGCTTCGACGATTGGGAATGGGGCGTCGACCTTTTCGCGGACGATCCCCTGGTGTTCAAGAAGCTGATTTACGAAATGCGGTTTGATGAGGTCAGCGCGGTGTATGCCCTATTTGGGCAATTTTATCTTGGGGTGCGTGTGGCGGCAGCCGGCTTGGGCAGGCTTTTGAGCGGGGAGTTGCCGGAGAAGCGCATTTAACCGCAAAGTTCGCAAAGGACGCTAAGAAATGCCCGTGAACATAAGGTTTTTCTTTGCGCTCTTTGCGGCACTCTTTGCGACCTTTGCGGTAATCTTTTGATCCTGGAGCATAAATGGCGACCTTAGGCCTCATCGAATACAAAGACGCGAGCCCGGAAGTGCGGGCCGTTTACGACGATATTATGGCGACCCGCAAGACCGACTGGATCAATAATTTCTGGAAGGCCATTGCGCACGACCCCGCGACCTTAAAGCGCACCTGGGAAGACATCAAGCAGATCATGGGGCCAGGAGCGCTCGATCCGCTGACGAAAGAGTTGGTGTACCTCGCGGTGAGCGTGAGCAACCAATGTGGGTATTGCATCGCCTCCCATACCGTCGGAGCGAAGAACAAGGGCATGACGGATGCGATGTTCAAGGAACTGATGGCAGTAGTGGGCATGGCCAATGAAACCAACCGCCTGGTTGCCGGATACCAGGTTTCGATCGACGACAAGTTCAAGGTCTAGGAGAGCCCATGGCACATGAATTGACTACCTCCTACTTGCTGGACTCGCTCTCCCTGTTCCGCTACTACAAAAAATTAAGTGAGCGCGCCATGGAACAGGTGGCTGACGAACAACTCTCCGCTGTTTTGGATGGCGAGATGAATTCCATAGCTCTCATCGTCAAACACATGACCGGCAACATGCGATCGCGCTGGACAGACTTTTTCAACAGCGACGGCGAAAAACCGGATCGCAAGCGCGACACCGAATTTGAGAGCCCGCCGGCGACAAGGGCCGCATTGATGAAGCTGTGGGAGGAGGGATGGAATTGCCTGTTCTCCGCGCTCGAACCGCTATCGGATGCCGATCTTGATCGGACTGTCGAAATCCGCGGGGAGCCGCACTCCGTAATGCAGGCGATCAACCGTCAGATCGCGCACTACTCCTATCATTGCGGGCAGATTGTTTTTCTGGCGAAGCACTTGCAAAGCGAGCAATGGAAGTCGCTGAGCGTGCCACGAGGTAAATCGGAAGTGTTCAATCAGAAAGTTGCAGCTAAGGAAAGCAGCCAGCGGTAGCGGGCTTCCGCTCACAGATTTCAGTCGCTGTCGCGCTTCGCGCGACCGGACAGCCGGGGGCGGCTGTCCCCACGTGATTGCTTGCTAGGACGGCTGGTCCTGCTTGATTTTGGAAACTGATGTTCGTGCCGTTTCATGTCAACCTTGCGGCCTCGGAAGGTGACTCCTTCAGCCTCAAGCTGGAATCTCTGCTCGAAAGCGTACTCTCCCCGCAGCTTTATGGCGCCTCCTGCGCCCAGGACGCGTTGCCAGGGCACGGCCACGGCGCCGCGCAATGCCGCAACTACCTGGCGCGCGCCGCGGGGAAATCCGGCGGCTTTGGCGACTGCACCGTAGGTGGAGACTTTTCCGCGCGGAATGCGGCGGATCGTGGCGATGATTTTTTCGCGCATGTTGGGTTTTGTGGACTTGGTTTTCATATATCGACTCGGATACCTCGGACTCTCCCCTGGGGCGGGCAGGATGCCCGCCCGACAGCCGGCGGGACGCCGGCGCTACATAAACCTGCCTACAGCGCGATCCAGCCTGCGCGGATCAGCCACAGGGACCCGGCTGAAATGAGCAGCCACAGAATTACGCCTTGCAGGAGCGGCCGGTGTCCAACTTTTTTTAGCGTTGCCAGCGAGATGCCGGTGCCGATCAGGTAGAGCGTCGCAGTGAGTCCAATTTTGGCGATTCTGTATAGAACACTGTAAGTCGCAGCACCCGCCGGCAGGTAGGTGTTGCACACCGCTGCCACGCAAAACAGCGCGATGAACCACGGCCACTGGATTTTCGCCCGGGAGTGCTTGATCACCGCGGTTGCAAGTGACATGGGCACAATCCATAGAGCTCGAGCCAGTTTCACCGTTGTTCCCACGGCCAACGCGACCGCGCCATACTTGGCGGCGGCGCCCACAACCGAGCTGGTGTCATGAATGGCGAGCGCGGCCCAGAGTCCAAACTGGGTCTGAGTTAGCTTCAGCGCGGCCCCGATGGCGGGAAAGATCAGCAGCGCGACTGAATTGAGCACGAAAATCGTGCCCAGCGAAACCGCCATTTGTTCGGAACTGGCGCCAATGATCGGACCGACGGCGGCAATGGCGCTGCCTCCGCAGATCGCGGTGCCGGTGGAGATCAGAAAAGCCGGAGTTTTTGCCATTCCGAGCAAGGCGCCCAGGGTCATGCCGGTCAACATGGCAAAGCTGATACCCAGCAGGGTGTAAACAAAGCCGCTGCGGCCAGCGCGGATCACGTCGTGCAGGTTCATGCCGAATCCGAGTCCGACTACGGACGCCTGCAGCAGATAGCGCGAAAGCTTCTTTGCACTTTGATCGAACGGGTGAGGAAAGGTGAAGCCGAAGAGCAGTCCCAGGGCCAACGCAACCGGCGGCGAGACCAGGCCGCTGGCGGACAGCGCGAGGCCGAGGAGAAAGACAGCTTTCGAGATCATGCTGACGGGATTGAGTGCAGCAGCGGACGAAGACCCAAGGTCCCTCGACTCATCAGGTGGTGCGAACCGGAATGCGAATGGGCGCGCGGTTATGACAGGCCAGGGACGGCGCGCCTACGCGGCAGCGCCCTTCCCGAACGACTTCACAGCTTTGTCCTCGCTGTCATACACCTCAAAGACGGTCAGCAGTTTGGTGACTTGCAGCAGGTCTCCGACCCGTTGGGTCAGGTTGGCCAGCTTCACCGAGCCGCCGGCATTTTGCGCGGTGGTGTAGAGCGCCACCAGTGTTCCCAGCCCGCCGCTATCGATGTAATTGATGCCCGCCAGGTTCAGGACAATCTGACTGTTTTCGCCGATCAGCTTCTTCAAGGTGTCGCGGAGGAGGGCAGATTCCTCGCCGAACACGATTCGACCGCCACAGTCAACCACAGCCACGCCGTTCACTACCCGATTGTTCAGTTTCAATTGCATCAAGGTCTCCCAGGGACTGGAGTTGGCCCCAGCCCAGCCCAAAAGCCTATTCCTTGGCCGACTTCTTCGCAAGAGGGATTTAGCCTGAAACGGCGTTTCTTCGCCAAAGAACCCCAGAGCCTGTAGCCTGGAAGTCGAGAGCTGGCCCGGATCGCCCGAATTAACCGTGCAGCACAGCTTTTGCCTGCGAAAGCATCACGTATAATTGAAACTTCTCCTCGACATGAGCTATCAGGTTTTAGCCCGCAAGTATCGTCCCCAGAAGTTCTCCGAAGTAATCGGGCAGGAGCATGTTACCCGCACCCTGAAAAATGCCATCGAGCAGGGACGCACGGCGCATGGGTACATCTTTAGCGGGCACCGTGGGATCGGCAAAACCACCGTGGCTCGCATTCTGGCCATGGCGCTCAATTGCCGGTCTTCGGATAATCCGGTCGCGGAACCGTGCGGGGTGTGCGTGTCGTGTACCGAAATCCGGGCGGGCAATTCTGTGGATGTGATCGAAATCGACGCCGCCACAAATCGCGGGATCGATGAGATCCGCGAATTGCGCGAGGCGACCCGGTACCGTCCGGCTCGCGACCGCTTCAAGATCTACATTCTCGACGAAGCCCACCAGATCACCGACGCCGCCTTCAATGCGCTGCTGAAAACGCTGGAGGAGCCTCCCAGCCATGTGGTGTTCATGCTGGCGACGACCCAGCCGGAAGACATTCCGCAGACCATCCGGTCGCGCTGCCAGCATTTCAGTTTTCGTGCCGTCCGTTTTGAAGAAATTCTGAACCAGCTCAAGCACCTGTCCGGACGGGAAAAGATCGAGGCTGACGAAGATGCGCTGGCGCTGCTCGCCGAGGCCGGAGATGGTTCCATGCGCGACGCACTTTCCATCCTCGATCAGGCCATTGCTTCGTCCACGGGACGCCTGACCGCCGAGCAGGTACGGAACCTGGTGGGCGCCGCGCCCTCCGGAGTGCTGGAAGAGGTGATGCAGGGCGTGGCTCGGGGATCCACCGAAGAGGTGCTACGCCTGGTGGACCGTCTTATCGGCGAGGGAAACAGCCCGACGCATTTTGCCCGGCAGATGGTGCGATTTCTGCGCAACACGGTTGTGGCCAAGGTTGCGGGAGGCGAGTCTTCCCTGCTGCAGATTTCGGGTGACGAACGCCAGCGCGTGGTCCGCGTGGCGGAGTTGTTTGCCGAGGAAGATCTGGCGCGGCACTTGCAGATCATGCTGCGCACCCACGGCGAACTTGGTTACCGGCAGGAGCAACGCTTTCATCTGGAGTTGGGCTTGTTGAAGATGGCCCACGCTCAACGCCTCTTGCCGATCGAACAATTGCTGAGCGAGGCGGCGGCCGCAAGCTTCTCGCGGCCTGCGGGCAAGCCGTCGGTGGTGCCGGGTCTCAAGCAGCCCGAACTCAAGCGGCCGGAGCCGTCGGCGATGTCCCGTTCGACCAACGTTTCGCCTTTTGCCGCAGATTCAGCGCGCAAGAGCGGGTCGAAGCCGGAGCTTTCTACCGTGGGCAGTCCACTGTCAGGATCTCGCGAGGCGGCGACCGGATCGGCCAACAACGTGGTTATGGGATCGGCGGCCCCGGCTGTTGTCGCTCAAGCGGAGCCGGAGCCGTCCCGGGAAACTACGCCGCCGGTTGCGGCAGCGCCGTCAGTTGACTTGCGAAGCTCGGTACTGAACGCGTTGGACGGTGCGGGACAGCGCATTTTGAGCGCCATGCTTGAGAGCGGAGAATGGCAAGTGGAAGGCAACGAAGTGGTGATCAAAGTTGCGTCATCGGCCACAGTGATTGAGATGTCGCTGGGGGCAGAGGCAAAGCGGCTGATCGTCGCTACCGCCAGCGGGGTGCTGGGACGACCGGTGAGGTTGAAGGTGATCTCAGGCGCCGTGCCACAGAGCGCGCCACGAAGTGTGGGATCGACCAACGGCGGCGGTCGCAGACGCGCCGAACAGGATGCGGTGGTCCGCCGCATGAAGGAAAAATTCGGAGCCGAAATTCGTACGATTATCGATTACAAGGAAAAGCGGTAAGTCTCGTTCCACGGAGTTAACCGTGGATTCGGAGACCAATCACGCTGAGAAAGCCGGGCACGGATGGGCGGATTTAACCTGCAGGACTTGATGGCGCAGGCCAAGCAGCAATACGAGAAGCTGCAGAAGAAAATGGAGGAAACCGTAGTCGAAGGCTCTTCCGGCGGCGGCACCGTGACCGTCAAGATGGACGGCCGCAAACAGGTCCTGAGCATCAAGATCGATCCCGAAGCGATGAAAACCGGAGATCTCGAGATGCTGCAGGATTTGATTACAGCCGCGGTCAACGGCGCAGTCAGAAGAGTGGACGACGCCATGCAATCCACCATGGGCGGTATGCTCGGCGGTATGGGGATTCCGGGACTGTAGAATTGAGTCATTGAGACATTGAGAGATCGGGAGATTGAGAAATTTGAACCTGGGATTGCCTGGTTCATCAATTGGACAACTGCTCAATTACCGAATTCCTTAATTACTAAAATTTCCCACTTTCCCGATTTTTTCTATGTCTAAATTTGCGGAGCCGATGGCGCGGCTGATCGACGAGCTTAAGAAGCTGCCGGGCATCGGCAGCAAGACGGCGCAGCGGCTCGCCTTTCACATCCTGCGCTCAAGCGACGACGACGCCGAAGCCCTGGCCATTGCGGTTCGTGACGTTAAAGCCAACCTGCGCCTGTGCTCGATCTGCAACAACATCACTGATGTAGATCCCTGCGTCTATTGCAGCAGCGCCACTCGCAACCTGCGCATGGTGTGCGTGGTGGAAGAACCTACCAACATTGCCGCCATCGAGAAAACCAAACACTTCAACGGCGTTTATCACGTGCTGCACGGATCGATTTCTCCCCTGCACGGGATTGGTCCGGACCAATTACGGATTTCCAACCTCATGCGCCGGGTGGAAGACGGGCAGGTGGACGAAGTAATCCTGGCCACCAATCCCACGGTCGAGGGAGAAGCCACCGCAACCTATCTCTCCGGACAGCTGCGGCGCGCCGGACTCAAGGTGACCCGCATTGCGATGGGGATACCGGTCGGCAGCGATATTGAATACGCCGATGAAATCACCATGTTGAAAGCCATGGAAGGACGCCGGGAGCTATAGTGTTGTAAGCCTTTCATTTTCCCCGTTGGGTAAATCTTTTCCCACGCCACGGCCGAGACCCACGTTGGACGCCTGTAAAGTCATCAAATTTAATTGTATATACTGCAATGATTTAGCGCGCTTACTAAAAAGTGGAGGATGAGGCTCTGCATTGGCAGCAGGCTTGCACTAGGTGAAGTACATGTTCTTCCCGTCTCCGATGATTTTTGACTGGCTGATTCCTAACTGGCTACGAAGACCGCAGTGACACTCCGGTTAAACTGACCGGAAAACCTTCGCCGCTAGTTCGCGCCGGATCGGATGTAACCACATCTCAACCGACGCCACTAAAAACCGGGCCAACCAGCCCGGTTTTTCTTTTTGAGTTAAGAACCGGACATCGGGCCTTGCACCTTGGACCTTCGACGTTGGACTTCATATGCCGGCGTCTGCGCCAACTCAGCCGCGAAGCGGCCGCAGAATGCAGCCCCGGGCGTGAGCCCGGGGTTAACTGACGAGGATGGCACAGCCCCGAAGGGGCGAAAGAAATCAGACCTCTCCGCCATCCACTTCGAGCGCTTCTGGGTTGCTGCCTTCCAGAAAATAATTTTGCTCTTCCGGGGTCGGCCCGATGCCGGTGGGCCACGCGCCGCCGTTGTACTCGAGCATGCGGTTTTTCCATTTGAGAAATTCGGTAATGGTTTGCGGCTCGATGCGAATTTCCACCCGGCGCAGGCTGGCCAGCAGCAAATTCATTTCATAGGCCATCCCCTCGGCAGTGCGGAGATTCCTGGCTGAGCGTTGAACCACCTCCACCTTCCGCTGGCGCACTTCCAGCAGGCCCCATCCGGACGGTAAGTCGCCCGGCCCAAGCAGCCGCGGCGGAGTGAGATAGAAGCGCTCGCAACCCAGACCGAGCCCGGATTTTTGCCGGAACGGCTTGTCGCGATCGGCGAGAAAATCTGCCCGGGAGATCTTGCACTCGATCAGTACCGAATGAGAGGCGCGTTTCCATCCGATGGCGTCGGGCATTTCGCCGCTGACGCAAGCCTGTTCGGACAGGATCACCCCGCAGCGATAACCTCGCAGCCACGCAACGGCTCGCTGCACCAGTTGAGCGTGAGTCATGTTGTATCTGTACTTTGCGCCGGAGGAAGATGGAAGTGACTGAGGAGTTTCTGGCTGCTAACAGCCGTAGAACGTGAAAGCGAAGCGCTGTGACGGACGCTGCGCGGCTCTGAGAGTAGCGCCGCCGAGACGGCGGCGCTACTTTGCCAGTGCGGGTTGCTAAGAGCATTCTTTCGCCCTTTCAGGCTGAGCCAGCTCGGGCCTTTGACCCCACGGCTTACGCCGTGGGCTGTATTCTTTCGGTGCTGCGCGGCTTTACTGCGCTGCTTTACAAAGTAGCGCCGGCATCCCTTCGACTGCGCTCAGGGCAAGCTTTGTCGGCCGTCGGGAGGGCATCTTACCCTCCCCGCGGTGGGCGAGACGCCCACCGGACAGCCGCCGGGACGGCGGCGCTACTTTGCCAGTGCGGATTTGCCAATCATTTCCTTCAGCAAACAGGGGCCAGTATTCGAATTGGGGAACCTGGTAGAAACTTCTTCGTGGTTGCGCGTGGTTCTCGCGGGGAGTACCTATGATCGTGATCATGGCAGGACTGCCCGGCACGGGTAAGAGCACGCTGGCGAGAGCGCTCGTGCAGCGGCTTCCGGGGACGGTTCTGGATAAGGACGCAATTCGGGCGGCGCTCTTTCAGCCGCCTCACGTCGAGTATTCGCTGGCGCAGGACGATTTCTGCCAGGAGATCATGCTGCAAACGGCTGGGTATCTGCTGACCAAGGACGCCGAACTGCACGTTCTGTTGGATGGCCGTACGTTCTCGCGGCGATATCAGCGTACGCGCGTGATCGAATTCTGCTCACAAGTGGGCGCCACATGGGCCACGCTGGAATGCGTCTGCGCAGAGCAGACCGCACTCGGACGCCTGGCGGAAGCGGCGGCGGCAAACACCCACCTTGCTGCGAATCGCACGCCAGAGCTCTATCGCGAGATCCGAAAGGCGTGGGAGCCAATTGACCAGCCCAAACTTGTTATCGACACCGACGCAAACCTGGACTCATGTGTTGATCAGGCTCTGCGCTATCTGAGGAGTGGAACCGGTGATGAACTGGCGAAACCGCGCCAGCCCTGAGTGAGCCTGCAGGATCATTTCTCCTCATCTTCTGGCTTCGGCTTTCGCCCCCCTCGCTGGGGCGACTTTCATTGGCTTAACCTTCACCGGCCTGACCTTCATGGGTTCGACCTTCATAGGCTTGACCAGCACCGGACAGTGATACACCGTTTCGAGGAGGTGCCGAGCGGCGGAGATGGCCTCGGCGGTGCGGTCGCGGAGAGAGTAGCCTTGGGCGGCGACGGTTAGAAACCCGTTCCGTCTTTCGACTGCAAGGCTTCGAATGTGTCCGTCGCGGGAATTATCAAACGCATTGGCCAGGCGAAGAATCCCTCCCAGTCTTGATACGTCTTGCCTCTGGCTCGGAGACAGGCCACGGAGGGTTTTATGCCCCGAGTGAGGGAGGGCTCCGCGATGGTAGCGGGCAACGACTCCGGCCAACAGCAAATCCTGCTCGCCCCAGCCGAGAGGAGGCGTCAGGCTGCGAATCATTCGAGAAGAAGTTTTGTGGTGTCCTTTTTCCTGTTTGGATCGACCAACGTCATGCAAAAGCGCCGCCACTTGCAGGATGGCCCTATGCTGCGCGGAGGATTCCGAAGTCCGGCCGTCGCTCGTCAATCCGTCATAGAGCTGCAGGGCGAGCCGTGAAACGTGTTGCGAGTGCTTGAAGTCGGGGTCCAGCAGCGAGGCCCAGAGTTTGAGTCGAAGCATGGCCGCGGATTCAATCTCACGCGGACTGGGCAACGCGGCGCGCCACCTCTGCCAGAGAGACTCTTTTCCCAGCATCTTCTTTCGGTAGATTTCTATTCTCTGGGCGCGCTCTTCATTGATTCTGACTTGCCAGCGGGTACGAGCATCCGCATCCGGAAACACATTTGCGCGCGCTGCCACCGACCAAAGAACGTCGAGATCGTGAACGTCGCCCAAGAGGTCCTGCACCTGCTTGAGATCATCGCTCCAGGCGGCATGTTGGTCGGGTAGGAAATTCTCCACAATGTAGCGGAACCGCTTGAGCCCGATACGCAGCCGGTGGAATCCCACCTGGGAGCGGTTGCGGATCGCGGTCCGGTGGAGTCTGTATACGTTCGTCCACCGCTCCAGAGCGAGGTGACGGAAAACCAGGCTTCCGAGCCGGAATCGGGCTATCCGGCGGGGCAACGAACCGGACCAGCGCTGCCATTGTTTGCGGTCGAATGCCTGAAGCGCCTGGAGGGCTTGCTGTTGCAGCAGGGTCTCGCGCGCGGTGAATAATTGCAGCAGCGCTCCCGAGACTGGATCTCCGGGGCTGTCCAGGCGGTGTACCCAGTCCTGCATCACATGGACATCGCGCAATTCTCCCAACCGGCGGAACAGACGCTTACCCTCTTTCTTCATTTCCCTCCAGGCGGGATCCGGGTCTATAACCGAGATGCCATCGGCGAGAGAACAACAACGGCGGAGGGCCACCCGCAGATCGTGGACCGGGTCAGGGGCAAAAGTTGCGGCCGCGCGCTCGCACTCCTCGAGTACACGCTGCATCCAGAAGGCTAGGCCGGCTTTGGTCCTAGGCCCTCTGGTCGGGTTGTTTGGGGCGGGCAAACGGTCTCCAACGTGAATAGCTAAAACCGGCTCAGCCGAGGGGCTCTGTCCTAAGCGCCTGACGGCGTTATTACCTCCGTAATGTGCATCATCTCATGGTTCCGCATTACCCTTACCGGGTAACGGGATTTCCAGGAGCGCGCCATCATAACGGCAGACACAAACAAAGGCAGCCGGGTAGCGTCCGCGCGTGGGTTTGTCCATAGTCTTAATATATTGGTGAAATACGTTCGCCTGTATGGGCTCGACCACAAGCGCACCGAGGGACAGTTTGCAACCACGTGGAACGAGTTGCAAGAAGGCTTACCCAAGGGACCCGAGGGATCGTTCCTGCTCGGGGTTTCCGAAAATAAGCTTCTAATGGATGGCACTCCGCTGGAAACCGGTCAAGCGGAGCGCAGCTTCGCACAACTGCTGACCACCGCCGGCCTGGCCAGCATCCACTTCTCCAACCAGATCACGAAGGAAGAGTTCACCCAATTGGTGCGGGCTTTCGCCATGGGCGGATCCCGAGCCCAGGATGTGGTGAAAGAGATCAAGAATACTTTTGGAGAGAGCAAGAGCGCTTCGATACGCATCAACGAGGTTAGGTTTGTTGCCGCCGACCCCGCCACCGGGGAGGTAAGCATCGCGGCTCAGATCGCGGCCCAGACCCTGGGACCGGAATTCAAGCAGTGGCTCAATGATCCTCAGAAATTGCTGCAACTGATCGCTGCCGCCGAAGGCGCCAAGAGCGGAGCTCCGGACGGCGCCCCAGGCAGCGTGCCCGTGGGCAGCGTTCCGAATGTTCGCGGCCCGGTCGCGGAGGGCTCGGGAGCAGCCCCTGGCGGCACCTGGGCTGGCGGCGTGGTGCCCTTGCAGGAGGAAGAAGTCATTCAGACCATCCGCCTGCTGACCAGATTTGGCGAAGTCGGCGGCGATCCAGGCGCCGATACCACAGCCTTACAGAAAGAACTGACCGCGGTCGATCCCAACACTAAGGTCAATTTGCAGCAGCTGCTGGGAACCCTCGCGGCCCAGGCCACCTCGGAGCAGGCAGACAATACACCGCTGTTGATGAAGGCAGCTGAGCACATGGCCATCCGCTTCGCCCTGGAGCGCTTCCAGAAGGGCGAAGTTAAGGTCAACGCTGTGCACCAGATGATGGAGCACATGAGCCGGCAGATGGACACCCTGCGCCAGATTTTGAAATTGCAGGAAGACAAGATGAGCAAGGCCGGCATCCTGGTGGAGTCACATGCTGACATCCTGGACCGGATGTTCTGGGCGGAAGTGCCGGAAGCGGGCAAGAAAAGCGTACTGCTCTCACATGAGGCGCCCTGCGTGCCGCCGCGCAACGTGCGCCAGTTCGTGGAAATCCTGTTGGACCGCGGCGACAAAGAGACCGCTACGGCCATTCTGCAAAACTATTTAAGCTGCCTGGATGCCAAGGACAGCGACCCGCGGCGCAAGATTGCAACCGGCATAAGCCAGTTGGCGGATCTGTTCGCGGCCGCGGGCGGAGATTTGATGGCGCTTTCCATCCGCAAACTCGGAGAGTCGATAGGCCAGGAGTCCGATCCTGAGATGCAAAGCCTTCTGGGAGCGGCTTTCGTCCGACTGAGCACAGAAAGCAGCGAGCACAAGCAGTTTGGCGCTTTGAACGAAGTCTGCATCGCCATGGAAAACATCGCCCGACAGAGGCCTGTACTGGCGACCGACCTACGGCCTCGTATCGGAGTGGAAAATCGTCTCGCCGAGTTCATCGAAGAAGCCATGCACCTGCCGCAACTGCCACCCGATCTGCTTCAGGTTCTGCGGCGCACCTCGCAGGCTTCGGTGGAGCACCTGTCCGAAAGATTTTTCCGCTGCATGCGGCGGGAAGAGTGTGACCGGATTGTGGACATCGTAAAGGAACTGGGAGCACCCGCGCAGGCGCAGATACGGGAGATGATGCGCACGGGGCAACCCCGCCAGGCCGCTGCGGTAGTGGGCGTTTTGAGCCGCCTGGATGTGCCCACCCTTCTCGAACTGTTGCCGGCGCGGTTGCCGGAATGGAATCGGTTCTATCACGACGTGGTGGTGCGCCAGGTTGCCTATGGCGCCGCCCACGATCGGGGACGTTCGCTGCTCGAACTGCTCGAAATTCTTGATCCCCTGGTCTTGCCTCAGGCCATCGACGAGATTGGCATGAGCGGCGACCGCACCGCGGTTCCACCGCTGGTGGTCATGGCCGAAGCGGGTGAAACCCAAGGGCGCTCTCCGTTGTTGCAATTGAAGGCGGTCGAGTCGCTGGGCCGATTGCGCGAAAACGATGCGATCCCGGTCCTGCGCAGCCTTCTGGAAGCAAAGAAAATGTGGCGGTACAGCAACCACCGCGAGTTGCGCATCGCAGCCGCGCAGGCCCTGGTCAAGATCGATCCGCGCTACGGCAGCCAGGTTATGGCTGAAAGCGGATTGGAGCCGGGAGAGCTGGCTATCGCTCCGCTCGATGCCGCTCCGGCCTGCCCCTGGGTAAGGCAGCGGCGCTACGAGCGCATCGTGCTCCGCAGGACGCTTTCCGCGACCATCAGCAGCTCCTGGGGCAAATCGAACATCCTGATTCGCGAACTCAGCCTGGGTGGCGGGATGGGGACGAAAGAAGATAACCTTCGCGTCGGTTCGGAAGCCAACATCGACATTAATGCGGGTGTCCGCCACGTACGCGGGCAAGTGCTGCTGCGCCGGGCCCGCGTGAACGAAGTCGGCTTCGAGATTGTTAACACCGACCTGGAGAGCCGCTATCGTCTGCGCCGTATATTGATGGACTCCCTGGACAACGCCTCGGTCGGCAAGGAAAGCGACTGGGACGGCCAGCGCCGACCGAATTAACCAAAATCCATGTGAAAAGAAAAAGCCTCTGCCAGAGCAGAGGCTTTTAATGTAGCGCCGGCGTCCCGCCGGCTGTCCCGAGGGCGTCTCGCCCTCGGTCTCCGATACTAACTACCCAGACGACCTACTTTACCTTGGCAAAGATAATAACCAGCGTGTAAAGCGCCAGTGATTCGATTAGGGCCAGACCCAGAATCAACGCGAACTGGATGCCGGAGCGCGCCGCGGGATTGCGGCCCAATGCTTCAGCCGCGGCGGCCGTAGCCCGCCCCTGTGCCAGCCCGCAAACCGCCGAAGCAATCGCCATGGAAAAGCCGGCCGCGATCGCTACCCAGTTGACCGCGCTGGCGGCTTCCCCGCCCTGCGCAAAAACCGGCACGGCCAGGAACATAAAAGCCAATGCCATGAACAAATAGCTCAACAATCTACGCATTGTGTGTCTCTCCTAGTATGAATTCCCGCCAGTGGGTGGTTGACGTCATCCTCGTACAGACGCCCTCACGCTGAACGGGCCGATCTAAAGTTTGAAGTTTCCAGTTTCCAGTTTGCGCTCGCCACCCCAGAAACTAGAAACCGAAAACTGTCTTAATGCTCTTCTGCCACTGCGCCCGACAAGTAGACCATGGTTAGCAGAACGAAGATATAGGTCTGCAACAGCGATACTCCCAGGTGGAGAGCCAGAAAAATGATCGGCACCCCGATTGGCACAAGGGAGAAAAACACCCAGGTCACCATGTCACCGGCAAACATATTGGCATAGAGACGCACGGTGAGAGAGAGCATGCGAGCCAGATGGCTGATGATCTCGATTGGGACCATAATGATCGCGAGCCACCACATCGGTCCCATGAAGTGCTTGAGGTAGGCGATTCCGTGATGCCTGAAACCCTGGCTCTGGTAGTACACGAACGCGCAAATGGCGCATCCCAGAGGAACTACGGGCACCGCGGTCGGCGATTCAAACCCTGGGATCAGTCCTAGAAGATTCGAAAGCAGAATGAAGAAGGTCAGAGTCATCAGGAAAGGGGTGAACTCTTCGCTGTTGTGTCCAATAATCTCGTGGCTCTGCCCCTCGATAAAACCATGAGCACCTTCAAAAACATGCTGCAGCGGCCCTGGATTGTCCACGGATAGCCGCGAGCGCACCAGGAAGAACACCAGCACCAGAAATAGAAAAACCAGAAACTGCATGGCCACGGCATTGCTGATTGGCGCCTGAGGATACTGGAGAGCAATATGGAGGGCTCGCAGCAATCCCGTGACCGGGTTGGCGAAGAGGTGGTTCAGGAGTTCGGTAAACCACAGTTGTTCAGGCATAGGCTGGGCTTCTAGCTCCTGGCTTCTAGCTTCGGATTTCTAGCGCTTGCTCGTGCGCTCAATAAAGAATTTAGAACAATCTGTCATCCCGCCCGGAGCGAAGCGCCAGCGAGCGCAGTGGAGGGACCTGCTGTTCCCCATGCCCTGCCATGCTTGCTTTGGGAATCTCAGATACCGCGCGCCAGAGCGACCCAGGCCTCATAGGCGGCTTCGCACGCGATGGCCGCTACGGGCAGGAACAGGCCTGCAAAAAGTCCGTAAAGACTCGCGGGAGAAACAGTGAATATAACATAGGCCCCGAGAGCCATCAAAACGTAGCGAAGCAGAAAGCGCAACACCATTCCGGCGCTGGATTGGGTTTGGCCGGCTTCGGTGGCGCGATCGGCGAGCGCGGTGACTACTCGCGTCAGCCAGTGAAAATTCAGGTAAGCGACGGCGCACCCGCAACTGAATCCCATGGCTACGCGCCAACCGTAGTGCCACCAGGCGGCCGCACCCAGGACAACCGCCAGCACGATCATGACGCGGGAGATGCGATCGAGCGCTCCCGCATAGAACGTTTCGCCGTTTGCATCCGTGGTCAATGGCTGGACGCCTATCACTCGGACTCCGAATCGGAAGAAAGCGCCGCCCGAATCAGTTCGACGAAGCCGGCAACTATACCAAGGATCAACCCCGCGAGGTACAGCCATGTCGTGTGGAGCCAGCGATCCAGGGCCGCGCCAATCAACCATCCCGCAACCGTGGCCGCCGGAAATACAAACGCCAGCTGGCTATACTTCGCCAACTGGATCCAACTGTTTTTCTTATCGGAATTTTCTGGCTTGGCAGACATGACGGGAACGAAAGAGCTACAAGCGCCCCTTCCCTGCATCGCGCTTCTTACCGTATCAGACCGGCGACCGGCGTGACCTGGGCGATACCCAAAGACCAGTTCACGATCCGGATAAATTGCTCAGGGAAGATTCCGATATAGACGGTAGCGAACGCTGTAACTCCGAGGGCGACGCGCATGCCGGCGCTGATCGGCAAAGGAGTCTTGTCCAGAGCTTCGCGCATGAACATCTGGTTAGCGATGCGCATGTAGTAATACAGACCGAACACGGCATAGAGCACGGCCAGCGACGCCAGCACGTAATGGCCGCTTTCGATCAGGCTCAGAAAAATAAAATACTTTCCGTAAAACCCCGCCAGCGGCGGGATGCCGGCGAGCGAGAGCAGGAAGATCAGCATCAGGACGGATTCGGTGGGTGCGCGGAAATAAAGGCCGGCGATATCGTCCAGTTCGTCGCCAATGACATTGCGCTGGCGCAGCGACGCGATCACCGCGAACGCTCCCAGGTTCATAAACGTGTATACCAGCAGGTAGAGCAAAATCCCCTTCAGCCCGTCAAAGAATGCGGGCGCGGGATAGGTCACCGAAGCCAGCGCCACCAGGCCCAGCAGCATGTAGCCGACATGGGCGATCGACGAGTAGGCAAGCAGCCGCTTGAGATTTGTCTGCGTCAGGGCGGCCAGGTTGGCGCCGGTCATGGTTGCCACCGATACAAAAATCAGCAGGGGGACATAGACGCTTCGAAGCGGGTAAAGTCCCCAGAGGAAAATACGCAGCAGCATTGCCCAGGCTGCGGCTTTCACCGCCACCGACATAAACCCCGTCACCGTGGTGGGGGCGCCTTCGTAGGCATCCGGCAACCATTGGTGGAATGGAATGGCGGCGATCTTGAAAAAGAGACCGGTCGAAACGGTCAGCAGGGCGATCACCGCAATTGGGTCGACGCGGTTGGGTTGAGCGGCTGCCATCCTCACCAGGCCGCTCCTGATCCCCAGCAGGCTGGTGCTGCCGGTCAGCCCGTAAAATAAGGACAGGCCGTAGGCAAATATGCCGGAGGAGAATGCGCCCAGGAGAAAATACTTCATGGCAGCTTCGTTCGACCTGCGGTCTTTGCGCAAGAAGCCGACCAGCACGTAGGTGGAAATCGCCATCAGTTCGAGGCCGATAAAAATGAGGACGACATCGAAGCCGGCGGCCATGCACATCATGCCGACAACAGAAAACAGGATCAGGGAATAGAATTCGCCGTGGTTCTCGTGTTCGATCTCGAGATAGCGCACTGACATCAGAATGGACAGCGCGGCCGCGGCGAGGAACAAATACCAGAAGTAGATGGTGAACCGGTCCACTACCATTGAGTTTAGAAATGCCGATTCTCCGGGGATTCCCGCGGCATTAAATGCCAGCTGAATCTTCAACACTCCGGCAGCAGAGAACAGAATTCCGACCAACGCGGTGAGCGCATTGCTCCATTTCCATTCTGCGGGCAACATCAGGTCGACCAGCAAAATGCCCAGCGCGAATAGGGTGAGCAAAAGAATGGGCAGCGACATCAGGTAGTCGACGCGTCCGAAATTCTGCGCCATATTGCCCAACACTATTTCGTCTCCTTCGGCTGATTCTTCGCTACCTGTATCGCGCCGGAGGCGGGCGGGACCGCATCTGCGGGACGGCTCGAAGCATTCACGGCGCGAACTCCGGGATAGTCTTTTCCGCGGACGGTGTAGACCAACTGGTTCACCGGCTGTTCCAGAATCTGGAAAAATGGCTTGGGATAGAGTCCGATCCAGAAAGCTATGATGACTAAAGGCGCGAAAGTCAGCAGTTCACGCGGCGTCAGGTCGTGCAACTTTTCGTTTTTCGGATTGGTCACTGTCCCGAAGAACACTCGCTGGTAAAGCCACAACAAGTAAGCCGCCGCCAGAATCACGCCAGGCACCGCCCACGCCGCCCACTTCCAGTTTTCCATGAACGTTCCCTGCAGGATGGTGAACTCGCCGACGAAACCGTTCAGCAGCGGCAATCCCATCGAGGAAAGAAACATGATCATAGTGATGGTGGCGTAGACGGGCATGACATTGGAGATGCCGCCATACTCGGAAATTTCGCGGGTGTGGCGCCGCTCGTACAAAATGCCGACGATCAAGAACAGCGCGCCGGTGGAGATGCCGTGATTGATCTGCTGCAACACCGATCCACTCAAACCAGCCGGATTTAACGCAAAGATGCCCAGGGTGCAGAAACCAAGATGGCTGACTGACGAATACGCCACCAGCTTCTTCATATCTTTTTGCATCAGGGAGACGAGGGCACCGTAGATGATGCCGACGATGGAGAGGAAAATCATCCACCCGCGCACCTTGGGATGCATCACCACATCCGGGAAGAATGGCAGGGCGAAACGGATGAAGCCATATGTTCCCATCTTCAGCAGGACGCCTGCCAGGATGACCGAACCGGCGGTCGGAGCCTCCACGTGGGCATCTGGCAGCCAGGTGTGAAACGGGAACATCGGAACTTTGATGGCGAAGGCCAGGAAAAATGCCACGAACAAAAGAATGGCGAACGAAGCACCGTACGCTGGATCGTGGAAGATTAGCGGCGCCGTCTTGTACAACGCCTGAATGCTGAAGGTGTACTGCCCGGTCTGATGGAAGTTGTAGAAGTACAGGAACAGCACAGAAAGCAGCATCAGTACCGAGCCGAACAAGGTGTAGAGGAAGAACTTGATGGCGGCGTAGAGTTTTCGCGGGCCGCCCCAGATTCCGATGAGGAGGTACATCGGAACCAGCATGGCTTCCCAGAATACAAAGAAGAGAAAGAAATCAAGCGCCATGAAGACGCCCAGCATGCCGGTCTGCAGCACCAGGAACCAGATGTAGTATTCCTTCACTCGATTTTCGATCGCGGTCCACGAGGAAAGAATCGAAATCCAGCCCAGCAAGGTGGTGAGCATGATGAGCAGGAAGGAAATGCCGTCTATGCCGAGAACGTAGCCGGCGCCGATCGAGGGAATCCAGTTGTTGGGCGCGCCCTCCATGAATTTGAAGCCGGGCTCGAAACGCTCGGCCCAGAACCAGGGCACCAGCGGGATGGACACCAACAGGCCGGCCAGGGCGAAGATGTTGGCGATCCAGCGGATAGCGTCCTTCTGTTCTTTGGGAACAAAGATCAGCAGAATCGCACCCACCAGGGGCGTGAAAAGAATGATCGAGAGAATGTGATTATGCATAAAAGCAGTCGTCGGTCGTCAGTCTTCAGTCGTCGGCGAAAGCCCTACCTCTCACCGCACTGCATAGTAGAAAACGAATCCCACCAGTCCGATCACCATCACCAGCGCGTACCATTGCACCAGGCCCCACTGCAGCAGGCGGGTGGGGTATGAAACCATCCGCGAGAGAATTGCGGGTCCGTTTACCAGCAGCCCGTCGATGATCCACTTGTCCCACCAACTAGAAAGCGTTCCGCTGAAGCGAGTCATCCATCCGGCAGCGTTGACCGTGCCGTCAATCACGTGTGAATCGAACCAGGATGAGGCTTCTCCCAATCCCATCACGCCGAGGCGCACGTCTCCCACCTTGCGGCGACCGGTGAAGGCGTAATCGTAGGCTTCATCGACGTAATACTTGTTGAGCAGCGTGGAATAAACCAGCGGAGCCTTCTCGGCAATGGGTTCGGTGTAGCCCTTGCCGGCATCGCGATATGCTTTCCATGCCATGCCGAAGCCAACCACAGCCGCGCCGATCGAAAGGAACATGAGGAAGTATTCGAGAGAGTTCGTGTGCTCTTCTTCCTTCTGGCCGGCGGCGAGTTGAGCGGTTTCTCCCTCTGCCCGGAATACCGGGGCTTCCCTGGCAAACACCGGCTCCAGGAATTTCTCAAAGCGATTCGAGCCGCCCAGGCTATGCGGCCAGCCCAGCCAGCCGGCGCTCACGGCGCACAGGGCAAGAATGATTAAGGGCACGGTCATTGACTTGGGAGATTCGTGGATATGGTGTTCCACCTCGTGGCTCATTCGCGGCATGCCATGGAAGGTCAGGAACATCAGCCGGAACATGTAAAAGGCAGTCATCAACGCAGTGGCGTATCCGACCAGCCACAGGTAGCGGTATGCGCCGCCTTCCGACGACCAGGTTTGCCACAGGATTTCGTCTTTGGAAAAAAATCCGGCAAACGGCGGGATGCCTGAGATGGCGAAGGTCGCGATGAACATGGTCCAGTGGGTGATCGGGATTCTGCTGTGCAGGTCGCCCATGTTCCGCATGTCCTGCTCGCCGCTCATGGCGTGAATCACCGACCCCGAACCGAGGAACAAGAGCGCCTTGAAGAAAGCGTGGGTGAAAACGTGAAACACGCCTGCGGCAAACGCTCCAACACCCAGCGCAAGAAACATGTATCCCAGCTGCGACACCGTCGAATATGCCAGGACGCGCTTGATGTCATTCTGTACCAGCCCAATGGAGGCTGCGAAGATGGCGGTCAGAGCTCCGACGATGGCCACCGTCTTCATCGAACCGGGAGCGAGCACGAATAACGCATTCGACCGCGCCACCATATACACGCCCGCGGTCACCATAGTTGCTGCGTGGATCAGGGCGGAAACCGGGGTTGGGCCTTCCATGGCGTCCGGGAGCCAGATGTAAAGCGGAATCTGGGCGGACTTGCCGCACGCGCCGACGAATAGAAGCAAGGTGGCCGCAGTAATGACCGGATCGCCGATGGCAAAATGCCCGCTGCGCGCCAGGGACGTTACGTCAGTGAAACGCAGCGAGCCAAAGTACCAGGCGATGGTGAACATCCCCAGCAGGAACCCGGCATCGCCGATCCGGTTTACGATAAACGCCTTATTGGCGGCGGTGCTGGCCGACTTGCGATGGAAATAGAATCCGATCAGCAGATACGAACACAGGCCCACACCCTCCCATCCCACAAACATCAGCGCGTAGTTATTCCCCAGGATCAAAGTCAACATGGAGAACATGAACAGATTCAGGTATCCGAAGAATCGGTAATACCCGCCCTCGTGCGCCATGTAGCCGGTGGAATAGATGTGGATCAGCATGCCGACGCCCGTTACAAAGAGCAGCCAGATGCTGGAGAGGGGATCAAGCAGGAACCCGGCATCGGCCTGGAACGGCGCTGGGGTGCCATCGCGCTTGACGTAGTTAAAGTGCCCGGTATCGGTCCCCAGCCAGGTGTAGACAGTTGTTTGGAAAGGCTTTCCGGGATTGTCGTGGGAGTAGTTGGTGTATTGCCAGACTGCGATGCAGGAAAAGAGAAATGCTACAACCACGGCGCCCACGCAGACCGCGTTGACCGTCTTCTTCTGTAGCATGCGGCCGAAAAAAAACATGATCGCCGCGCCGAAGGCGGGAAAGAGCGGGACAAGCCAAATGTGGTTCAGGAAGAACATTGGGTTTTCAGCTTCTAGCTACTGGCTTCTAGCTACTAGCCAGAAGCTAGGAGCTAGAAGCTGTTTTCTTACCATTTCAGCAAATCGATTTCGTCTACGTTGACTGTCTCCTTGTTGCGGAAGAAAGCGATCAGGATCCCCAATCCGACGGCCGCTTCCGCGGCTGCGTCGGTGATCACGAAGATCGCAAAGATCTGTCCGTGTAGGCCCCATATCCGCGAGAAGGCGACCAGGTTCAGGTTGACAGCATTCAGGATCAGCTCAATCGACATGAGCACAATCACTACGTTGCGGCGAGTCAATACGCCGATCACGCCGAGCACGAACAGAGCCGCCGCGACCACGAGATAGTGAAGTGTAGATATTGGAGCCATATTCAGCTTCTAGCTTCTAGCTACTAGCTTCTAGCTACTGCTTCGCGCTTCAGGCCAGGAGCTAGGAGCCAGAAGCTAGAAGCGCTGCTCTAAATTCTCTTCTTCGCCATTACTACGGCTCCGATAATCGCTACCAGCAACAATAAGGATGCGATTTCGAAGGTGAACATGTAATTGCCATACAGCAGGATGGCAACCTGCTGGGTATTGGCCTGCTCCGGCATTTGAATTCCCCGGTCCGGAAATAGCCCTCTTCCTTTGACGTACACAAATACGAACAGCGCGCCCAGTGCGATGGCCGCCGCTAGTCCGACTAGCCATTGCTTGTTGAACTGATCTTCTTTCTGCGATTTCTCGATGTTGACCAGCATGATAACGAACAGGAACAGGACCATGATGCCGCCAGCGTAGAGGATGATCTGAACGCCAGCGACAAAAGGCGCATAAAGCATCAGGTAAAGCGCGGCCTGCCCGAGCAGCGACATGATCAATGCCAGGGCGGAGTGCACCGGATTCTTGCGCGTGATGACCAGCACGCCGCTAAGAACGGTCAGCGCCGACAAAAAATAGAAGAAAAATGTTGTGGCTACCGGAGCCATAGTTAATTCTCTATCCCAAACCCTGCTTGATCCAAACCTCTGCCGAGCTTTGCTGGGCTGGGCAGGTCAGACACCTGCCCCTACGTAATTCGTGATTCGTGTTTCAGAACACGATTCCTGCAATCGCTGTCAGCAGCAGAACGCCGATACCTACCGGCAGCAGGATCTTCCATCCTACTTTCATCAGTTGATCGAAGCGGTAACGCGGGAAGGTACCGCGATACCAGATGTACATATACATGGAAAACGCGACCTTAGCACTGAACCAGAAAATGTCCTGGATGCGATCGCGCACCGGCGGAATGAACAGGACCACCGCGATGACGGCCAGTACGGCGCCAAAGCCGCCCAGTCCGATCGTCTGCACCCGGAACAAGGGATGCTTCGGCATGCGGGCCGTGCTGTAAAAAGTGATGGCGGCCAGAAAGAGAAAGGTGAGGCCGGGAACGAGCGAGAACACCAGGTCCCAGGTCTCGCCGCTCAGAGCATTGGGGAACGGCCGCATCCATCCGCCCAACCACAGCGTGACGGCGATCGATGACACCGCGATCATGGCCGAATATTCCGCCAGAAAGAAGAGCGACCAGCGGAAGCCGCTGTACTCGGTGTGAAAGCCAGCGGTCAACTCCGATTCGGCTTCCGGCAGATCAAAGGGAGCACGATTCGTTTCCGCTACCATGGCAATTGCGAAAATGCCGAACGCGATCAGCCCCAGCGGAAAGAACTTGAATACAAACCACACCTGCTGTGCCTGCTGAGCCTGAACGATCCCGATCATGCTCAACGTGCCCACGCCATCCTTGTTAAGGCTGGTCATCAGAACGGCGGAAATCACGGCCAGTCCCATTGCGATTTCGTAGGAAACCATTTGCGCGCTGGAGCGCAGCGCGCCCATCAGTGGGTAGTGGGAATTGGAGGCCCATCCCGCCATCACCACACCGAGAACGCTCAACGAGGAAACGCCCAACATGAACAGCACGCCGATATTCATGTCGGTGACCGCATGCGTCGGCCCGAATGGAACTACGATAAAAACAGTGAAGGCGGTAATGACAACAATCAGCGGGGCCACCCAGAAGACGAACGGGTCGGCCTCAGCCGGCATGATGTCTTCCTTGATCAGGAGTTTGAGGGCGTCGGCGATGGGCTGGAGCAGGCCGTGGGGGCCGACTCTCATCGGTCCCAGGCGGACTTGCATGTGCGCCAGAATCTTTCTCTCCAGCCAGTTCATGGCGATAACCGCGACCGAGAGGCCGAGAAAGATCAGGACGATATACACAAAAGCCCAAAACATATTACCGGCAGAGCCTGGCGTGAGGTCGCTCTTGAAATACGAGGTGATGTAGTCGAGCATCAGCGGTCCACCTCGCCCAGCACGATGTCCAGAGTGCCAATGACCGCGATGACGTCCGCGACCAGCGCCCCGCGAACCATCATGTCCAGCGCCTGGAGGTTTACGAAGGATGGCGGCCGCACCCGAACGCGGTAGGGCTGAGTCGATCCATCGCTTACGATGAAGTACCCGAGCTCGCCCTTGGGCGCTTCGATGGAGTGATAAATCTCGCCTACCGGCGGCTTCATCACCTTCGCCACTTTGGCCATGATCGGGCCGGCGGGAATCTTGCCAATAGCCTGGTCGATGATGCGCAGCGATTGCCGCATTTCCTGCATACGCACCATGTACCGGTCGAAGGTGTCGCCGTTTTTGCCGACAGGAATATCAAAATCGAAATCCGCGTAAGCCGCATAGGGCTGGGCTTTGCGCAGGTCCCATTGCACTCCGCTGGCGCGGAGCACCGGTCCGGTTACGCCCAGAGCGATACATTCTTTGGCGGAAATCTTGCCTACATCTTTAGTGCGCTCGACCCAGATCCGGTTGGTGGTGAGCAGTTCCTCATACTCGTCAATTTTGGGAGCGACGAAATCGAGAAATTTCTTTACCTCGCGCTCGAAACCTTCGTAGGTCTCGTACGAACATCCGCCGATGCGGAAGGCATGCGTGGTCAGGCGGGCGCCGCAGTATTTCTCGAAAATCTTAAGTATTTCCTCGCGGTCGCGAAAAGTATAGAAGAGCGGGGTGATGGCGCCGATATCGAGCGCGTGCGTGCCCAGCCACAGCATGTGACTGGCAAGTCGGTTCAGTTCGGTGAGAATCACACGAATGTAGTTGGCCCGCGGCGGCGCCTGCACGTTGAGCAACTTTTCCACCGCTTCGCAGTACCCCAGGCCGTTCGACACCGCCGCCACGTAATCCATACGATCCACGTACGGATTGAACATGGTGTAGGTACGGTGCTCGGCTATCTTTTCCACTCCGCGATGGAGGTAGCCGATCACGCACTCGGTGCCCAGAACCTTTTCGCCATCCAGTTTGAGAATTACGCGCAGAACGCCGTGCGTAGCCGGGTGCTGCGGCCCCATGTTGATGATGAGCTCGTTGGAATCGAGAAAAGTTTTCTCATGCTGTTCCAGTTCAAGGTGGGAAGTGCGGTCAATCGTTTTTGGGTCAATCGTGGTCCGGTCGGTCATTGCCCGCTCTCGATCCCCAGGTTGATCTGTACCCACTCCTGATCCTGCTGAATGATGCCGTAATCCTTGCGCAGCGGGTGGCCCTTCCAGCCGTCGGGCAGCAGGATGCGCTTCAGGTCAGGATGTCCTTCGAAGCGGATGCCGAACATATCGAAAACTTCGCGCTCCAGCCAGTTGGCGGCCGGCCAGATGGGGACGGCGCTAGGAACGGATGCGCCGTCGGCGTAGGCGGCTTTGACTCGAATGCGTTCGTTGTGTGGGAAGGAATATAGAATCCAGACCACTTCAAACTGCTTCTCGCGGTCGGGATAATGTAGGGCTGTGATGTCGACACAGTAATCGAATTCTTCCTGATCGCGAAGAACCTGCAGCAGTTCGGGAATGAGCGACGGGTCGGCAACGATATATTTCTGGCCGAGATAGGTTACGGTTTCGCGCAGGCCCGAGCCATGCTGGGCTCTAAGGCGGGAGATCATCGGTGAATCCCAGGCGACGGTAGCGGGTCCAGTAGGCTTGGGAGGCGCCGCGTGTTCGGCGGCCTTTGGGGGTGCAGCAGGAGTGGCAGGCTTTTCCGGAGAGGACTGAACGCTACCGGGAATAGGCTGTCCTGCCGAGGCTTTCGGCTCACCAGTCGGCGGCGGAGTGGGGGATTTGGTGTCCTCAGGCATAGCTACGGAAGGTACAAACCTCCGGCGCCGCGGGCGTTTAGAAGAACGTTAACTTTTAACAGCTTGCAAAGTAAGTGTCAATCGCGGAGCTGGGGCTAAAAACCTTATCCGCAGAGTTTGCAAGGAACGCAAAGAATTCAGAATCGTGGCCTCATTTTCTTTGTTCGGCCTGGTAGCTTTCGATCAGCTCACGAATCCGCAGGGCGTCGGCTTTACGGTGGCCGTGGCTGGTGATGGGTGCAGTGCCGCCCGAAGAGTCAATTCGAATCTCGGACCAGATCACGCCGGTCGAAATCTGCACTGACGCGACCTTCCCCAAAGCGATGCTCTCTTCGTTGGTGCCGAACAGGCGGGACTTTACCCGGCTCACATGCTGCGGCGTGACGATGATGCGGACTGGAAAGAACAGATTGCCCTTGGTCCAGCGGCTGGCGGTGAAGGTTTCAGAGGTGGGTAGAGTCGACATTGAAGGACTAAACCGAGAATACGTAGGCCCAGACGCTCCCGTCCGGGCGGGCGAGCAACGCTCGCCAGTCTTTGCATTTCTACCGCGGTAGCTGCCGGGCTTTGCCCGGCCAGAGCGGACGAGGGCGTCCGCCCCTACATGGTTATATCCACTCCAGGGCGCCTTTTCCCCAGATCCATACGAAACCAACGATCAGGATGAGCAGGAAGATCAACATTTCGACCAGTCCGAAGACGCCCAGCGCCTTGAACTGGACAGCCCACGGGAAAAGAAAGATCGTTTCCACATCGAAGACCACAAAAAGAATGGCAACTATGTAATAGCGGACGGTGTAACGTCCGCGGGAGCTGTCAACGGGATCGATGCCGCACTCATACGGCATTAATTTTGTTTTGCTGGGATTGTCCGGACGCACCAGTTTGGCCGCTAGCAGGGTGACCGGAATCAAGACCCCGACGAATGCGATGAAGATAAATATTGGAACGTAATTTTGCGGCATCGAACCCCTCGGCCTCGCTCCGAGCAACCATACTAACCCTGACTCCGTCTGGGCTTCAAGGTCTGTAGTGAGTCAGGCTGACACTGCTCACCATTTTTATGAATGGCTTAATGCCGGCCTTGCGAAACCATCTGGTACGTCAGACCGTTCGCTTCGGACCGGCTGTTGCGCCGGTGCACGCGAGATCCTTCGGGACTGAAGTCCCTCAGGGTGACGCCGGCGGGGAGCAACGGCGGCGCGCGTCGAAAAAGACGCAGCCGCCGCATGCGATCGGGAGCACTGATTTTGGGAACTATTTATAAGTTACGGTAGAGCTGGACAGGGAATCGCGGTGCGTTGCCAAATCCACCAGGGAGTCTAAACGCCGCACCCCTCATGGGGTTGGCCTTGCCCGCACTTTGCAGGGCAGCATCCAACTTGTCGAGACCGTCGGCGTTGGGCGAGATCACGTCCACCCAGAATGCTCCAGGGGCTTCCGTGTGGATCGCCTCGGTATCGATTTCGTACTCAACCAGCGCGCCGTCGGCCAGCAACTTCTCCAATACCGGCACGATAAGCGTCTTGCTGAGCGTCTCAATCGCGTGTTCCGGCGCGTCGGCTTTCAGTTTGTAATATGCCACGCGGGTATAAGCGCCCTTATACGAACCCGGACGCCAGTTATAAAACCGGCTGACAAATATACCGTCCGAGTGCTTGGTGGCGCTGGCTAGCACGGGCGAAGTTGGCGTACCGGACTTGTAGAACTTGTCCAGCACGTTCAGCATCGCGGCCATAGACATCGCCGACCACCAGTCGTCGTGGGTTGTGCCGTCCGGCGTATGCACCAGATTCAGGTCGTTGCCGTAGCCTATGATGCTTCCATCGGCCAGCGCCTTGTCCAGAATTTTCTGATCGGCGGCTGTGTTCTTGTCCATTTCCGCCCATTGCGCCCGGGGAACATTCCAGAACCCGACGTAACTGTACATCGGCGGCTTTTCTTTCGGTTCGTCTTGCGCGCACGCCGGTACGGCCAAAGCGGCCATGATCGTGAGTGCGCACACACCTGCAAAAATGCTACAGAGTCTCTTGTTCATTCTTTTTTCTCCTCAATGAGTCACCGGCCTGTGGGCGTAAACGCCGGTGCTATGCCAATCCAGTTTCCGGGGAAGAGTTGCGCGGGAACCCTACTCCGAAAGACAGGGAGTGTCAATTAGGCTGTAGTTGGATTCAACTTCTGTTTTCGGGACTAAAGCGTCTCAGAGTGAGCCAGAGCAAGCTTAGGGTGACACCGTCACTTCATGTCGAGGGCGGTCGGGTGGGTGGGTTGATAGAGTCCGATTTCGCCGCCGCTGGGTAGAGTGGATCGTGGTTTTGATTCCCCAGCGTTCCTCTTCGGGCGGAGTACATTTCACGCCTTTGGCCTTGAGAGATTTCATGAGCGCGGGCAGGTTATCGCACATGAGGTAGAGGACTGAGCCCAGAAGCCTGTGTCCGGCGTGGAGCCGGCGCGTCTCACCGTCGGAGGGGTGAACGGCGGCTTCGGCGGAAGGCAAAGCGAAGATCAGCCAGCCGTCTCCGGCGTCGACCGCGGGAAAGTCGAGAATATCGCGGAAGAAGGCGCGGTCGGCCTCGGGATTGTCGCTGTAAAGGAGAACATGCGCGCCCGTGATTCCGGAAATCATGACGGAAGTTTAGCAAGCGGCAGAATTTCCGGTAAAGATTGTTTTTGACAAGGATGAAGGCATCAGCTAGTCTTTTAAGCGATGAGTTTTCGCACCCATCTCCACCATCACCATCATGTGCACAACATGTTGGCGGGGGTGTCTTGAGATAGGTTAGTTCGACTCACAGAGATTCAGCCCGCTGACGCGAATTGCGACAGCGGGCTTTTTGTTTCTGGCCACAAATTCGGAGAAGGTATGAACCAGGACGGCATGAACCAAGAGATTGATTTCGACAAGATGCAGGGCCTGCTTCCCGCCATCGTGCAGGATGCAGCCAACGGCGAGGTACTGATGTTGGGCTTCATGAATCGCGAGGCGTTTGAACGGACCCTGCAGGCTGGCTACGTCACGTTTTTCAGCCGCACCCGCAACCAGCTTTGGACCAAGGGTGAGACCTCGGGGAACCGGTTGGAGGTGGTCTCAGCTTCGACCGACTGCGACCGCGACACAATCCTCTTGCAGGTTCGAGTTCTGGGCGAAGGTTTGGTTTGTCACGAAGGCACGCGGTCTTGCTTCACCCGTACTCTTGCATTTGGCAATCCGGCATCCGGCAAACAAATCGCGCGATCGGAAGGTTCAACCCGATGAAGCTGCGAATTGGCATTCCGAAAGGCAGTTTGCAGGAGGCGACGCTGCAGCTTTTTGCGCGCGCCGGACTGAATGTCTACACCAACGGCCGATCCTATTCCGCGAGCACGGCTGATCCAGATGTCGAGTGCATGTTGATTCGGGCGCAGGAGATGGCCCGGTACGTCGAACACGGCGTGCTGGACGCGGGGCTGACCGGGCTTGACTGGGTCATGGAGAGCGGGCTGGAGGTTGTGACGGTCGCGGATCTCATCTACGCCAAGCAGAGTCGCGGAAAAGTGCGCTGGGTGCTGGCCGTGCCGGAAGAGTCGAATTACCAGCGGGCTGACGATTTGGCGGGCTGCATTGTTGCGACCGAACTGGTGAATGTGACGCGAAATTATTTTACTGGGAAAGGCGTCAACGTGCGGGTGGAGTTTTCCTGGGGCGCCACCGAAGTAAAACCTCCGGTGCTGGCCGACGCCATTGTCGAAGTTACCGAGACCGGCAGTTCGCTGCGAGCCAACCACCTGCGCATCATCGATACCCTGCTCGAATCCAACACGCAGATCATCGCCAACCACGCTGCCTGGAAAGAAAGCGGCAAGCGCCGCAAGATCGAAAACCTGGCGGTGATGCTGCGCGGAGCGATGGAAGCACAGGGACGCGTCGGCCTGATGCTGAATGTGCGCAAGCAGGACCTGGCCGCTGTACTCGGCGTGTTGCCCGCGCTGCAGAAGCCCACCGTTGCCACCCTGAGCGATGACGCGTGGGTGGCGGTGAACACCATCATTGAAGAGTCGGCGGCCTGGGAAATTATTCCGCGGCTCAAAGCCGCAAACGCGGAAGGCATCGTCGAGTATCCGCTGAACAAGGTGGTGATGTGATGCGGATTCTCGAAGGCCCGGCCGCCGGGCGTTATGTCAGGAAGCTTGAGCAGCGCGGGCAAAAGCTGGATGCACTGGAGCCGCGTGTGCGCCGCATCGTTCAAACTGTGCGGCGCGGTGGCGATCCGGCGCTTCGCCGATATGCGGAACGGTGGGATGGGTTGAAGTCCGGCGAACCCTTGCGCGTGCCGGAGGGCGAAATGCGGTCCGCGCTTGAGAATTTGCCAGCGGAACTGCGTGCCGCCATGAAAGAGGCCGCGGACCGCATCCGCAGTTTCTGCAAGTGGCAACAACCCCTGCAGTGGAAGCGAGCGGCACAGGGCCGCACGCTCGAGCAAGTGGTGCGTCCACTCGGCTCGGTCGGATGTTACGTTCCCGGAGGGCGGTATCCCCTGCCCTCAACTTTGCTGATGACGGTGATTCCCGCGCAAGTCGCCGGGGTGAAGAATGTTCGTGTAGTTTCTCCGCGGCCTGCCCAAGCCACTCTGGCCGCGGCGGCGTTGCTGGGTGTGCGCGAGTTCTACCGGGTCGGCGGCGCGCAAGCGATTGCGGCCCTGGCCTACGGCACGAAAACAATTCCTCGCGTGGACAAGATTGTCGGTCCGGGAAATCTTTTCGTAACGACCGCGAAGAAGCTGGTTGCTTTCGATTGTGCCATCGATTTTCTGGCAGGGCCTACCGAGGGGCTAATTCTTTGCGACGACGCCGAACCGGAGTTTATTGCTTCCGACCTGGTTGCGCAGGCGGAGCATGATCCAGACGCCCTCGTGCTTCTAATCACGCAGTCGCGAAAATTAGCAGCCGCGGTAGCCCGCTCTGTGGCGGTGCTGGCCCGCGGAAACTTGATCGCGCAGCAGGCACTGCGAAAGCATGGCGCCGTTTTGCTCGCATCTTCCCGGCAGCAGGCGATCGACTGGACGAACCTGATTGCGCCGGAACATGTCACCACCACGAGAGAGAATTTGCCCGACATTGTCAGTGCGGGCTCTATTTTTCTGGGGGAATATTCAGCACAAGCGGCGGGTGACTACGGCTCGGGGCCGAACCATGTGCTGCCTACCGGAGGAGCCGCGCGCTTTCGAGGCGGGCTCAGCGTCCTCGACTTCCTGAAGGTGATTACGGTGCAGGAACTGACGGGTGCGGGTTTGCGAAAAATCGCGCCGTCCATTGTTGCCTTGGCCAAGGCTGAGGGACTTCAGGCTCACGGCCGCTCGATCCAAATGAGGTGCGGACATGCTTGAAGCGCGTCAGGCGGTACGCAAATTGAAGCAGTATCAGCCGCCGTTGGGAGACCGGTCCGGTTTGCGCCTGGATTTCAACGAGAATACGGGCGGGTGCTCGCCCCGAGTGATGGAGCGTTTGCGACAGTTGCAGCCAGAGCAACTGGCCCGCTACCCGGAGCGCGCACCTGTGGAGCGCGAGGTAGCGTCATTTCTGGGTCTGCAGCAGGAACAGGTGTTGTTGACCAATGGCGTGGATGAAGCAATTCACCTGGTGTGCGAGGCCTACCTGGAGCCGGAGGACGAGGCGGTAATCGTTGTCCCGACATTCGCGATGTACGAAATCTGCGCGGCTGCAACCGGGGCTCAGATCATTCCGATTTCCGCGGACGAAGATTTTCGTTTCCCAACCTCGAAGGTGATGGCGCACACGACCACCCCGAGCACGCGGCTGATTGCCATTGCGAACCCAAATAATCCCACGGGCGCGGCGGCCTCCGCGGAAGACTTGCTGCTGATCGCTCGCAGCGCGCCCCAGGCTGCGGTCCTGGTGGATGAGGCGTACTTTGAGTTTCATGGCGAATCGCTTTGGGAGCATGTCGGCCAGATGCAAAACCTGTTTATTGCGCGGACATTCTCCAAAGCGTACGGGATGGCTAGTTTCAGGGTGGGCGTGTTGATGGGATCGGCGGCCCAGATGCAGGATCTGCGGCGCTCCTGTTCGCCTTACAACGTGAATGGAGCCGCGCTGGCTTGCTTACCGGCAGCTCTGGCGGATCAGGAATACGTTCGCCAATACGTGGAGGAAGTGCAGTGGAGCCGGAGCCGGTTGCAGGAGGAATTTAAATCGCTGGGGATTCCCTTCTGGCCGAGCCAGGCGAATTTCGTGCTGGCTCGCATCGGACCCAGGCATGCGGACTTTGTCCGAAGCATGAAGGCGCGTGGCATTCTGGTTCGTGACCGATCTTCGGATTGGGGTTGCGACGGCTGCGTGCGCATTACCGCAGGATGGCGGGTTCACACCGAGCGGCTGCTGGCAGCAGTGCACGAGGCCTTGAAGGAGATTGGCTGGGGAGAAAGGACGTCGATGCCGGCATGAGACGCGCCAAAATTGAGCGCAGGACGAATGAGACCGTAATCCGCGCCGTACTCGTCATCGATGGACGCGGGAAATACAAGGTGTCTACCGGAATCCGTTTCTTTGACCACATGCTGGAATTATTTGCCCGGCATGGAGGCTTCGACCTCGAGCTGCACGCTCAAGGCGATCTGGACGTGGATCAGCACCACACGGTTGAAGACGTGGGCATCGTGCTGGGCGAGGCTTTCCACAAAGCGCTGGGTTCAAAGCGGGGAATACTTCGCGCGGGTTATTTCGTCATGCCGATGGACGAAACTCTGGGGCTCGCGGCGGTTGATTTTGGCGGGCGCGCATCCGCCGTTGTCGATACCAAAGTGCGGGAACGGCTGGTGGGTGATTTGCAGGCCGAACTGGTTCACGATTTCTTCGACGGCTTCGCGCGCGGCGCCCGCGCCAATGTCCACGCGCGAGTGCTCTATGGCCGGTCCAACCACCACAAGATTGAGGCGCTGTTCAAAGCGTTTTCGCGAGCGCTGCGCGCCGCCTGCTGGCAGGACCGGCGCATGGCCCGACTTCTGCCCAGCACGAAGGGGCTTCTATGATCGCGATTGTTGACTACCGGGCCGGCAACCTTGCCTCGGTGCGGAAGGCTTTTGACTATCTCGGCTACGAGGCGGCGATCACATCTGACGTTGAAGTAATCGGCCGGGCCGACAAGATCGTGCTGCCGGGAGTAGGAAATTTCGAGGCTACAACAGCGCTGTCCGGACCACTGCGAGAAGCAATCATCGCCGCCATCGACCGCCAAACCCCTTTGCTCGGCATTTGCCTTGGAATGCAGTGGATGTTTGAGTCCAGCACGGAGGCTCCACAGCTGCGCGGTTTGGGTTTGTTCGCGGGCGAATGCCAGAAATTCCCCGCAGCGGTGAAGTCGCCCCATGTGGGCTGGAACCAGCTTCGACTTCGCGGCGATTCACGTTTGCTGCGCGGCCTTCCGCAAGATTCGTTCGTTTATTTCACGCACTCCTATCGGGCTCCGTTGGTTGCCGCTACCGTCGGCGATTGCGCCTACGGCGGAGAGTTTTCGGCGGTGGTGGAACGTGGACAGCTTTTTGGAGTGCAGTTCCATCCCGAAAAGTCAGGATCGACGGGGCTTCAACTGCTGCGCAATTTTTGTGAACTTTAAGGGTTTGGAACAGAGATGCTGACCAAACGCATTATCGCCTGCCTCGACGTCGACGGTGGACGCGTGGTGAAGGGCGTGCAATTTACCAGCTTGCGAGATGCGGGTGATCCCGCCGAGCTCGCGTTGAGCCACGCGCGTGGCGGAGCCGACGAAATTGTGCTGCTGGATATTTCCGCCACCTACGAGCACCGCTCCACCCTGCTTGACGTTGTCCGCCGGACTGCCCGGGCGTTGTTTATTCCTTTTACCGTGGGCGGCGGCGTCCGATCGCTGGACGATGCCGCGGCTGTCTTCGATGCCGGCGCCGACAAGGTCGCGGTGAATTCCGCGGCGCTCGCCGATCCCGCTTTGATCACACGAATCGCACATCGCTACGGCTCTCAGGCGGTGATTCTCGCTATTGATGCGCTGCGCGTCGGCAATGGCAATCGTAATGACATTTCTTTCGGAGTCAAAGCCACCGGAGGCCGGCACTCTACTGGCCGCAACGCCGTGGAATGGGCCAAAGACGCGGAGAAGCGAGGAGCGGGCGAAATATTGCTGACCTCTATTGACCGGGACGGAACCCGTGGCGGCTTTGATTGCGAGCTAACTCGGGCCGTGGTGAGCGCGGTAAACATCCCGGTGATTGCTTCGGGAGGAGCGGGCGCGGCCAGAGATTTCGTTGAGGTCTTTCAGGACGGGCACGCTGATGCCGCGTTGGCTGCTTCAATCTTCCATCTGGGTGTGACTCCTATTGGCGAGTTGAAGCAGGAACTGCAGGCGGCCGGAATTCCCATGAGGTGGCCATGCTGATTCCTTCGATTGATCTCATGGGAGGCAAAATTGTTCAGCTGGTGCAAGGCGATAAGAAGGCGCTGGAGTTTAACGACTTTGAACCTTGGGTGGAACGGTTTTCGAAGTATCCGCTCGTTCAATTGATCGATCTGGATGCGGCCATAGGATCAGGAAACGACATCGGAAACGGCGCGGGAGACAACTGGCACCTGGTGCGACCTTTCCTGCGGCGGCTTCCCTGCCAGGTGGGCGGGGGAATTCGCACGGCCGAAAGGGCGCGGAAGATGCTGGAGGAAGGGGCCCGGCGCGTGGTCATCGGATCATCGCTGATAAAAGATGGAAGCATCGACGCGGCGTTTGCCGAACATCTTGCCGGCGAGGTCGGCGCAGAGAAACTTATATTTGCCTTGGACTCGATGGGCGGAAAAGTTGCCATCCGGGGATGGCGGGAGCTTACAGAAATCAAGGCAGAACAAATGATTAGCACTCTTGAACCCTGGTGCGCGGGCTTTCTGTACACCCATATTGATACCGAAGGCTTGCTCATCGGCATACCGGTTGACGTAGTGATGCAACTTCGTCGCGCAACCAAGAAACAACTCATCGTCGCCGGCGGCATCAAGACAGAGGCGGAGGTCGAGCGCCTGCACGCTATGGAAGTGGATGCAGTGGTGGGAATGGCAATCTATCTCGAACTTCTGAAAGTCTGAGGATCCACGAACCCCCGTTCCTCCAGCTTGTTTATAATCACTGATCACCTTTTGCGGCCTGGTGCGCGCTCATCCGTTAGCGATCCACAGACAAGGAAACCGTTTGGCACTCGACGAGAAAATCTACGAACTGCGGCGCGAGAAATTGAAACAGATCGAAGCTCTCGGCCAGCAGGCCTATCCGCGCAAGTACGACGCGACTCACACCATTCCTCAGATTCTCGGTGAGTACTCCGACAAAACCGGCGAGCAGCTGGGGAATCCCCGCGTCAACGTACGGGTTGCGGGGCGTCTCATGGCGATCCGGCTTATGGGCAAGGCAGGATTTGCTCACCTGCAGCAGGGTGGTCAGCAGCTGCAGATTTACGTCAAGAAAGATGCGGTGGGGGAAAAAGGCTTCGAACTCTACAAGCTGCTCGATCTCGGCGACCACATCGGGGTCAGCGGGTATTTATTCCGCACGCGCACCGGCGAGCTTTCCGTACACGTGGAGGACATCACGTTCCTCTCGAAAGATCTGCTGCCTCTGCCTGAAAAGTGGCATGGGCTGACGGATGTTGAGCTGCGCTACCGGCAGCGTTATGTCGATCTGGTGATGAACCCGGAGGTTCGCGAAGTTTTTCTTAAACGCAGCAAGCTGGTGCAGTCGTTGCGGCGCTTCATGGATGCACAGGGATTCGTGGAAGTGGAAACCCCGATGATGCAGCCGGTCGCGGGCGGAGCCGTGGCGCGGCCATTTGTGACCCACCACAACACCCTCGATATGGACCTGTTTTTGCGGATTGCGCCGGAGCTTTATCTCAAGCGGCTGACGGTTGGCGGTTTCGACCGGGTATACGAGATCAATCGAAATTTTCGCAACGAGGGTCTGGGCTGGCGCTGGAATCCCGAGTTCACCATGCTCGAGTTCTATCAGGCCTACACCGATTATCGCGGTGTGATGGATCTGACCCAGCAACTGATTGAACAGTCCGCAATTGATGTGACTGGCGGGACCAGGACCAAGTGGGGCGAGGACGAGATTGATTGGGCGGGCTCGAACTGGCGCCGGATGACCATGCGCGAGGCCATCATTCATTACTGGCCGGAGACGGCGGGCGCCAAGCCCCAGATGTCAGACTTCGGATCGTCCGTGGGTGTAGAAAATCTGGTGCGGCGTTTTAATTCCGCGCACGCTCACGTCGCGTACGATCCCAAGGAACCGGCGGGGAAAACCATCGCGGCGCTGTTTGACGCTGCCGCGGAAGAAAAGCTGGTTCAGCCAACGATCATTTATGAGTTCCCCACCGCAGTCTCACCGCTCTCCAAGCAAAAACCAGACGAGCCGGACTGGACCGAACGCTGGGAAATCTTCGCCGGCAAAATGGAAATTGCCAACGGGTTCAGTGAATTGAACGATCCCGAGGACCAGCGCCGCCGCTTCGAACAGCAGTTGCAAGAGCGCGAACGCGGCGACGAAGAGGCGCACCAGATGGATGAGGATTATATCCGGGCGCTGTCTTACGGAATGCCGCCAGCGGGCGGCGTGGGGGTTGGAGTCGACCGCTTGGCCATGTTGCTCACCGATTCGCACACCATTCGCGATGTGATTTTGTTTCCGCTGCTCAGAGCGGAGAAACCCTTAACCGCAGAGGACACAGAGGGCGCCGAGGAAACAAAATAGTTTCGTGGTCAGTGGAAGCTTTGTTTCTGCGATAACAATTGTCTTCTCTGTGATTTTCTCTAGCCTCTGTGGTAAATGTTTTTTCTTTCTTCCCCTCAATCCGGGCTCTCCATCTAAAATCGGATGGCTATGGGCTTCGACTTTGATTCCGAAACTCGCCGTCGCCTCGGATACCGGCTGATTGATCAGATCGACGCTTTCTTTTCCTCGCTTCCCGATCGTGCGGTACAGCGTCCGGTGGAGCAACGGAGCTACGGGCCAACACAGAACCCTCTTCCCGAGCTCGGCGAAGATGCCAGCAAGGTGTTGGACGAAGTTTGCAGCGAGATGGTTGATCAGGGCTTCCATGTCCCCAGCGCTAACTATTTTGGGCTCATGAATCCTACCCCCACCTACATGGGAGTGCTCGCCGAGGCTCTGGTTGCTGGCTTGAATCCGCAGCTCGCGACCCTGGCTCGTTCGCAGCTGGCGTCGAAGATTGAATTGGAAACCGTCCGCTGGATTGGCGAACGGGTGGGTTGGCCCGACGAATTCAACGGAACTTTTACCAGCGGCGGTAACGAAGCCAATTTCAGCGGCCTGACGTTGGCGCTGGCGTCGGGCTTTCCGGGCTCAGTGGAAGAGGGGGTGGCTTCGATTGCTGCCCAGCCCGTGGTCTACGCTTCAGCGGAGTCGCATCATTCGCTCGACAAGTCGGCCGGCTTGTTGGGCATCGGACGGAAGGCGCTGCGGCGGGTCGCCGTAAATGAATCCGCGCAACTCGATCCGCGGATGCTGGAACAAGCGATTGCCGACGATCGGGCGACGGGCAGAAAACCATTCTGCGTAGTGGCCACCGCGGGCACTACCAATTCCGGAACTGTGGACGATCTGATTGCGATATCGGAAGTCTGCAAGCGCCATCAGCTATGGTTGCACGTGGACGGAGCGTACGGCGCATCGGCAATTTTCTCCGACCGGCATCGCGACCTGGTACGTGGCATCGAATTGGCCGATTCGCTCACCATCGATCCGCACAAGTGGTTGGCCATGCCGTTCGCGGCCGGAGTGATTCTGACCAGCCATCCCAGGATTTTGGAACGCGCTTTTTCGGTGGCGGCTCCGTACATGCCGAAGGCCGCGGGCGCGCAACTGCCGGACAATTCGCGCATCAGCACACAATGGACGCGGCGCATGAATTCGCTCAAATTGTGGTTGACCCTGCGTGTGCATGGACGGAAAGGCTACGAAGAATTGATCGACAGGCAACTTCAACTGGCGAACGGCTTTGCCGACTGGGTAAGAAGCTCTGACGATTTCGAACTGGCGGTGCCACAGACGCTTCCGATTGTGACGTTCCGGCTCAAATCCTCGGGATTAAGTGCCAAGCAGCTGGCATCAGCCCACGAGAGCATTGTGGACGAAGTCACAGGCGACGGCCGCCGCTGGATTTCAGAAACGGTCGTCAAGGGGCAGAGCGTTCTCCGCATGATGGTGATCAGCTATTTAACAGAAGAGCGCCACTTGCAAGGGTTGGAAGCTGCTTTAGCTTCTGCGGCTAATAAGCTCGCCTGGAAGTCTCAAAAAAGAGCTTGAACCACGAAGGACACTAAGGTTCACGAAGGAACCCTCCGGTGGGAATCAGACAATGCACTGGGATTGGTGCATGCTTCGGCCTAAGCTTTTCCACAGTTTGGGCCAATTACAGGCAGCGCTATCGTAGCGTCCCCTCTGCCTCCTGGACGCTGGGTCGATAGCGCTTTGCCTTTTCAGCTCGCCTTTGGCTGCGCGCGTTCCGCCCACTTCCACGCGGTGGCGACAATTTTTTCCAGCGAACGTTTCGCCTTCCAGTTCAGCAACTTCTGCGCGCGAGTTGGGTCGGCCACCAATTCCGCTGGATCTCCCGGCCGCGGCGGAGCCAGGCGGCTGGGCACTTCGTGGCCAGTTACCAACTTGATCGTCGAAAGGACCCCACGGACGGAATAGCCACGGCCGGTTCCAAGATTGAGCGCGATCGATTTGCCGCCACTCAGATATTCCAACCCCAGGACGTGGGCTTCCGCCAGATCGTTGACGTGGATGTAGTCGCGCACGCAGGTGCCGTCGGGCGTGGGGTATTTGTCGCCGTAGATTTCCAGCGCCGGTCGCTGGCCGCGGATCGCCTCGAAAGCGGAGGGGATGAGGTGAGTCTCCGGGCTGTGCATCTCGCCGATGGTGCCGCCTTCATCTGCGCCTGCGGCGTTGAAATATCGGAGGCTTACATAGCCTAAACCGTAAGCAGGTCCGTAGGCTTCGAGTGCCTGCTCAAAAATCTGCTTGGTCACGCCGTAGGGATTCACTGGAGAACGCGGCAAGTTTTCGGTCATCGGCACTTTTGCGGGCGTGCCATAGACGGCGCAACTGGAGGAAAAAATAAATTTGCGGACCTTTGACTCGAGCACCGCGTCCAACAATGAAACTCCATCCAACACATTGTTCTGAAAATACTTTCTGGGGTTGACGACTGACTCGCCCACGGAAGCGTGGGCAGCGAAGTGCATGACGGCGTCAACCCGCCGCAAGGCTTGTGACAGTTTGGCGGTGTCCGCAATATCGCCAACAATCAACTCGAAGCCCTGTGCGAGCACTTTATGACCTGCCACCAGGTTGTCATAAATGATGGCTTCGTAACCCCGGCGCTTGAGTTCAAGGGCGGTGTGACTGCCGATGTATCCGGCTCCTCCGACTACTAGAACGGCCATTGCGCCTCGCTTGCAGCAGAAGTTTTTCAGCTAGTTCGGAACAGAATGAATGCAAGTATTGCGCAGTTTAGCAGAAGCAATTGAGGGAGCGACCGCAGCTCGGTACGAAGATAGTAGATTCTTCGAACGATAAGGCTGCGCTTCGGAATGACAACTTATGACAGGATGGTACGCGGTATTGCGACTCCGCCTTCGGAGGTCTCGTCTTATTTCTTGTTCGCCGATGCGGCTTTTTCGGCCGGGTCTGGCGCCTTGCCCGGAGGGAAGTTGATACTTAGATAATCGATGAAAGCGCTGCGGTCGCTGGCGTCCACAACTGCTCCCCACTTAATCATTTTATCAACCTCTTTGGTCCACGAAGGCTTACTCAAACGTTGCTGCAGGATAATGCGCGAATCGTGGCACTCGGTGCAGGCGGTACGGACCTTCTCTTGCGCGGGGCCGGCAGGCAGGTCGGGAGACTGCGCGCTCAACGGGGACGCGGCGGCAAGCGATAGCAGCGCGATCACCTGCGCGATTTGTTTGAGCGAGCGTTGTTTGAACGAGCTATGCACCGACATGAATCTTCACCTGATCGATCGCGTTGTAAAGATATCCACTCGGATTCCACGCCGCAGTCTGAGGTTGGGTGCGTCCCTGATCATCGGTGGCGCGTGACAGGATGGTATATTCACCCGCCCTCGGAGCCTTCCAAACATAATTCCATAGCCGCCAGGTATAGCGAGCTTGTTCCACTCCCAGCCGGGCGTCGTGCCAAGTCGCTCCTGAGTCCGTGGAGACCTCGACCCGAGCAATATTGGCCTCACCTGCCCAGGCCGCACCCTCAATCCGCACTTCAGACTTCACGGACGAACCGCCGCTCGGCCGCGCGATCACGGACTTCACGCCCAGCGAAGTTATGGGATGAGTATCCTCGGGATTCACTTCGCCGCCAGGGGAGACGGGCTGATTAGGCATGCGGTATCCCGGCTTCATGAAGTTACCTTCAAATTCCTTGTCGAGAACCTTGATCTCGGTCAGCCACTTGCAAGATGCAGCCCCAATCCAGCCCGGAACCAGAGCGCGTGCGGGAAATCCGTGATGCCGGGCCAGAGGAGAGCCGTTCATGTGGGTCGCGATCAGGGTATCCGCGTCGCTCGCCTTTTCGATCGGGATGCTGCGGATGAACGCCGGCACCTTGCCGGGAATTTCGTCGAGACCGCGAAACATGACATGCTTGCCGGTCGGCTTCACCGCGGCACGCTGCAGCAGATCATGCAGGCGCGGACCGCTAAAGCGTGCCGTCCCCACCGCGCCGCGCAGCCACTGCACCCCGGGAACGTGAGGTTGCTGAAAGCCGCGACCGTTGCCCGCACATTCCAGTGTGTTAGTGACGCTACGAGACTCCATCCTGCCCAAGTCGGCGAGGCTCAAATTCAGCGGTTTGTCTACTTCTCCGCCAATGACCAGCCGCCAGCTTTCGGGATCCAGCGTGCTGGGTTCGTGCATGTGATTGCGCACGAAGAAATGCGGTACAGGGGTAATCCAGGAATTGAAAAACTCCGGCGGCATTTCCAGATCGAGAAAGCGAGCCGAGCGCACGATCATGCCCGCCTTACCCGGAATTTGTACCTCCGGCACCTCCGCCGCCTGCGCGAACCCGGGAAGGTTTGCGAAAAGTGCCCCGGCTGAGAGACCCACAAGAAAATCTCGTCGTGAAATCATTTCGTATTGGACAGAAACAAATACAAGATTCTTCGTCAGACCAACGGCCGCCAGAAAGGCCAGCCGTCGGTCTGATTGTAGAACATCCCGTAAGTGCGTCATCAGAATGTGTAAATCAAATCAAACTGATGGCGCACCAGAAATGGCTCGGTCTCGCCGGGAGTCACGCCGGGCGCTAACACCGCGTGCTGCAGGTTGGAGTTCAGCGTGCGCCCGATCCACGCGTTGTAAGCAGCCACAGTATTCGAGCGAAGCCGCCAGGAAGCGAAAATATGGTGCTCGATAATATTGGTAGCCGCGCGTTGTTCACTTTCGGAGAAAGTGGCCAGAATGGAGTCCTGCCCCGAACGCCAGAATCCATAGCCGAATTGCAGATCATTCTTGTTCTTGATTTGGCCGATGCTGATTTCTCCGAGATACGCCTGGTTTTGCGAACCAATGCTGGTAATGACATTTCCCTTGGAGTCCAGCGGATGGGCCGCCGCCTTGAGGTTGTTCTCGTATTCCAGCACCAGGTTCAGCGGGAAGCGGGAAAGCCCGGTCTTCAACTGGTTGGTTAGAATCAAGTCAGCATATTCGAATCCGGACAAGAAGTGCCGTTGTCCTTTCGCATCCACGAAGGTGGCGTTGGTCATCCCGTTGGAAGCGATGGCGCAAGGAGGAACGGATGGCAATCCGGAACCCGTGGCACAGCCCGGACCTTCGCCGGGGATTTGAATCGGAGGGTTGCCACTGGTGGTGGCCTGGGTTGCAAACGCCGAGGCATTCAAGATGGCGTCCGGGAAGCCCCAGTCAATCAAGGTAAATGACGGAGTGGTGGTCAGCGGACCGAACTTTAACGTGGCGGAAACGTTGCCGCCCAGTGCAAAAGAATCGTCACCCTTCGCGACTTCGTTGTAGAGCAGCTGCAGGCCTTGTACGGTGAAGTTCTTCAAGAAAGGCGTCTTCAAATCCCAGGATAATTTCTGGTTGAAACCTTCGGGGTTGATATCCGGGTCGAGCGTGAGCGAGGTGCGCGCCCAGGTATAGGCAAATTTGCCTCCCGTCAGCGAGAGCCATCGGGCGGCTACGGGGTTGAAGGTGATAAATCCGCGGTCGAGGCCGATGGTCTTGCGCTCGAAGAAATTGGTAAAGGTCTCATTGGCGGAAGTAGGGTCGCCGAGCGAGCCTGAGGCCAGGGAGAAGCCCCCAAGAAAGTTGTCGTTCAAGCGGCCGTCAACACCAAAGCGGACACGCAGGCGGGCGCGATTACGGGTGACGCACGTCGGGCAATCCTGAAAAATGTCTTCGCCACGCAGCCGGATGTCGCCGCTGAAACGGAAGCGTTCCAAGATACCTTGCAAAGCGCTCAGCCTCTTGTCTTCATCCTTCGTCTGCTTATCCACGACCGACAGGGCATTTTTCGTCTCGGTCGAGCTGCTGGAAACCTGCTCGGCCAGGCGCTGAGCCTCGACGGCGGACTGCTGGGCCTGAACGGCCGTCGTCTGGGCCTGCTCAGCGCTACCCTGTACCCTTTGCGCCGAGGCGTTGGCCTGCTGGGTCGCATCCAGCAATTGCTGGAGCTGAGACTTTAGCTGGTCCAACTGTTGGCGTTGCTCCTCCGACTGCTTTTGCTGCGCAGCCAAAGCATCGCGAAGTTCTTGTATCTCTTTGGCGCTAACCCGCGCCTGGCTGGTGACTTTCTTTGGAGCGGGCTTCGGGTTTCCACCCGTCTGCGCCATCGCTACGCTCATCAACAGGATGGATAGACCGAACCGCAGGAACAGTTTCATTTCGTGTTTCCCCTCTTTCGTTTTGAGAGTGATCGCTTGTACTCGCCGCTTCTAACGCACTCCTGAAGCATTGGGAACAGCAAAGCCGTAACCACGCAACAACTCTTGCACCACCGGAGTCTTCAGAAACGTGAAGAACTGGCGGGCAACTTCTTTGTTCGGCGAAGACTTTAAGACCACCGCCGCTTGCGCGATGGCGGGATAGTCGTCACCGGGAATCTCGACGTACCTTCCTTTCTCTTTCATGGATGGAGCCAAGGCCAGGGAGAGAGCCACAATGCCGACGTCTGCGTTGCCGGAGACGACAAACGAGGCAGTTTGAGAAATGTTTTCGCCCAGGACGAATTTCGAGGAGACTTTGTCGTATAGCCCCTCTTGCCTTAGAGCGGCAACGGCTGCCCGCCCATAAGGCGCGTGCTCAGGATTTGCGATGGCAATCTTGCGGATGCTCGGGTCGAGCAGGGCTTGCAGCCCCCGGGTTAGATCGAGCTTTGAGTCTTTAGGTGCCCACAGCACGATCTTGCCCGTGGCATACGGATAGAAAGTCCCGGGCTCGGCGAGTCCGGCAGCTTCCAGTCGCTTGGGATAATCGATATCGGCCGAGAAATATGCGTCAAAGGGAGCGCCGTTTTGTATTTGGGCGAAGAAGGTTCCTGACGATCCGAAGATCAGTTTCACGTGCTTGCCGGTGTCTTTTTCGAAGCGGGCGGCCACGTCCTGGAAAGCAAACTGGAGGTCGGCCGCGGCTGCCACTGTGATTTCCTGCGCGGCGCAGTGCCCCAAGGTCAGAGTCAGAAGAGCCGTCGCCAGAACCATTCGTTTGAAATTCATCTCGAAACTCCTGTGAACAGGGTATTTTGGGATGATCTGGTTTAATGCAGGTCGTCGGAACGTGTCAATTCGACTTGAACCGACTCACAGTGAGGCGAAACAGGGCGGTTTACAACAACATCCGAGGCTGGAGGCGTGCGTGGAGACGGGCTTCATACGCGCAGGATCATGACTTCTGTGGATTTGATAAGAGCCGCGGCAACTTGTCCCTTTTCCAAATGCAACTCACGCACGGCATCCGAGGTTATCACCGACGTGATCTGTTGCCCCCCAATAGACAATGTGACTTGCGCCATGATTCCTTCAACTTTAATATCGACGATCCTGCCAATGAGCTGGTTGCGGGCGCTGATTCGCCTGAATTGAGCGCGACGCTGGGGAAGTGGAGCCCGTTTCTCCGCGAACCGCAGGTGCCGGTGCAATTCGCTTTCCGGAATCCGGTGATGTCCACCTTGGGTTCTGACGGTCCGCAGTTTTCGCGTGTGTATCCATCGTTTGAGGGTGGAATAACTGATGCCCAGTATGTTGGCGGCATCGCGTAGTCGAACCAGTTTGATATGGTCGCTCAAGAGTCAGATCCTCCACGGACCAGCCTGGGATGTCGACCCCATCATAGACGCCTGGCATCTTTAGCGAGAACTGACTCTCCGAAATAAACTCTGGGACCCGATCTGAATCGCCTCTACACCACAGCCTACCCATCCTCAAATCCTTATCTCTCAATTTACCTGCTCTTTGTCTTTATGGTCCTTCTCCTTATCCCTGCCCTTGGCTCTGCCAACATTTGCATGAACGACTATCGGCAGCAGGTTCGCCGTCTGGCGCTTCTTTTTGCGCAAACGCCGTCCCGATTTCGAGAACTCGGGCCCCACGATATCTGCCAAGGTGGTGTGCTCGAGAATTTTGGCGGCTGCATCGCGGACTTCCAAGAAAAACCTGGTACAAGGCCCGATGTTCGAGATCGCGATCGATCAGACTGCGCAGCTGCTCGGCATCGCCAAAAGGTGCTAACGGCCCGTCGATCAGCCGAATAATCTCGCTGAGATGGATTTCAGAAGGCGCACGGCGCAACTGGTATCCACCTTTAGCGCCACGCACGCTTTCCACCATGCGGGCATTTTTCAACTCCAGAAGAATCAGCTCCAGAAATTTTTCTGGAAGAACTTCTTCATAAGCAATATCGCGGATGCGAATGGCTCCCTGATTGTAGTGGCGGGCCAGCATCATCATGGCCTGCAGGGCATACAGGCCTTTCTGGGAAATCTTCATGGCCCGACCATAATGCCATAAAAGTCTATCTTCTTAGTAGAGTTTATTTTGATGCGGGGGATTATTGTTTGCGATCCGAGGTTTTTGTCAAAGTTGGTCGGTGACCGCCTAAGGGCTTAGCTCAGCCTCAGGACCTGCACTGTTATGTTGTCCGGGCCACCGCGTTTTTTTGCCGTCGCCACCAGGGCGTGACAGATCTCGTCGACGGTTTTTCCAGAGGCAATTTCCTGAATCTCGCGGTCGCTTAGCAGTCCCCATAAACCGTCGGTGCAGAGTACCAATACGTCTCCGGACTGGAGTGTGACCGGCTCCTCGGGAGCGTCAGGGGTGATGCTCGACCCAGCCCCAAGGGCAGCCGTCAATATATGCCTCTGAGGATGAGATTCAGCTTCTTCGGCGCGAATGATGCCGTTTTCGACCAGGCGGGTCACGTAAGAGTGATCGTGAGTAAGCCGCGAAATGGAAGCATCGCTTATCAGGTACAACCGGCTGTCGCCGACATGCGCAAAATAGAGCAGGTGATCAAGCAGGGCGATTGCGGTGCAGGTCGTTCCCATGCCATGCAGGTCAGGATACTTGGCGCCGAATTCCTGTATGCGATTGTGAGCGGTTTGAAAGCCAGCCAGCAGCCAGGACCGGGGATCGCCCCCGACCGTGTTGGTATACACCTCTTCGATAGCTTCGGCTGCGATCCGGCTGGCTTCCTGCCCGCCTTCATATCCGCCCATGCCGTCGGCCACGATGGCCAAACGGCCTTTCAACGGAAACGTTTGATCGTCATCCGGCTCCCAATAGGCGTAGCGGTCTTCATTGTTCTCTCGCTGGCAGCCAACATCACTGAGGCTTCCCAGCTCAATTCCAGGCCGAACTTTCATTCCACCTCTTTACAAAAAAAACAACACCTGGGCGAACTGGGGATTATACCGGACAAAGTGTCGGCGCAGGACGAAGGTTGGTACATGGTCATTTAACCGGAATGACCGTGAGACTCGCAGAGCGCTGCACCACTATGAGTTGAACTCGGGGTATCCTACAATGACTGGGCATGGCAACGGCGGCGCCGATAAATCGGCAAGAAGTAGACGAACAGATTGGCAGGGCTGCCGGTCCGTGCGTGATGGTGCTTTTCGGGGCCTCGGGCGATCTGACCAAGCGGAAGCTGGTCCCTGCACTTTATAACCTGGCCAAAGCCAAGCTGCTCCCAAAGGATTTCGCTGTTGTTGGTGTGTCCTTCGACGACTTGAGCTCTGGAAAACTTTCGCAACCAGGTGACCAGTTTTCTACAAAAAGAAGACCGCGGCACGGAAGCGTGGGAGTGGTTCACCCAGCGGCTTTACTATCAACGCGGAGACTTCGCCGATCCCTCCACTTATTCGACGTTGGCCGACAGGCTCGCCAGCGTGGACCGCGACCACAATACCGACGCGAATTATCTGTTCTATCTGGCGACCGCGCCCAAGTTCTTCGCGCAAATTGTGCAGCAATTGGGCAAGGCCGGGCTCTCGAACCAGGAAAACGGGCATTGGCGGCGAGTGGTTATCGAAAAGCCTTTTGGGCACGACCTGGATTCCGCCAAGGCACTCAATCGCGACGTCAAGTCAGTGCTGGCGGAAAACCAGATTTATCGCATCGATCACTACCTGGGCAAAGAGACGGTGCAAAACATCATGGTATTTCGTTTCGATAACGCCATCTTCGAGCCCATCTGGAACCGGCGATATATCGATCACGTTCAGATTACGAATGCTGAGACGGTGGGCGTGGAGCAGCGCGGCGGATATTTCGATACCGCCGGAACATTGCGCGACATGGTCCCCAACCACATCATGCAACTTCTCAGCCTGACTGCCATGGAGCCGCCGGTATCGTTTCAGGCGGATGCAGTGCGCAATGAGCAAGCCAAGATTCTGCGGGCGGTGCAGCCGCTGGATTCGGAAGATGTACTGCAGTCCAGCGTGCGCGGCCAGTACGGCGAAGGCGTGATCGGAGGCGAACGCGTTGCTGGCTTATCGCTCCGAGCCCGGCGTCGCTCCGGAATCCAGGACCGAAACTTTCCTCGCTTTGAAGCTGAACATCGACAATTGGCGATGGGCGGGGGTTCCGTTCTACGTCCGCACCGGTAAACGGCTGGCGCAGCGCCATACCGAAATCACGATTCAGTTCAAGCGCACTCCGTTCGAGATTTTTCGCAACGCTCCGGTTCACAAGTCACACCAACCAGCTGGTCATACAGATACAGCCGGTGGAAGCTATCTCGTTGAGCTTTGGAGCCAAGGTTCCTGGCCCGGTGCTGCGCGTCGGATCGGTGGACATGAGTTTTGAATACTCCAAGTATTTCGGGGCGGACGCGTACACCGGTTATGAGGTTCTGCTTTACGAGTGCATGATCGGAGACGCAACTCTTTTCCAGCGCGCGGACATGGTGGAAGCCGGCTGGAGCATCGTGGACCCGGTGCTGGATGTGTGGCAGGCCTTGCCCCCGCGCAGATTTCCCAACTACCCGTCAGGCACATGGGGACCGGCGGAATCGGACGAATTGCTGGCCCGCGACGGCCGGCAGTGGAGGAAAATCGAACCATGATTCTCGCAGGCGATATCGGCGGAACCCGCACCCGGCTGGCCGCTTTCGAAACTGAAGGCAGCAAGCTGAAATGCGTAATTGAAAAAACCTACCCGAGCCAGGAGCACAACGGCCTGGCGGAGATCGTCAGCCGACTTCGTCAAGACCGAAGGCATCCCGGTCCACAGCGCGTGTTTTGGCGTGGCCGGGCCGGTGCGCGGCGGGCGCAGCAAGATTTCGAATCTTCCGTGGACCATCGATTCGCGCGAACTGGCCCAGCAGCTCAAGCTGGAATCCGTGGGCCTGATCAATGATCTCGAAGCATACGCCTATGGAGTGGATGCGCTCGAGTCGAAGGATCTGGTTACGCTGAGCGAAGGGTCGGAAGACGCAGAGGGAAATCGCGCGGTGATCTCAGCCCGCACCGGACTGGGCGTCGCGGGTCTTTATTGGGATGGCTTCAGACATCATCCATTCGCGTGCGAAGGCGGACACATGGACTTCGCGCCGCGGAACGACCTTGAAGTCGAATTGCTCCGCTATGTTCTGAAGAAACATGGCCATGTCAGCAGCGAGCGCATTCTGTCCGGGCCGGGAATCAAGACCATCTACGACTTCCTTCGTGACACGAAACGGGCCGAGGAACCGGCGTGGCTTAAAGAGGAGATGGAGAAGTCGCATGACGCTCCCGCGTTGATATCGAAAATGTCGCAGGAGAACAAGGCTCCCATTTGCGATCAGACCATGTCAATCTTTGTCAGCGCGTACGGAGCCAAGGTGGGAGATTACGCGTTGAATTTCATGTCGACGGGCGGAGTTTTCGTTTGTGGCATTATCGCGGCCAGAAACCTTCCCAAGATGAAAGATCCAATTTTCATGGAGTCGTTCCTGAGCAAGGGACGCATGCGGGATTTGCTTCAGGATATGACGGTCAAGGTCGTGCTGAACGACGATTGCGGCATCATGGGCGCGGCGCGTTACACCTTGATCCAGAAGGCGTTTGGTAAGAGCGGCCGGGCTTCGAGTTAGAACGCTACCTTAAATAAATCTCTGTCAGGGCTGGTGGCGGAGGACTTTGAGTCAGCTCCTAGGATCGAGCAGCAGCTGCGAAATGCCGTCCAGTGGAATCCGCACCCAGGACGGCCGGTTGTTGAGCTCATACCCCAATTCGTAGACCGCCTTATCCATCAGGTACGCGTCCAGCAATAACGCCAGCTCTTCCCTGCTCTGCGGGATAAATTGCGCGCCTCGCGAAATCTCGAAATAGGTTTTCAGGAACGTCGCCGATACCCACTTTTGCCAGTAGCTAGCCGCCGGAAGCTGCAACGTTTCATCAAGTTTCCCCTCGAGCTTCACCGGCGTGGCCGACTGGAGAAGCGGCGCATACGCGGCGTAGTGAAACGAGCGCAACATTCCGGCAACATCCTGCAGCGGCGAGCGCTTCTTGCGGCGTTCCCCCAGTGACCGTGCGGGCTCGCCTTCGAAATCGATAATTACGAAGTCGGAACCAGTAAACAGGATCTGGCCAAGGTGATAGTCACCGTGGATGCGCGTGAGCACCACCGAAAGTTCGCGTTCGGCGAGAAGGCGCAGCCGCTCTCGGGCGTCGTCCTCGAGGCTGAGAACTTCACTGGCCTGCTGGCGGACAGGGTTCGGCATGACATCCTTGCGGCGGCGAAGCAAATCGAAGTTTGAAGCGAGGAGCGTCAATGCTGAGCTCACAAAAGCTTGCTGCTCAACTTTGGAAAAAGGCTGGGGCGTAAAATCGGGATCGTGACGGGCGGAGGCCAGGGCCAGGTGAAGTTCTGCGGTTCTTCTGCCCAGCAGCGCCGCAGAATCTAGGTAGGCGCCGATCTGCCGCCTGACTTCATCCGGAATCGGCTGGTCAGAAAGCGCAAGAATTGTAGACTGCGGAATCTCGCCTTCCATAATGCAGGTTAGCGGCGCTTTCTCATAGTATTCCGAAAGCTCGCGCAGCGTGAACTGCCAGGCATCGCCCTGATTCGCAACGTAACCCTGCAGCACACCGAGGGCCGTCGGGTTTCCTTCCGGAGTTGCATATTTGAGAAAGCCTGCCACCACCGGCACATTTCGAAACGAAGTCTTTTCAGTCAGGAAGGAACCAATCTCTAAATCCGGGTTGAGTCCTTCTTCTACACGACGGAATATTTTGAGCACCAGACGCTGCCCATAGACTACAGAACTGTTGCTTTGTTCCGCGTTCATTAGGGATGGGGGCAGCGGCGGCTGTGACGGCGGCGAGAGCGTTGCAAATGCGCTCGTGGAAACGGCCTGGATTTCGTCCCTTGACTCCGACAAAGCAAGCGCCCTGCGCGATTGCCTCCAGAAGGCATCGAAGAGATTCCTCGTCCGCCAACGCGTCGCCAAGGACAACGTCTTCCGCATTGCCCTCCGTTCGAAATTTCAAAACCGCTGTGGGATCTCGTTCGATATGGTTTGGAATCTTTACCAGGGGGATGTCATAAGTCTCGGCCGATCCGCCGGCGTAGCGAACTTTAGCCAGAACGACGTACCAGCGACCAGTCGGGCGATGGATTGGCACCACGTCCGAAATTTCAACCGACTCAATCGCGCGAGCCTTGCCGCCAAACCAGCGGCGGTGCACGAGGAATTCTGGAAGAACCTCGGGCAACCTGCGGCGCAGAGCGGCGAGAAAAGACTCTTCCGGAGTTAGGGCTTCTACCATGGTCATGCTCTTGCCCGGCTGGGCGGTCGATTCGCTGCCCTGTGCTATTTCAGCTCCCGCGGGCGGGGGCGCCCGCACCACAATGCAGATTTACTGCACCCGCAGAATCAGTTGACTTCCGCTATCCAGATGTACGTTGTCGGTGTTGGAGCTCAGCACAGAAGTCGCGCCTGAAGAGTTCAGCGAAAGGCCTCTCATTCCGACTACTCCCTGGCTGGTGGACCCGAGCGGACTGACACTTGTGCCTACGGGTCCAGTCTGATCCTGGGACGTACCGGAAGCGCCGCGCGATGGATAGCCGCTGGGATATGAAGGCGGCGTGGGCGAAGCAGCTCCTGACACTGTGCCTCGCTGTGCCTGCGCAGCCGAGGGTATGCCGTTGGGGCTCGAACCCATGGAGTCGTCCCCAGCGACGGGAAGCGAAGTCTGTAGCGGGCGCCCAATCGCCTGCACGGCGGCTTGCAACGGCAGTTCGCGGCCGTCTTTCATCAGCACCCGGTCAAAGCTGATGCCCACCACGGAATCGGGAGATTGTTTGGTGTGAGCCTTGGCTTCAGTCACGTGTCCGATCACTTTGGCATTTCTGGGAATGATAATCTGGCCGTGTGACAGCAAATCCATCGCCGTCCTGGCCTCGATCTTGTCGTTAGCTTTTACCTTCTTCGCATCCAGCGTCTTCGACAACTCCACCGAGATAATCGTCCCTGCCGCCAATTGATTTCCGGCTGGAGCCTGCTGGGCCGCCGGGTTGGACGTGGCGCCCGGCTGGGGCGAGACTTGCGCCCAAGACGTAAGGACATAAAACATAATGAGTAGCGGCAAAAAGCAGATTCTATGCATGATCGCTCTCCCTGCAGGTTCACAAAGAAACCCAACGTCTTCAAAGCTCTATTTCGTGTACCTTTGTGTCCTGGTGCTCCTGCTTCCCCTCCCCGGTTAACTTTCTCAGGTCCATCTCTTAGCGGTGACCTGTTAGCTAAGATGCAGATGGTCAAAACCAGGTTCTTTCGCGATATCTTCGATACTCGTCCCCGAACTTGGCTTCGAGAACCTTGGCTTCCTGGTGAGCGCGAATGATCTGGACCGGAATCAGCACTGCCAGCAGAAGAAATGCATAGCGATAGTGTATGGCGATCAAGACTCCCAGGATCATCAGCCCGCTAAAGACATAAATCGGATTCCTGATCTTCGAGTAAATGCCTTCGGTCACCAGAGCGCGCGCCTGCGGGGTCACGGAAAAGGATCTTCCCAATTGCCACCGCGCGGTGAACAGAAAAACGGCGGATGGAACCGCGATACAGAGTCCAATCCAGCGCGAGCTGCTCCATTCTCCAGGGCGGAATGCGATCACCGAGATGACCACTAAAACCACACAGAATTGGAAAACGAAAAGAGGTGTGATCTTCGAGCTATCAGGTTGAGTCTCTGTCATGGGTGCCATTTTACGGACGCATGCTATATTGCCAGACCCTGGCGGACACTATGAATAAAATCAGTGTAGGCTGGTTTTAGTCCCGCCGATCGCATATCCGCCGCGATCTGCCCGCGATGATATGCCGCATGCATGACCACGTGCATCAGAATGTCATCTTTGCGGTTGCCCCAGGCTTCGCCCATGCTGTTTTTATAGGTGATCGACCTTGCCAGATCAGCCTCGCTACAAGCCCCCAGGTAGGTCCTCCACAGCTCCGACAACTCGTCCGCATGCCTAGCGCACTCCTCGATTGTGAACTCAGGCCAAACCGGAACCGTCTGCTTCCGCCCCTCAAGCCGTTCCAGCCATACCCGCTCCGCCGCGAGAATATGGGCGATGAATTTCAGGGGACGCGCGGGAGGAGTGGAGGCTGCCCGCAACCCAGCCAGAACTTCACGATTAGCCCAGGCGTCGTATGAGAAGAGACGGTTCAAATGCTCGACTATGTCCATGATTCCAATATTGAATCACAGTTGCAGCTGCCCTGTAATGTTCGTGACCGTGAGAACAAAGCGCTGCTTTCGCAGGCAGAAAAAAGCCCCGCGTTTTACGGCGGGGCTGTGACGAAGGGGCACTCAATCGTCGGTAATCAAGTTTCGACCTGATCATCGACGACCAAAGTCTTATTTCTTTTCGTTTTGCATTTGCTCCTTGGCCTCATGGGCGGCGGCCTTGTGGCCAGCCCGTTCAACGGCTGCCATAAAGGGAGCGGCCGCGGGGGGCGGTGGGACACTTCCCATTAGCACCTTGCGGAAGGGGAGGTCCTTACCGTAGATGGCTTCGGTCGAATCTGCGTCCTGCTCCACGACCGCTCCCTCCAGGGTGAGGCCTGCAAAAGCTCCCTTGGAGCGGGAGTAGGTCGAGCAGCTCGGCATTCATTTTCCAGTCCGTACCGGCCGAGGCATGACGCCCAACGGGTCCGGCAGCGGCTGAGCCTTCGCCGCTGATCTGGAATTTGCTGGAAAGCAAGTGTTGCAGACCTTTGTCGTTCATCACCAGCATCACCAGGTCGATACCTTCAGCGCCGATCTGCAGTCCCCAGCTTCCGCCACCTACAGAAACAAAAGCGGGAGCACTCCAGCCGTTCGCGGTGCGGCAAGTGGCCACCCCGCGGCCGTGCTTTCCGCCAACGATAAAGCCGGCCTTAATCAGGTGAGGAACAACCACGATGCACTTTGCATCGTCCAGCACTTCTTCGGGAATGCCCTTGTCCGGCGCGTCCATAATTTCTTTGAGAACATTCGCTGCGTTCTGCAAACGCTCTTCGGAGTCCTCCTTGGCCGTGGCCCAAGCCATGCTGCCCAGTATTGTGATCAAACTAAGTAAAAGTACAAACCAAGATTTTTTCAACTTGCCCTCCCTGGAACTTCGATTTTGGCCGAACGGACCCGTGTGACTTCTCCAAATTTACTTTCCGGATTGCCCTCGACTCAAAGCGCGGGCCGACGTCCCGTGATCAGATTGATCACCAGAACGACAACCGCGATGACCAGCAAGATGTGTATGTATCCACCCAAAGTGTACGAACTCACCAAACCGAGCAACCACAGAACCAGCAGAATCACAAAAATTGTCCAAAGCATAAGTCACCTCGTCGTGTGTTTCAGAGTGTCCTTGGCCCGACGACGCTACTTTGATCCACATTGCACCCAAACGGTTGGTTGTCTGGTCTCGCCGGCGTGAAGATAGTCTCAGCAGAGCGATGGCTTGTATCTAAGGAAATCCTGTAGAAATGCGGGGGAAATCACTCCCCGATCGAATTCCCCACTCAACTCGCAAATCACGGTTGCGAGGCTTGAATTCGACGGAAGCAAGAGATTAGCGTGGGCAGAACAACTTGATATCCGAAGCCGCCTTCGTTTCGTCCAACACTAAGCTTGGTTTCGTCCAACGGGTGAGGAATAGCAGTGCAGCGAGGAGGCCCCATGAAGCGCAGAGATTTCATCATCGGATCCACCTGGGGAGTAGGAGCGGCGTGGGTCGGCTGGCGAGGTTTGGCTACGGCCGCGAAGGCTCTGCCCCCATTGCCGCACAAATTCGCCGCCTCCGATACCGTTGTGCTGGGTAAGACCGGAATCACCACCAGCCGGCTGGCTATGGGAACCGGCACGGTAGGCAGCGGGCATCATTCTCACCAAACCGCGCTCGGCGTGAAAAGCCTTTCGGAACTGCTGCTCAACGGCCACGACAATGGCTTGAGATTTTTTGACGCCGCGGATGCCTACGGGAGCCACCCCCATGTGGCTGAGGCGCTGAAGCATGTCTCCCGCGATAAGGTCACGATACTTACCAAAACCTGGGCGCGTGACCCGGCAGAGGCTCGCGCCGATCTTGATCGTTTCCGCCGGGAGTTGGGAACCGATTACCTGGATGTTTGTCTCATGCACTGCCTCACCGAAGGGGATTGGACGGAGCGCTACCGGGGAGTGATGGACGTCTTCTCGGAAGCAAAGGAGAAAGGGATCATACGGGCGCATGGTTGTTCCTGCCACAGTATCGAGGCGCTGCGAGCGGCAGCCAAGTCTCCATGGGTTGAAGTGGATCTGGTGCGGATCAATCCCATTGGTTCGCACATGGACGCCGATCCTGACACCGTGGTTAGCGTGCTGCGCGAAATGAAGGCGGCGGGAAAAGGCATCGTCGGCATGAAAATTCTGGGTCAGGGAGACCTTCGCGGTCGGCAGGACGAGGCTCTGAAGTATGCGCTCTCGCTAGGCGTGCTTGATGCCTTTACCATCGGCGCTGAGAGCAAGGCCGAGCAGGAAGACCTGATCCGCAGGATCGCGGCGGCCTAGATCACGTGGGGACGCCCCCGGTTGTCTTGGGGAACGAAGCTCCGCAGCTTCAAGAATCGACATCTTCAGTCGATCTTCATCTGGTTGAACTACCTGAAGCCTGTCGAACTGCGCTCGACTGGACAGCCGGGGGCGGCTGTCCCCACGTCGGTTCGGATTTGTCTTGGTGTGCTGCCAGCCCATAGAATCGAAACTCCACCATGGCAACCACCACAACTCCGGTTACCTCTGCGCGCGGTGGCCGCGGGCTCGGGCGGATCTTGGTTTTCGCAGTGATTCTCATCTTGTGCGCTGGTCTCGGCGCTGGCTCATGGCTCTACTTCATAGCGGGTTCCGCCTTGCCCCAATTGGATGGCACCGTGACGGTCCCCGGCCTGTCCGCACGAGTGACGGTGAGCCGCGACGGGCTTGGCGTACCCACAATCGACGCTGCCAGCGTTGAAGATCTGCTCTTCGCTCAGGGCTATGTGACCGCCCAGGACCGTTTGTGGCAGATGGACATTATGCGGAGATTCGCCGCCGGCGGAATTTCAGAAATTCTTGGGGCGGAGTTTGTCAAGCACGATCGCGAACAGAGAATTCTGGGCCTTAAAGTTGCCGCGCAAAAGGGTCTAGAAACTTTCTCCGCTCAGGATCGCTCTCGCTTCGACGCCTATGCGCACGGCGTGAATGCCTATATCGAGTCTCACCGCGATCGCTTGCCCATAGAGTTTCGCATCCTGCGCTATTCTCCTCGCCCCTGGGCTCCGGAGGATTCCATGCTGATCGCGGCCCAGATGGTGAAAGATCTGAATCACTATCCTTACCGCTGATGCTCTGGCGCGGGAAAAGATCCTGGCCAAGCTGGGGCCGGAGCTGACGGCGGATTTGTACGTCAATACTTCCTGGCATGATCGGCCTCCGACCGTCGCTCGCCCCAGCCTGGACCAGGATACGGGCGATGATGAAAACCATGATCGACGTGCGCCGGTGGGCAGTTCTGTCGCCGGTCAAATCAAAGGGCCGTCATTTCAGGATTCGGCCCCTGCCGAGGAAACAGACTCCGAGGCCCGCATGGTGGTTGGGTCCAACAACTGGGTTGTCTCTGGACCGCACACAGTTTCGGGCAAGCCTCTGCTCTCCAATGACATGCATCTCGGGCACCAGATGCCGAATTTGTGGTACGAGGCCCATCTTCGCAGCGGCAGCTTTGAGGTCGCCGGGGTCACGCTTCCCGGAGTTCCTTTTGTAATCGTGGGACACAACCAGCGAATCGCCTGGGGCTTCACCAATGTCGGCCCAACCGTGGAAGACGTTTACGTTGAAACCTTCAACCCGGATGGCCAATATCTGACTCCTGACGGCTGGAAGACGCCGGAACGCCGTCGGGAAGTGATTCATGTGAAAGGCAAACCCGACGAAGTGGTCGAGGTCTCACTTACCCGCCATGGACCGCTCATTACCGAACTGATCCCGGGCGAGACCCGCAAGCTGGCGCTGCGTTGGACTCTCTACGAGGGTACGCACGCCCCGTTTTTTGACGTGGATTCAGCACAGAACTGGGAGCAATTCCGGCGCGCCTTTTCGGCGTTGGACGCCCCGGGCAGAATGTGGTCTTTGCCGACGTGGACGGCAACATCGGTTACCAGACCACGGGCAAGATTCCCATCCGCGCGTCGGGCGACGGCAGTCTGCCCGAAAATGGCAGCGACAACTCGCACGAATGGACCGGATACATCCCATTCGACAAGCTGCCGAGTGTTTACGATCCGCCTTCGGGCATTATCGCGACCGCCAATGGCCGCATCACGCCGGACGGCTATCCGTACTCGATCAGTACCGGATGGGAGGCTCCCTGGCGCACCGCCCGCATTTATCGGGTGCTGGAGTCGGGAAAGAAGTTCTCCGCGGCCGATATGCTGGCACTGCAAACCGATATCTATTCCGACTGCGAGCGTTTCTTTGCGGAGCGCTTTGTGTATGGAGTTGACCATGCCAAGAATCCCTCTGCGCGAGCCAAACAGGCAGCTGAACTCATGCGCGGATGGGACGGCCGGATGATCGCCGATTCGGCTGCGCCTACGATAGGCTACCGGGCCCGCGTCGAGTTGACTCGTTTGCTGCTCGAGCCCAGGCTCGGCTCCGCACCGAAAGGTGCGGACCAGGTTGACAGCACGCTCAGCTGGAAAACTTATGGCTGGGGCATGCAGTCGGTGTGGCTGGAAAATGTACTTCAGCATCAACCCAAGCGCTGGCTGCCCGAAGCTTATGGCAATTATGACGAACTGCTGACGGCCGCGGTTGAAGCCGCGGTTAGTGGTCCGGAGGCGCCTCAGGATCTCGCCGCGTGGCATTGGGGCGGGTTTCACCCGGTGGAGATTCAGCATCCGATCTTGGGCAGGATTCCCCTGCTGCGGCGCTGGACCGGCGCAGGCGTTCATCCTCAATCGGGCAGCGGCTATAGCGTCAAGGCGGTCTCGCGAAGTCATGGACCTTCCGAGCGCCTGACGGTCGATTTATCCGACTTGGATCAATCGACGCTCAACCTGGTAACCGGCGAGGCTGGCAATTTTCTTAGCCCGTACTACATGGACCAGTGGACGGCATGGTACGAAGGCTACACATTCAAGCTGCCATTTACGCAAAAAGCAGTTGCGGCTGCTCAGCAGCATGTGCTGACCCTGCAGCCGAGGTGAGCTCTCAGCTCTCAGCCCAAAGCTACTGCGCCATTGGACAGCGTTCAAAACGACATTGCAGAATTGGGCAATTTCGAATCAAGGCAGGGCTCCGTACTACAACCCTAGGCTTAGGCAAAGAGATTTAGCTGAGGGCTGATAGCTGACAGCTAAAAAGACAGGTGCTTCAATCCACCTGCTTCACGTCCACGGCTTGCCCTATAATATCGACCTGGGTGGTTTGCAGCTTGTCGGTGGTGGTGTCGTAAATGGTCAATTGCCCGTTCTGGGCTACGTAGACTACGCTGCGTCGGTTAATCGGCTGAATTCCCGTAACCTCACCGATCGCGGGCGGGACGATGGCGCTCGACTTGGCGGTGTTGAAGATGGACAAGCAGCCACGGACTTCGCCAGGATTGCTGCCGCTGGCAGGAACGTTGATGTTGGTGCAGTTCCGCCCACCTATGAACAACTGGCCGTTCGCTCCCATCTCCATGTGATTGTGGTAGCCATCAGAAATGGTTGCGGTAGCGGTGACGACCATCGACGCGAGATCGATCACAGAAATCTCTCCGCAGGCAGTCGCTGATGTCGGAGGGGCGGAGGCGGCGCAGGTGTTGGCGCCGGGCTTGGTGCCGGCCACGTAAAGCGTGCTGTCGGAGAGCAGCCCGATCGTTGCCGAATCGACAGGGATTGTCGATCCCACGAGGTTGCTGTTTACATCCAGCACGGCGACGCTGGCCGTAGTTCCTCCACACTCCGGACCACAATTCAGCACATAAGCCGTCGAATCATCGCTGCTGAATATTGCCCAAACCGGATGATCGAACATGGGACTTTGGATGTCGGTGCGGGGATCGGTGCTGGTACCGATTGCGCTGGGCGCGATCATGGTTACCGTATCAGCACGGCTGCCGAGAACCAGGATGCGATTGCCGTTGTGGCTCTGGGCCAGGTAGTGAGCACCGGGCACAGGAACTCCGCTCGAGATTGAGTTATTGGACAGATCCAGTACTTCGACCAAGCCGGGGGGCTGCCCCGTACCCGGGGTCACTGGCGCAGTCGGCACGGCGGCGAAGCCCGAGGCGTTATCCGGCGCCACCGCGATACTTTCGGTAAAACCCGGCAGCGTAATGGAAGTATTCGATCCGGAGGTGGCGGCGGCCACGCTTTGGGTCGCGTTGTTTACAACCGAAAGCGTATTGTTCGTAGGGCTATAGACTAGAGTAAATCTCCTGTTCGGAAAAAGCACCATCATGCCGGGGTTAGGGCTGGTGGCTCCGACATCAATTACGCTGGGGGAGAGCAGATCGAACTGTCCGTCCACAACATTGAGAACCGGCGCCGTGGAAGTACCGTTGGGAAACAAAGGATTCGAAACGAAAACATGCACCTTGATAGTAGCCGGGTTGGCCACAGTGCCCGGGGTGGTGGGATTGTAGTTACTTCCGCATGAGACCAGCGTCGCACAGGCTGCGGCAAGAGCCAACACGGAGAACACGGCTTGCTTCAAACGAGAAGCTCCTAAGAACATGAGGAATGGAGAGTTAGATGCAAGAATCGGGATTATAACAGAGCAGCCCCAAGGTGAATGTGTGGGTACCTCCCTCCTACCGCCCGAATCGCTGCGGCCATGATGCAAAACTGGTCTTCATCTTGTATTCTCAATATCTTGTACTATCAATGTCATGGCTGTTGATTTACTTGCCCGCCTGAAGCAATCCCCGATCCTGTGCGATGGCGCCACGGGAACACTGCTTTACGCCAAAGGGATTTTCATCAATCGCTGCTACGACGAGTTAAACGTGTCGCAGCCGGACCTCATCCGCGATCTCCATCATGACTACATGCAGGCTGGCGCCGAGATCATTGAAACCAACACTTTCGGAGGCAATTCCTTTCGCCTGGCTCGCCATGGCATGGAAAACCGGGTGGCGGAAATTAACCTGGCGGGGGCTCGACTGGCCCGGGAAGCGGCTAAGAGCTTCGACGTCTGGGTAGCTGGTTCGGTCGGGCCGCTTGGGGTCCGTATTGAGCCGCTGGGCAAAACCTCATTCGAGGAAGCCCGAACCGCATTTCGGGACCAGATCAAAGCCCTGGTCGAGGGTGGCGTGGACCTGTTGATGCTGGAAACCTTCGGCTATGTCGAGGAACTTCATCAAGCAATTCTGGCGGCGCGAGATGTAGATCCGAAAATTCCGCTGGTGGCGCAAGTCACGATCGATGAAGACGGAAACTGCCTCGACGGCTCGACTCCCGAAAGTTTTACGCCCCGGATTGAGAGCTGGGGAGTCGAGGTCATCGGTTGCAATTGCAGCGTCGGCCCGGTCGCGATGCTGGACGTCATCGAGCGTGTGCGCGCCCTTACATCCTTGCCGCTGGCGGCCCAACCCAACGCCGGAATGCCGCGCTCGGTCGAGGGGCGCAATATCTATTTGTGCTCGCCGGAATACATGGCGAGTTATGCGCGCAAGTTTGTGGCTGCGGGGGTGCGCCTGGTCGGCGGGTGTTGCGGGACGACTCCCGAGCACATACGAGTCATGAAGTCCGCCTTGCGAGTGGGGGAGGCTCGAGCGAAGGCAGCTCCGACCCAGGCCAAATCCGAAACTCTCGCGGCGGCTCCAGCCGTGCCACTCGGGAAACGGTCCAAGGCGGGCGCAAAGATTGCCTCCGGTGAATTTCTGACCATGGTGGAAATTGTTCCGCCCAAGGGAACTGATATCCGCAAGGAGATTGAAGGCGCGCGCTTCCTGAAATCGGTGGGCGTAGATGCCATCAACATTCCGGACAGTCCGCGAGCCTCGGCGAGGATGAGCAACCAGGCCCTTTCCCTGCTGGTGCAGCAGGAGGTGGGCATTGAAGCGATTCTGCATTACACCTGCCGCGACCGCAATGTTCTGAGCATGCAGTCCGACCTGCTGGGCGCTTCCGCACTTGGCATCAACAATCTGATCTGCATCACCGGCGACCCGCCGAAGATGGGAAACTATCCCGATGCCACCGCGGTTTTTGACGTGGACGCAATCGGGCTGGTGAACATTGTGCACAACCTCAACTGCGGACTGGACATCGGCGGCAATCCGCTGGGCGTGGGCACATCGTTTGTGATTGGCGTCGGCGCAAATCCGGGTGTTCCCAATATCGACGAAGAAATCAAGCGCTTCGAGTACAAGGTTCAGGCGGGTGCGGAATGCGCGGTCACGCAGCCGGTGTTCGATCTCAGGCTGCTGGAAGCTTTCCTGCGCCGGATCGAGCACTGCAGGATCCCGGTGATCGCCGGAATCTGGCCGCTGGTCAGCGTTCGCAACGCCGAGTTTATGAAGAACGAGCTGCGAGTATCGGTGCCGGACGCCATCCTGGAGCGCATGGCCAAGGCGAAGACTCCGGAAGCCGCTCGCGAAGAAGGCGTCGCCATCGCGCGTGAAATGCTGATTGCGGTGCGTGGCATGGTGCAGGGGGCGCAGATCAGCGCGCCTTCAGGAAGATATACGGCCGCTGCGGATGTCCTCGAGGCTTTGGGTACCTCACCGCGGACCACGGCCTGATATTAAAATAGCGACAGGAGTAACTCCGTTGGCTAAATTTGAAGATTGCCTCCAGCGTCTGGAAAAGATTGTGCAGGAACTGGAAAAGGGCGAAGTGCCCCTGGAAAAATCTCTGACGCTGTTTGAAGAAGGCATGCAGCTCTCAGCCGCCTGTCGCAAGGAATTGGAAGAAGCCGAGGGCAAGGTCGAAATCCTGCTTAAGCAAAACGGAAAGCTGCAGGCGGAAGCCTTCGAGCCTTTGTCGGACCGCAAGTAGGCGGTCCGACCAACAGGACAATGCTGCAATATCCCTTGCTATACTCAGCCGCATGCTCAACCAGACTCTGGAGCAGGGCCAGACGCTGACCGACGCGGCATTGGAGCGCCTGCTCCCGGCTGCCACGCAGCATCCAGAATCCATCCACAAAGCAATGCGCCATAGTGTGTTTGCCGGCGGCAAGCGGTTGCGTCCCATTCTCTGCATGGAAACAGGACGCATGATCGCCAGTTCCCTTCCTGCGGGCATAGAAGAACTCGGCGCGGCGCTGGAAATGCTTCACACCTATTCCCTGATCCATGACGATCTGCCGGCGCTGGACAACGATGACCTGCGCCGCGGCCGGCCCACGTGCCACAAGGTTTTCGGCGAGGCCATCGCCATCCTGGCTGGGGATGCATTACAGACCCAGGCGTACGAAGTGCTCTCCCGGCTGCACTGTCCCGCAGAATCCCGGGTGCGCATCATTGAAGAAATTGCACACGGCACAGGCACCGTGGAGGGCATGATCGGCGGCCAGGTTGTCGATCTGGAAGCCGAACACACCCGGCCTGATCTTGCCATGCTGGAATACATTCACCGCTCCAAGACTGCGGCTCTGATCAGCGCCAGCGTCGTCAGTGGTGGGCTTTACGCCGGAGCCGATGACAACGCGGTTGGCAAGCTGCGATCGTTCGGACAGTCTGTTGGTCTGGCATTTCAGATTGTGGATGATGTTCTCGACGTGACCCAGACGTCGGAACAGCTGGGCAAAACGGCCGGTAAAGATACCGCGGCGCAGAAGGTAACCTATCCGGCGCTGTTCGGGGTCGAGGAGTCGTTGAAGAAAGCTGAGGCGCTGGTCGAGTCGGCCCTCTCTTCGCTTGGTGGCTTCGGAGCACGAGCGGAGACACTCAAGGCTCTAGCGAAGTTTTTGGTGGAACGCACAAAATAGAACTCCCACCAGCACGAGCGGGACGCTCGCGCCTACATTTTCTTCCGGTTACTGCCGTCATTTAGCCGGGTTTGCTGGTTGTGTCCTCTGTGGTAAAAAGGTTTTGTACGGCGATGGAGTTCGCCTTAACCGCCTGTCCTCGAGGCTGATAACTCCTACCAATTTTGTTGGGAGAACTCCATGCTGGACGTGCTCGTGATATGCCTGGGCGCAATCGTCGGCGCCAATGCCCGTTACTTCATAAGCCGTTACGCCGCGCAAGCTTTAGGGCCGGTGTTTCCCTACGGCACGTTATTGATTAACGTGGTCGGTAGTTTAATCGTCGGCTTCTTCCTAGTCTGGACTTCGGAGCGAGTTCTGGCAGACCCTCGGTGGCGCCTGCTGGTCGTAGTCGGATTTTGCGGCTCCCTCACTACTTTTTCCGGCTACGCGTTCGAATCAATCTCTTATTTTGACCGCGGACAATGGCTGCTGATGTTCATCAACATCTTCAGCAACAATCTTCTGTGTCTCGCCGGAGCGCTGGCCGGCATGGCATTGGCGAGGGTGCTGTAAAATGCCTGGTGGAATGGCGGTTCAAGTCACCATCTATCTTAACGAAGCTGACCAGTGGCATCATCGTCCGCTGCACATGGAAATTCTCAACTACCTGCGCAAGGAGAACGTGTACGCCGCGACCGCGCTCCATGCGGTAGCGGGATTTCTTGGCCGCCAGCAAGTCAAGACCAGCCATCTGGTGGATGCCGGCGGCAAACTGCCGGTGATCATCATTTTCGTCGATACCGATGAGCACGTCAGCCGGGTCTTGCCGACTTTGAAAGAAATGGCGGCGCATCGCCTGATCGTTCGGGAGAACGTGGTTTTGGAACAGGGCAGTCTCGACTGACATGTCCACCCCACCGCTCGACATTCTTGCCCTAGCCGCACACCGGGACGACGTTGAGCAAACCTGCGGCGGCACCCTGCTGAAAATGGCGCATCTGGGGTACCGAACTGGAATCCTCGACCTCACTCAGGGTGAGATGGGAACCCGGGGCAGCGCTGAAGATCGCGCCCGCGAAGCGGCGGATGCCGCGAAAATCCTGGCCGCCTCATGGCGCCACGCGCTCGACATTCCGGATGGCAGGGTCGAGAACACGTGGGAAAATCGCCTGAAGGTCGCGCAGGTGATCCGCCAGCAGCGGCCACGCGTCGTGATACTTCCTTACTGGCAAGGGCGGCACCCGGACCATTACACGGCCTCCATGTTGGGATATGAAGCCTGTTTTCTGGCCGGACTAGCCAAGTTGGACGTCAGTGGGGCCGCGGGCGACGCGCCTAACTCCTCGGTCGCTCCGCTGAGGGCGGGACGCCCTCAGGACAGCCGGCAAGATGCCGGCGCTACAAATTCCTTACCTCACCGTCCGTTCAAAATCATTTACGCCACGCTCTACTACGACGTGCGACCGACGTTTGTCGTCGATATCACGGAGCAGTTCGAAATGCGGTTGCAATCGTTGATGGCTTACAAGACGCAGTTCAGCGATCAGGAGGCGGGCAAAGATATCTTCCCTGCCCACTCCGAGATTCGCGCGAGGGTTGAGGCCATGGCGCGGTTCTACGGCGCGCTGGCGGGTGTCACCTACGCCGAACCCTTTCTGCAGAAGGAAGTCGGGTTGGTGGATGATTTGACTGCGATTCCGGTGAAGTCGATTTAGTGCGGTCCGATAGTTCGTCCATTCGGTATGGAGACATCGAGAGAACGAAAAATCAGTTTTCGGTTGGAAGTCCCGGTTCGCAGCTTACTTTTTCACTGCTACAGCAACTCCATCCCTGACGGGCAGGATCGTCGTAAAGAGATCTTGCGATCCATAGAGCAGGCGGTTGAATTCCAGAATCGCTTTGGTCGAAGCTTCGGCCGGATGTTTTTGCGTGACCTTGCCGCTCCACAAAACGTTGTCGGTAACGAACAGGCCGCCTTTTCGCAGGCGCGGTAACGCCAGTTTGAAGACGCGGGGATAGTCTTCTTTATCAACATCGTTGAAAATGATGTCGAAGTGCTGCTTGTCTTCGGAGAGCAGCTCAAGAGCATCGCCGGTTTTGAGCGTAATGCGTTTGCTGACCCCGGCCCGTTCGAAGTAGCGGCGCGCTTCTTCGGCCTTCTTGCGGTCTCCATCGGTATAAATCACGCGACCGGTTTCGCCCACGGCGCGAGCCCACCAGATGGTTGAGTAACCGATCGCCGACCCCAGCTCGAAAACGGTCTTCGCGCCAATCATGACTGCCAGCTGATACAGGATGCGGCCGACGGCGGGACCGACGATCGGAATCTTACGTTTGGCGGCCTCGGCTTCAATCTCGGTCAAGACTTCATCGCGGGGAGGCAGCAGAGAGTACAGATAATCTTCGACGGCAGGGACGGTGATTCCGCCCATGCGCCACGTGGCGTTGATGTTTATAGCGTTCGGTTTTGGCAAGTCTGCTCCTTAGAGTTGTGCTACGAAAGTGTAACGCCCGGCTTCATCTCTGCTATCTCGGTCCCCGAAACCAATTTCTGCAATTCGCCGGGCCTGCCTGTCAGCACGGGAAATGTGCCGAAGTGCATTGGGATGACTGTTTTCGCTTTCAGCAGATTACAAGCATAGGCAGCCTCGCGCGGCGACATGGTGTAGTGGTCGCCAATTGGAATCATGGCTATGTCAGGCGCGTACAGCTCACTAATGATCGCCATGTCGCCAAATACGTTGGTGTCGCCAGCATGGTAGATCTTGATTCCGTTAGAGAACTCGATCACATAGCCGCAAGCTTCGCCGCCGTAAACGATCTGGTCGCCATCGGTGATACCGCAGGAGTGATCGGCGTGCACCATTGTGACCTTGATGTCGCCGACTTTCTGCGTGCCTCCCTTGTTCATGTTCGAGAGTTGCTTTACCCCCTTCTTCCCCAGCCAGTGCGCCAGTTCGGGGATCGCAACTACGATTGGGTTGTGTTGCTTCGCGATTTCCACCGCATCGCCGATGTGGTCGAAGTGGCCGTGAGTGCAGAGCAGGACGTCCACATGCTTAATGCTCTTCTCTTTCTCAGGGCACATGGGATTACCCATGACCCAGGGGTCTACGATGAGGATTTTTCCAGCCGGAGTTTCGATGCGAAAGGTGGCGTGACCCAGCCAGGTGAGCTTAATTCCACTGAGTTTCATGTGAAACTTTTCCTTGTCGTTTGCCAGATGCCAATTGCCAACTGCTTTAGTTTAATATGAATCGCCATGGCTGAACTGAAGGTCCTGATCACGCGTGAACAGATCGCCCAACGTGTGGCTGAAATGGGCGCCGACATCAACCGGGACTATGCCGGTCAACCCATAATCCTGCTGGGTGTGTTGAAGGGCGCCGCGATTTTTCTCAGCGATCTGGCCCGCCAGCTCAAGGTCGATGCGACCTTCGACTTCATTGGCGTTTCCAGCTACGGCAACCGCCCCAGCCCGGCTCAGGAACTGAAATCGGGTTGGGACTCGACCGGCGAAGTTCGCCTGACCAAGGACATGGACCAGTCCATGATCGGCAAGAATGTGATCCTGGTAGAAGATATTCTGGACACCGGGCTCACTATGACGTATCTAAAAAAGCTGCTGATGAATCGCCAGCCGAAATCCTTCCGGATTGCTGCCTTGCTGGATAAACCCTCGCGCCGGAAACAACCGATCCAGGCCGATTACGTGGGTTTCAGCATTCCCGATGAGTTCGTGGTTGGCTATGGGTTGGACTACGCCGAGAAGTATAGAAACCTTCCAGATATTTGTGTCGTGCCTCGGGAAGGATGACGCCGCCTCCCCGCCCTGAAGTATTTTCCGGTGAAGACAAGTTTGGTTCACTGGCGCCGAGAGGTCATCTTTGCGGTGGACCGGCTGTTATCATAAAGAAACGTGGACATTTCTGCGACCCAATCGGATGCGCAATTGAACGTCGAACCGCTTCTGCTCGAAGTGGCGGACGTGGTGAATACCACGCTCGATCTGGACACCACCCTTCGCCGCGTGGCGGAACTGGTCCGCAAAGTTATTGACTACGAGATTTTCGCCATTCTGCTGCTCAATGAGAAAACCCAGGATTTGCGCATCCGTTTTCAGGTGGGATACGCGCGCGAAGTTGCGGAGCGGATGAAGATCAAAATTGGCGAAGGTGTGACCGGAATGGCGGCGCAGCGGCGCGAGGCCATCCTGGTCGATGATGTCTCCAAGCATCCCGAGTACATCTCCCTGGTCGCTGATGTCCACTCGGAGTTGGCGGTTCCGCTGATCATCAAGAACCGGGTTATCGGCGTGCTGAATCTCGAGGCGGAGGAGGCCGGCCGCTTCACCGAAGAGCACAAGCGGCTGTTGACGCTGATCGGATCGCGCATGGCGGTAGGAATCGAGAATGCCCGCCTCTATACGCGCACCACGCGCCAGGCTCGCACCCTGATTCTGCTGAACGAGATCGCTCGCGAGCTCACGTCAATTTTGAATGTGGATGAGTTGCTGAAACGTATCGCCGAGCTGCTGAGCCGCCTGATCGATTACCAGATGTTCAGCATTCTGCTACTGGACGCGACCGGCGAAAAATTACAACACCGTTTTTCCCTGCGTTTTCAGGAAAGCATTCAACTCAAGCACGAGATCGCCCTGGGAAAAGGGGTGGTGGGCTACGCTGTCCAGCACCAGCAGGCGGTGCTGGTCCCTGACGTCAATAAAGATCCACGATATATCAGGCTGAACCCCGAAACCCGTTCGGAGCTGGCCGTACCTCTTATTTACAAAGACAAGGTGATTGGAGTGCTGGACCTGGAACATACTCGTCGCGGTTTCTTTACCGACGACCACAAACGAACGGTCACGACGCTGGCGGCGCAGGTGGCGATCGCCATCGAGAATGCCCGGCTCTACGAAGAGATTGCGCGTCAGGAAAAGCGGTTGGAACGCGACCTGGCGCTGGCGCGCGAGTTGCAATTCCGTCTTCTGCCTCACTCTTTGCCCAAAATCCCGAACCTGGAGGTTGCAGCCAAATTCAAGCCGGCGCGCGCTATCGGCGGTGATTTGTATGACTTCCTCAACTACTCGCAATCGCGTTTGGGAGTGGTTATCGGGGACGTCAGCGGAAAGGGTGCGCCGGCCGCGATTTATGCGGCGCTGGTCAGCGGCATTTTACGTTCCCACGCTCCCATCGAACCCGGCCCCGCAGAGATGCTGCGGGCAGTCAACTTCTCCCTGGGCGAACGCCGCATTGAGGGCCAGTTCGTCTCTCTGATCTTCGCGGTGTGGGACGATGTGAACCGTTCCCTGCAAGTGGCCAATTCCGGGCTGCCTCGCCCCCTGTATGTCCACGACGGCAAGATTGAGATTATCGAAGCCACGGGCTTGCCCCTGGGACTGTTCGATGATGCCGAGTATGACGAGTTCACCTTCAAAGCCAAGCCGGGTGACATGTTCGTGTTCTTCAGTGACGGCATCCTCGATGCCCGCAATCGGGCGGGCGACATGTTCGGCCGCCAACGAGTGGAGCAGGTAGTCGCGGGTTGCGCTGAGATTTCGGCGGATTGCGTAGTGAAGTCGCTTTTCAAGGCAGCCATCGAATTCGCCGGCGAAGAGGAAGCCTTTGATGACGAGACCGTGGTTGCGATCAAGCTGAAAGGGCAACCCAAGCGCAAGTGAGCCACACCACAAACCGGAGCGGCCGCCCACCGGCCTTTTCCTATCGCGATATACGCAAGGGAATTCTCCGCCGCCGGCCCGTGGGTGCGACGCTGCAATGCGATGAGGTTACCCTGGAGCGTCTGGCAGAGCGCTTTGGCACTCCACTCTACGTTTATTCGGGATCCACCATTCGCCAGCGGATGCGCAGTTTTGAGCACGCCTTTCGCAAAGTTCCACACACTGTCTGCTATTCAGTCAAGGCGAATTCGAACCTGAGCATTCTTCGGTTGCTAGCCGCAATGGGCTGCGGGTTCGACGTAGTTTCCGGAGGAGAACTGGAGCGTGTCCTGCGTGCAGACCGGCGCGCGGCGAAGCGAGTTGTATTTTCCGGCGTGGGCAAAACCGCGGAAGAGATGCAGGCCGCTCTGAAGGCTGGCGTCCTGCTCTTCAACGTGGAGAGTGAATCCGAATTGTGGCGGCTGGCGGAGTGTGCAGCGCGATCCAGGGAAAGGGCGCGTATCGCCTTGCGCGTGAATCCCGACGTTCCGGCCAATACCCATCCCTACATCTCGACCGGCCTCTCCCAGCACAAGTTTGGAATTCCCATCAGCGAGGCACGAAAGCTTTACGCGCAGGCCTCGGGAACGAGATATTTCCGCGTCGAAGGTGTGAGCGTACACATCGGCTCCCAGATCACCGACCCCCAGCCATTTGCGCTGGCAATGGAGCGAGTGGCGGACTTAGTGCGCGAATTGCAAGCAGACGGCCACCCTATTCACTATGTGGACGCAGGCGGAGGCCTAGGTATCGCATACCGGGAACAACCGTTGCAGGGATTCGATGAGCAGGTTCTGGACTATGCTGCCGCAGTGCTGCGCCCGCTGCGTGATTTGAGGCTTCATCTGTTGCTTGAACCAGGCCGGGCTATCGTTGCGCCCGCCGGCGCTTTACTGACTCGGGTGCTGTATCGCAAGAGCAACGGGCCGAAGAAGTTTCTGGTGGTGGATGCGGCCATGAATGACCTGGTCCGTCCCTCGCTCTACGATGCGTATCATGAAATCATTCCGGCCCGCCGAGATCTGAATTCCTCGCGGATGGAAACTGTCGATGTGGTCGGCCCGATCTGCGAGACTGGAGACTTCTTCGCGCGTGGCCGTGCCCTGCCCGTAAGCAACGAAGGCGATCTCCTGGCCATTCTTGACGCCGGGGCTTACGGCATGGCACTCACGTCCAACTACAACTCACGCCGGCGTCCCGCAGAAGTGCTGGTTGAGGGCAAGTCGGTCAAGGTGATCCGGAGGCGAGAGACCATGGACGATCTGCTCCGGGCGGAAACTGTTCGCTAACCCCGTTTGTCCTGTCATCCTGCTTTTGCAGTTTCATCCTCATTCTTGCGTCATCCAAGATTTTAACTTCACACTTTCAAACTTCTAGAGCGTGGTGTAGACCAAAGTCACGAAGAAATCAGGGGTGATGTTGCCCTGTCCCCACTTGGCATCGAGGTCGGCGGTGGGCTTGGCAGCAACCACTTCCTCCAACTTTCTGCCCTGCTGCTTAAGCTTTCCTATCCGCGATTGCACCTCGGCCATCATGTCACGGTATGCCTGCAAGCCTTGGCGGTCCGACATCAGACCGTGACCTGGAATGATTTTGGTGGTGGCATCGACCAGGGAAAGGGTGCGGTCGGCGGCCGCGATCATACCGCCGATCGAGCCACCACTGGACGCATCAATCATGGGATAGCGCCCGCTGAAAAACGTGTCTCCGGTATGAAACACGTTCGCGTGCTGAAAGTGAATGAAGATATCGGAGTCGGTGTGTGCCGGCCGGTAGTGTTCCAGGGCAACCATCTCGCCGTTGACGTACAGTTTGCTCTGTCCAAGAAATGTCTGCTGGGGCAACGCATCCGGCGGAGAGGGATCAAAATGCAGGTGGTAGGCGGCGATGTCCTGCGGAGTCGAAAGCCGCAGCCGGGTGTTTTCGTGAGCCATCACAGTGGCGCCCGCTTTGTGCAGCCATTCATTGCCGTCGGTGTGATCGAAATGCCAATGCGTATTAATGAGGAGCTTGAGAGGATCGCTGCTGATCGCGGCCAGCTCGGTGCGGAACTGCTTCTCCGACGTCCCGAAGCCGCTATCCACCATGATCTTGCCATCGGGTCCGGTCAGCACGGCGACATTCCCGCCAGAGCCCGTGATCACATAAACGAGATCGCGTAGCTTTTCCGTTTTCAATACTGCGGTCGCGCCCGAGGCCCGCAGCTTTGCAACCATGTCGGGGGAAATCGGGGCGGCTTGTTTTTGCTGTCTCGGAGGAAAAGCTAGTAGCGGACCGGGCAGGCTCGATGCTAATAATCCCGTGCCGCCTATGCCTGCCAGTCGTAGAAATTGACGCCGACTGGAGCGCACTGCGTCCTGGTCCGAAACCTCCACATTGTAAGAAGATCCGGTGCTCAATTCTCGCCTCCCTGAAACCAAGCGCTGCATTACTAAAATTGATCCTAAGCGAAATCGGTGCCACCGCGAAACCTTTTCGCTGTGATCGGAGTGTCGCTTGTCTGGATGGCTCGCCGGAGGGATTGTTGGTCTGCTATCCGCCTCTAATACGCCGTGAACTACTTGAAAGGCACAGGAGCGGATGTAAGAGTTCGTGTGACGGAATCGTCTGACGTTTGCTCGTGGTTGAAAGTAGCGTTGATAAGGACCGGCCGAGCGTACGCGCGCGGCCGTCAACCGGCCGCGCGCCACTCTTGGCAGCATGCTTCTTCGAAAGGCTGCTTGTCGATCAAGCAGACTCAACTTGTCTATCACGAACAGGCAATCTATCCCTGCCATCAAAGGGCGTCGACCGGCGCTGCAATGAGTTGCGAAGGGCATGGAGGACGTACATTGCATCCTCTACGCTCTCTTCTTCAATCTCGTTTCCCGATGAATAAAACAACTCTCTCGCGCGCAACACAAGCGCGGTTTCGACGTCGGCTATTCGTTCGGGCAGCTTTGCCAGATCCGGCTCGCAAATTGCAGCGTGATAGAGCTCTTTCCATGAAGGGGTGTACAAACTTTTAAAAGTGGCGGCGCTCAAAATCCTACCTCCCCTACGCAACCGGGCACAGAACGCCTCGCGGCGTGTTTACCCCGGATATTTGCATATGACACAAATGCTCGAGCAAAAAATCGGCTCACACCATACAGTTTTTACCGTATTTCATTTTGGTAAGGGGTGACGTGCTAACAAGATCTCTGCAGCGAGGTGGCACATCTGGCAAATGAATGAACAAAGCAGGAGACGCACGAACACATGTGCCTCCTACCGAGTGTTGAAGAGGACACTAGGCGGAGGGCATTTTACGATTATTGTGCGATTGCGCAAACCGTCATTCTCGCGATGGTGAGAGCGAGTTAGAACCAACGCAGGAAAAAAAGCCAAGCGCCCCAGACCCTGTTAATCCGAGGCGCTTCTTAACGACCTCCCTCGAGTAGTCCTTTCTCCGAGAAGGCTAGGCCGCTTCATTGCACAGGTAAACAGCCCGCTTGGATAGGTCGAGCTAGCCGAATGATCCAGTAATAGAACCTTTATCCGATTGCATCGTTACCCCTCAGTGCGATAAACCTGCCAACGCAGTGGCGGGTCAAGGCAGCCGTCAGGAGTACACCCATGAACATTCGCATAGCTATCTGGACTTTGTGTATGGCTGTTGCCGGTTTTATGTTGGCAACAAACACGCCCTCAATCACCAGCACCACCATGCTCGGTTTAACTACTGGAGCAGCCATTGGAGGGGCGCTCGGGATCATGTTCACTCACAGAGCGAGACGCAGACATAGCTTTTCGGGAACTACCGAAGATAAGAGCAAGCCGGTTCCGACGAAATTTGCGGCCTGACTCAATGCATTCTCGTGATGGTGAGGGCGTGAAACCGCTTTTATTTGCTCATCATCTCGTCGTTTCCCTGGTTGGGGACCTGCTTCCCTTTTCCGAATACTCGGCGTTCGCACCGACATCGCCTACCAGATAGGCTTCAATCGGCGTCACGTCGCCGCCTTCCGCCTTACCCGCTGCCGGCGCATGCGGCTTTAGTGAGTCAGCACTTCAGCGAGCCTGATTTTCTTGGGACGGACTGGCACAAGATTGGGTTGTGGAAGGCTTCTAAGTGACAGAAAACATGGTGGAGCTAGTCGGGATCGAACCGACGACCTCATCGTTGCGAACGATGCGCTCTCCCAGCTGAGCTATAGCCCCACTTCGGGTGAAATTGGCAACGCAATTTTAGCAGCGTTCTCAGGGAAGACCAAACAGAGTCCGCAGGGTCTTTCGGAAGGAACTCGCCCAGAAACATGTTTACCTGGCACGATTTTCAACGTCTAATTAAGCAAGCACTGTCAATTGCAATGTTTACACCGCTCCAAAGTGGTATCCGTCAGTATCCTCGCGCAACCTTTTGGTCTGTGGCGGGGCATGGCCTGCTGTTGCTGTGGCTCTTGCACGCCGCCAGCCCGAAAGTAGTTGCGCCCTCCTTCGTGGTGAACGGCGACCACGGGACCCAAATCGCGCACCTCTACTGGCCGAATCAAAGAAGCCAGACGACGACGGATGCGACTCCCGGCACATCCGCTGATGCCCCTCATCAACAGTTGAACGCCCGCCTGAGTTGGAAACGCCGGGCGCGAGCGGCCAAGGAAGGCAAGCATGAACTCCCTCGCCCGGAACTCGGCAGGGACTCGGAAACCGCTGCGCCCGGCTCGACCGCGCTGGCCAAGCCCGCAGGCTCGCCTTTGGGTACGGTTCTCGAAGGTCCGCTGAACGGAGACGAAATCCGCCCAGCTCTCCCGGTGGTTGCTCCCGATCCAATCGTGGCCTCGAGCGAACTGGATGGTCTTCAGGGCGACGTTGTAATCGAGGTCACGATTGATGAAAAAGGAAACATTATCCAGAAGGTGGTCATTCAAAGCCTGGCTCCCGCGGTTGACAGCAAGGTGCTCGAAGCTTTGGAAAACTGGCGGTTTCGGCCCGCCACCCGTAACGGCCTCGCGATCCCTTCCAAGCAGGATGTGTTCTACCACTTTCCCCGGTTGGGCAAAGGTTAGTTCAGTTACTAACTCTCAAGCTAAAAGCTGACCTACCGCGACGTAAACAGATGGCCCAGCTTTTCCTTCTTCGTTTTGAGGTAATCTTCAGAATGGGCCGAGGGCGCGACTTCACACGGCACCCGCTCGGTCACGATGATGCCGCCGGTTTCGAGGGCGGCCACTTTGTCTGGATTATTGGAGAGCAGGCGCACGCGGGAGACGCCGAGCGCCTTCAGAATTTCCGCCGGCAGCGCAAATTCGCGCTGGTCGGCTTTGAAGCCCAGTCGTTCGTTGGCTTCGACCGTGTCCAATCCCTGGTCCTGCAGTTCGTAGGCTTGCAGCTTGGCCATCAGGCCGATGCCGCGGCCTTCCTGTTGTTCATAGATCAGGATGCCCGCGCCTTCCTGAGAGATCATTGCCAGAGCCATCTCCAGTTGTCCACGGCAGTCGCAGCGTAGCGAGCCGAAGACGTCGCCGGTAAGGCACTGCGAGTGAATACGAACCAGTGGTGGCGAAGTGTGAATGTCGCCCATAACCAGAGCGACTGCATCTTCGTCCCGTGGTTGCTTGGCGCTGCCGAATTCTCCGCGAAAACCAAAGATGCGGAACTTGCCCCAGCGGGTCGGGAAATCCGCGGACGCGACTTGTTGAACAGTGTGAGAAGCCACGCACACATTATAACGGGGTGCGCGCTAGCAAAGGGGAAGCGCTACGCCGGGTGCCCCGTCCCAGCTTCGCCTGGGCGGGGATCTTTTACCTTTTCGTTGTCCGACAATTCCAGCTAAAAGCTAAGATCTCAATACAACGGCACTTTCGGATCCAGGGTGCGGGCCCAGCCGTCAATCCCCCCGCGCATCGACTGCACCTTTTCGAAGCCTTGCTGCCGAAGCCAGTTGGTGACGCTCAAGGAACGCAAGCCGTGATGGCAGATTACAACGATATGTTCGTCCGGATCGAGTTCCTGGTGGGCTCGAGTCGGCACCTCGCCCATGGGAATATTCGTGCTGCCCTCGAGGCTTGCCTCCTCAATTTCCCAGGGTTCGCGCACATCGAGCAAAGTGAACTCGTCGCCACGCTTGCGCATGGCTTTCACCTGGCCGGCACTGATTTCGAAATCCATGGAGGGCTGGGGTTGCTAGTATCCAAAATCCGCCTGCGCCGTGTACGCGTGCCGTTTCACGCCCAACTCTTCGACGCGGCATGCACCTAACTGATTCATGTAGGCGACGCGGTCGGCGACATTATAAACCCAGCGTTGCAACCACGATTCGCTACCGGCCTCGGTTTTCGTCTGCTCATGATACTGCCGAAACATCGCGTCATCACGCTTGTAGTGTCCCTGCGCTGGGGAAGGATGTGCTCCGTAGCGGCACTCCACTACCGCGCTCACGAGAAATCCTGGAATCACGGTGCGGTTGGGATCGCTCGCGATCACCTCAGCATCCACAATCTCTTCAGCCACGACGATCACCCGCTTGGCGGCGCGAACCGCCTCGATCATCACACCGATGTTGCCCCAGCAGTGGGCGTTGCCCTCGCGGTCGGCACGCTGCAGATGAACGATGGCGACATCAGGTGACAGGGCCCGAACCGCATGCAGCTTTCCGAGCCCGCGTCGGGACAGCTGCCCCCGGCTTTCCGGGTGAGTTGGAGAATCGACAGTTTGAGCTTCCGCAAACGGCGACTCGATCTCAGCGAAAAAGTCATTGTCTCGAACCACGTCGCTACCCAGAGCACTCCGCGTGGGCAGAAATGGCACGCCCATCGCAGCCGCTTGTAATGCCAAAGCAACCGTCAAGTTGGTCAGGTCGACCACTTTTACGCCGCCTTGTTCTGCCGCCCGGCGAAAGTTGTAGGCCGAGCCCATCATCACATTGCCCACCCAGGCGGCAATCACCCGCTCAACACATCCGGCTGCGATTAATTGATCGAAGAGGATATCTGAAATCGGTCCAATGAGCGTGAGGCCACGCTTTTTTTGCCGGATGATTTCGTGGCCCGCCGCAAAAGGAATCATCTGCTCAAGCTGCAATCCAAGTGCAACCGAAGCCCCGTCTGGGACTAACTCGGAGATAACATCAGGCATTGACAGGAGTTTCGACATAGTCCGCTATAGTGTCGTGCTTATCTTCCCTTCCATGCCGGCTGCCGTTTCTCGAGGAAGGCGTTGATCCCCTCATGCACATCTTCAGTCTTCATCAACTCGTCCAGATAGATTTTTTCTGCCCGCGCCAGCCCCTTATCGAAGTGCATCGAGTCCCAGGCATAGATCGCCTTCTTGGTTACGGCGAGCGCCGCTGAGCTCAGGCTCGCAAGCTGCCGTATACACTCTTGCACGGCGGGTTCGACTGCCTCGTTGGGAACGGCGCGGTTTGCCAGACCAATTTCCGCAGCCTCCCGCCCGGTGATGCTGCACCCGGTGAGAATTAAATCCGCAGCGTGCTTCTGCCCAACCAAGGCTGCCAGAGCCGTGACCGCCACCGGCGGGTAGCATGCCAGCTTGATTTCAGGAAACGCCCACGTGGCATCTTCCGCGGTATATGCCAGGTCGCACACCATAGCCAGTTCCGCTCCTCCACCCAGGCAATGGCCGTGCACGGCCGCAATGGTTACCTTTCTGGTATTGACGATGGTGCGTACCACACCGTGAAAGCTGCTGAGCATGCCTGTGATTTTTTCCGGTGTGTGATCGGCGACGTCTACGCCCACTGAGAAAGCCTTGCCCGCCCCGCTGAACACCAGAATGGACAGGTCGTCGCGCTTATCGATCTCCGCCAGCGCTGATACCAACTCGTCGAGCATCAAGCTGTCAATCACATTCAGCGGCGGATTCTGCAGAGAAATACGCGCAGCTGGGGGACGCAGGTCCAGTGCAATTCGTGAAAATTTTCCCGCCGGTTTAGTTGCCATTCTATTTGGTCCAGAACCCATCTTTATCGTATTCGCGGATCGCCTTCAACTCTTCCACGCTTGGCTCAGGAGTCAAACTCACTTCGCCAGCCATGCGCAGCTTCCAGCCGGTGCTGGAGATTACCTCTTCCACTTCTACGCCGGGGTGGGCTGACGACAAACAGGCCTCTCCGTCGTCGCCAAAGCGCAACACAGCCTTGGTGGTGATCACAGCCGCCGGGCCACCTCGAGGCAACCCGACCCGTTGCCGCCAGCCTGAGCCATCGCCATTCCCCGGGCTGGTGACGTATGAGACACGTTCCGGCAAGCGCTCTTTGCTGTGCTCCAGCAACACCACGAAACGCTGCGCCAGCGAAGCAATATCGCACGCTCCGCCTGAGCCCGGCAAACGCGTCACTCCTTTTGGCCCGCGTACTTCAGTTGAGTTCAAATTGCCAAAGCGATCTACTTCGGCCGCGCCCAGAAAACCAAGATGCACCCGCCCCGCCTGCAGCAGGCTCATCACTCCCATCATGTCCAGGCATTGAGTGGCACCGAATATGTTCGGAGGATCGGCCATGGTGTAAATCAGCTCGGGTGCGGGCGTTGACCGGATCACGCCGTTCTCGAACAAGCCCACCGCATTCGGAGCATGATTCTTTTTCGCCACCACAAATGCAATAAGAGGCAGACGCATCCCGACAAATACCACGTCGCGATCGCGGATTTCACGCGCCGCTGTGGCCACCATCAACTCGCCCAGAGTGTAAGAAGTTTTCGTGCTCCCCATAGTCGACTGAGAACCGGGAACAAAGAACTGACAACCGGGTCATTGTCAAAAATTAATGATTCAGCTTCCGAAGGCTAACCGGCAGCAATAACTCAGAGATTGATCGCAGACTTCCGAACCTCTCCAATCGAAGCCAGCGGATCGCGCGCGCCTTCTTTCGGAGCAATCCATTTCTTCTCGCTGCTGATGATGTCCAGCAACAACTTCTTGTCGTCAGCCGAAGGCATATATTCCTTGACGTGCTGTTCGTAGACGCTGTCGTCCAACGCTTCGCCCGTCTCTGCGTGAAACTTCTGTCCTGCCCAGCGTCCGATATTACGGTTGAACTTGATGTGTGGCGCGTAAAGTTTTGGTTGCCCTGCGGTTAAGACGCTGTTAAAACGCTCGATCAAGCCCGCCACTTCGTCGCGATAAAGGTGGCGATTGTAGTCGTTCAAGTCATCGAGATCTGGTGCGATTTCGTTTTTAGGCTCATCGTACCGGCCCTTGATCCCCCACACGTAAGCCCAATGCGCGGACGAAGAATGGTCCGTGCCGAACAAATCGTAGGAGCTCGAAATCCATTTGTTGAGATACTTCTGGATTAGCCAGCCCGGAATCACACCCGCCTGCACAATCCGGCGAAGGCCGTCATTTCCGGTCCCCATGTGAAAGGCCTCTTCGCGCAACATGTAAGACATGGATCGCCCCAGCGGCGCGAAGCCGGAGTACTTGAACATCTGCAACTGGAACTTACCATCGCGATCCACGAAGTCGGTGTAGGTGAAAAAATCCATCCAGTTATCCACATCGACATTGAAAGCACCCAGCAGACGTTTGTTTTCGAACGCCCGGCGTTCGAGCATCTTCTGAGCCTCAACCTTGCCGGAATAACCGAAGTGGTCGACCAGCAGGGCGCACATCTGCCAGCCATGACGCATTTCTTCGATCATGACCCGCGTGATGGCTCGCCGGTCCCAGTCGGTGGGGGCGCTTTCGAACAGATAGCGCTGCTGCTCCACACTGGCGAATTCAGTGTCGCCCTGGTAGACGATCATGTTCATTAGGGCATCGCGCATTTGCTGCGTGGGCACCTGGCGCAGGTTCTCCCACTTGCGGCGACCTTTGTAAGAGCCAAACTGAATTTCTTCCGTCTCGATCGCGCCGAACAGCGTGTCGAATTTGAAGCTGGCAATTTCGTCGTGATTGACGCCGATATCCTTGCGCCAATCGTCAAACATTCCTACCCAATCACTAAACGTCCCGATCTTCGCGACTTTACCCGGCATGACAACCTCTTCGCTGGTCCTCGTAGCGCCGGCGTCTCGCCGGCTGTCCTGCGGGCGTTCCGCCCGCAGTTGCTCCATCCTCGCGACAGCTACTTCGCTTTAAACACCGCCGGCCGCTTCTCTACATACGCAGCCAGCCCTTCCTTGGCATCTTCGCTCTGGAAAAGAAGCTGCTGGTTTTCGCGCTCTACCGCCAGCGCCGATTCCATCGGAATCTCCCATCCCGTTTGCACCGCGCGTTTGATGCGCCCTACGGCTTTTGCAGCCTTGTTGGGCGGACAGAACTGCCGCGCATATTCCATGATGTTCTCCATGAAATTATCCCGCTCATAGATGTCGTTGATAATTCCCATCTCCTTCGCTTCTTCAAAAGAAAACGTATTTCCGGTGACCATGAGCTCAATGGCTTTGCTCTTGCCTACCAGCCGCGACAGCCGCTGGGTTCCGCCGGTGCCCGGCAGCACGCCCAGATTCACCTCCGGCAGCCCGATCTTGCCTGAATCCTGGCGCGCAATGCGGAGATCGGCCGCCATGGCAATTTCCAGCCCGCCGCCCACGCAGTGGCCGTTCAGTGCTGCGATCACCAGCTTGGGCGTGTGTTCCAGCCGGAGCAGGGTCTCGTTCGCGTGCAGACAGAAGTAATATTTGAAGGTCGGATCGACGCTGGCCAGCATCTTGATGTTCGCGCCGGCCGAGAAAAACTTGTCGCCCCCGCCGGTGAGTACAATGACGTAAACATCATTGTCCATGCGCGCTTTTAAGATGGCCTCATCCAGCTGACGGTTCATTTCGTAGGTATAAGTATTCGCCGGCGGATCGGACAATTCGATGACTGCCACGCCGGCATCGACCCGGTAGTTGATCAACTGTTTCGTGGTCTCGCCGCTGGCTGGCTGCACAGTAGTTGCCATGTTCAAACTCCTTTTCGCAATCGTGGTGTGTCGTTTCGGTTGGAGAATGCTGATTTTCTCTTGCTCGATCCTTTGCCCAGAGCAGAACCAATGCCCCGCAGGAAAATGTCTCCCATTTCGCGCGCCAGTTCCTGAGCGTCAGCGTCCACCCTCGGGTTGTACCAGGTATAGATCCAGTTCATCATCCCGAACAGGCTTAGCACCGCCGTCCGGCTGGAGAATTCCACTCCGGTTTGTCGCTTGTAGTCGTCCAGCAACTCAACGCAGATGCGATAGTACTCGCGCTTGATAGCGGCGATGTCATTGCCAAAGCCGTTTTTGAGCACTTCGTCTTCATGCGACAGCACTTTCATCGCTTTCTGATTGGCCAGAAAGTATTCCAGGTGATTGAAGATGAATCCGCGAATCCTGTCCGCCGGGTCCTCGGTTTCATCGAGCCGTTCGCGTAGTCTCGCCACGATCGTGCTGAAAGTATCTTTCTGAATCAGGTAGAGGAGCTCTTCCTTGGATTTGAAGTAGTGGTATAGGCCGGACAGCGAAACGCCGCTGGCCCGTGAAAGATCGCGCATCGAAGCGGCGGCATAGCCCTTCTCACAGAAAACATTAGTCGCATGGCCCAGTATCTTCGCTAAGCGGCGGTCAAACCGGGTCTCCACCGGGAGCCCGGAAATGGGCCCACGGCGCCGGGGCGGGAACTGTGAAGCGATAGGAGTTGCAATCGCCATAGTTCGAACGTTCGTTCGAATCATAGCCCAAGACAAAGCCGCAGCGCAAGGCTTCTTAGTGTCTTCCTTGGTGGTTACCAGGTTTACGGAAATCTAATTCCTCACATCCGACAGCAACTGCTCAATTTCACTCCGCAAAGCGGCCGTAAGAGGTAAAAGCGGCAGACGCGAGGGCCCGCCGAAGTATCCATTCAGATCCATTCCATACTTCAACCCCGGAATCCCGAGTTCCGCGGAGACGCGCACCGTAGCCTTGGCCACTCGGTCCTGCTTCAGTCGCGCCAAATCCGAGTCGCCCTCCTTCCACGCGGCATAAATCTCGTAACACGCAGTCGGAGCGGCATCGGCGAAGGCCAGGATCCCGCCCACCGCGCCCGCCGCCAGCGACGGCTCCAGTTTCTGCGCCAGGCCTACCACGATCTGGAATCCGACTTCCTTCTGCCTTGTTTTTATTCCACTCACCACACTCACCGCCGCGGACGACGATTTGGCGCCGGCCGACGCCGAAACCTGCACCAGTTCCCCGCCCTGTCCGTTGGCGCGGGTTGATGCTTTGAGCATGCGCGGGGTAACAGCATCGAACGTCTCGGTCACGGTGGCCGACCGTTTTACATGACGCGTCTGCTCCGCCATTTTGCGGATCTTCTCCACGTCACCGCCCGATTCCTTCATGCCGATGATATTAGGATGGTCAGCGAGTTCTATCACCACTTCGGCCGGAATGTCGTATCCGGTAAATCCAGGAACGTTGTAGATCATCACCGGCAGCGGAGAGCGATCCGCCACCGTGCGATAGAAAGCCAGCATATTCGCCGGCAACATAACTCTCTTGTAGAAATGAGGCGTCCGCACCAGAGCGATATCGTAGCCAAGCTCCGCCGCATATTCAGTGAGCCGCAAGGTCTCGATGGCTGATTCAATTCCGGTTCCCGCGATCAACACTTTGTTCGGCGACGTCGCTTCTCGCGCGACTTTCAGCACGTGCCGCCGTTCCTCGTCCGAGAGCATGATCGCCTCTCCGGTCGAACCCAGAACCACAATGCCAGCGACCGGAGTCTTGGAATAGCGCTCTATATTGTGTTCGAGCTTCTTGAAGTAAATGTTGCCATCGGGATAGAACGGCGTCGTGATCGGAGGGAAAATGCCTTGAAGCAACATGGGTTTTCGCCGGCCTCAGAATTGTCGCCTCTAAAGCTTATCAAATCCTTTTCTACTTATGTCATCCTGAGCAGAGCCGGGACTTCGCGCAGCGAAGGTCCGGTGCAATCGAAGGACCCCTATCCTCGTGCGCACGTGGGTTCTTAGACTGTGCCGATCGGGAACGTCTACGCCGAGCGCCGCTCTATCGGAGCCACAAAATGCGCCGCAGGGACGGCGCCAATCTGCACCAGCAGCCCCAGCTGATCCCAGTTGTCCCAGCCTTCGACGATCTTTCCGTTCGCAACCCTCTGCATCGAAGTGCCGGTGACCGTAACTTTCTTCCCTGTTGCGGGGAATCCCAGGAACTCGCCCTCGTGGGTCATCGTGGTAGTCCAGCGCGCCACTACGATGTCTCCCTGTTCAATCACGCGGTCGATGGTGACCTTGAAATCGGGAAACGCACGGCGCAGGTCCATCGCGAAAATACGGAATTCCCTGAGACCGATGTCGGTGTCATGCTGGGCTTGCCCATGGCCGATTGCGTCTGGCGACGCCATCTCGTCGATCGCTTCCATTCGTCCCTTGTTCCAGACTTCCTCAAACCAGCGTCGAATCAGGCTGCTATTTTCTTGCGCCATTACTTCACCTCCGCGGGCAGGTTTACCCGCTTTGGCCTCTCACTGTACGCTCCGCATGCAACTGCTGCAATGCTTGAACGTGCACTTCTCCACGTTGCAAAAACGCGATCCCTTCCGCAGCCGCGCGAGCCGCCGAAAGCGTCGTGATGGTCGGAATCCGGGCCATGACCGCCGCCCTCCGAATCGCCTGTTCGTCGAACCAGGGGTCGACCCCATGTGGCGTATTGACGATCAAATGTATGCGCTCGCCCTTGATTAGATCGACCGCGTTAGGCCGTCCCTCTTTCACTTTGTAGACGCGCTCCACAGTCATGCCCGCGGATTCGAGCACGTCCGCGGTACCGGCAGTCGCCACTAGTTTGAAACCCATATCCACGAATTTGCGCGCCACCTCGGTCACGTTCGGCTTGTCATGATCGGTGACGCTGATGAAGACCGTGCCCTGGATAGGCAGCTTCTGTCCGGCCGCGGTTTGAGCCTTGGCGAAAGCTTCCCCGAAATTGTCGGCCACGCCCATTACTTCGCCCGTGGACTTCATCTCTGGACCCAGCACGGTGTCGACGCCAGGGAATTTGTTCCACGGAAAGACCGGGGACTTCACGTGGTAGCACCGGCCGGTGTCGAGATCGGCATGGCGCTCGATAAACTCCGGCAAAAATTCCCGCAGCTTGCGCCCGGTCATGAGGCGAGCCGCGATTTTCGCCATCGGGATTCCAGTAGCCTTGGAGACAAAAGGCACGGTGCGGGAGGCCCGCGGGTTCACTTCCAGAACATATACCTTGCCGCCATCAGGGTCGCCATTTGAAATCAGGCTGGTCCGCGGAATGGCGAACTGAATATTCATCAGCCCCACAACTTTCAACGCCCGCGCCAGGCGGAAGGTGTAGTCACGCATGCGCGCCAGCAGCGTTTCAGGAATATCCACCGCGGGCAGCACACAGGAAGAGTCTCCGGAGTGAATGCCAGCCTCTTCGATATGTTGCATAATGCCGCCGATGACCACGTCCTCGCCGTCCGAAAGCGCGTCCACGTCCACTTCGATCGCGTCTTCCAGGAAGTGGTCGATCAGGACCGGACGATCGTGCGAATACTCGACCGCCTCCTTCATATAGCGGAAGACCATCTCTTCGTCATAGGCGATCACCATGGCCCGCCCGCCCAGCACGTAGGAAGGACGCACCAGCACCGGATAACCTACTCGCCTGGCTCCTTCGATCGCCTCTTCGACGGAAGCCGCCATCGCGCCCGGCGCCTGCGGGATCTCGAGCTCATCCAGCAGTTTTCCAAAACGTTTCCGGTCTTCCGCCAGGTCAATCGATTCGGGCGAGGTGCCAATGATGTTGACCCCAGCCGCCTTCAAAGGCAGCGCCAGATTGAGGGGCGTCTGTCCGCCGAACTGCACGATCACACCCACCGGAGCACCCGAAGAAGCTTCATGCTCGCAGATGGCAAACACATCTTCCAGCGTCAGCGGCTCGAAGTACAGACGATCGCTGGTGTCGTAATCGGTCGAAACCGTCTCCGGATTGCAATTGATCATGACAGTCTCGTAGCCATCGTCGCGCAGCGCAAACGCGGCATGGCAACAGCAGTAATCGAACTCAATTCCCTGCCCGATGCGGTTCGGCCCGCTCCCCAGAATGATGACTTTTTTCTTGGCAGTCGGCGCGGCTTCGTCTTCTTCTTCGTAAGTGGAATAAAGATACGGCGTGAAGCTTTCGAATTCCGCGGCGCAGGTATCCACCCGCTTGTACACCGGCGCAATCCCGTGCTTCTTTCGCAGGTGACGCACTTTCTCCTGCGCGCCTTTGCCGTCGAGCCGCCACACCCCGGCTAGCCGCCCGTCGGAGAAACCCATGCGCTTGGCCTCGCGCAGCACCTCCGTTGGGATCGACTCCATCGGGTGCTTTTCCAGCTCCAGCTGCATGTCATTGATCTCTTTCAGCTGGTACAGAAACCACGGATCGATGGAAGTCATCTTGGCTAACTGCTTGACCGTATGCCCCTGCCGCAGAGCGTAGCGAACGTAGGAAAGCCGCTCCGGATGTGGCGTAACCAGGCGCTGGGTAAGAATCTTCGGTTCGATTTTCTCGGAGCCCACTTTCTTCCCGGTATCTAGCGCCCGCACTCCCTTAAGCAGCGCTTCTTTAAAAGTGCGCCCGATGGCCATCACTTCGCCCACTGACTTCATCTGTGGGCCGAGGTTTTCATCCGCTCCGGGAAATTTCTCGAATTGCCACTTGGGAATTTTTACCACCACGTAATCCAAGGTGGGTTCGAAGCAGGCCGGAGTCTTGCGCGTGATGTCGTTGGGAATTTCGTCCAGCGTGTATCCCACGGCCAGCTTGGCTGCGATTTTGGCAATGGGAAAGCCGGTCGCCTTCGAAGCCAGCGCCGATGAGCGCGACACCCGCGGATTCATCTCGATCACGACCATGCGCCCGGTCGTGGGATGCACTCCGAACTGAATGTTCGACCCGCCGGTCTCCACACCAATTTCCCGGATCACCGCGATCGCCGCATCACGCATGGCTTGATATTCGCGGTCGGTGAGCGTCTGGGCGGGGGCAACGGTAATGGAATCGCCGGTATGCACGCCCATGGGATCGAAGTTCTCAATCGAGCAGATGATGATGACGTTGTCGCGCAAATCGCGCATCACCTCCAGCTCATATTCCTTCCAGCCGAGTACTGATTCTTCGATCAAAGCTTCGTGTACAGGAGAGAAGTCAAGTCCGCGGGCCAGCACTTCCAACAACTCTTCACGGTTATAGGCGATTCCGCCGCCGCTGCCGCCGAGCGTGAACGACGGACGCACAATCACTGGGAAGCCAATCTTGCCGGCAAATTCGAGCCCGTCTTTCAGGTTGTTGACCAACGCGGACTTGGGAACATCGAGGCCGATTTTCTGCATCGCGTCTTTGAAATAGAGGCGGTCCTCCGCCTTCTTGATCGCGGCCACATTGGCGCCGATAAGTTGTACGTTGTACTTCTCAAGCACGCCGCCGTCAGAAAGTTCGATCGCCAGATTGAGCGCGGTCTGTCCGCCCACCGTCGGCAGGATGGCGAATCCCGCGCTGGGTGACAGGTCACGCTCGACGCGAATGATTTCTTCCAGGTATTCGCGGGTGAGGGGCTCGATGTAAGTGCGGTCGGCGATCTCCGGGTCTGTCATGATGGTGGCCGGGTTGGAATTCGCCAGCACCACCTCAAACCCCTCGGACTTGAGCGCCTTGCAAGCCTGCGTCCCGGAGTAATCAAACTCCGCCGACTGGCCAATGATGATGGGGCCAGAGCCGATGATCAGGATTTTCGAGATGTCAGTGCGTTTGGGCATTCGCTCCTTGTAGCGCCGGCATCTTGCCGGCTGTCCGGCGGGCGTCCTGCCCGCCCATTGGGCCGCCGGGACGGCGGCGCTACCACTACCCCTTCCACTCCTCCATCATCTTCACAAAATCCTTGAACAGATAATGCGAATCATGCGGCCCTGGTGACGCCTCCGGATGATATTGCACACAGAACAAGGGCAGATTCCGGTGCCGCAATCCCTCCAGCGTGCCGTCGTTCAAATCAATATGCGTCAGCTCCACTTCACTCTGCGGCAGTGAATCGGGATCGACGGCGAAATTATGGTTGTGCGCCGTGATCTCAATTTTCCCCGAGTGCAACTGCTTCACCGGATGATTTCCGCCGTGATGCCCAAACTTCAGCTTGAAGGTCTTCCCCCCCAGCGCAATGCCGGTGAGCTGATGTCCCAGGCAAATTCCGAAAATCGGCTGCCGTCCCATTAGGCGCCGAATGTTATCGACGGCGTAAGCACACGGCTCCGGATCGCCGGGGCCGTTGGACAGGAAGACCCCATCCGGCTTCAACGCCAGCACGTCTTCCGCCAGAGTCTGCGCCGGAACCACTGTCACCTTGCAGCCCTCGCCGCGCAGTTTGCGCAGGATGTTTTGTTTGATTCCGTAGTCGTAGGCAACCACGTGAAAGCGTGCCGGATCGTCCTTCACCCCGACAACCTCATCGGGGAGGTGAGAACGCTCTCCGGTTTCCCACACGTAGGTACTCTTGGTGCTGACCACCTTGGCTAAGTCAGTCCCGTCCACCTTGGGGATGGCCCGGGCCTTGGCCACCAGTTTGTCGCTGTCGGTTTCCAGAGTCGAAACCACGCCACGCATCACGCCATGGTCGCGCAAATGACGCACCAGCGCGCGCGAATCGATCTCGGCCAACACCGGAATCCTGAATTGTTCGAGATATTCCTCGGCCACCTGGGACGAGCGCCAGTTGGAGCTGACTCGGGAAAACTCGCGCACGATCAGCCCCTCGATATAGGGACGCGTAGCTTCGTTGTCTTCCGCGTTGGTCCCGTAATTGCCGATTTCAGGGTTGGTAAGAACTACGATTTGGCCGCAGTAGGAGGGATCGGTGAAAATTTCCTGATAGCCAGTAATGGAAGTATTAAAAACGACTTCGCCGTAACATTCGCCTTTGGCACCGTAACCTTTGCCTCGGAAGACTCTGCCGTCTTCGAGCGCAAGCGTAGCTTGCATTCCTGCTCCAGGGAGTGGATTTTAGAGATTTTAGCAGGGATGCTGAAATCGCGAAACAAATGATTTCGATGACGCCAATTTTGTTTGTGTTCTTTGCCGTTAAATTCTTAACCGCAAAATTGCGGAGGACGCTAAGAATTCTCACCGCACCCGGCCCATTTTGTCCATCGGCCAGTAGCCGAAAACGGCCTTGCCATAAATAAAGCTGATGTCGACCGGGCCAAAGTCGCGGCTGTCGTTTGACATGGTGCGATGGTCACCCAGCACGAAGTAGCTGTGTGCAGGAACCATAATCTCTCCGTACGAGCGCTGGTCGGCGTAAGCCGGAGGGACGTAATCCTCCTCCATCGCCTGATCATTGACGAATACTTCGCCACCCTCGATCCGGATTTTGTCTCCCGCCAGCCCAATCACCCGCTTGATAAAACTCTTGGAGGGATCGCGGGGATAGCGAAACACAACAATATCGCCGCGCTGAATCGGTTCCAGGCGATATACATACTTGTTAACGAAGATGCGCTCCTGGTCGTCGAGCGACGGCATCATGCTGGTGCCTTCGACTTTAACCGGCTGATAAAGGAAAACAATGATGAAGGCGGAAATCGCCAGCGAGATAATCAGATCTCGCAGCCAAACGGAAAGAACAGGCAGGGTGCGCGGCGGAACTGAAACACGAGGCTTGTCGTTACGGGGATGCAGTGCCGCTGGACTGGCTTCTTCCGGCATGTCATCTTTCATTATACGGTCAATCTTCCCCGTGAAAGCTAGTCCTTGGGGTCGTCCCCTCTCGATCTTGGTTACCTCGGGGCTACTGCCCCGGCTTCCAGATTCGAGTTACAATAGCTGTACATTTTAAACAGTCGCCTGTCTTAAGGACGTCTAGAACCATGTTGAATCTCAAGCGCGGACTGATTCTCGCCTTCCTGGCTTTAATGATCCTGGCCGTATCCGCCCCGTGGGCCGTATCCCAACAAGAGGGGGCAATCCCGGCATACAATGCGGGGCCACCGGCGAAGGGCACCGTGTTGCCTCCGATTCTCGGCAAGGAGCAATTGTGGGGCGAAAATGCCCAATATCCATTTCAGAGCCACGCTTTCGAGCTGGCGGCTAAGATTCCGGCAGTGTTGTATCAGCAGCCCTGTTATTGCTATTGCGACCGCGGCATGGGGCACAATAGTCTTCACAGCTGCTTCGAAGGCACCCACGGGGCTCAGTGTTCAGTTTGTCTGAAAGAGCTGTACTACTCCTACTCCATGAATCAGAAGAAAAAGACTCCCGCTCAGATTCGTCAAGGAATTATGAAGGGTGAATGGAAGCAGGTCGATCTAAAGACGGCCGCGTCCATCAACTGATCGGTCCCCCCTGAGCTTAGGGTTTCCACCGGGTTGACGGAGACGCGAATCCCCGTATAACCTGCTGATTCGGGTAAGGTAGGCTTTTCCACAGTTGATTTTCAGGGCTCCTTGACCAGCAGTCACAATCTGGCTGGTCGAACTTAGCAAATAATGGCAGGGCTGATTCAGTCAGTTTCGTCCAAGGCTATTAAAAAGGAGAACTTACGAAGAGTTCAGGAAGGGTTTTGCGGATGGCCCAGAAAACGACCGCGAAGAAACCGATGAACGACGACCCGCGTTTTGCACAGGCTGTGCAAAACTACGAAGCGGGCCTGCGTGCCATGCAGGAGCGCAAGTTTGAGAAAGCCAAGGGCCACTTGCAAAAAGCGGTGACTGGCGCGAGCAAGGAATTGGCCGATCGGGTCGGGGTTCACCTCAACACCTGCAACCAGCATCTGGAGCGGTCCGCGGCCCAGTTCAAGAGCCCCGAAGAGCACTATGACTATGCGGTTTCCCTTATGAACGTGGGTGACTACGTCACTGCGCGCGAACATTTGGACAAGTTATCGAAGCAGGTCCCAAAAGCCGATTACGTAGCCTATGGATTGGCCGCGCTCGATTGCCTGACCGGCCACCTCGAAGATTCGCTCCGCCATCTGGATTCGGCCATCCGGGTGAATGCGGCCCTTCGTTTTCAGGCGCGGAACGATACTGACTTCCAAAACCTGGCGGAGGATCCCCGCTTTACCGAGCTGCTCTATCCCGACCCAGGGGCGGAGTTCTCCTCAGAACCAACGACCCCAGAGGACGACGGCTAACCGTGTCCGATGCGGAGCGGGGCTCGCGACCATCATCGCAGGACAAGCCGTCCTCCGGTCGTACCCTTAGTGTCGTCGCCATCGGCGGGGGCACAGGTCTTTCTACCCTGCTCAAAGGTCTGAAGCGCTACGTCAGCCGTCCCGGTTCACCTCAACGACGCGGACCTGCCGAGATCAGCGAGCTCTGCGCCGTAGTCACGGTCAGCGATGACGGTGGCTCCAGCGGGCGATTGCGCAAGGAACTCAACATGTTGCCACCGGGCGATGTGCGTAATTGCATCGTCGCCCTCTCCGAAGATGAGGCCCTGCTTTCCCGCCTGTTCCAGCATCGTTTCGCCAAAGGATCGGGCCTGGAAGGTCACAGTTTCGGGAATTTATTCCTGGCTGCGCTGACCTCCATCACCAGTGACTTCGGAGAGGCGGTCCGGCTGTCTTCAGAAATTCTGCTTACTCGCGGGCATATCTATCCGGCGACCACTTCGCATGTTGAACTCGAAGCCCTGATGGATGACGGTACCAGGATTCGCGGCGAGACCAATATCACCGCCGGAAAAGGCCGTATCCGGGAACTTTTCCTTGATCCCAAGGACGTTCAGCCATTACCTCAAACTCTCGAGGCCCTGGCGCGCGCCGACGTGATTACCATCGGACCTGGCTCGCTTTTTACCAGTTTGATCCCCAACCTTCTGGTGCGCGGGATTACCCAGGCGATCGTGAATTCGGCGGCGGTAAAGATCTATGTTGGGAATTTAATGACCCAGGCTAATGAGAGCCTCGGGTTGACTGCGTCCGACCATATTCGCGCCCTGAATGCCCATGCTCAGATTAAACGCATCTTCGATTTCGCGCTGATCAATCGCACCCCGGTTCCTCCGGAATTGAAGGCCAAGTACGCGCTGGAAGGCGCCAACCAGATCGTCGCCGATCTGGACGCCATTGAAGCACTAGGCGTAATCCCGGTGCTGGGCGACTACCTGGACCCGGGCGAGATGGCTCGTCATCGAACCGATCGAATTGCGGCCGACCTGATGGAATTGGCCACCCAGGCCCCCGGCGGAACCCGCGCCGCCACCCCGTAAACAAGAACCACGCTGCCACCGCTAATAACCACGTAGGGCCCTCACCCGCCCTGCCGAGCGAAGCTCGGCAGCGCAGGCCAAACCGGACAGCTCTAAGTAAACCTTCAACCAGCACAGGCGGGACGCCCGCGCCCACATTGAAGGGACGTAACCACGGTAACCAACCCCTGCCCGGCACGATCTTCTCGCGGTATATTGGATCGAATGGCGAAGACAAAGCACGATACCCGCGTTCCCCGCATAGCCGTTGCCATCCTGGCAGCGGGTAAAGGGACGCGCCTGAAATCCAAGCATCCCAAGGTGCTGCATGAGGTCGGGGGCAAGCCGCTGCTAGCGCACGTGATTGCGGCCGCGACTGAAGTAGTTCCCGCCACTGATGTGTATGCCATCATCGGGCACGAAGCCGATCGCGTTCGGGATGCGGTCGCCGCCTCCGGAATCGGTTTCGTGCTGCAAAGCGAACAGCGCGGCACTGGACACGCTCTGATGGTCGCCCGCCAGGCTCTCGCCCCCTACGATCTCGTCATCGTCCTCTACGGCGACGCTCCCCTCATTACTTCTCAGACCATCAAGAAGCTGCGCGACTTTCATATCTCAAAGAAAGCTGCAATGACGGTACTCACGGCAGAGGTGGAGAATCCCAGCGGCTACGGAAGAATCATTCGCAAGAAAGCCGGAAGCGACGACGTCCAGGCCATCGTCGAACAAAAACATCTTTCGCCGGCACAGCAGAAGATCCACGAGATCAACAGCGGCTTTTACGCATTCGACGCTCAACCGCTATTCGGCCACATTGACAAGTTAACCACGGACAATCATCACGGCGAGTTCTATCTCACCGACATGGCTGTGCTCCTGGGCAAATCCGGACAGCGCGTGGTGGCGGTGCAGGCCGACAATCCTCATGAAGTTCTCGGCGGCAACACCCGCGCCGAGCTATCGGAAATCGACCAGCACATGCGCCTGGCGAAGTGTCGCCAGCTTATGGCAGATGGCGTCACGATTCTCTACCCTGAAACCAGCGTGATTGACAGCGATGTCCAAGTCGGCGCCGATACCGTCATTGAGCCCTTCGTCCAGTTGCGAGGCTCAACGCGAATCGGCAGTGATACGCGTGTCGGTTCCTACAGCGTGATCATCAACTGCGAAATCGGAGATCAGGTCCTGATCCAGCCCGGCTGTGTACTCGAACATTCGACGATCAGGGCGCGAGCCTCGATGGGACCCTACAGCCATCTGCGCCCGGGTTGTGAAATCTGCGAAGAGGCGCACGTGGGAAACTTCGTGGAACTGAAGAAGAGCCGCCTCGGCAAAGGCTCAAAAGCGAACCACCTTACCTATCTTGGGGACAGCGAAATCGGGGAGCGGGTCAACGTGGGCGCAGGAACCATAACCTGCAACTATGACGGGGTGAACAAGCACAAGACCATCATCGAAGATGGCGTCTTTGTCGGAAGCGACAGCATACTGATTGCGCCCATCCGCATCGGAAAGGGCGCATACGTGGCGGCCGCCACCACCGTCACCGAAGATGTCCCGCCGGATTCCCTGGCCCTGGGCAGGGCCCGCCAGATCGTGAAAGAAGGCTGGGCGAAGCAAAAAAGAGAGAAAGCCAAGGCGCAAAAAGCCAAATAGCAGGGTGCCGCAAGGGCACTTAGCAATTTGCATCTGGCCAAAGCCCTTCTTTGCGATTTCTCTGGTGCAAAGAAAACCGAGCGCTTCTTTCGCGTTCTTTGGCGTGGAGGTAAGGGCTAATTGCTAAGTGCCAACTGCCAACTGCCAAGTGCCGTCTATTTAGATACCGCGGCAAACAATGGCGAATGCATCAATCCCTGGAACTGCTTGTCATCCGCCTTGAAATGCATCTGCAGATTCGAGCTGTCCGAGTTGACGGTCACATTGTCCAGCGCCAATTTCTCGGTCGCAGTGGCGGACATCCGCTTGTAGAGCATGCCGGCCTTGAGCAACGAAGACAAAGTGGTCGCCGTCACCGAGTCGGAGGTGACCACATCCAGATCGAAATTCACGCCGCTCTGAAAATTCATGGTGTAGCGTGAACCCAGAATACGTTTTTTGATGGTGTCATAGTCAGCCAACCCGGCGGCATCGCCCAGGGCCGAGTGCAGCATGTTCTGTGTTCCCTGCTGGTCGAGGACGCTCCACACCGTGCCGGAATCGACCGAGCCCATCATGTCCGCGATCTGGGTGTTGCTGTCAACCGTGTATGAGTAGCCGTCGCGCGCATCCAGCGCTCCCCGCAGGGCGCCGCTGTCGCCGAACAGTAAAGTATTGTCATCCAGAAACGTCATCTGCATGCCAGCCGGCATGGGATAGATGTCAGAATTGCGCAGCTTGATCGGCTTCACTTTCTGCACCTTCATCTTCTTCAAGAACGTCGCCGTATTGAACTGGCCTTGCGCCACCCCGACCACCCGGACTCCCTGCTTCCCGCTGCGGTACGATGCGAACGTCAGCTGTTCCACATCTCTATCGGGATCGATTCCCACCCCTCGCAGGGCTCCTTCGAATTCCTTAAGACCGGGCGGCAGAACCTGCTGCTTCAGCGCCATGGCAGTGTCGGAATTCTTGAGAGCGCGATAGTCTACTGAAATGATTTGTTGGATGTCCGAAGGAATCACCGTCCGCGCCGAGCTGCCCAGCGGCATCGACCATGCGGTAGCACTCAGCATCAGAAGAATACAAAGACCACCCTTAAGCGTTTTCATTCACAACCTCGAAGGATTATTTGCGGTTAGATGCGGTTTATGCCCTCATTGTATGTCAATTCTGAGGCGGAGGTGCTAAACGAAAGGACACGTCTTATGATCAGGATGGTGCGTGATCTGAGCCGGTTCAGCTCCTCAACAGCGCGGCTTTCCTGCGAGTTTCATCAGCAAACCCGGCATCTTTCAGGGACTCCAGGTTAATCTCCACGTTGGCCAACGCGCCCTCAATCGCGGCTCGAGCCAAGGCCAGGGACGTCGTGAGATCGGACTTCATATTCGGATTGGTAATCGGCTTCAGCTGCTGGGCGATTCCGGAAACTTCTTTGGCACGCTCCGCTACGCCAAGCGGGACACTCGTAGCCAGCTTCAAGGCTGCGTCAATAACTCCATCCGCCCCTGCGGACTCCTTCGCCGCCTTATAAGCCTTCATGACAGCGTTGTAGGACTGGGCGTCGCCGTCAATGGCAGCCTTCAACTCTTCTCGAAGTTGAGAAAGCCGCGCGATAGCGTCACTGAGCTCACGCTCGTGCTGCAAATAGGCCTTCTTGCCGCGAGACATCGACGCCACCATGGTTGCCAGTCCCGCTGCCATCGCCCCACTGGCCGCGGCCGCGCTGCCGCCTCCGGGAGTTGCCGTAGGTGCGGCCAGCTGTTCCACAAACGGCTCCACTCCTGCGCGCAGGCCGCCCACCGCCATCTTTCCGCCCATCACGGCTGCCAGCCGGTTTTCCAGGATCAGGGACGAATCAAAATTTTCGACCTGCAGAAACCATTCCGCCGCCGACTCCAGCGCCTTCTTCGGAATCAGACCGACGATTTCGCTGCTCACCGGCGTAACCCCGTACCGCGCAGCCTCGCGCTTCACCACCTCAAAGACGCGATGAATCGGGGTCTGCTCAAAGTCAGTGAGGTTCATCGAAACCTGCGCCAACCCGCGCACCAGAAATCCCGCGCCCTTGACGAAGCGCATTCCGCCGCTCGAGAAGCGCACAGCTTTGGCGATTTTCTTCGCAACCTCGACATCTGGGGAGTTGAGAAAAACGTTGTAAGCGATGAGAGCCTTGCGCGCCCCCACCACGGTTGCGCCCGCCGTGGGATGCACCCGTGCCTCTCCGAAATCCGGCTTACGCGCTGGATTGGTCGCGATGTCTGCCCTTATGCCCTCAAATTGCCCTCGCCGGATGTTTTCCAGATTTTGCCGTTCGGGCGAAGTTGCGGCTGCTTCGTAGAGGTACACAGGAATCTGGTAGCGCTTCCAGATTTGTTCGCCGACGTTCCTTGCCATGGCAACACAATCTTCGATGGTTACCCCGTCAATCGGAATAAATGGCACCACATCCGCGGCGCCCATACGCGGATGCGCTCCCTGGTGCTGCGTCAGGTCAATCAACTCGGCTGCTTTACCCACTCCGCGGATGGCGGCTTCCTGTATCGCCTCCCGCTCTCCGACGAGGGTGATCACACAGCGGTTGTGATCGGCATCCATCTCGCGATCGAGTAAAAAAACGCCCTCCACCTTAAGAGCGTCGACGATCGCGTCTACTTTCGCCTTATCACGGCCTTCAGAGAAATTGGGAACACACTCAACCAAAGTAGCCATACGGGAAAAAGAATATCACTGGGAAGTCTCAACCCATCCCTAACAAGCAGGACAATGCCTACGCTGAGCCATCTTCACCTGGCCATCATCCTGAGCGCAGACTTTCGTCCCGCGAAACGGGATGAAAGCAAAGCGAAGGACCCATGCATTCCGCTGGCATCACAGTACCGCCGTTGGAAGAATGACCGCCAGTCGTAAAAGATAGAATCAGGGCAAGGATTTACGTCAGCGATCGCCAGGCAGTGCAGAGGTCCTTCGTTGGAAACCCTCGCATAGCGAGGGTTTCACTTCCTCAGGATGACAGTATTTCGGAACATCTATTGCTTGGGGACGAAATCTTCCATCACCGCCCTGCGCATCAGGTCGGGCGGCAGCAAGCCCTGAGCCAGAATGAAGTCATGAAATTTCTTCTGGTTGAATTTGGCCCCGAGCTGCGCCTCGACGTCCTTTCGTAGCGCAATCAGCTTGGTATAGCCGTAAAAGTAGCTGTTCGCCTGGCCGGGCGCGCGATAGGTATAGCGCTCGACTTCTTCCTGGGCGAAAGCGTGAGATTGCACGACATCCTGCTCCAAGACTCGGAACGCCTCGGCCTGCTGAACCTTTCCAGCCTGCAATTCGGGATCAAGAAAGGCGCGGGCCGCCCGCAACAACCTGTAATCCAGCGACACCAACTGCCCTTCAGGCGGCATGTAGGGACGGATGAGATATTCCGAATAAAGTCCCCAGCCCTCCACATTCGTGCTGTTGAAAGCGTAGCGAACCCGGGCGAGCGAAACTCCGTGTTCGAGCATGGAATCGAACTGCAACTCGTGTCCGGGGCGGGCTTCATGCGCGGTGAGCGTCCAAGCGGCCGCATCGAAGGTGAAGTCATCGTATTTCTCGGACGCTGTTTGCCCCGGCCCGGCAGGAATATTCAAGGGCAGCACGAATTCTCCCTTTTGCCCGGTGTTGTGAAGGAATGGCGGAGGCACCATATGCGGCGCCGGCTGCTGCGCGGTCTCGGCCGCGGTTGCAATTCGGATCCGCGCCGAACGATCGGGCAACGTAACAATCTGTTTCTCGACAATGATCTTTTCGATCTGCTTCAGCCGGTCCTCGTAAAAGGGCAAGATCGCGTCGCCCACGAGCTGTTGTTTTTTCAACTCGCGGATCACGTCACGATAGTCGCTCGAAGGCAGGTGCCGCTCCTTCGCGATTTGCTCCGCGATCGGCTTCATCTCCGCCTGTAGGTCAGTGAACATCTGATGCGCCATGGCGGCCAGCTGTGCCGGAGGAATGTCGATCCCGTAATCCTCGAGACGGAGCGCATACTCCTCAGGAGGAACGCGGAAGTCGCTTCGCGCCTTGGGCAGCACATTCGCTTTGGTCCAAACGTCATAGTCAGCGAGCTGCGATTTGAGCGTTTCGTAGGGCTCCTGCCAGCCCGTCAGTTTGTATTTCTGCAGCAGGGTGGCGATTCCTTCTATGTAATTGGAGTTGCGCGCCAGTTCGGTCTCAATCTCGGTGCGCGCAGGATAGACCACGCCGGGCTTGGCCATCTGCTCCATAACACGCTGCTTAAGAATTTCGGTTAAAGGCTTGTAGCCAGGCTCCAGTCCAGCGTACTTGCGGATGCGTACTACAGCCGCGGGCCGGCGTTCCGAAGGCGTCTGCTCATCCAGCAGAATTCGCAGCCCGCTAAAGACGTTCTGGCTCGCATTGAGGAAATCTACGCGGTGAGCTCGATCGAAATCGTCTTCCCTGAACTGCAACTCGATCTTCCGGATCACGATCTCCAGGTCCTGGGTTACTTCCTTTTGCTTCTGCAGCCCCATAGCACCCTTTAACTTGGAAAGGACACCTTCCGCCTCCCGGCGCTCCTGATCTTCATCGGCCAGCGTAGGCTGGGACACATCGGTGTCGTACTGGCTCAAGCCCTGATTCGAACCCAGCTCAGGCCTGTGCTTCATCTCGACCGCCAGCAGCATGTTGGTGTAGACGTTGCTGGCAGCGATCCAATCGGGGGAAGGCTGCTGGGCGCCCAGTGGCAGGCTCAACAGAAGCGTAACCAGGCTCAGGGTAATTTTGCGATTCACCACACGTCTCCCAAAAATTAGATCTTCCAAATTATTTCTTACCTGCTCCGCCGCTGCCAAAGAACTTCCCGATGCCCAGCCGCACCTGCACCGTATTAATCCCAGGATTCGGATCGGAAAGGCCGGCATTTGAAATATGCATATACCTCACTTCGACACTCCAGTTGCGCGACTCTCCCAGGAAGTGCGCTCCCAGAGCTGCGGACGAAGTGAAGTTTATCCGGTCGGTTCCGGTCGGGACGTCGTGGCTGGTAAACAGCGTTCCTCCGCTCAGTTCGAGGTAAGGAACGACTCGTCCTCGCGTGGCAAAGTTCCACTTCAGGTTCAGCGGATTGAAACCCACCCCGTAGGCTGTATTGGCCGGCTGGAACACAACAAACGCCGGAACCGCATCCAGTGCGTACTCGAATCGGCCTTTCAGGAAGCCGGGACCGTGGGGCCGGGTAAGAATCCACCCGTAGCGCAAGCCCAGGTTCCACACTCCGGTGTTCGATGTACCGCCGGGCACGGAGTGCCCGCCGCCGGTCCAAAGCTGGACTTCGTGGCCGCCGTCCTCCACCCTGGCCTGGGCCGAGGTCGACCGAGTACAAATCAGCGGAGTGCAGACCAGCAGGATTACCGCGAACGATTTCTTCATGAAGCTCTCGGTCTGGGTGATAGAGCGGTAAGACTGGCCACGATACAGCAAACCGCCGGGCATGACAAATACGGATGACGGGGATCACTCAACGAACCAACGTCTTTGGACTGTTCAAACCACTTGGAGCGTAGTTGACAGTTTCCGAAACGTTAACCACGAAGGACACCAAGTACGACGTAGGCTTAGGTCTCAAGGGTTTCCTTCGTGTACCTTCGTGTCCTTCGTGGTTAATCGATTTTGCATGTGTATGTGAGCCTGACGCCTAGAGTCCCAGCCCGCCATCAACTGCCAGTATCTGGCCGGTAATAAAGTGCGGGGCAGTTGCAAAAAAGAGAACGGCAGCGGCGATTTCCTCGCCCCGGCCGTTTCGCTGCATGGGCGTCTGCCGGGCCATCTTTTTCATGAAAGCGGCAGCGGCCTTCTCTCCCAGATCGATCATCCCCGGCGCCACGCAATTGACCGCGATCTCCGGCGCCAGGGCCTTGGCCATAACCTTCGTCAGCATGTGAACGGCGGCCTTCGACGAGCAGTAGTGAGCGTGGTCGGCCCAGGGACGCAGACCGCCGAGCGAACCCAGATTGACGATTTTACCTTTGCGCTCGCGCAGATGCTTTAACGCCTCGCGGGAGACAATAAAAGGGCCGCGGGTGTTGGACGCAAATATCGCGTCCCACTGTTTGAGGGTCAGCTGATCGAACTCTGCAGTCTCGTAGTTGGCAGCGTTGTTGACCAGGATGTCGAGCCCACCCAGCTCCTTAGCCGTTTCCTTGACCGCCGACTTGACGCTTTTCTGGTCGGTAATGTCACAACGCAATGCGACTGCTCGTCCTCCAAACCCTCCCAGATCGATTACCGTGTGCTGCGCTTCCTGCGCGGAATTTCGAAAGGTAATGGCGACATCCGCGCCGGCCTCGGCCAGCGCCAGCGCGATTGCCCGCCCCAGGCGTCGTGCCCCGCCCGTAACCAGTGCGGCCTTGCCGGAAAGAGGTTTGGGGTCAGCGCGATCCACCGTGAGATTGTAATGGAGAGGCGAGACCTGGCACTTAGCAATTAGCCACTGGCGATTGGTATTCGGCTGTCACTGTGCGTCCAAGCAAGTGCCAAGTGCCAAGGGGCCAAGTGCTTCTCTACCCCACAGAAACCTGCTAAACTCCGCCCATGGCAGAGCTGCGAGATGTCGTGGTTTACTCCCGCAAGGGCTGCCATCTTTGTGAAATCGTCAAAGAAACCCTTACCAAGCTGCATCGACGAGGCGGCTTCGCCTGGCGCGAAATCGACGTGGAAAGTGACGACGAATTGCGGCGCCGGTTCACCGACGAGGTCCCGGTCGTGTTCATCGACGGCCACAAAGCCTTCAAGTACCACATGGACGAGCGTGAGTTCCTGCGCAAACTAGCCAGCTAAAAGTTAGGCGCCGGCACGGATTAACGTTAAGGCGGGGAGCAGAGGAAACGCGGAGGGTGCCCCATCCTTCGCGCTTTTGCGAAGGGTGGGGCCTTTGACTTTAAGGTGCGATTTTGGACTTTAACCTTACTGTTTTATTCCCCAGTCAGAAACTTATACTGCGCGGTGTTCAACGGGACCACGCTTAGCCTTCCCTGCCTCACCAGCGGAGAATCTGCAAAAAGCTTGTTGGCTTTGACCTCAGCCAGAGTCACAGGCTTGTCCAGCGCAGTTCCGGCCTTGATCTTTACCTGGGGATTTTTCGGATCCGCGGCGTCCAAGGAAACCACGGAGGCTGTCCCCACCGCGCTTTTTTCGTCGCCAGTATGGTAGATCACTAACCGGTCACCGGGCCTCGTCTCGCGCAGATGTTTTAGTGCGACGGGGTTAGTTACGCCGTCCCAGACTGTGCTCTTATCTCGTTGTAAGTCCGCGAAGGAATACGCGGTAGGCTCGGTTTTGAGTAGATAGTCCATATAAATATTTAAGATTCTAGATTGAAGATTTTAGATTTCGTAGTCGGGCCTGCACTCTGCAATCTAAAATCCGAAATCTGAAATGCTCTACTGCAGTTTCGGTTGATCCGGCTGATCCTTCTTATCATCCGGCTTATCACCCGGATGTTCTTCATAAATGGAATACTGGCCCGCCGGACGCTTCACCCTCACTGTGATGTCGACGGTCGGCTTGTCAATGTCATAGTCGGCGCCAAAGGTTTGGAAGCCGGGCGCCAGTACCTGCACCCGAAGTTTGCCGTAGGGCGCGCCATCGAAACTGGCTTTGCCGTCGGCGTCAGTCTTGATCTGGAGACCGCCCTTGGACTGCTTTCCGTTCTTCTCCACCGGATGCATCACTACACTCGCATTGCGCACAGGTTTCCCGTTGTAATCCCGTATAACCACAAAGTTCAGCATGGCGGTGTCATCCTGCGCGAAGACCAGCACGGCCAAGACTATTGTGGTTGCGAAGCCAAGTCCGATTTTTTTCATGGCGACGTTTCAATTCTAAGGAGCCCGAAGCTCTCTGTCACTTCTCTCGATTTGGATGCTCCGACTGCCTTTGGTCCAAAGAGCGCAGCAAAAGGAGAAACCGTGTCCCGATCGAGTGCGACCACTGTAAGCACCATAAAACAAATGAGTTACTGATATTAATGCATTCTTGATTTGACAATCAGGGTGCCCGGTGCATACAATTGGCACTCGCCAACAATGAGTGCTAACAATCAAAATTTTGGCGAGGTCCCTGCAATCTAACCTTTAATTTCAACTCAAACCGATCGAAAGGAGTCTGCAAGTATGGCTAAGTTCACCCCGTTACACGACCGCATTTTAGTCCGCCGGATTGAAGAAGGCGAGACCACCCGTGGTGGCATCATCATTCCCGACAGCGCCAAAGAAAAGCCTCAGGAGGGAGAAGTCATTTCCGTCGGCAAAGGCAAGAGCAACGACGAGGGCAAGGTATTCCCCCTGGCCGTAAAAGAGGGCGACCGCATCCTGTTCGGCAAGTACTCCGGGACCGAAATCAAGCTGGATGGTGAAGATTTCATCATCATGCGCGAAGAAGAAGTCCTGGGCATCCTGACCGGCGCCGCCAAGAAAGAACTCGCCGGATCACGCCGCTAACTTGTTTTTTGTTGTCATCCTGAGCGAGCGTCGCTTTTGCGCGAGCGAAGGATCTAAGTGAGCGACCGCGCGTTCCGTGAGCAAAGCGAACGGAACAATAAGCGCGACGCGAACATCCAAATCGCAGGCCAGACCTGCAAACACCGATAGGAGATTTCAGATATGGCAAAGCAGATCGTACATGGCGAGGAGTCGCGACAGGCGATTCTCCGCGGCGTCAACTTACTGGCTGACGCGGTAAAAGTCACTCTTGGCCCCAAGGGCCGCAACGTGGTCATTGAGAAGAAATTCGGATCACCGACCATCACCAAAGACGGCGTTACCGTCGCGAAGGAAATCGAGCTTAAAGATTCGCTCGAAAACATGGGCGCACAGATGGTGCGCGAAGTGGCTTCGAAGACCTCGGATGTTGCCGGCGACGGCACCACCACCGCTACCGTTCTGGCCCAGGCGATCTATCGCGAAGGCGTGAAGACCGTCGCAGCCGGCGCCAACCCGATGGCCATGAAACGCGGCATCGAGAAGGCAATCACCGCAATCTGCGGCAGCCTCGACAAAGAAGGCAACCGCATCAAGGGCGAGCTGGACAAGTTCTCCAAGCCCGTCACCGGCGACATGATCGCGCAAGTCGGCACGATTTCTGCAAACAACGATGAGACGATTGGGAACATTATTGCTCAGGCTATGAAGAAGGTGGGCAAGGATGGCGTCATCACCGTTGAAGAAGCAAAGACGCTGGAGACCCAGTTGGATGTTGTCGAGGGAATGCAATTTGATCGTGGGTACCTCTCTCCTTACTTTGTGACCGATCCCGAGCGCATGGAAGTTTCGCTCGAGAACGCTTACATCCTGATCAACGAAAAGAAAATCAGCTCGATGAAAGACCTGCTGCCGTTGCTGGAGCAGATCGCGAAGAGCGGCAAGCCGCTCCTGATCGTGGCTGAGGACGTCGAAGGCGAAGCGCTCGCGACCCTCGTCGTCAACAAGCTGCGTGGCACGTTGCAAGTCGCGGCCGTCAAGGCTCCCGGCTTCGGCGATCGCCGCAAAGCCATGTTGCAGGACATTGCCACACTCACTGGCGGCAAGGCCATCACCGAAGACCTGGGCATCAAGCTGGAGAACGTCCAGATCGGCGATCTCGGCCAGGCGAAGAAGATCACCATCGACAAGGACAACACCACGATCGTCGAAGGCAAAGGCAAGCACTCCGACATCGAGGGCCGGGTGAAGGAAATCCGCGGCCAGATCGACAAGACCACCAGCGACTACGACCGCGAGAAGTTGCAGGAGCGGTTGGCGAAGCTGGTTGGGGGCGTGGCTGTGATCAAGGTCGGAGCCGCGACCGAAACCGAAATGAAAGAGAAGAAGGCTCGCGTCGAAGATGCGATGCACGCAACCCGTGCGGCCGTGGAAGAAGGCATTGTCCCCGGCGGCGGCGTGGCTCTGGCCCGTTGCGTGGGCGCGCTCGACAAGCTGAAGCTAGAGGGCGATGAGCAGATTGGCGTCAACGTTGTTCGGCGCTCGCTGCAGGAACCGCTGCGTCAGATCGCCGAGAATGCCGGCGAAGAAGGCGCAATCGTTCTGGGCAAGATTAACGACTCGAAGGATTACAACTTCGGGTACAACGCCCTGACCGGCGATTATGAAGACCTGGTCAAGGCAGGCGTGCTCGATCCGACCAAAGTAGTGCGTACCGCACTGCAGAACGCCGGTTCGATCGCCTCCCTGATGCTTACCACCGAAGCGCTCGTCGCGGAGATCCCGGAAGAGAAAAAGGGAGCTCCAGCCGGCGGCGGACACGGCGGCGGCGGTATGGAAGGCATGTACTAAAAGCAGCTTCTAGCTATTAGCTTCTGGCTTGAAACATAAGCCCCGCTTTCGAGCGGGGCTTTTGCTTTTGGTGCTTCCGCCTGTGTGGGGACGGGTCTCCGACCCGTCCAGGCCGAGCGAAGCTCGGCAGGCTTTTTGGCCCGCCGGCTCCCTCATTCTCGAACCCCTGGCGCGCCCTTCAGTATTTGGCAGCGGGCGCCAAATCCAGTGCCCTTCCCGAACGAGCGTCTTGTGAAATGCCGCCCTTTCTCCACTTCCGCAGGAGCACGGCATCCAGCGACCACTTGCCCGGGCCATTGATCAACAGAAAAATCACCGTCAGAATCTGTGCGTAGTCGGATCGGATCTCGTGCAGCACGGCCCAGAACCCTACCTGCGGGGGCGCGGGTGGCAGCGGCAGAGGGGACGTCCCCAGATAGGGCGAAATTTTCGTGGAGAGGATTGCCACAATCATCTCGGCGACAAAGGGGATCGCGATCAGCCTGGTCGGTTATAACTGGAACAACCGCAAAATATTCCCAACAAGAAGGTTTGGGGAGCGCCGACGTCAGCAGAACCATTCTCCGTACGCCGTCGTACAGTCTTTTCTGTAGCGCAGATTTTCTTCCTGACCCGCCGAAATTGCTCGTCTTTTCAACTCCCCGCGCGTATCCGAAAGAAAACGTTAGAGCTTCAAACTTGGCCCTTCTCTTGCTCTTAATAAGTAGCGACATCACAGAAAACTGATCACTAGAATCAGGAGGAGATCATGCCCAGCATTCATATTGACAATGTAGGTGACATGGCCGTGGTGGAGTGCGAAGGCAGATTCATTCGCAGCGAAGATGCGTTCAAGTTGCGGGACGCAGTGACCTCTCTGACCCGCGCCCGAACCGTTGTGCTCGACCTCACCGAAATGAACGCCATCGGCGGCGGAGCCATCGGAATTCTGGTCTATCTGCAGCGCTGGGCGCACGATCACAGTATGCGCTTCAAGCTGTTCAACCCGACGCGAGCCGTGCGCGAAAAGCTGGAGCATACCAACTCAATGTCAGAGTTCAAGATTGCATCGTTGGATGAGATGATGGCGCTGCTGGGCCGCGCCGACCCCCGTTACGCGCTGGCTTCGTAGATGTCGCTTCCTGTGGGGCGGTCACTGGCCGGAAGCGAAGAAGAACCGCCTCACAGGGTCCAGGATGTGGGCGCGAGCGTCCCGCTCGTGCCGGTTCGGACGGAATCTCGCGGACACCCTTGACTTGCAAGTTTGATAGGCAGTCATCCCATCACCTCGCTTAGCTGTTCCCGCTCTTCCCCTTCAATTGTTTCGACCCTGCATTTGTTTCGACCCTGCACGAGCGAGGATGCTCGCGCCTACGTTATCTTAGCGTCGACTTATCTCTAATCCTTCACCGTCTGAGATCAGACGGAACGGGTGGCCCACTCAAGCCCGGTTTTGGCTTGAGTGGGGATGTTCACACGTCAGAGACTCGGGCCAACGAACAAACTAGATTGTCCTCATGCCATGGGGACTCACGCGTTTTCACCACAGCGGACAGAGTCATTTCGTCACTCTCTGCTGCTACCATCGCCGGCGTTCGCTTGCCACCGAGGAAAGCCGCCGAATCTTCGAGTCAGCCTTGGAGCGGGTGCGGCGTAGCTACACACTCTCCGTTTATGGCTATGTGGTCATGCCTGAGCATGTCCACCTCCTGCTTGGCGAACCGCGGCTGGATACATCCACCGATAAAACTGCCCCACTCAAGCCAAAAGCGGGCTTGAGTGGGCCACCCGTCCTGCTCGGCGAACCCCAACGGGATACTTTGGCCGATGCGCTGAAGTCGTTGAAGCAAGGAGTATCGCGGCGTTTGATTGGCGATGCGGAGCATTTCTGGCAAAAGAGGTACTACGATTTCAACATTCGAAATTACGCGCAGCTTGTGGAGAAGTTTCGCTATATTCATCGAAATCCGGTGAAGGCTGGGTTGTGCGAACGTCCGGAGGATTGGGAGTGGAGCAGTTTTCGCCATTACGCAACCGGCTGTGAGGGACGGGCCGAGATCGAGTCGGAATGGACGGCTCGAAAACGCGAACGAGCGGCGGGGAGAGTTTGTTCAGAGCTAGAACTGCCCCACTCAAGCCAAAACCGGGCTTGAGTGGGCCACCCGTTCCTCGAGAATAAATAAATTAGTGAACGGTTACGCTGCCATGAACCTCAAGGATTGGGCGACGAACGATGATTCGCCCAACTTCGTCCTGATAATAGTATTGCGGACGTCCCTGGTACACGTAGGTTCGGCACCCGTATTTCTTGGCTTGACCCGGGGGCAGCCCGCAGTTGCCCCAACCGGTCTTTTTTCCGTGGCTCCATCCTGGGGGCCGCTGGTCGCGATCTCCGTAGACGCGATACTCGTATCCGTCGCGGCGTTCCCAGCCCTGATCCTCGTCGCGGTCATCGTGTTTGTTTCCGTGGTGTTTGTCGTTGTCTCCGTGATCAGCCCTCAGCGCAGGCGTGCCCAATCCCAGCGCGGCAGCCAGCGCGAGTGTTGCTAACAGACGTTTGCCCATATTCCTTTACCTCTTTTGCAGATTTACCCGTAGCACCGTTAAGGGTTAGCTTACGTTTCAGTAACTATGCCCGCACGATTACGGAAGGAGTGGACCCGAATGAGGAGGGGGGACGGACATACCCGCCCAAGCGAAGGAGGACGTTGTGAGCATCTCTCTGGGAAGGAGAGCACGTCCCTCGACTTTGCTCGGGATGACAGGTCAGTTTATTTTGCCGCTTAACTGCCGAGCTTTTCTCGGCTGGGCAGACGGGGACGTCTGCCCCTACGTGGTTGCAGTCGGCCGCGGGACCCGATTACAGCGGAGAGAGTTCGTCCTCACCTTCTTTTGCTTCTTTCTTTTCGGGGGCGAAGCGGCCTTCCAGGAATCTTCTGGCCAGGTGCTGACCTCCCAGACCAAACGCGATCGCCAGTCCTAACATGACTGCTCCCATGACAATAGCGAAAGCCAGAAGCATGGTGGAATCAGCCAAGCCCAGCTCTTCGAAAACTGCGGAGGCGGTAAAGACCGTGATGAGTACACGGGCCGCAGAACTTAGCAGGCGCGGGGACGGCATGTTGGTGTTCACCGCCCAGAGGAGAGCAGCGCGGGAGAAGAAGCTGGCGGCGAGCAATCCAAAGAACAGGAAGAACAGGGCGACGATCAGTCGTGGCAAGAAAATGAAGAAGCGGGTTACATATTCCTGCATTCCCAGGATGCCTAGCGCACTCGTGCCCAGGAGGACGAATCCCAGCCAGGCAATCCAAAACGCGAAGCGGCTGACTAGTTCAGTGGAGGAGGGCAAGGCGGCCTTGTTGAGAAGCTGAGCGGCGCCGGCGCCTTCAGAAAGTTTGTCGAACTTTATGAGACGCAGAATGCTGCGCAGGATCCATTTGACCAGGTAGGCGATCAGCCAGCCCACCAGCACGACAATCAGCATCACCAAGAGGCGAGGCAGGAAGCGCGCGAATTCTCGGATCAGCTCCTGCGTGGCCTGTGCCAATTCGTTCACAATCATTTCCCGCATCGTGACCTCACTTCCTTCCGTTCCATACTTCCACCAGGGACGGTTTAAGACGTTCGCACGTCAGGCAAAAGTTTTCTACGTTCTGCTGCAGTTCTTCCCCTGAAGCCTCGCGGTTTTCGACCAGAAATGTAAATGCCCTTCCGCGATAGAGAGGAGCCAGAGCCTGGATGATGTGGTCCCGGCTGATGACCGATTTGTGATACGAAGCGGCGAATTCGTAGACAGTGCGGGCCCAGAGGTCGTCCGCGTAAGAAAAATCATCTTCGGCGAGAGTGGCGATTCGTTGCAGCTCGGAGAGCGTGGGTGGGGTAAGAATCTGCTTGAGCACGGGCTCCAGTTCAGCGACTCCGGAGTGGAACATGGCGAGCAGGCGCTTGCGATTGATGCGTAGCGGTTCCAGGGTTATTTCCTCGCCACTGTTCAGAGTGGGGATCGGTTGCGAATCGTGGTTCGCGCTCCAAAGCGCGAAGTTGGGTTCGAGCGACCAGAACAAAGCGCCGACAGTTTGCCGCATAGCTGCGATCAGGTCGGAGGAACGCGCGTCCAGATGAGGTTTCACTCCGAGAAAAGACTCGGCCAGGCGGAAGCCACCGGTGATGGCGGAAATGGTGAGGGAAATTTCTGTGCCGGTGCGGCCGGCTTCCTGGGTCCAGATTTCCTGGGAGAGAAAATGATTTCCGAGGGTGCCGGAGAATGCGAATTCCGACGCGTAAGGCTCCTTCACCCGCTTCCCGTAGAAGGCGCGGGTCATGGGATAGACCAGATTGCGCATAAGCAATCCATCAAATTTGTGGCGCCGGTAGAGCGGGGTTAGAAAATCCACGTTGCCCTGCACGACGGGGCGCAGCAGGCGCTCGATCCATTCGGGCTCGATGGTGGTCGATTCGGGCGAGACTACTGCACAAGCCGAGGCCCGTAGAAGTTCGGCGGAAGCCAGGATGGTACGGAGCGCCGAGCCGGTAGAAGGTTCCCCCGGATATTCCGCGCTTATGCAATGCAGGGTGCGCAAGGCGTGGAAGTCAGCAGAGACTTGAGCGTCGCTGATGGACGCTCCTCGAACCAAATCTGGAGTCTGATCGCGGGAGCCACCGTCGGCGTTCACGATGACCGCACGTTCGCGGGGGAAATATTTCAGCAGGCCGGCCCGGATGGTTTGCACAACCTGGCCGACCGTGGCTGCATTGTTGTAAGTCGGCACACCGATAAGAATGTCTGCCTCGCCAACGTAAATCAGCTGGCGCAGAAACTCATCGGTAAGAACGCTTTCCTCGGGCAAATCTTTGCCTCGCTGCTTGCAGTGGTCCGATTTAGATCCCGGCTCTCAGTTCTCAGATACTTTGCTTCAAATTTTGCGTAGACGGAACCAATAGAACTGGTACGGGCCCAAGGTTAACAGGTAGGGCAGCTCGCCTACGCGGGGAAAAATGTTTCTGCCAAACATTTCGATCAGGATATTGCCTTTGAAGCGGCTCAGATCGAGTTCAACCGCCTGGGCAGAGTTAGAAAGATTGTTTACCGCCAGGATGGTCTCTTTGTCGAGTTGCCGCACGTAGGCCAGGATTCTATGGTTGGCCGGATAGAGAAATTCGATTGATCCCCGGCCAAACACCGGGGTGGACTTGCGCACCTTGATGATCCGCTTCATCCAGGAAAGAAGCGAGTGGTCGAAGCGCTTCTGGGCCTGAACGTTCACTGCCTGGTAGCCATAGACCGGGTTGAGCATCAGCGGCGAATAGAGGCTCTCCGGATCGGCGCTCGAAAAGCCGCCATTCCAGCCGCCCTCCCATTGCATGGGGGTTCGAACCCCGTTGCGGTCGCCCAGGAAGATGTTGTCGCCCATGCCGATTTCGTCTCCGTAATAAATGATGGGCGTGCCCGGAAGAGACATGAGCAACCCGTTCATGAGTTCGATCCGGCGGCGGTCGTTGTCCAGCAAAGGAGCCAGGCGGCGGCGGATCCCGACATTAATCCGCATATGCTTGTCGCGGGCATATTGATCGTACATGTAATCCCGCTCCATATCGGTGACCATTTCCAGAGTCAGCTCGTCGTGGTTGCGCAAGAACAAGCACCACTGGCAAGGCGGCGGAATCTGCGGAGTCTGCTTCAGGATTTCGGTAATGGGCTTGCGGTCTTCAAGCTTAAGCCCCATGAACATTCTGGGCATCAGCGGGAAGTGGAACGCCATGTGAAATTCATCGCCATCGGCGAAATAGGCGCGCAGGTCGGCGGGCCACTGGTTGGCTTCGGCCAGCAGCATTTTGCCGGGATAGTACTTGTCGAGCTTGGCGCGTAATTCCTTCAGGACGGTGTGGGTCTCAGGCAGATTTTCGCAGGAGGTGCCTTCACGCTCCACCAGGTACGGGACGGCGTCCAGACGGAATCCATCGACCCCCAGATCCAGCCAGAATTGCATTACCTTCCACATCTCTTCGCGGACGGCGGGATTGTCGTAGTTAAGATCGGGCTGGTGGCTGAAGAAACGATGCCAGTAGTAGGCCTTCGATACCGGATCCCAGGCCCAATTGGAGAGCTCGGTGTCCACGAAAATGATTCGAACTCCCTGATACCTTGTGTCGGTATCGCTCCAGACATACCAGCCGCGGCGAAGATTGTCGCTCGAACTTCTGGACTCCTGAAACCAGGGATGCTGGTCAGAAGTGTGGTTCAGCACCATTTCGACGATCACGCGGATGCTGCGTTCGTGCGCCGCGTTAAGAAAGACCTTGAAGTCGTCCAGGTTGCCGTAATTGGGATGGACTGAAGTGTAGTCAGCGATGTCATAGCCATCGTCGCGCAGCGGCGAGGGGAAGAACGGCATCAGCCAGAGAGCGGTTACGCCTAATTCCTGAAGGTAGTCGAGTTTCTGGGCCAGGCCGCGAAAATCGCCGATCCCATCAGCGTTGGTGTCGAAAAAAGTGCGGACATGGACCTGGTAGATTATCGCGTCCTTGTACCAGAAAGTGTCCTGAGTTAATGGCAAGCTTCTCTTCTCCAGGTACCGGTTCTCGGATAACTTCGCATCCCGCGTTTTCCCACCCTGTCGTTCCAAAGAACGGAACCACGAGGCTGGGGCGCCCTTCAGGCAAAATAGTCGACACCATTTTCAGTCCGCACCCGCCGGCGAATACAAAAGATGTGGGCAGGCAGGCGCTGCGGATTGAGTTCGACGTAGTTGCGCGGACCTCGCCAGACGTAGCGCACGTCAGTCAAGAGATCGTGCATCTGGTAGGGCTGGCGCGGGTCAAGATGGAAAGCATCCAACGGCAGATCAACCCACGCGGATTGAGTTCGAAATGGATCCAGATTCACCACGACGACAATGATGTTCAGCAGATCATCGGTCATCTTGCTGTAGACGATGATCTGGCCGTTGTCCGCGAAATGAAAGCGCAGGTTCCAGTCACTCTGCAGGGCCGGGTTTCCACGGCGAATCTGATTTATCTTCGCAATCAGTTGGGAAAGGCTGGCGGGATCGTTCAGATTCCAGTTGCGTATCTGGTATTTCTCCGAATCCAGATATTCTTCGCTGCCCGCACGCACTGCGCGATTTTCGCTGAGCTCAAATGCCGGTCCATAGATCCCGTAGTTGGCCCCGAGCGTCGCAGCCAGGGCCAGGCGGATCATGAAAGCCGGCCGCCCACCTTGCTGCAGAAATTCCGTGAGTATGTCGGGGGTATTGGGCCACAGGTTAGGGCGGAAGTATTCGCGCACCTCAGTTTGGTTTAATTCATTAAAGTATTCGGTGAGCTCTGGCTTGAGGTTGCGCCAGGCAAAATACGTGTAGGATTCGGTAAACCCCAGTTTTGCCAACTCGTACATCACCTTGGGACGGGTAAACGCCTCCGCGAGAAACGAGCACGTCGGGGTGCCGGCTCTTGATATCCGTGATTAGCCATTCCCAAAAATCAAATGGCTTGGTGTGAGGATTGTCGACCCGGAAGATGCGAACACCCTGCCCGATCCAGTAAAACACCACGCTTCGCAACTCTTCCCACAGCGCCTGGTTTTCCTCGGCCTCGAAGTCAATGGGATAGATGTCCTGATATTTCTTGGGCGGGTTCTCCGCATATTGGACACTGCCGTCGGGGCGCATGCGGAACCATTCTTTATGCTCCTTCACGTAAGGATGATCAGGCGCGCACTGGTATGCGAGGTCGAGCGCTACTTCGATCCCCAATTCCTTGGCTCGTGACAGCAACCGCTGGAAATCTTCGAGCGTACCCAGACCGCCATCGATAGATTTGTGCCCGCCTTCGCGCGCTCCGATTGCCCAGGGGCTGCCAACATCGTCGGGAGCAGCGGCTTCAGCGTTGTTCTTTCCCTTGCGATTGGTCCTGCCAATGGGGTGAATGGGCGGCAGGTAGAGAACGTCAAATCCCATCCCGGCCACGTAGTCCAATCTTTTGATGCAGTCTTGCAGGGTTCCGTGCCGGCCGGCCTGGCTGGAGCTTGATCGTGGAAACATCTCGTACCAGGCACTGAAGCGCGCCTTCTCACGATCAACGATAACCGCTAGTTCCCTGCTGTAGGTGGTCGCCCGGCGGCGATCGGCGTGCCGGATCATCAGGGCTTTTAACTCCGGGCTGGATGCATCTTCACTGCGGCAGCCATGTCCCTGGCGGCCAGCTTTCTGAGTTCCTCTGCGCGGGTGGCAAGAACGCCTCTGTCTTTGCGGCTCACGCGCAATGCGGCGGTTTCGACCAGTTGGACACCAGCCAAAATATCCACCGCGAGATCCTGACCTGCTTCAAACTTTTTTACGATGTCGCGGCTCCAGCTTAGAAAACGGTCAGTCCAGGCCTGCAATGTGTAGAGATGCCTGCCCTCGAGTGGCACCCGAAACTCGCCCTGCCAGCGGTCGTTATCGGTCGGCTGCATGGGTACTTCTTCCCAATTCGTCTGGGAGGCTGGGCGATGTCGCAGAACGGCGTACAGCACGTCGTGGCCGTCGGCAAAGATGTCAGCCGTCACCTCGACAGGTTCGTCAACCGTGCGCTTGATGGGAAAACGGCCGCAATCGATCTCTGGTTGGACGTTTTCGATAACAACTCTTCGGGCAAACGCGAGTTTTGCGGCGGCATTTTCTACCTTGGTTGCTTGTCCGCCGGTCAATTCGCTGCTTGTGGCTTCACTGCCCGTGATGGGCAGAGCCGACTTCCCGGAGTTGATTTCTCGCGCCATTCGCTAGTGAACAAGTTGAGACCGAGGAAGTGTTTCAGAAACACGCCAGCGGCGAAAATAGTGATTTGTTCAGCTTATTTTGCAAATTT
>CAVVLA010000029.1:0-154929 GCA_963748935.1 Terriglobia bacterium
AATCGTGGTCGGAGCCTGGGGTGTGTTGGACGAGCTCATCGCGGCAGGGACCCCCCTGACGCGCCGTGTGCGGTTTGACCCCGGGACCCGTGGTCCTGGAGGGCGAGTGGCCCGAGTTCGACGGGGTCGACGTGCTCTGCAGCCCGCGCCGGCGAGTCCTCGACCGCGTGACGAGCCAGTTCCTCGGAGTGCTGGGCGGGATCATCTCGCCGGCGGACTACTTCACGCCGCGTAACCTCCTGCGTCTCATCGGCGCCCGGGGCCTGTTGCAGGCGATGCGCTCGCGCAGGAGAATGCGCGCATGAACCCTGGGCCGGGGGATGTTGCATTGGTGCGGGCTGCCCAGTCCGGGGACGCGGGCAGCCTGGGCCTGCTCCTGAAGAGCCACCGCGCGCGAATGCTGATCGAGACGCCGTTGACGGCGCCGTACACGCCGAACGCGACGCCGCGCTCTCCGCCGGGAACTCCTGCACGATCAGCGCGAGCGAGCAGGCGAACATCGTCGCGCCGCCGATGCCCTGCACGCCGCGCGCGAAGTCGAGCACGGTCGCGTTGGGTGCCTGCGCGCAGGCGACCGAGGCGACCGTGAAGATCGATCAAGGCCGATCGTCAGCACGCGCTTGCGCCCGAAGATGTCCGCCATCGAGCCGGCGGTCAGCAGCACCGACGTGAGCATCAGCGTGTAGGCGTCGACGATCCACTGCAGCTCGGAGAAGCTCGGATGCAGCGCCTCGGAGATCGACGGCAGCGCGACGGCCACGATCGTGACGTCGAGCAGCAGCATGAAGGTCGTGGTCAGCACGACCGCGAGCGTCCACCACTTGCGCGTGCCCGACTCGGCGGTCAGCAGCTTCGAGGACTGACTGAGGACCTCGCGGACGCCGGTGACCTGCGGCGGCAGGGTGCGAACGGCCTCGCCCTCGAACACCGGCGAGGTGAGCTCGATCGTCGCCTCGCCGATCTGGATCCGGTCGCCCGGCGCGAGCGTGTAGCGATCGAGGATCCGCTCGCCGTTGACGTACGTGCCGTTGGCGGAGTGCAGGTCGTCGATCGTGGCGACGCCGTCGCGCACGGTCACCTTCGCGTGCAGCCGCGAGACCTCGCTGTCGAGCACCTGCAGGTCGCACTCGGGCTCACGTCCGATCGTGGCGCTGCCGCCGCGAACGGACGCCAGCGACCGGCCCCCGGGCCGCTCAGGATCGTCAGCTCGCCGTCACTCGCGGTGTGCGACTCGTCACCGAGCACGCCGAGAATCGTGGCCGGCTGAAACTGGAGGGTACTCGTGGCGATCGGATGCGATCACCGGCCTGGAGTCGGCGGGCGCCGGTTACTCGCTCGCCATTGACGAACGTCCCCGTTCGTGGAGCGGGGGTCTTCGAGCATCGCGCCGCTGCTCTGTAGCGAGATCCGTGCGTGGTGGCGTGAGACCTGGCCATCACCATCGGCGAGCACGACGTCGGCTCCGCGATCGCGGCCGATCACCGCCCCCTCGCCCAGCGCGATCGTTCGACCGGCGTCGGCGCCTTCGATGACGCGTAGCTCGCCGATGAGACTGCCGGGACAGGCGCCCTCGGGCGGGCTGCCGGTCGATCCGGCCATCAAGAGCTACCGTCGGCGATGTTCCAGCGCCCGTCCTCCAAGCGAAGATGGAGGGGCTCGCCGCCCTGCAACACGATCTCAACATCACCTTGCTGGGCGCCGATCGACACACGAAGCTCAAATCGCGGACCCTCTGCGGTCGGCTGCGTGGGCTCTGCGGCTGACTCTGCCTCCGGGAGGTCGCTCGGCCGCGGTGGTGCCTCGAGCACACCGGCCACGATCGTGGGCGCGCGCTCGTCGACGGCTGCTGCCGGGGCCGCGGGAGCTCGCACGACTTCCCGAACAACGAGCGTGGTGCCTCCGACCTCGATCGAATCTCCCGGCGACAATCGCACCGACCCCTCGAGACGGACGCCGTTGACAAAGGGCCGCTCGAGGAGGAGAGGTCCGTAATCGCGTAGTCCCCGGTGGCATCGCGCGTGATCTGTGCGTGGTGACGTGGTCCCCGGGTGTCAGCGAGGCGCCGCCGGACCCTCGGAGCTGCGACCGATTACCAGTCGATCGCTCACGTCGAAGGCGAAGCCGCTCGCATTCCCGGCCACCACATCGAGGTGAAGTCGACCCTCCCTCGTCGTTCCATGATCCACGGTCCTAGTCCTGCTTTCAGCGAGCAGTTCGGCGGCTTCGAAGTCGGGATCACGGGCTGATTGTTTCCGACCGGGTCGAAGCTCATCACGTCGATCACCACGGCCCCTTCCCGACGTTGATGAGCGTGTGGGATCGTTGCCGCCCTCCCAGCGCGTGTATCCCGGAGTGTGGATCTCCTTGTGGCAGCCGATCCCACCGCGGTAACCTCCTCCGCCTTCCCCTGCGGTCATCACGACCAGGGCACCTAGCCAGCGATCCTGTTCCAGGAAGGCCACCGCACCGGCCGGATCGTCTGCTTCCGGTCATTGACCACCAGCGGACCTCCGATGGAGATCGTCATCAACGGGCCGCCCGCAGTTCGCCGGCAGCGCTGAAGGGTTTGATACGGCGGCGGTGGCGTCGTGAGGCACACGCCCTTCGAGGGGCAGATCGGCGGCCACTCTTCGATGTGGCCGGAGCTATCGCCACCGTGCGGGTGACGGTCTTCGTGCTCGATCCGTGGGTGACGGCGAGGACAATCGCGGCCGCGGCGCCGGCGGCCGCGAGCACCCAGGGTACGGCGGCCGGAATCCGCCGCGTCTTGCGAGTTGCCGGCTGCTCGGCGACGGGTGCCGCGGCCACGGCTGCACCTGGCTGCGGCGACTCCTTCGCCGGGACCGGCGCTTGGCGTATCCGCGTCGCGTCCGGGACCTGCCCTCCAGGCGGTTGCAGGAAGGGTTGCTCCGCGTGTTGGTCGAGCGCGATCTCCAGCGTGGTGTCGCCGATTACCACGGTGCCGTTGCTACCCAGGACTCGAGGCGCCGTGATCCGCTCGTCGACAACCGTCCCGTTCGTCGAGCCGAGGTCTGCGATCAGCACGCCGCCGCTGACCGGGCGGATCACGACGTGGTGACGCGAGAGCTTGGGATCGGGGATCGTGAGATCCGCTTCCTCGCGTCCAATCGTGAGCTCGCGGTCGAGCCTGACCGATTCCCCCGCAGCTGGACCGGATGTGACTCTTACCGTCGTCACGTGACCCACCGCCTTCTCGTGGTCTCGCCGAGTGTGTCGAAGGGCCGGAGTGTACGAGGTGCGAGATTGGGCGTCAACGAATTTCGCAGCCGGCCCCCAGAACTCAGGCACACGCCCTTAGCTCCCGCCACGACCGGCGGTCGCTTCGTCGGCGCCAACCCACCGCTAGTGATGTCCGGCGATCCGGAAGACGGGATGCGTCGGCACCTGGGCCGCGAACGCCTCGTCCGACCCGTCGGGGTCGACGTCCACGTACGGGCGCACCATCGCCACCCGGCGCACGTACTCGCGCAGGACCGGAGCGCCGTCGTCGGGACCGACCTCGACGAGGCTGACGTGTTCGCGCCGGCGCCCCCGTCGCAGCTCGACCCGGCCCGCCGCCCGCGCGTTCCGCACCCAGCGGGTGACGCCGTAGGGCGCGACGAGCCACCGGTCGGACTCGTGGTCGATCACGGTCACCGGGGTCGACTGCATGCTCCCGCTCTCCTCGTCGGGCACGGTCAGGAGCGTCATGCCCTTGCCGCCGACGCCGAGCAGGATCATGCGGGTCATGAACACTGTGCCGACCCGCTGGACAGGCGTCTTCCGGAACGTCTTCGCCATTTCCCACCGCACCGGTCCCGCTCGGGCTAGCCCGGCTGTGCGACCACCTCCATCCAGCAGCTCTCGAGGCCCCCGGCCGGGCCCTGGCGCGCCTCGGCCGCCGACAGCCCGTTCTCGGTGAACAGTCCGTCGGCCTCCCACCGGTCGGGGTCGAGGCCGACCGCGTACGGGTCGATCTTCGTCGTCTCGTCCGGGGCGACGTCGCCGAGCGTCCGGGACGCCTTGGCGAAGATCAGCACGGCGATGGCCTCGAGCAGGTCGGCGTTCGCCGCGATCTTCGCCTTCAGCGTCTCGTCGTCGAAGCCGCCGGCCAGCTCGACGTGACGCTGGATCAGGGCCCGGAAGTCGGTCACACCGACGTACCCCCGGTGCCACGACTGGGGCTCGAGCTCCTGCCAGCGGCTGTAGAGCTGCTCGAGGCGCCTGTTCAGCCGCCAGATGCGGTCGACGTCGGGGCGCACCGCCGCCATGAATTCGAGGTCGGCGAGCTTGCGGTGGAAGAACAGGAGCGCGTTCGCCCCCAGTAGAGGATGTTGTTCGAGGTGATCTTCGCCGCCATGATCTGCGGGTTGCCCCAGAAGGCGTACTGCCCTTCGTAGAACGTGAGGTGCGTCTCGTAGGCCCGGAGGAAGAAGTCGTCGTGGGCCTCCGCCCGCTCGCGCACGTCCTCGCCCGCGAGGTCGCGGACGACGAGGTCGGTGATCAGCGTGTTGGCGATCGCGATGAAGTCGGAGCCGGGAGAGTAGAACGGGTCGAGGAACACCCCCGCCTCCCCCGAGAGGCACCACCGATCGCCGGAGAACACCTGCGTGCAGCCGTACGAGATGTTCTGCACGTTGAGGAAGTCTTCGACCTGGTCGCGGCGTCCGTCGATCGCCGCCGAGAGCTGCGGCTCGTGCTCGGCGAGCCACTCGAACACGCCGTCGAGGGTGTCGATCTGCTCCCACGGGTGGAAGCGGGGGTCGGCGACGACGCCGATCGAGATCGGCCCGGAGGCCAGCGGGATCAGCCAGACCCAGTAGCCCTCTCCGCACAGGTGGTTGGTGCTGAACCGGCGCAGTCCGGGCTGCTGCATCCGTGCATACCAGTCGGGATCGTCCGGAACCCACTCCTCGATGTCGAGGCCGCCTGCGAGGCGGAACCAGGCCGCGTTGACGTCGTGTCCGTTCTCCTGCTCGAGGCCGAGCTTGCGCTTGAGGAGAAAGGCTCGTCCCGCGGTGTCGACGACCCAGCGGGTCGACGTCGTCCACTCCTCGTCGCCCCGGACTCCTCGCACGACGTGCAGGTCGTCGCCGAGCTCGACGTCGGACACGGTGGAGCCGTCGACGATCTCGATCCCCGCCTCCAGGCTCCGCCTGACCAGCTCGTTCTCGAAGCGGCCCCGGTCGAGCTGGTACGACGGCACCGGCGGGTAGAGCGGCGGTCCGAGCTCGACGCGCTGTGCGATGTCCGTGTTCCCGTCGGCCGGGAAGAAGAAGCGCAGGCCGCACTTGTGGATGTGGTCCTGCTCGAGGTGATCCTTCATCCCGATCACCTCGCCGAAGTAGTTGCAGGACAGCTCGACCGTCGACTCGCCGACCTTGAACGCCGCCTCCGGGGCAAGACCCGTTCGCTGCACGGGAACGAAGATCGTGGTCTCGGGTCGCGCCAGCTTCAGCTGGAGGCCCAGGGTCAGGCCGGCGAGCCCGCCGCCGAGGATCGCGACGTCGTAGTGGTCGCCGGGTCGCGTCATCGCATCCACCTCACTCCTCCCTCCTTCCGGGTGGCGGCCCGCCCGCTCCCGGCGGCCCTCCGGCTCCGGGCGGCGGTCCTCCCGGCCCGGGCGGCCCGCCGGGCCCTCCGCCTCCCGGCGGCCCACCGGGCGGGCCGCCGGGGCCGCCTCCGGCGAACCCGAGCCTGCCGGGGCCGGTTGCGAACTCCATCCACATCGTGTCGATGCCCTGTGTCCTCTCCTGCGCGTCCGCGAGCGACAGTCCCGAGTCGCTGAAGAGGCCGTCTTCCTTCCAGCGACCCGGATCGAGGCCGACCGCGTACGGGTCGATCTTCGCGTCCGGCGCGGGTGCCCGGTCTCCGAGCGCGGTCGCCGCCTTGTGGAAGATCGCGACGGCCACGGCTTCCATGATCGCCGCATTCTCTGCGATCCTCGCCTTCAGCGCGTCGTCGTCGTAGCGGTTCTGGAGATCGAGATGCCGGCCGCCGAGATTGCGGAAGCCGAGCGGCGTCGCGAAGCCTCGGCGCCACTCGCGGGAGTCGCGCTCGTGCCACTCGCGGAACAGCCCCTCGAGCCGGGTGTTCAACCTCCAGATGCGGTCGACGTCGTCGCGAACCGCGCTCATGAACTCGAGGTCGGTGACCTTCTCGTTGAAGAAGAGGAGCGCGATCGTCGACCAGTAGAAGATGTTGTTCGCGCTGATCTTGGCGCACATCACCTGCGGGTTCCCCCAGAACACGTACTGGCCCTCGTAGAGGGGCAGGAACGCGCCGTAGTAGCCGCGGAAGAAGTCGTTGTGGGCATCCGCCCGCTCGCTCACGTCCTCGCCGGCGAGGTCGCGGACGACGAGATCCGTGATCAGGGTATTGCCGACTCCGATGAAGTCGGATCCCGGCGAGTAGAAGGGGTCGAGGAACGCTCCCGCTTCCCCGGCCAGACACCAGCGCTCGGGCGAGTAGACCTGCTTGCAGCTGTAGGAGAAGTTCTCGAGCATGAGGAAGTCGGCCACCTGGTCGCGGCGCCCGTCGATGGCGGCGTGGAGCTGGGGCTCGTGCCGGGCGAGCCAGCCGAGCACGTTCTCGAGCGAGTTGATCTGCTCCCACGGGTGGAAGCGGGGGTCGGCGACGACGCCGATCGAGATCGGCCCGGAGGCGAGCGGGATCAGCCAGACCCAGTAGCCCTCGCCGCACAGGTGGTTGGTGCTGAACCGGCGCAGGCCCGGCTGCGACATGCGGCCCATCCACTCGGCGTCGTCCCCGGCCCACTCCTCGATGTCCAGGCCGCCGCCCAGGCGGAACCAGGCCGCGTTCATGTCGTGCCCGTTGTCGAGCTCGAGCCCGAGCTTGCGCTTCAGGAAGCCGGCGCGGCCCGTCGAGTCGACGAACCAGCGGGCACGGGTCTCGAGCGGCGTTCCGTCCTGGGAGAGCCTGACGACGTGACCGTCCTGGCTGAGCTCCACGTCCTCGACGAGCGACCCCTCGAGCAGCTCGACCCCCGCCGCCACACTGCGGCGGACGAGCTCGTTCTCGAACCGGCCGCGGTCGAGCTGATACGACGGGACGGGCGGATAGAAAGGGACGCCGTACTCGACACGCTGCGTGATGTCGTCGTTGTCGCCGGCGGGGAAGAAGAAGCGGAGCGCGCACTTGTGCAAGTGCCGCTCCTCGATGTGGTCTTTCATACCGAGCACGTCGCCGAAGTAGTGGGCACTTACCTCGACGGTCGACTCTCCGACCTTGTACGCGGCCTCCGGGGCGAGGCCCTTCTGTCTCATCGCGGTCAGGACCGACGCCTCGGGACTCGCCTGCTTCAGCTGCAGTCCGAGCGTCAAGCCGGCGAGGCCGCCGCCGACGATGACCACGTCGTACCGCTCGCGGAGCTCCGTGTTGTTCGCTTCAGCTGCCATGTCCCCTCCAGTCGATCCGTGATCCAGTCGCGAATATCCTCACGTCGATCGGTCGCGCGGTCTCACTCGTCGAACGGCGCCAGCACGAGCGCGATGTTCGTCCCTCCGCATCAGGCTCACTCCGATCAGCACTACGCAGCAGATCACGAACATCAGAATGGAGTAGTGCAAAAAGTTCATGTCTACTAACCCGCGCAGGAACCCGTTGTCGAAAGCATGACCACCGGCCGCGCGATCCATCAGCTCGAGGATGAAACGAGCCGCGCCCATCACGAATCCGGTCAGCAGAGAAGTAATCGCGCCCTGAGCATTCAGCCGCGGCCACAGAATTCCCAGGATGAAGCAGGCCGCAATCGGCGGGCTGATGTATCCCTGCACGCTCTGCAAGTAGACGTAGAGCTGGCTGCTGATCAGATGAATGAACGGCACCCATGCCAGTCCCAGAACCACCATCACTCCGGTCATGACGCGTCCGAAGCTGACCAGTTGCCGCTCGCTCGCATCCGGCTTGATCTTTTTATAGAAGTCGAGCGTGACCAGCGTCGACGCCGAGTTGAACACTGAACTCATCGCGCCCATCAGGGCGGCCAGCAGGGCAGCGATCATCACGCCTACCAGGCCGGTCGGAAGGAGATTAATGATAAGAGTGGGATAAGCAATGTCGCCGTTCAGAACTTCGCCATGCGGCCCGAACTTGAACAGATCGCGGTAGAGAGCCACGGCAATCAGGCCCGGCAATACCAGCATGAACACCGGCAGGATTTTCAGAAAGCCGGCGAAGATGGTTGCGGCCTTGGCATGCCCTTCGTCCTTGGCGGAGAGCACACGCTGCACGATCACCTGGTCGGTACACCAATACCAGATCCCGAGAATCGGCGCCCCGAAGAAAATGCCTGTCCAGGGAAAGTCCGGATCGTGGATCGGTTTGATCATGTGGAAGTAGTCAGGCGGCAGGGCCGCGCGTAAGCCTTCAAATCCTCCAACCTGATGCATGCCCAGCACAGTCAGAATGACGGCGCCGAAAATCAGGATCAGGGTCTGCACCAGGTCGGTATAAATTACCGCCGCCAGGCCTCCTGCGATGGTGTATATACCCGTGGCAACCACCAGGATCACGGCCGCGGTGAGCGGACTCCAGCCGACTACGCGCTCCAGCACGATCGCCGCCGCATAAAGATGAACTGAAATCTTGGTGAACACGTAGGCCAGAATAGAAATCGCCGCCAGGTACACGGCACATGACCGGCTGAAGCGGCGCTCCAGGAACTCCGGCATGGTGAAGACGTTGGAGCGGAGGTAGAAAGGAACAAAGACCCATCCCAGCAGCAGCAGGATCAGGCACGCCAGCCATTCAAAAGAGCCCACCGCCAATCCTGATGTGGCCCCGGAACCAGCCAGCCCGATAAAGTGCTCGGTTGAGATATTGGAGACGAACAACGACGCTCCGATGGCAAACCATCCCACATTACGGCTGGCCAGGAAGTAGTCCGCCGAGGTGCGTTCCTTACGCGCAAAGTAAAACCCGATGGCGAAGATGACGACGAAGTACACGGCGATGATGGCTATGTCTATACCAGTCAGGGCTTTGTGGGTGAGGTGCGCCGCCGTTTCGACCATATTCCTCCCATGACCGCAGTGCTGAGGGAACCGGGCGCCATGCTAGTGCATTCAGCCCACTCCGGCAACCGTGAAGTCACAGCGAGATGCGGGGGAGTAACTATATATTGACAGGGTCCATTGGCGCTTTTGCGTCTTCGCTGTGTCGTCTGTAGACGAAGCGAACAGAAGTCTTTCCGTACCACCCCGAACTAAAAAATAAAAATTAAAGACGAAGACTGTCGATTTCACCCGGTCCCGTTCGTCTTCAATGTAGGCGGACGATTCAACCCAGCAAACTGAGGAGGCGCGACCATGCGATTCATGATTGTAGTCAAAGCCACGGAGGACACCGAGGCGGGCAAAATGCCGGAGGAGGGACTCTTCTCCGCGATGGCGACCTACCACGAGGAATTGGCGAAGGCGGGAGTGCTGCTCGATGCGTCGGGATTGCAACCGAGTTCGAAGGGCTGGCGCATCAAGTACTCAGGAAGAATGCGCACCATCATCGACGGGCCGTTCACCGAGACCAAGGAGCTGATCGCCGGATACACCATCATCCAGGTAAGGTCGAGGGAAGAGGCGCTGGAGTGGACCAAGCGTTTCCCTAATCCCATGGGCGCCGGAGCGCAAGCTGAGATTGAAGTTCGCCAGTTGTATGAGCTCGAGGACCTGGGTCCGAGCGAAGCAGTCAAACGCTTCCGTGACATGGAGACGCGGAGGAACTAGGCTTTGGCCGGCGTCAACCGGCACCGGCTGAGCGTCCATAAACCTAGACAGCATCGCCATGTTATGGAACTTTTCCCGGTAGCGCGCGTAACTTTCTGAGCCGCCAAAACGTTGTATTTATCTGCTGCATTTATCTAAGGGGAATGAGCTTGTGATTTTGGATACGTATTGGTTGCCGAGCCCCGACTTTATCGTCTATCCTTATGGCGCTTGGCTGGCGGTTCCAGCCATGCCTGTCCTGTTTGGCTCCCGGAGTTTGATATGACCCTGACTCGTTTTGTCACTAAAAACGCCTTTCGCAACAAACGCCGCAGCATTCTGACCGTGTTGAGTATTGGCGGCTCGCTGTTGTTGCTCACCTTCCTCATCACCATCTGGCGTAGTTTCTATGACAGCAAGCCCAGCGAACAATCGGCGCAGCGCCTGATCGTCCGCCACAAGGTGTCGCTGGTGTTCAATCTGCCCAGCTACTACCGGGACAAAATTCGGTCCCTCCCGCACGTGAAGGAAGTAGTGAACCAGCAATGGTTTGGAGGACAGTATAAAGACGACAAACCGAACAACTTCTTCGCCCAGTTCGGTACCGATCCGCAAGAGATTATGAAGGTGTACCCCGAATTCAAAATACCCGCCGACCAGCTTGAAGCCTGGCAGCATGACCGGGCGGGCGCCATCGTGGATGTAGGCCTGGCCAAAAAGTTCGGGTGGAAGGTAGGGGATCGCCTGAATATCACGGGTAAGATTTTTCCGGTAAATCTGGAATTGACGATCCGGGGAATCTTTACGCCGCCCGACCCGACTCAGTCCATCTACTTCAATAAAGACTATATCGACGAAGGCTTTCCCAAACTCAAGGGCAGCGAAGGGTTCTTCGCGGTGCTGGCCGACTCGCCCGAGTCTGTGACCCTGGTGGCGCAAGCGATTGACGAGCAGTTCCGCAACGCCGATCGTCCCACCAAGACCGAGACCGAGCACGCCTTTCAGTTAGGCTTCATCGGAATGCTGGGCAACATCAAGGCCTTCATCATGAGCATTTGCCTGGCTGTGGTCTTTACCATTCTGCTGGTCTCGGCCAACACGATGGCGATGTCGATCCGCGAGCGCACTCGGGAGGTCGCAGTGTTGAAGACGCTGGGCTTCACTCGCAACAGCATCCTCGGACTGTTCGTGGGCGAGGCGGTTTCGCTGTCCCTCGTGGGTGGGTTCCTGGGATCGCTGCTCTGCTATTTCATAGTGACCGGGATGGCGAGCCAGGGAGGAATGTTCACCGGGATGAAGGTTACCCCGCTGACTATTGTGATGGCTCTCCTGATCGCGGCGGTGGTGGGATTTGCCAGTTCCTTCATACCTTCCTATCATGCCGCGAAGGTCAACATCGTAGATGGATTGCGTCACATCGGCTGAGCGGCATCGCAGTCTAGAGGCATTGACCACCACGGACACGAACGTACACGAAGGAAACATCTAACTCCTCTTTAGTAAGGAAGAAATGTAAATGGCGATTCCTCTTAGCTATAACGTGCGCAACCTGCGGCTACGCAAGAGCCTCACCATCATGACCGCCCTGGGCATCGCGCTGACGGTAGCCACCGCGGTTTTCATCATGGCGCTCTTGGCGGGTCTGGGCCGCGCATTTGCCACCACCGGCGATCCCTTGAACGTGCTGATGCTGCGCAAAGGATCGGACTCGGAGCTGGCCGCCGGTGGGGTGTCGCGCGATGCCGTGCAGGTTTTGAAGGATCTGCCTGGCGTCGCAAAAAACGCGAAGGGCGAGCCGCTGGTCTCAGGCGAAGATATTCTGGTGGTTGTGCTGCCGCGCAAGGGTGGGACAGGAGAAACCAATGTCACCACCCGCTTCCTGTCTCCGCTTGGAATCGAAATGCGGCCGCAGATCCACATTATCCAGGGCCGCTGGTTCACGCCCGGGCAGCGGGAAGTGGTGGTCAGCAGTTCGATCAACAAGCGCTTTGAACATGCCAACCTCGGCGATTCCGTGCATATCGGTAAGGGCGATTGGCCGATTGTCGGGGTCTTTGACGCCAGCGGCACAGCCCACGATTCCGAAATCTGGGGTGATGTCAATCAACTGGTCACTGACTTCGAACGCTCGGTGTACTCCTCGGTCCTGGTGCGGGCGACCGATCCGGCCTCGGCCCAGGCACTGAAAAACCGTGCTAACGACGATCAGCGGCTGGAACTCAATGGCATGCTGGAACCTGATTACTACGCCTCGCAAACCAAGTCGGGTGGCCCCATCAAGGTTGTTGGCTGGATCGTCGCCTTCATTATGGCCGTCGGCTCCTGTTTCGCCGCCGCCAACACCATGTACGCAGCAGTGGCATATCGCGGGCGCGAGATTGCCACCTTGCGCGTGATTGGATTTTCGCGTCCCAGCATTCTAACTTCCTTTATGCTGGAATCGCTGTTGTTGTCGTTACTCGGAGCGACGTTGGGCATCATCCTGATGCTGCCTTTCAACGGCATGACCACCGGCACCCAAAATCAGGTAACCTTCAGCGAGGTCGTTTTTAGCCTGCAAATGACGCCGGCCGTGGTGTTGAGCGCCGTTATCTTCGCTCTCATCATGGGCGTGGTAGGCGGGTTTGCACCGGCGTGGCACGCCTCGCGGCGAGATATTCTAAGCGCGTTACGCGATTAGGGTAGCGCCGGCCTCCGGCCGGCCCAAGGGGGCGGGCAGGATGCCCACCAGACAGCCGGCGGGACGCCGGCGCTACATAAATACAGCGCTAAACACAAATGCCGATTGACGCAAAACACGAAGACTTGCAGAGCTTGCGAATCGATCGCGGCGCGACCGGTGGCGAAGGCGAACCCCCAGTCTGGGCTCGCCGCTACATTCTGGTCGGGATCGCTGTGCTCGTTCTGCTGGGCCTAGCCGCGATGGCTTACCGGCTGTTCTCTCATGACGCTCCGGAAGTCGAGGTGGTTCGTGCTTCGGCGCAGAGCAGCGGCAGCGATTTGAGCGGTGTGGTTCTCTCCGCCAGCGGCTACATCGTCGCCCATCACAAGATCAACCTGAACTCGAAGGTGACAGGCCGGGTGAAATGGATCGGCGTAGAAAAGGGCGACAAGGTGAAAGAAGGCCAGATCCTGGTGCGCCTGGAAGACGACGAATTCCGCGCTCAATACAACCAGGCCAAAGGCGCGGCTGAGAATGCCCGGGCGTACCTTGAAGAACTGCAGAACGGGTCTCGTCCCGAAGAAATTCAACAGGCTCAGCACAATCTGGATGAAGCCCGAGCCACGCTGGTCAATGACAAGATCACTCTGGATCGAACTCGCGGCCTGGTCACGGAAGGGGTGTTGTCAAAACAGGCTCTTGACGATGCCACCGCGAAGTTCGAGTCCGACCAGCAGCGGGTCAATTCTCTGGACAAGGGTTTCCAGCTAGCCAAGATTGGCCCACGGCAAGAGGAGATCGCGCGAGCCCGCGGCGCGATGCAGCAGGCTCAGGGGCAGGCGGATTATGCCAAGTCTCTGCTCGACGCCACTGTGATCCGCGCGCCTGTGACTGGAACCATCCTTGAGCGCGCCGCCGAAAAAGGGGAGCTCGTGACCTCGGGATTTGCCAGCACGGCGGAAGGCGGTCCGCAGGGCCTGGTCGTCTCCCTGGCCGATCTCAACGATCTCCAGGTCGAACTCGATATCGCACAGGACGACTTTGCCCGGCTAACTCCCACGCAAAAAGGCGAAGTCACTACGGATGCCTACCCGGACCGCAAGTACGACGGCGCGATCGCAGAAATCTCGCCCCAGGCCAACCGGGCCAAGGCCACGGTCCAGGTGAAGGTGCAGATTCTGAAGCCGGACGCCTATCTGCGCCCGGACATGAATGCCAACGTCAAATTCCTGGCGGACGAAAATAAACACACGAGTTCACAACCACAAGGGGTCTTTGTACCCACGCCTGCGATTCGCGATCGTGATGGCAAGAAGTTCGTCTTCCTGTCATTTGACGGCAAGGCGATGGCCCGGGAAGTGAAGATCGTTTCGCAACGCAGCGGAGGCGTTCTGGTGCAGGGCCTCAACGGCGGCGAGGACGTCATCACGTCCGGACCTTCGGATTTGAAAGACGGAGAAAAAATCAAGATCAAAGGACAGTCATGAGCGCAGCTACCGTTCCCCATACCGCAATTCAAACCAAAGTAGTCCAGGCTCGCAACGTCAGCAAGGTCTTCAAGCGTGATGCTTTCGAGGTCAAGGCCCTGGACGACGTCTCCATCGAGATCGGCGGCGGTGAGTTCCTCGCCCTGATGGGGCCGTCGGGTTCGGGTAAGACCACGTTGCTGAACATGATCGCTGCCATCGACCGGCCAACCGGCGGCGAGCTGCTGGTATTGGGCGAAAACATCTTTCGCTTTAGCGATGCCCAGTCGGCGCGATGGCGCAACGAGCACATCGGTTACGTCTTCCAGACTTTCAACCTGATACCCGTGCTGACCGCCTTCGAGAATGTCGAACTGCCGCTTCTGCTCACCAAGCTCTCCGCCCAGCAGCGGCGTGATCATGTGATGACCGCGTTGAAACTGGTTGGCCTGGAAGAGCGCGTCGGCCACTTACCCAAACAGCTCTCCGGTGGACAGGAACAACGCGTGGCCATCGCCCGCGCCATCGTCAGCGACCCCACACTGCTGCTGGCGGACGAACCAACAGGCGATCTCGACAGCCACTCGGCGACTGAGATTCTCGAAATCCTGAAGCGTCTGAATGAGGACTTTCACAAGACCGTTGTGATGGTCACCCACGATCCTCACGCGGCGTCCTACGCGCACGTGACCCGTCATCTGGAAAAAGGCATGCTGCTTCCTGCATAAGTGTAGGGACACTGGACTGTGTGGGAGCAGTTGCCTGTGTGGGGGCGGGTCTCCGACCCGCCCGGGCCGAGTGCAGCTCGGCAGGTTTGTTTCTAGAAACTGGCAGGAATTGATTCTGGGAAGGGCACGACTTACGTAGTGCCGTCTCATTCGCTGGAAATACCTTGGCGTCATTCGCCGTGCAACACCCGCGAGCGAGGTCGCCCGCGACCACACTATCCTACAGCCCCGAAAGCGGCACGCTGCCGCGGGCTGGAGCAAAACCGCTGTCTGCGGGGTCCGCGACCCACTCCCATGCTCTGCGACCGTTTTCCCGCACTACGGTTCGGGCTTCGCCATATTCCACCAGGCGGTTAAGCACCGTAGTGACTGAGGCCAGCGGATCCTTGTGCCGTAACAGCACCGGAGGAATTCTCTGCTGAATCTTCTCGCAGACCTCGCGGGCCCCGAGCGGGCAAGCCGCTTCCATCAACACCATCCGGCAGGCTTTGGTGAACCCGGGCTGACGCCCGCCGCTCTTTCGGTCCACCAGTTCAAGCAGTTCTTCGCTAAGCACTTCATCGCCGAACAGATTGGCCAGCCCAACAATGGTTTGCTTCACGGTGCCGATACGCTTCATCACGTCGGCACGCTGGCGCATCAGTTGGCGCAACTCTTCATGCGCAGCCCTTACGACTTCCTGTACATGCGGATCTGAACTTCCGGGAAGGTTCCTATTTCCAGCGCCGTTACTGCCACTTCGCCCGATATCCATGACCTGACCCCTCCACATCCAACCGCCAGCCGGCTTGATCCTCACGCGGGAGGCGCCCGATGGCACACGTTCCCGTACCTTCTAGTACGTAAGTCTCTCGCCAGTCGTTCCCTCAAAATGACTCGAATTCGAAAGTCACCCGCGGGGATCGATTGCAAGTCCAGCTTGCGGCTCCGCCCGTCTCTGCTGGCTTAGACGTGGAGGTATGTGAAAGGTTAAGGCGAAGATTTGTAAAATCTAACGTAAAGCTGATTCCCGGTTGAGCACTCGAACACCTCTGATCCCAACACTTGCACTGTGTGAAGGAGTGATGCGGATTTCCATATTTTTTCTTCCGAATCCCCTTCCAAAGTTAGAATTTGACTGCGATCGTCCCTCTTACTCCTTGACAAAACCACGCTAACTGGTAAAGTTCGATTTAATCGGTTTCAACTTCTAAAGAATTCCCGGGTGCTGACGCATGAAGAACGTTTACGAAGTTTTGAGACAGAAAGAGCTTGAGCTCTCGAGGCTGGAAAAAGAAGTTGAGGCATTGCGCGTAGCAGCCCCTCTTCTGTCGGAAGACAAGGAAGCCGGCAATGACAACAAGCCGACTTTGGCGGCGTCGGCTACGACGCAGCAGCCCATCCGCATTCCGCAGCCGGCTAATGCTGCGCCCCAGGCTGCCCGCGCCGCGGGGTGGGAAGACACCGCCAAGCGCTGGCCGTAGCCTTTCGACAGCTCAGTCGGCCGCCCTTGTGTCCAGGGTAGGGATGGATCGGGCCCGGAGCCAAGCTCCGGGCCATAGTTTTGTGGGAGCGAAACGGATCTGGTTCAGGATAAGCGCGAGCACTGCGTTTGAAGCTCACAAACGCATCGCCTTCGTCCTGAGAACTTCGTCGACTCAGATCCAGCTACCCGGCTCGGATAACTCGATTCAATAAAGCATGGGCGCTTCGGGACATTCTCCTTCACCGGCTCCTTCGCCGGACCTCAGCGGAGCTCGCCGCCGTATTCCGCGGTATCCGGTCGCAGTGCCGGTGGATGTCACAGTCTTGCGATCGGGCTTGCCCAGCAGCATTCCCGGGCGATCTCTTGATATCGGTGAGGGCGGAGTGGCGGCGATGCTCGCGGCCGAGCTTCAAACCGGAGAGTGGGTGGCGGTTGAGTTTCAGCTCCCCAACGTCGGCTATCCGCTGCAAACCAAAGCCGTGGTACGGCATCACAGCCAGCTGCGTTGCGGTTTTGAATTTCTGGGCCTCTCCCGCGACCAGCGTTACATGATCCGGCACTGGGCGGGAACGGCGCAATGGGACCAGTCACCCGTCGAGTCTCCCGTAATCGGCGGCCCTCCCACAAAAGCGCCGGCCACGGCGCCGCAGCAGCAGACTTCATTCCCTCCCGCCCATGTGCCGTCGGCGGTTCGTTCGCGCCGCATGAGTGTGAATCCGCAAGTGCGCCGGCTTCTGTCGATGACGCTAGTTTTATTCGTTGTCGTAGGAATTATCGCCGCCTGGGAATGGCATCGCGGCTGGAAAAAATTGGAAGCCCGAACCGCAAGAAATGATGTTCATGCTCGAGCGCCGTCCGCCAAGGTTCCCCCGGAAGTTATGGAAAGGCTGCTGCTCCGGAAAGTGGAGCCGGTTTATCCCGAAGCCGCGCGACGGACGAATCTACAGGGTGTTGTTGTTCTGGGCGCAGTGATCGCAGCCGATGGCACCGTGGTCAACCTTCAGCCCATCAGCGGAGCCGAGGGGCTGACCTCCGCCGCCATGGATGCTGCACGATGGTGGCGTTTCCGCCCCTATCGCGTACAGGGCGAGCCCGCGGCGGTAGAGACTTCTTTGACCGTCGAGTTCCACCCGTAGAAAACCCTGACCTGGCGCGAAGTCACTGGGAATGTCGGAGCCGCTCGATCAGCTTCCCCAACTTGATGCCCGCTCAGTCTTGAGTTCGCGCAGCAGAATGCGAACCAGCATGCCGTCGTAGCGGGTGCCGCTCATTTTTTCCAGCTCCGCCAGTGCCTGTTCGCTGGTCTTGGCGGTGGCGAACGACCGCTCGCTCGTCATATTCACATACGCGTCCGTGATGGACAGGATGCGTGCCCACAGCGGAATCTTGTCTCCGCGCAGGCCGTCGGGATAGCCGCCGCCGTCGAACGATTCGTGGTGATGCAGCACCGCCTCCTGCAATTTCTTGCTTTCGGGCAACGTCTCTACGATGTCAGCACCCACCTGGGCATGCATTTTAAGCACGTAAAATTCGGACTCGGTCAACGGGCCGGGTTTGTTCAGGATTCCTTCGGGAACGAAAATCTTGCCCACATCGTGGACTCGAGCCGCGAAGGCCAGGTCGCCGACTTCCTCCGGCGGAAGGCCCAGCGAGCGCGCGATGATTTCGCTGTAGCGAGCCACCATCTCACCGTGCCCGGCGCTGTTCAGTTCGCGCGATTCCGCGGCGCTGGTCAGGGTTTCGATGGCTTCGCGCAGCACCAGCGCATTGCGATCTCCCTCGCCCACCATTTTCTTCAACGTGGAGATAAGTTCGGTCACATGCTCCGGGCCGGTGTGTTCGCGTTGCAGGAAGCCCTCGATGTATCCCGAGATCTGCTGGCGGCGCACCGCGGCGGTTTCGCCGCCGGAGAGTTCGTCGACGGTAGACACGCGGTCGCCGCCCGCGTGTTTGGAAACGTACATGCCCGCATCCGCGACGCGAACAATGTCTTCCATCGAGAATCCGTGCACCGGGAAACTTCCAACGCCGAAGCTGCCAGTAATGTGGTGCTCCTTGAGAGCCGGATCCTGCGAGATCCACAAGCGTAGGCGTTCGGCCAGGATTTGCGCCTGTTCCACGCCGGTCTCCGGCATGAGGATGATGAATTCGTCGCCGCCATAGCGCGCCACGACGTTCGACTGGCGACACCTTTGCTCCAGCAATCGCGCTACCCGGCCCAGCACCAGGTCTCCCTCGAGATGCCCCTTGGTGTCATTCACCGCCTTGAATTTGTCGAGATCCATCAGAACCACCGAGATGGGGCGTCCGGAACGAGACGCACGCTTCAACTCGGAACCCAGCGCCTCAAAGAAAAATCTTCGGGTCTTGATTCCAGTCAACCCGTCAGTGATGGACTGCTGCTGCAGCTTCTGGAACACGAACGCATTGTGCAAGGCAGTGGCCAGCAGGTCGGCCAGAGTATTCATGATCAACCGGTCCTGCGGCGTGAAGGCGTCCTCTTTCTGGCTCTCCACGTTCAGCACGCCCAGCAGGCTTTCACCATAGGCGATCGGGATACAAAGAACCGAGCGCGATCCGGCCAGCACGCCCTGCAGTTGTCCGTCGCCGCTGGTCTGAACCAGGGCGCTCTCCCCGGTGCGAGCCACTCGACCGAGAATGCCCACTCCCAGAGGGATGCGCTTGCCCAGAGCTTGCGCGGTGATGCCGGCTTCGGCTTTGATTTCGATGTCCTTGGTCACATAGTCGAGAATGCCGATGCCGATGTGATCAAAGCTGAAATTCTTCTGGATATGGCCGACGATGTCCGCCAGCATCTGCTCGGAGTCTTCGCTGGAAATCGCGGTTTTCGAAATATTGTTGAGGAACGCAAACTGGCGCGAACGGCGCTGCTCCTCGGCGAACAGCCGGGCGTTCTCCACCGCAACCGAAACCTGCCCGGCCGCCGTCTGCATCACTTCCAGGTCGCGCTGTTCGAAAACGTACTCCCGGTCAGTGTTCATCGCCGCCATCACCCCAGCCGGCCGCCCCCCAAACAAGATTGGTGCGCCGCAGAAGCACTTGGCGGGACGTGGCGGCACGAAGGTTACTCCCAGCCGCTCCCGCGTCTTTTCCAGTTCAGCGCGGATCAACAAGGGTTGGCCGCTCCGGATCATGTACTCGGTCAGGCCGTTGGCCACTTTGCGCGAGCGTTTGGGCAGAGTCTCCGAGTTTTCTATTTCCAATTCGAAACGGATCTCGTCGCCTTCCTGAAAAGCAATGTAGAAGTTGCTGGTCTCGAAGATCTGACCCAGTTCTTTCTTTACCGTTTGCAGAATTTCGTCCTGGTCCAGCCGCGAGCTGATGGCCTGTCCGATTTCTGTGAGCAGCGCGAACTCTTTGGTGCGGCGCTGCGCGTCATGCATGACCACGTAATTTTCCAGCGTCAGGCCAATCTGCAGCGCCAGTCCGATAAGCAGCCGCAGGTTTGAAGTGCCGAACATCCGCCGCGCGGCGTGCGGGAACAGGATCACTCCAAAATTATGCTCCCGGGTCTGCAGGCTGACCGCGGTCACGTTGTAGATGCGTTCTTCGGTCAGCACCTGGCGGAACTGTGTGAACCGGCCGCCCGGAAAGACAGGCAGCGGTTCGGGCATGTCCGGGACATTGCGAAAGGTCACGAATCCACCGCGCCGGTACGCCAGCTCGCAGACGTATTCTCCCGCGCCGCTCTTTTCCAGCTTGCCCAGAAAGTCCTCTGAAAAATTACGCTGCACCGATGGCAGCACAGCGCGCCAGCGCTGCGAGATGCAGATGACGGCTCCGCCTGCCGGCAGCGGAGCGACCAAACGGTCCAGAATGCTTTGCATGCTGGGAACCAGGTCATCGGCCGAAAGCAATCGAGTCGGATCCACTCCCAGGGTGGAGAATGCCAGGGCGTTCTCCTGGACCGCATTGCGTTCGTTTTCTGCCAGCACCATCACCATGGCGATGCCCAGCGACAGTTGCGGGATCGGCCCCAGCAGATCGAACAGCTGCACATAGGAATTGCTGAACTGTCCGAACAGCATCAGCACCGACCACAGAGCCAGTGACATGGCCAGCAGAGTGAAGGCGAGCGAATTTTTCCGATGGGCGTATCGGTAAAAGTAGAAGGAACAATAGAGCAGCACCAGGGCCACGCCTACTTCCAGGCGAAAGTGCGGTGGAGAGAGCAGCTCCGGATGAAACACCCCCCCCACCATGTGCTGCTTCAGATTCCAGAAGCTCAGTCCCGCTCCTGCCGCGCCTACCAGCGCGTCGTACCAGCGCAGCCGGAATCTTTCCCGCATCAGGCGGGTTGAAATAAAAATGCAAAGCGCCATCGCCGCCAGCAGCAGCGAGGCCAGCAGAGAAATCACCGCCGAGGGATTTCGGAAGACGCTCCAGGCGTCTAGAACGTAGTGAAGTGTGTATGCTCCCCAGCCCAATTGCCAGGCACGAAAATAGTCCTGCCGGGTCTGCTCATACAGATAAGTGAAGACGAGGAAGAGCAGCAGAGCTACCAGGGCGGGAACCACTACCATGCTGATGGTGACACTGTTCATGGCGCGCAGACTGCAATCTTAGCCAGAGTAATAAGCAGTCTCTAACTATCAATGGTTTCACACCAGTTCGGCCAAAACAATAGTCTTCTACACGATACCAAAGGCGCTACCAGCGCGGCGTTTCCCGTTGCAGGCGAACCGGTTGCAAAGCATTTGTGGCGGTTGACTGCTTGACGCTACATTTCCTCAGCCCGTACCATCTGGTCACGTCCTTTAGTAATGTCTTCCTCCTCCAGTTCGCTCCCCCGCGTCCGCTTCGCGCCCTCGCCGACGGGTTATCTTCACGTGGGCGGAGCGCGCACCGCGCTGTTCAATTGGCTGTTCGCCCGGCACTACGGCGGCACCCTCATTCTGCGCATTGAAGACACCGACCTCGAGCGCTCAACCTCTGAGATGGTTGAGGGCATTCTGCAAGGCATGCGCTGGCTCGGCCTCGACTGGGACGAAGGCCCTTACCATCAGACGCAACGTATGGAGATGTACCGGCAGAACGCGGCGAAACTCGTCGCCTCCGGACACGCCTACTATTGCTTTTGTACTAAAGAAGAACTGGAGCAGCGCCGCACGGCCGCAACCGCCGAGGGACGTCCGCCGCGCTATGAAGGCGCCTGCCGCAGGATTTCTCGTGAGGAAGGCGCCAGGCGGCGAGCCGCGGGAGAGGCTGCGGCGGCGGTCCGCTTTGCCGTGCCCGAGTCGGGCGCCACGTTCTTCGACGACGCGGTCTTCGGCCGGGTAGAATTCGCCAACACAGAACTCGAAGACTTCGTTCTGCTGCGCTCCGACGGCGGTCCCACTTATCACCTGAGCGTAGTGACCGACGATGTGGATATGCGAATCACGCACATCATCCGCGGCGCCGATCACATCTCCAACACCCCAAAACAAGTTTTGCTTTACCAGGCGCTGGGCGCGCGGCTGCCGGTATTTGCCCACGTGCCCCTGATTCTCGGTCCCGACAAAACGCGCCTCAGCAAGCGCCACGGCGCCACCAGCGTAATCGCTTATCGCGACGAAGGCATCGTTCCCGAAGCCTTCCGTAATTTTCTGGCGCTGCTGGGTTGGACTCCGCCCGAATCGGCATCGGAGCCGACGGCCACTGAAATTCTGGGCGACCAGGAACTCATCCGCCGCTTCGATCTCGACGGCATTTCGCACTCCAACGCCGTCTTCGATCGCGCCAAGCTGGATTGGTTCAACACCGAATACATCCGCGCCTACCCGGCGGAAAGACTCCTCCCGCTGATTGAGGAGGAATGGAACAAGGCCGGCCTGGAGCCGGCGCATACAGACCGCGACTGGCTCCTCGCCGTCATTAACCTGCTCAAGCCGCGGGCTCGCAGCCTGAAGGATTTCGCCACGTCGTTCCGCGCCTTCTTCACCGACACCTTCCAGCCTGACCCTGCGGCAGTGGAAAAATTCCTGCACGACGAACAAGTGCGGCAACTATTGATGGAGCTGGGCGAGCGCTACGCCGCTTCAGAAGATAGCTTCACCGAAGCAGAAACCGAAAAACTGTTGCGCGACTTCGCCGCCGAAAAAGAAATGAAAGCCGGTGCGCTCATCAACGGCGCGCGGGTAGTGCTGACCGGCCAGGGAGTCGCGCCCAGCCTGTTCGCGGTGATGACTACCCTGGGAAAAGAACGCACCGTAGCCCGCCTGAGAGCCACGCAAGAGCTGGCCGCCCGAGCCATGACCCCGGAAGTGTAGGGATTACCGTCACACGTGGGGACCCTCGAGAGCATACTTAGTAAAAAGCCACCCAGCCTGCCCTTTCGTTCCTTTGTCGTCACTCTGCACTGAAGCTAGCGCTGTCATAATCTGGTGTATATGTGGTCTGCGATTCCCCTAAAGCTGGACGAGCGCTGGCTGCCCAAGTCCGTTCTGTGTCTGCGGGAATATAACCTCAGTAAATTTCTGCGCGATGTAGTCGCCGGAGTGACCGTCGGGCTGGTGGCGCTTCCATTGGCTATGGCTTTCGCCATCGCTTCCGGATTGACGCCGCAGGCGGGCATCTATTGCGCGATCGTGACCGGCTTTCTCATCTCCGCGCTGGGCGGATCGAAGACTCAGATCGGCGGCCCGACCGGCGCTTTCGTGGTCGTAGTTGCCGGGATCGTCGCGGTTCATGGCATCGACGGCTTGTATATGTGCACGCTGATGGCGGGTGCAATCCTCATCATCCTGGGCGCAACCGGGCATGGGCACTGCGGTGAAGTTTATTCCCCGGCCGGTGGTGATCGGGTTCACTAACGGCATCGCCGTCCTGATCGCCAGCACTCAGACCAAGGACTTCTTTGGCCTCCACCTGGCCAAAGTTCCCAGTGAATTCTGGCTCCGAATGAAGGCACTGGCCGCGGTCGCTCCCACCTGGTCTCTGCCAGCCACGCTGCTCGCGGCGGCCACGGTGGCGGCAATCCTGCTGTGCCGCGCCATCTCCAACCGGATTCCCGGAGCGATTGTCGCCATGCTGGGCGCGACGGTAGCCGCGGTCGTTCTGAAGCTGCCGGTCGAAACCATTGGCAGTCGTTTTGGCGGGATACCCGCCGGGCTGCCACATTTCGCATTGCCGCAATGGCACGCCCGCCTGGTGCACGGGCTTCTCGGACCGGCTTTCACGGTGGCGATGCTCGGGGCCATCGAATCCCTGATGTCGGCGGTTGTGTCAGATCGCATGAGCGACGACCGGCATAATCCCAATGTTGAGCTCATCGGACAAGGAATCGCCAATATTTTCTCGCCTATGTTTGGCGGGTTACCGGCGACCGGCGCCATCGCTCGCACCGCAACCAACATCCGTTCCGGCGCACAGTCGCCGGTGGCGGGGATGATCCATGCCCTTACCTTGTTGTGTGTACTACTGTTTGCCGCGCCCCTGGCCAGTTATATCCCGATGGCCGCCCTGGCCGGAATCCTCATGGTGGTGTCCTACAACATGGGTGAGTGGCGCGAGATTCCGCAACTACTGCGGCTGACCAAAACGGACATCAGCGTGTGGCTGGTCACGTTCGCGCTGACGGTTTTCGCCGACCTTACCGTAGCCGTCGAAGCCGGCATGATCCTGGCAGCGCTGCTCTTTATTGCCCGCGTTGCCGAAACCACGACCGTGTCGCAGGTGACCGGAGACTATGTCGAAGACGGCAGGCTGCACATCCTACAGGACAAGGAAATTCCGTACTATGCCACTATCTTTCGCATTCATGGCCCATTTTTATTCGGCGCGACCGACAAAATTTCCGCGGTCACGGAGAAACTGCATGAACTCCCCCCGATCGTCATTATCCGCCTGCGCAACATGACTGCCATCGACGCCACCGGAATATTCGCACTGGAAGAAATCGCCAAACAACTCCACGCCACGAAACGCACCTTGATACTCTGCGGCGCGCGCGAGCAGCCGGCTCAGATGATTCACCAGGCAGAATTCGAAGAAGTTGTAGGGCGAGAAAACATTTGCGGCAACGTTCAGGAAGCCCTGCGGCGCGCCGAAGCGGTATTCGAAAACATCGAAGCCAATGTAGGCACGAGCGTCCCGCTCGCGCAGGATCGTGGATGAAGCGGTCACTATATGGGGCGGACAGGAATGTCCGCCCCGCACAATAACGACAGTTACGCCGCCTCGCTGGCGGTTTCTACATCGTCCTCGAGCATGGAACGAATCTGCTGCCGGAGTTCAGGCGAATCCGCATGTCCATGAACGGTGGTGGCATGCAGCACGGCCAGTTCCAGCACGTCATCTTCGGTACCCGAAATGGCGATCGAGCAGGGCTTCTCCGCAGGGAATCGCCGGCAATCAATTACTTTCCGTGTTTCCGCCATACGCCTCCTTACTTGGCAAAAGCAGCGGAATTATAGGCCTGGGTCACCCCGACATTCAATCCCGGTGAGTCGTGACTCTAATGTAGGCGCGAGCGCCCCGCTCGTGCATGGTCGTGCTCGTTGACGAATCAAGATGAAGCCGCACGGGCGGGACGCCCGCGCCTACATCGAGTCCGATTGCTTGTGCTAGATTCTTTGGGTGGGGCCCTTAGCTCAGCGGTTAGAGCAGTGGACTCATAATCCATTGGTCCCAGGTTCAAATCCTGGAGGGCCCACCAAGCAAAATACGAACCCGGTTTGCCAAATCTTGGTCTCCGGCTGCGATTCAGAAGTTTCTTGAGAAGCCTATCTGGAAACCGTAGTGCGGGCTGCCGACAGCCTGTCCGGCGATCCCACCGAAGTCAATGGTCAGCCCCTTGCGGACCTCGTAATTGCCACCGATCTGCTCCTGCAACTCGCCCCGGCCCAGGGTAAGATTCGCCGTGTAGCCGCCATAAACTTCGACCCCGAGGTTGAATTTCTTCGTGAACTGATGGGTGAGCGACGAACCGCCGGTGAAAATCGTGCCCCGCGTCTTAATGCCGACGGCTCCGGTCAGAGTGTTGCCGGCGAAGGTAGCCCCGGCATTGACCCGCAACGTGTCCTTGCGGGAGAGGGTCTGCTGAAGAATGCCATTCAAGTAGTAGTCGATGAGGCCTGAACCAAGCTGAAGTTTTGAATTCCCCGTGGGCGGCTCTATGTTCAGGCTGGCAGTGAGAGCAGGCCACCTCGAACCCTCTCTTTCTTTGCGGAAGTTATACTTGATCGAGTAGTCGGTGTCGCCCAGTCCGAAGGGATTCCCGAGCCGGAAATGCTCTGCGTTGAAAATCAGTAGCAGCGGGAAGTCCATGCCGATCTCGCAATTGCGGAACACGCCGTAGCTGAACTTGACGGTGTGGGTCTGCTGGCGAAGATTGGGGAAGGACTGGTCAGGCAGGACGTCATATTCGAGGTTGGCCTCCAAGTGGAAGTGATGACGTTCGACCACATCTGCGTCGTCGGTAAAGAAGGGTTGTTGGGCAACTGCGCGCGGAATCGCGGACAGTGCGACCAAGAGGGCAACCGCGAGAGCTCGATGCACTTGACGTTTCCTTCGAACTTGGCGGGCGGGGTTGCCCTTTCCGGTTTTCGCTGGTTCATGAGGCTGCCCCAGCCTCGCATTTTTTGCAAGTCTTGGCCAGGCGGGGAAAGTCCCTTTTAGTTAGCCGGGGACTCCGCCGAGCCCGCCCCTAAGGCGTGCGGATAGTGCTCCCCATTTTCAGACGTTCAGAGGTAAACTCTGCGGTCTATGGACAAATTGTCGCGGCGTACCATGCTGAAGGGCGTACTTACGGGGGCGGCCGTAGCCTCGGTCGCGCCAGAGGTGTTTTCAGAGCAGACCACGCCAGTACAACGCAAAGGACGGATCAAGCAGTCGGTCTCGCGCTGGTGTTACAAGGAGACTCCGCTTGACCAGCTCTGCGTTTACGCCTCCCAGATTGGTTTGAAGGCGATCGATCTGCTCAACCCGGAAGATTACGAAGTGCCGCGGCGCTATGGCCTCGTGTGCAGCATGGGTTATGCCGGCGGCGGCGAGATTGTCAGCGCCCTCAACCGGGTAGAGAACCATGCCAGGATCGAGGAAGGATTTCGCAAATACATCCCCCTGGCGGCCAAGGCCGGCGTGCCGAACGTGATTACTTTTTCCGGAAACCGCGACGGCATGTCAGACCAGGAGGGCGCCAAAAACACGATCGCAGGCCTTAATCGCGTGAAAAAGATTGCCGAGGACAACGGTGTCGTCATCTGCATGGAACTGCTCAACAGCAAGGTCAATCACAAAGACTACATGTGTGACCACACGGCCTGGGGCGTGCAGGTCATGGAGGCCGTGAATTCACCGCACGTCAAGCTGCTCTATGACATTTACCACATGCAGATCATGGAAGGAGATCTGATCGCGACCATTCAGCAAAACATCCAGTGGCTCGGTCACTTCCATACCGGCGGCGTTCCTGGCCGCCACGAACTCGACGGAACCCAGGAAGTGCAGTGGGACGGCGTGATGCGCGGCATCGCAGCAAATAATTTTCAAGGCTACGTGGCGCATGAGTTCGTGCCCGCGCGGGATCCGTTGATCTCACTGCGCCAGGCCGTAGAATTGTGTGATGTCTGAAGCTAGTCTTCAGTCCTCGGTCTTCAGTCGTCAGCAAGGCTTTTAGCGTTAGCTGTCACTTCTCGGACAACTTGTTGCAGACGCCGCTGTTCTAGCAGACGACTGACGACTCTGTGAGATAATTTTCTTTCCCGGATTGCGAGGAACTTCATGGCAGAGCACAACGTCTACTGCGTCAAGCTGAAAAAGGAACTCCCAGGCTTGGATGAGCCGCCCTTCGACAGCCCGCTGGGCCAGAGAGTCTACGAAAATGTCTCCCAGGAAGCATGGCGGGGATGGACGGAATTCTGCAAGATGCTGCTGAACGAATATCGCCTTAACCCCGCTCGCCGCGAAGATCAGGAAGTAATCGTCAAGCAGATGGAGCAATACTTTTTCGGTGAAGGCGCAGCCCCGCCAAAAGAATACGTGCCGGAGAAATAAGGACTTCAAGGTAACTGAGAACCGAGAACCAACAACTGGCCACTGACAATTGACCACGAATCACTGGCAACCACGTCGAAGATCACCAGTTACTGCCGTTATCCCGTGCACTATTTTCTGTGCAATTTTCATCACCCCGTAACAATCATTTGTTACAACCAAAGTGATGAGTACCGCCGTTTACGATACGCTCATCCTTTCTGACCTCCACCTGGGGTCGGAGATCAGCCGCGCCGAACAGGCCACGCGGATGCTGCGCGAAAACCGCTTCCGGCGCCTGATCCTGCTGGGCGATATTTTTTCCGACCTCAATTTCGGCCGCCTCACCAAACCGCACTGGAAGTTTCTGGGCTACATTCGCAAGCTCTCGAACCCCAAGCGCGGCATTGAGGTGGTGTGGGTGGAGGGTAATCACGACCGCGGACTAAGCCAGGTCATGTCGCATCTTGTAGGCGTGAAAGTCTATCAAGAATACGAATGGGAATTCGAAGGCCATCGTCACCTCGCCATTCACGGTCACCAGTTTGACCGCTTTGTTGTGAATAACCTGCTGCTGAGTTCGCTGGGAACTCGTTCCATCTGCAGCTGCAGAAACTCGACTTCAAGGGCAAACAGTTCTCGCGATTTCTGGATCGGTTGAATGCACGCTGGTTGCGACTGTCGTCAAAAGTGGCGTCGGGCGCTGTCGCCCACGCGAGGCTGCGCCAAGTAGATCGCGTATTCTGCGGGCACACTCATAAAGCAGATTCTCGCGAGCAGGACGGTATCGCCTATTACAACTCAGGAGGCTGGACAGATTTTCCACCCACTTATTCAACCATCGATGGCGAAGGAGTTCGTATCCATCAATGTGACGAGTCGGCCGGTCTTCATGATCATGAGTCCGCTGAAGACCGCATAGCGCGGGCGTCTTCGCCGACGGTCCTTGATACTGATCCTGACGATACTGATACTGACATTTTGCAGCCCGCAGAAGTCTCATCCAGCTAAGAGTGGGGCGATCCGCGAGTTCCGTTTGGCCGCCTGGACGAGGCCGTACTCGGCCTACGACAAGGTAACCATCCTCGCAATCGAGAGTAACCATGATCGGCTAGACATGACCTATTTTCAGTACCTCCGTGTCCTTCTCATACATCCTTTGCTGGGATAACCTGAATCCCATATGGCTAATGGCGAGACTGGCCGCGTCCATCCGCAACAATGCTGCAAATTGATCAGGAGAATTGGTAATGCCAAGGCCCCCGGGGTTCCCGTTTTTTAAGTGTGTGCTTATAGCGTTCCTTCTGGTCATAACTGCTTGGGCACAAATCCGAAACCGTATCGCGCAAAAAATTGAAGATACTGAGCCCGCAGTAGTGGCAGGGCCGCACCCCGTGAGCCGGATGGCGATTGATCAGGGCCGGGTCGAGGGTAGCATGAAGATCAGCCGAGCGGCCATGGTGTTCAAACTTTCGCCTTCTCAGCAGGCTGCGCTGGACAAGTTGCTGGCCGAGCAGCAGGACCCGCAGTCCTCGAACTATCACAAGTGGTTGACTCCGGAACAATACGCGGAGCGCTTTGGCATGAGCGATAGTGATTTGGCCAAAGTGTCTGCGTGGTTGAAGTCCCAAGGCTTGACCGTCAACGGGTATTCCCGCGGCCGTACCCGGGTATTCTTCAGCGGGAATGCAGCCCAGGTGGAAAGCATCTTCCGCACCGAGTTCCACCGCTACCTGGTAAACGGGGAGTCGCGTTTCGCCAATGCCACTGAACTTTCGGTACCGGCGGCCTTTGCAGGCATGGTCCTGGGCTTCCGCGGTTTCGATGACTTCCGTCCGCAGCCCCGCACGCACGTCGTGGCCAAGCCGAACTTTACCTCGCACCAGTCGGGAAATCATTTCGTAGCTCCCGGCGACTTTGCCACCATATATAACCTCAAGCCCTTGTACGATGCCGGACTTGATGGCACGGGAGAGACAATCGCGGTGGTGGGACAGACCCAGATTCTCCCAGCGGACATCGCTGCTTTTCGGTCGGCGGCCGGACTGCCGGCGAAGACGGTCCAAACGATAACGGTCGACGGAACTGGTTTCTCTACTGGAGATGAAGTCGAGGCGGACCTCGACCTGGAATGGGCCGGGGCAGTGGCCAAGAATGCCAGCATCATCTACGTCTACACCGGAAGCACCTCCAGCCAGAACGTCTTTAACGCGTTGGAGTATGCAATCGATAACCAGGTAGCGCCCGTGATCAGTACCAGTTACGGGAACTGTGAAGCAAATTTAGGTACGTTCACCGCAACCCTCCAGGCAGATGTGAAGCAGGCGAATTCACAAGGCCAGACAGTTACAGCCGCCTCCGGTGATGCCGGGGCGGCAGATTGCGAAACTGCGTCGGCAACAACCGCCACTCACGGGCTGGCGGTGGACGGGCCCGGCAGCGTTCCTGAAGTCACCGCGATCGGTGGCGCCGAGTTCACCGGGGACGCCGCGGGAACCGTAAGCGGAACCGCTCCCAACACGACCGCCAGTGCGACTACGTTCTGGAGCGGTACTACTAACACCACCGACACTCTCAGTTCGGCCCTGTCCTACATTCCGGAAATGGCGTGGAACGACACCACTGCGTCGATCGCAGCGGGCAACGGACTCTCCGCCTCCGGCGGTGGAGTGAGCACGGTTTTCGCCAAGCCAAGCTGGCAGGCCGCACTCACGCCCGTCGATGGTCATCGCGATGTTCCTGACGTCTCGTTGAACGGTTCTCCCAACCACGATGGCTCACTGATCTGTTCGCAAGCGTTTTTTGCCCCTGCGACGACTCCGACCAGTTGCACTACCGGCTTCCGCGCGAGCGATGGGAGCAGCCTGGCAGTGGTTGGAGGAACCTCAGTTGGCGCACCCACTTTTGCTGGCATTGTTGCGATTCTTAATCAGGCGACCCAATCCAGCACCAAGACCCCTCCGGGCTTGGGCAACATCAACCCAACGCTCTACACTCTGGCGGTAACGACGCCATCCGCATTCCATGACATCACCACCGGCAACAACATCGTACCCTGCACCTCGGGCACGCCGACTTCGGGCTCGGCGGCAACACGTTGCCCCACCACAGCCCCGTTTCAGATCGGATATAACGCCGGAACCGGGTACGACCTGGTCACCGGACTGGGAACGGTAGACGCCAATGTGTTGGTAACCTCGTGGCCCGGCTTTGTGGTGACGCCGGGATTTTCCGTGGGCGGCAGTCCAGTCACCGTTACTTCTCCGGGACAGCCGGGCACCTCGACCGTGACGGTAACGGCCACGAACGGATTCAGCGGCACCGTAGACCTCACCTGCACGCCTCCGGCATCCTCGGCGTTGATTACGTGCTCATTCGGTTCCACCAGTTCGGTCGTCCTCGATAGTACGACCACCAGCGGCACGGCGACGTTGACCATCTCGACCACTGCGCCGCATGTTGTGTCCGGAACATCATCTTCGCTGCGGTCGCCGCGCGGGTTCGGTTGGGTCGCGGCCAGCGGTGGGGCGCTGTTTGCCGGTATTTTCTTTCTGGGTGTTCCCACGCGACGACGACGCACTGTCGGTTTGGGACTGATGTTGCTCGTACTTTTTTTCGCTGGCGCAGGTTGCGGCGGTGGAGGCAGCAATAGCAGCGGCAGTTCCACGCAGACCGGAGGAACGCCGGCGGGCAACTACAATGTCACCGTCACGGCCACCAGTACGTCGCCGGCGGTGACGCACACCACCACCGTCAGCGTTGCCGTCCAATAGATAATAGATGACGAGCGCTCCATGTAACGCCGGGGCTCACGCAATACTTACTGTCATCCTGAGGCCCGCGCCGGGCCGAAGGACCTGTGTATTCGGAAGCGGCAGCGCAGACGCCGGCCCGTACAGAGGTCCTTCGTTGGGAGTCTCCGCGAGTCGCGGAGACCCCACCGCCAGGATGACAAAGGTGAGAGTGCGTGTGGGCGCGAGCGCCTACACTGCCAGTTACCATTGTGCAAAACTCCCCGACTTAGGACTTGCGCTTTCTCCTCGCTGGGCGGTACCATCAAGATGTTCCAGTGGCCATGCTCTCTAGCTGGCCCTCCGCGCGCCCCCTGGCTCCAGACGCCATACGGAAAAGATCATCACGCGTGAGTTTCAGCCGCATTGGGTTTCCGGCACACGCTCCATGCATGTGCGCGAAGCGAGGTTTACCAGAGAGATATTTAATCCAGCTGGGAAATCGGGTCCCCCTTCGGGCGGACTGAATACAGCGATACAAACGAGAACAATATGAATGCAGGACCCGGACGCCCCTCCGGCGGTGGTGGAGGGAGAAGTAAGCGGCGACGTGGGCGTCGTCCGCCTAATCGTGGTGGCGCGCCGAACGGCCGCGACCGTCAGCAACATGGTGGCATCTACAGCGCACCCATGGACCACAGCTATCGCGCCACCCTGGGCGGCAACAACGGAGCTCGGCCAGGACGGGTGCGTCCCGGCTTTGCGCCGGCATACGCCCCGCTCGAGCCCGAGCCGCTGCCCCAGGGCGACAACGGCAACTCCCGCATTTTTGCCTTTGTGGACGACCTGTTCTTTCAGGCCAAAATCCAGGAGACGGCGCGCAAGCTCAACGTGAAAGTCGAATTCGTAAAGACAGAAAAAGACCTGCTCGATCACATCAAGCAGAACGGGGAAGAAAAGCCGTCCCTGATCATTTTCGACATGAACAACGCCAACGCCAAGCCCCTGACCCTCATTCCCAAACTTAAGACCAAATTGAAGAAGGGGACGTCAATCATCGGCTTCCTGTCGCATGTGCAGGGCGACCTGAAGATGAAGGCTCACGAAGTGGGTTGCGATATGGTTCTGCCGCGCTCGGCATTCTCGCAGAATCTGCCCCAGCTATTGCGCCGTCATGGCGCGCCGGAAACGCCGGAAGAAACCAGACCCGTGTAGGCGCGTTTTATGTAGGCGGGCGCGTCCCACTCGTGCGATTTTTAGATTTTTAGTGAATTGGCACGAGCCGGACACTCGCGCCCACATAAAGCAATTTCTATCCCGGTGGCCAATTCAGGCTCCGACCTCCCAGCAAATGCACATGCAGGTGGAAAACTGATTGTCCAGCGCCGGGGCCTACGTTCAGGACGGTGCGGTATCCCTCTTCGATCCCTCGCTGGCGCGCCAGAGTTGCTGCCGTCAGATGGCAGCGCCCGATGATGGCCGCATCTTCCGTTAAAGCCTCCTTGAGTCCACGAATGTGTTTCTTGGGAATCACGAGCAGGTGGATCGGCGCTTGCGGATTGATGTCTTCGAACGCAAATGTGTGTTCATCCTCATAAACTTTTTTAGTAGGGATTTCGCCAGCCACAATACGACAAAACAAGCAGTCTTTCATGATAGTCCTCGGGGACAACTGGAGTTTCCAACTGAAGATTCTAGATCGAGATTTCCTTTGCGGTCTTTGCGGATTTCGTCGCGACCTTTGCGGTTAAAAAGCTCCTGACCGCAAAGGAAGACTTTGATTGCCGAAATGCCGGCAGTCGCGCACTTGAGAAAAGGGCAAACGGAAAACTTCTGCCGGGCATTTGGCAAAAAGAGAAAAACTTTTCCTCCCCGTGGCCATGCACGGCAATTCTTTTCCCATTACCAAAGGGCGGTAATCAATCCCCGGAACCGAAATAACCCACGTTTTTTCATCAGGTTACACATTTGATTCGTAGATGGTAACAAACTGATTTTTTAATGTACGCGGAGCCCTAAGTCCCTTACTATCGAAGCATTACAAGCGCTGGCCAAGGCCTGTCCGAGCTTGGCAAGCCTCGTGCATCAGACTTAGGTATTCGAACCGGGGATGGGGACAGAATCAGTGACTTTTAGCAAACGTTCCGCGATATCGGGCTTGTTGGTCGCTTTTGTCTTGTCGGCGTTTTCTCCGTATGGAATGGGGGCTACCGTCAGTACCCGCTCCTTGACCGCCACCAAATCCAAGTCCAGAAAAGTCAGCGAAGCGCCGCGCGCCCGAAAGCGTCTGACCCGGGTTGCGCGCAGCCGCGCCCGCACGGTTCGGGTAGCGGGAACGACTCGCCGTCATCGCCGGCGGTACTACGAGCGCTTCACCGCCAGTTCATTCATGGACGATAGCTTCGACAACGACGTCACTACCGGCGAAGATCCCATCGTCCGCCAAGCCGCCATCAATGCTCTCGGCAACATGAACGGCACAGTGCTCGCGATCGAACCCACCAGCGGCCGGGTTTTGGCCATGGTGAACCAGAAATTAGCGTTGTCGAGCGGCGCACAGCCTTGCTCGACCATCAAGCTGTCAGTAGCCCTGGCCGCGCTCAGCGAAGATCTGATCACAAAGGACACGGAAATCGCTTTGGGCCGCCGGAGCCGGATGAATCTCACCACCGCCCTGGCTCATTCCAACAACGCATACTTCGAGGCCCTGGGACGTCGGCTGGGATTTGAGAAAGTCAGCTTCTACGCCCACCAGTTCGGTTTGGGTGAACTTGCCGGATACAACATTTCCGGCGAACAGCTCGGCACCTATCCCGAGGAGGAGATTTCCTCCAAGCTCGGCGGCGTAGGCAAGATGTGTTCGTTCGGAGAGGGCATTTCGATGACCCCGCTGCAACTTGGCGCCATGGTCTCAGCCATCGCCAACGGCGGCACCCTGTACTACCTCCAGCATCCTACTTCTCCGGATGAAGTGGCGAACTTCGAGCCCCGCGTGAAGCGGCATCTCGATATCGCTCCTCTGATTCCTGAGATCTCGGACGGCATGGCAGGAGCGGTAACCTACGGCACCGCGCGCAGCGTGCGCGTAAATTTCAACGAAGAAGAAATTTTAGGCAAGACCGGAACCTGCTCCAAGGCAGGCACCCGCTACGGATGGTTTGCCTCCTACGCCAAAACCGACGTCGGACGCATCGTCGTAGTCGTCTTCCTGCAAGGCGGACGTCCCACCTACGGGCCCAAAGCCGCAGAAATTTCCGGACGCATGTACCGCAATCTGTATGACCACGATTTCTTCATCGCCCGTCCCACTCCGCCAGCCAACACTGCGGACGTGAAGCCGGTAAGCAGCAATCAGCAATAAGCTTTCAGCTTTCAAAAAGGCCTCTCGCGAGAGAGGCCTTTTTGTCATCCCGACCGAGCAGGATCATTCGCGAAAGCGGATGATCTTGCGCAGTGGAGGGACCTGCTTTGAGTTCCTTATGTCACCATAACTCTACAAAATCCCCGCCCAAGCGGAGCTTGGACGGAGTACCCCCGTTGGCCGAACCTGCCCGAGATCAGAGATAGCTGAGCCAGGCATCGCTCCGGCGCTGTTTCAAGCCCGCAAACCACCGACAAAGCGGGTAGAGCGCGAGTACAACAGAAACCCATATCAAGTAGACAACTGACAGGGAGTAGCCCCATCCCGGTGGCGTGGTGACCGGGAATTGAGCGATAGTCGGCGACTCGAACATCCAGTGCGCCTGTCCGTAGCGCGCGTAACACACCCCGACCGCGAGCAGATGAATGAGCGGAAAGTGCAGCAGGTAATAAAACATCGGCACTTTGCCGAGAACCAGAGCGGGCCGCAGCCATTGTGGCGTGCCGCCATCGACCGCCCAGAGAAAAAGCAGCGCTGGACCCAGCGTCATCAGAAGAAACAACAACGATGGTGGATATTTGTTGGTGTTCAGAAATGAGAGCACAGTAAAGGCTGCAGATTTCTGCGTGGACCAGCGAACTGGATCGCCATAAAGGTTAATGCCGCGGAGAAGCACGAAGGCGGCCGTGACTGCCAGCCCGGCCCGCAAAAGAAAAGTTCTTCGACGATCGGAGGTCCAGGCATAGATTTGCCCCAGGCCGTAACCCACAGCCGTGACTCCGACCCAGGGAATCAGCGTATACGCGACAAAGACGGAGTGCCGCGGATTGGCCATAATGAAATTGAGTGAGTGCAAGATGGACCACAGAGGGTTGGAGGACTGGATTCGACCGAGCAAATTGTGCGTGGCGATCATCACCACGCCAAAGGCAGTGACCACCGACGTGGGCAGGTGAACCAGCGCCGAAAGAACGATCATCGCCCACCCCAGCGCCCAGAGCACATCGAGCAGCGTCAGGCGATAGTCGAAATTAAACTGCAACCCCAGGCAGCGAAACAGGGTTATCTCCAGAAAGATCAGCCACAGCCCGCGGGTGAAAAGAAACTTTGACAACTCAGCTTTGGACTTCTTGCGCAACGAAAGATAGGCGCCGGTGCCAGTGAGCAAAAAGAAAACCGGCGCACAGAAATGCGTGGCCCAGCGCGTAAAAAATAACGGAATGGTGGTCTGGGTGGGGTCGGTGGGACTGAAACTGGTTTGGCCAAAGAAGTCGCGTGTATGATCGAGCGCCATCAGAACCATGATGACGCCGCGAACCACGTCAACCGATTCGACGCGGACGCGCCTCGGGGCAACGGCTTCGGCCACGGCTGCCGGCGGATGGGCTGACCCTTCAGATCGCAGGCTAGGCGCCATTTCCTGCCTCACGCTCATCTTAGACGATTGCGGGCACGACAAGTTAGAGGGTGCCCCGTCCAAGCTCCGCTTGGGCGGGGATGTTCAACCGTCACAGACTTCGCCTCGGCGAAGACATAGTCTTTCCCCGTGCCTTGGGGACTAAAGCGCTTCCACGAATCTCGCCAGCTCCACTTCCTCACTTTCAGCTGTTATCGACGGCCAAATTTCGAAAGCAACGAGTCCCGCACTGTCTTCCAGTACGCATTGGAGCGAGTTCGACAGCAGCACGCTCTCTCTGTGTACGGATACGTAGTCATGCCTGAGCACGTGCACCTGCTGGTAAACGAGCCTGAGCGCGGCACGGCCGCTCAAGCTATGCAATCGCTGAAGCAAGGCATAGCACGCAGGCTGGCCCTAAGGGCAGCAGATTCTTTCTGGCAGGCCCGCTACTACGATTTCAATCTTTGGAGCGAGTGCAAGTTTACGGAGAAACTTCGCTACATCCATAGGAATCCAGTGAAGCGTGGCTTAGTTAAGCGGCCCGAGGATTGGGCCTGGAGCAGTTTCCGCCACTACCTTAACGGTGAAGTGGGACCGGTGGAGATCGAATCGCATTGGACGGCGCGGCGAAGAGAGCAGTTGGGGATTTTTCCTGCGGTGACGTGCGGCTGTCCGCAGAAACTCCCCGCCCAAGCGGAGCTTGGACGGGGCACCCTCAAGAGTAGGAACGGGCCCAAAAGGCTGGGCCACACGCCGTTCTTAATGTTGGAACAGAGCGTCCAAACAAAAAACGCCCAGCCTCCCGGCCGGGCGTTGCTGACGAGGGAAGACTGACGACCGACGACTACCTACCCGCTTTCCTCTCGTCCTTCTCCACAACACCGTCCTTGATGTAGATCACGCGGTGGGCGAACTCGGCGATGTCGTGTTCGTGGGTGACCAGCACGATGGTGTTGCCGTTGGCTTGAAGACGATCCATCAGGGCCATGATTTCATTGCCGGTCTGGGAGTCGAGGTTTCCGGTGGGTTCGTCGGCGAGAATGATTGACGGGCGATTCACCAGGGCGCGGGCGATGGCGACTCTTTGCCGTTGTCCACCAGAGAGTTCGTTGGGCTTGTGCATCATGCGGGATTCCATGCCGACCGATGCCAGCGCGTCTTTAGCGCGCTGCACGCGCTCTTCCCCAGGGACGCCGGCGTAGATCAACGGCAACTCGACGTTGTGCAGAGCGGTGGCTCGCGCTAGCAGGTTGAAAGTCTGGAAGACGAAACCAATTTCTTTATTCCGGATGCGCGCCAGTTCGTCGTCGTCCAGTTCGCTCACCAGTTGGCTGTTGAGCCAGTAGTGGCCTTTACTGGGTGTGTCCAGGCAGCCGATCAGGTTCATCAAGGTGGATTTGCCGGAGCCGGACGGTCCCATGATGGCAACGTATTCGTTGCGCTGAATGCGAATATTGACGCCGCGCAGGGCTTGCACCTGTTGCTCCGAGCCCATGTCATAGGTCTTCCACAGATCTTCGGTGCAGATCATGCAGGATTCGGGAGGCGCCGACACGACGGGTTGCGCGATGTTGATGACTTCTGCGGTTGCCATTTTTCTCTCCTGGTCCTCTCGGGACACCAGCCCGCTCCGATCTTTAGGCTGCCTGTTGGACGCTTAACTAGGGCAGTTGTTAGTCGTCGGTCAGTCTTCAGTCTTCAACCAAACAAACCCGCCCCACCAAAACAACCTGCCAGCGCTTGCTGACGACCGACGACTGAAGACTGACGACTAGCTCTCATCTTCCTTCTTCTCCGGCGTCGTGTTATCTACTTTTACCTTTGCGCCCGGTCGCAAGGTACGCAGCACTTTATAGCTCCCGGTAACGATCTCGTCACCTGGCTTCAGTCCGTTCAGGACTTCGATATCAGTGGTACCCGTAATGCCGGTCTGCACTGGCAGGAACGCGGCCTTGTGATCGCGGATTATGAACACACCCTGCACTTCCTCTTTATCATCGGCTGGCCGGTTGGATGCCTCGTTTGACGGAGCAGCGGCCTGTACTGAGTCTTTTTCGGTGTTGCTGGCTTTCAACTCCGTCCGCGACCGGACCGTCAAAGCCTGGATCGGAATGGTCAGGATGCCACTGCGCGTCGCGGTCGTGATCTTCGCCGTAGCGGAGAGCCCCGGTCGCAGGTTCTCCGGCGCGTCCTGCAGCGTGACCACCACCTTGAAGTCTTTCGCCTCTTGGCTGGCCGAGGTCTGTTGCGACGTGGATACTCCGGTAGAGCGAACGATCGCGTTGTTGCCGATTTCAGTGACTGCCGCCTTAAAAATCTTCTTTGGAATCGCGTCAATGCTGACTTCAGCGGGCTGTCCCAGCCGCACATTCACGATGTCGGTTTCATCGACGCGCACCTCGGCGGTGATAACCGACATGTCGGCCAGCGTCATGAGCGTGCTGCCGGGTGAGTTCTGGATGCCGATCACGACGGTTTCGCCTTCGCGGACTGGCAGGTTAGTAATCATGCCGTCGTAGGGCGCAGCGTACGTCGTCTTCTGCAGGACATCGGCGGCGTGAGTCAGATTAGCGGCGTTCTGCGAGATGTGGCGATCGGCAGAATCTTTCTGCGCTTTGGCCTGGGCAACACGCGCCTCAGCTTGTGCCAGCCCCGCTTGCGCCGTCTGCCACGCGGCTTTCTGGCTGTCATACTCTGACTTGGCAACCAGGGATTCTTTATAGAGCCCCTGGGCGCGAGTCCAATCCAGTTGCGCGCGCTCGTAGTCCGACTGGGCGCGGTTGAGATCAGCCATGGACGTGTTCAGGGCAGCCTCGGCAGCAACCGCATCGGTGCGCGCAGCTTCGAGCCCGGCCTGGGTGGCATTCACGTCGGCCGAGGATTGCACGTTTTCCAGTTGCGCCAGCAATTGTCCCTTTTTGACCCGGTCGCCTTCTCTGACGTAAAGGCGAGTGATTTTGCCAAAAGCATTTGCGCCGATGTTGACGTAGGTCTTCGGCTTGATTTCTCCGGATGCGCTGACGATCGACGCCAGATCCTGCCGCGCCGCCTTTCCCGTCTGGACCGTCACCACGCCTTTGCGGCTTTGGTGAACCGCAATACCGGCAATCGCCAGAACCAGAACGGCGACACCGGTTCCGATCGCTATTTTTTTGCCTGTGCTCATTGTTTCCCAGTTACGCTCTGCAATGTCGGCTGCGCAACCTCACGCCCCGCAAGCGGCAGTGCCGTATTCCGCTGACCCAGGCAACGTGACAGGCTTCGCTTTCGGACGGCTCTGCCACAAAACCCGGATTTTCATATAACTTTCAGCGTAATCAGGGAGCACGCCATCAGATACGATGTTGCGGACACAAAAGTTCCAGCGGGACCAAAAACTGCCTGTGGACGCTTGGCCGCCGGCTGGCCAAGCTTTGCGTTGATAACAAATCGATTATAGCTTGACCCGTACCGGGAATAGAAGAAACTGTTGGGACGGAACCGAGAGCGAAAACCGGAGTGCCGGGAAGGCAGATTTTACAATCTTTACAATCGGTTAGAGCGTTTTACTTGGCCTTGTATTAGGCCGCCCAAAGTCATAGAATGGCTAGCCAAGAGTGTAAGTCGTAAGGAGTGCCTCCTTTATGTCCCGGGTAGGTTTTCTCAATCGCTTTTTCGTGGTTTCGGTTCTGACTTTGCTGGTCCCAGGGTTAGTGTCGTTTGCCGCAGCTCAGGAAGATAAAGACGGAAAGGGGGACGCTGCGGATCCCGCCGCCACTCAATCGTCGACCCCGGCAGCAGGTCAGGAGTCCGATCCTCTGAAGCGTCCGCTCACGGATAAGCAGAAGAAGCAGAATTCCAAGTCGCTCAAGATCGAGTTAAGCAAGACCTACAAGAAGTGGCTTGACGAAGACGTCCGCTGGATCATTACCGACGAAGAGCAGAAAGCATTCAAGCTCCTCTCCAACGACGAAGAGCGCGACCAGTTCATTGAAGCCTTTTGGCAACGCCGCGATCCCACGCCGGACACCATCGAAAACGAATTCAAGGAAGAGCATTACCGGCGCATGGCTTACGCCAACGAACATTTCGCTGCCGGTATCCCGGGCTGGAAATCAGATCGCGGAAGAATTTATATAATGTACGGTCCGGCGGATGAGATTGAGTCGCATCCTTCCGGCGGTTCCTATGAACGTCCGATGGAAGAAGGCGGCGGCGAGACTTCCACGTTTCCGTTTGAAGACTGGCGCTATCGCTACCTGGAAGGCATCGGACAGGAAGTCATTATTGAGTTTGTGGACACGTGCATGTGCGGCGACTACCACATGACCATGGACCGCTCGGAAAAAGACGCACTGCTCTACACTCCCAATGCGGGGCTGACCCTTTACGAGCAGATGGGCATGGCGAGCAAAGCGGACCGCTTCAGCGGCGGCGGGCTGGAGAGACTGGGTACTGGTCCCTTCAGCAATGACCTGCAGACCAAGCAGTTTGACCGCCTTGAGCAATTCTACAAACTGCAAAAACCACCGGCTGTGAAGTTCAAGGATCTCGAGGAAGTGGTCAGTCACAAGATCAGCGTCAACCTGATGCCGTTCGATGTGCGCACCGACTTTGTGCGAGTGACTGGGGACACAGTGTTGGTCCCGATCACCGTGCAGGTAAAAAATCGCGACATCACCTTTGTGAACAAAGACGGAGTGCAGCGCGGAACGGTCAATATTTTCGGTCGCGTAACCACGCTGACCGGAAAAGTAGTGCAGACCTTCGAAGACACTGTACAGGTGGATGTTCCGGCAGAACTGCTGCCCAAGGTTACGGAGAATTCATCCGTGTACTGGAAGGCCCTGCCCTTACGGCCAAACCTGTACCGTATCGACGTGGCAGTGAAGGATGTGAACGGTGATCGCTCGGGATTGTGGAGCAGCCGTTTGCCCGTGCCCAGCTACGACGATGACCGCCTCTCCGCCTCGTCACTGATTGTGGCGGACACCATGCAGCCGGTCTCGACCAAGGAAATTGGCACCGGCATGTTTGTGATCGGCAATACCAAGATCCGGCCCCGGGTGGCTTCCGCCAACGGCAAGCCGGTTTCATTCAAGCGCAACCAGAAAGTGTACTTCTGGATGCAGATTTACAATCTGGGAATGGACGACAAGACCCACAAGCCCTCGGCAACAGTCGAGTACAATGTAATCAATGCGGCCACCAACAAGGCCGTGATTCATACCGTGGAGTCTACGGACCAGATGGGCAATATTGGAGACCAGATGACCCTAGAAAAACCTCTCTCGGCCTCCAGTCTTGATCCCGGGATTTACCGTATTCAAATCAAGGTGAACGATAACATCTCCAAGCAGACGGTCGATCCGTCGGCGACCTTTGCCGTCGAGTAAGCCGGAGAGCTTGGTCTCCTGAGGTGTTTTGGATTGATGCTGGACAGACTCGGGTTGAAGCTCGGGTTATTGGGGATCGCGCTGGCGCTGCCGGCGCTGGCCGCTAATCGCCCAGGCTCCGCTTCCATCTCGGGCTATGTGCGTAATGCTGCCGGCGTGCCGCAAATGGGCGCTATGGTGGAAGTACTGGGCTCGGCTGCCCACTCCCTCAAAGTCTTCACCGACGAAAATGGTTTCTACTCAGCCGGCGGTCTTCTGCCTGGCGTTTACAACATAAAAGCATATTCGCCGTCATTTCTGCCGACCTTCCGCGATCGCGTAGGGTTGCGTCCCGGTAGTAGCGTGATGGTGGACCTCAAACTAAGCGGGCTGTTCGACGCCATTCAATTGCCCGCATTGCGTGGTCCTGCCGCCGATGACGACGACTGGAAATGGGTGCTGCGCTCGGCCTCCAGCCGGCCCATATTGCGGATGCTCGAAGATGGTTCTGTAGCGCCGGCGGTGCAACGTGGAGCAGAATCCGCGAATGCCAGCCACGATCTCAAGGGCACGCTCTCGTTTGTCGCGGGTTCGGCTTCCGGAGGATTTGGCAGCTCCTCCGACATGAGCACCGTGTTCTCGGTGGAGAAGTCGCTGTTCTCTTCCGGAACCATGGCGTTTCAAGGTGACGTCGGCTACGGTAACGGCTCACCCAATGCAGTGCTCCGCGCTTCCTACAGCCACACCATGGCGAACGGGGCGAAGCCGGAGGTCGCCTTCACCATGCGCCGCCTAGCTGCGCCTGGAATCGATCCTCATATCGATGCCCTGCAGGCGCTCGCGCTTTCTGCTTCCGATGAGTTTACGTTCGGCGATGTTCTGGAACTCCGTTTCGGCAGCGAATTGCAAACCATTCAGTTCATGGGCCGGGTAACCGCGTTCCGGCCTTTCGGATCGGCCGACCTTCACCTCTCGCCTAACACCGTGCTGGAGTATCGCTACGCCACATCGGAGCCGGACAGCCGCGCCGAAAAGGGATTTGAATCGGCTCCCGCGGATCTGAGCGAGTCCGGTCCGCGCGTGAGCCTGGCCGGGTTTTCGTCCTCACTGGAGCGGGCGCACCATCACGAAGTTTCGCTTTCGCATCGCATGGGCGAAACCAATATGCAGGTTGCGGTGTATTCCGATCGCGTGGCCGATCCAGCGCTGACCGGGGTTGGCGATCCCTCCTCCGATGGCGGCGAAGTGCTGCCTGATCTCTACTCCGAGACCTTTACGTACCGGGGAAAACAACTTGACGCCCACGGCATGCGAGTCGTGCTGCAGCGCAAGCTGGCCTCAGACCTTACCGCGACCCTTGACTACGGGTACGGCGGCGTGCTCGACCTGAAGCATGCAGACGTGGCGCTGCAAGAGGCACGCAGTGACAGCCTGGTGAGGAATCGTCATACGGCTTCGGCGAAATTCAGTGGCAAGTTGCCGGGCACCAAGACCCAGTGGATTACCTCCTACCGCTGGATCAGTGGACAAGCGCTCACACCCGTGGACATGTTTAACGCCTCCGCAGGCCAGTCGGATCCATATCTGAACATTTATCTTCGCCAACCCATTCCCCGAACCGGTTTCCTGCCGGGCCACATGGATGCGGTCATCGATGTACGTAATCTTCTCGCTCAGGGATATGTCCCCTTGCTTGGACAGGATGGGCGGACAGTTTACCTGGTGCAGTCAGCGCGCTCGATTCGCGGCGGCGTGGCCTTTTCGTTTTAACTTCAGTCGTCAGTCTTCAGCTTTCAGCCCACCAGAATAGCGTTCCGCGAAACTACTTAGAAGCGGTACATCATCGCGAAGTCCAGCGCTGGCGTTACCGATCTCTGCCCCTTTTGTATCGAGGTTAGGTACGGGTCTGTGGATGTCACAGTAGTGTGGAAGGTGTAGATCCCAAGCGTAGTGCGCCAGAACACGTGGCGGGCGAGCGCTGGCGAGGGCAGATACAGGCTGACCATCGGACCCTGCAGATCGTTCGTGCATTGTCCATCAGGGACTGTGCAGCCCCTTGGGTCGACGTGTTCGGCGCCCTTCAGAGTGTAGTCGACCTGCCAACGCATCGACCATTCATTCACGCAATCTTCGGCCGCACACTGGTTGTGAAAGTAGTCCTTGCCACCACCGACCGACGTTTTGTGGGGTCGGAATTCCGACGCCTTTTCAGGCACTTTCGATTTCGGCATCTGACTTTGATACCCTGGCTGACAAATCGCTACTTCGTTCCCCATGGCCGAACACGATATTCCTAAACTCCTGGCGATCGACAATGAAACCCCGTCTCTTGAACTAATCAAGAATGCCCTCTTCGACAGTGGGCTGGAAATTCTTACCTCAAGCGACGCCGCAGACGGCATTGAGCTATTGAAGCAACTCCGGCCACGGATCGTAATCCTCGATCTGACGATGCCTGGGGTCGAGGGATTAGAAATGCTGGGGCAAATTCTCGGAATCGACCCTGGTATAGAAGTGATTCTGATGACCGCTCACTACTCCACTGAAGCCGCCGTCGAGGCGATTCAGAAGGGAGCCTGTGACTACCTCAACAAGCCCCTCAATCCGGAAAAGCTCCGGCGGCGAATCTTTCAGCTGCGGTCGGAGGCGGAAGAGCGACACAAGACCTATTGCCTTGATCACGAACTGCTAAACGCGTGCCAATTTGAGGGTATTGTTGCCCGCAGTCCGATGATGCTGGAGGTGTTCGCCAAAATTCGGAGAGTGGCACCGCACTTCCGCACCGTCCTGGTTACCGGCGCCACCGGGACGGGAAAAGAATTGGTAGCCCGCGCCCTGCACCGGCTCAGCCCTGCCGGCTCCAATCCCTTCGTGGTCTGCAACTGTTCGGCGATTGTCGAATCGCTGCTGGAAAGCGAGTTGTTCGGCTACGTAAAGGGGGCCTTTACCGGCGCCGCTCAAGACAAGCTGGGCGTCTTCGAGTATGCCAATCACGGAACCGTGTTCCTGGATGAGATCGGCGAATTGCCGTTGACCGCGCAGGGCAAGTTGCTGCGGGTTCTGCAAAACCATGAGATTCAACGCGTCGGTTCGCCGATTCCGAGAACGGTTGACGTGCGCGTCATCGCTGCTACCAATCGAAACTTGCTGTCCATGGTAAGCGAGGGCACCTTTCGCGCAGATTTGTACTACCGGTTAGCCATGGTCGAAATCAAGCTGCCGGGGTTGGCCGAACGGCGGGAAGACCTGCCTCTATTGGAAAGATATTTCCTGAAGAAGTTCGCGGCGGAATACAACAAGCCCGTGAACGGCCTGACTCGCCGGGCACAAACCCGCATGGCAAATTACTCCTGGCCCGGCAATATTCGTGAACTTGAAAACGTGATCGGCAATGCTTGCATGATGGTGGACGGAGCCATTATTGATGTTGACGATTTGTCCGAACCGATACGCGGTCAGATAAGAGAGCTCCCGGCGCAGGATGACATGTTGATCTCGCTCGAGGAACTGCAGAAGCGGCACACCATCCGCGTGCTGGAGCGGGTTGGTGGCAACAAGTCTCAAGCAGCGGAGATCCTGGGAGTATCCCGCGCCACCATCTACCAGATGCTCGCACAGACAAGGACCGCGAGCGGCAGCTAACCTCACTGGCTGGGCCTGGCGACAATTAGACCGTCGCAGCGCTTTTCTGGTCACAAAATTCAGTAAGAGCCTGACGCAAGTTCTGTGGAATCCGGAAAGAGCGCGATCCCACGACTGAGGATCTCTCTCGCCTTCTGATGCTGTTTTGCATGCACTCGAATGCTGGCCGCACGAAGATAGGCTTTAGCGGTGCCCTCTAGACTCGCCAGTTTTTCTGCATGTTCGGCCGCGTCCGGGAGAGTGTTGACGGCTACAAAAGCCTTCATCAGCCGCTCGTGAATTTCCGCCACCTCAGGGGCTCTCCTCGCGGCCTCCTTGAGCCGCGCGATTCCCTCCCTGGTTCGGCCCAATCTCACTTCGGTGTAGCCTAATTTGCTGCTTAGTACGGGATCGTTGCCGGTGAGCCTGACTGCATCGCTGTAGGCGGTGCGAGCTTCGAGAAGACGGCCAAGGTTGTGGAGAGCGTCTCCACGAAGGTGTTCGCGCAGCGCCCGGCTGCGCTTATCGGCATGCGCGGCATCTAGCGCGTCCAGCGCCTGGCCGTACTTGCCAAGATCGAGATAAACCATTCCCTTGAAAAGAGCCGCCGCAGTGGCTTTGGGCTCCAGAACCAGGGCACGCTCGAAACAGCGCAATGGCTCCGAGGGCTCCCGGGAACACTCATATTCCTGCAGACCGAGCTGGATCCAGGCCATTGGCTCGTTGGGCAATTCCCGAACCTTCATGCGCAACAGGTCGCGATAGGATGCGGCCTTCCTGTTTCTGGTTTCTTCCTGCGCCAACTGGCCGAAGTGATGAATGCAGAACTTCGCCATAGCCAATCGCCAGCGCAACGCATTGATTCGAGGTTCAACCAGTTCATGCACGCGTCCGACAAAGTAAATCTCCGGGTCATAGCGAAACAGTCGGCAGTTCTCGTGAACAAAATATGCGGGAGCCTGCTGCGCCCGGGGGTGAGAGTTCTGGTTCGGCTCGGCAATACGATCCCAGCCACGGCCAGTGACGGTCGGGATGTAGTTGCGAATGGGAACGAGATACCCGCCCGCGTTCGAAGATCGCAGCAGGTTCGGGATTCGATTCCTGGCCTCGCCGTCCAATTCCTCGTCCGCGTCCAGAACCAGATACCCAATCAGTCTGCATGAGTCGCAGCGCGGCATTGCGCGCGTTGGCGAAGTGATTCTCCCAGGGAACGGAAATCACTGTCGCGCCGAATTCGCGGGCGATATCTGCGGTGTTGTCGGTCGAGCCGGTGTCCGCAATCACGATCTGGCTGACGATCCCGGACACGCTCTGCAGACACGAGCCAGCGTCTCGGCCTCATTCTTCACGATCATCGAGAGGCCGACAGTAGGCATGCTCTCCTCATCAGACACTAATCCGCAGACTCATCCGGTGAACGTGAAGAGCAAGTGTTTCGCCATCAGCGATTACGTCGCCGCACATTCAGAACTGCCAGCCGATCTCGCAACAACGCTAAGACTCGGTATCCGCAAGCACTTCGCCGACAAGAAGGCTCTGTCAGATGACAGCCGAGCGACCGCTGTCCTGATTAAAGATGAATGAGGAGAGGAAATTGCTGAGTACCTACTCGGGACTCAATGAGCAAGCACGACGAGGCAATCCTCGCTTTCCAGCAAGGCCGCGTGGCGGAGGCCTTACGTTTGCTGGAAGAACTGTTGGCCGCGAAGGAAACTTCGGAGCTTTGGAACGATTGGGCGGCGGTACAGCTTGGCGCAGGGATTGTCGGCAAAGCAGAATCTGGATTTGCCCGGGCCCTGGAATTGGATCCACAGAATACGGATGCAACCGCCAACCTGGGCTTGCTGTTGCTTGGCCGAGGCGACTCGGCTCGGGCAGTCCCGCTGCTGAAGCAGAGTCGTTGCCAGCGTTGCCGGCAGAGCAACAGAAAATCGTCAGAGCCTTGTTGGCGGCCCAGAACCCGGAAAAGCCTCTGTTCCCGATGACGTCACGCATTCCGAAGAACGAACGCTTCGCAGTTCTGGTGATCAATGACAGCTTTCCCAGACCCCGAAAGGCGACCCTCGGATCCGGCGCTGATGCAACTTCTTCACGGATTGCGCGAGAAGGGCGACGAGGTGACGTTCATCGCGCGCGAGGCGGAAAACAGCAAGCAGCGCGAACCTCGCTCCGTCAGGCTGGAATCCACACCTACGGAAACGATTTGGAACGCTTGCCGTACCTGGGGCGCGAAGTCTCCGCTCCCTTCTGGTCCTTCCGCGAGGTGGTGCTGGAGCAGGGCCGGTTTGATCTTGCAATCCTCGTCCACAGCTTTCAGCCGCAGTCTTTCGGTCCCGGAGCAGTACCTTGACGATCTGCGCCGGTATTCCCCGGAAACGCGGATCATCGTGTTTGCCGACCAACTGCAGGTTGCGATCCCCAGAGAGCGACGGAACCGCGCTCACCGCGTTCGAAACAGCCGCCGACTGGACGATGCGGCAATGGGAGGCGTTCGAGCGGGCGGATTTGGTGATTTCCCCCGACGAAGATGACGCAGCCACATTGCGCCAAACCAGGCAAGACTTCGCGATCTGAAGCTTCGCCGAATGACCTTGAAGCCACGACCCTGGCGAGCGTGCGGCAATCAGTCTTCTCGCTCGACTCCGAAGGTCTTGGTTGAAGCAGCCTGCTCGGCGATGCTGGTGGAAACGTTGTTTCGCGAGCGGTTATCGTCGAGAACAGGAGAGATCAAGGTTCCTGGGACAACTTGAGTGCTATGTGCGCCTGGCCGACCAGTTTCTTTCCGAAGGTGAGCCTGAAAAGGCCCGCGAACAACTGCGGCATATTTTCGGACGAGCGCCGGAATTCATGCGCGACGGATACTTTGCCTCGCAGGTCTTCATTGTTCTTGAAGCGCTGTTACCGCAAGTTGGACGACCTGGAAATGGCGGAGCGTTGCGCGGCGGAAGCCCGCCGTGCGTAACCGCGCAGAGTACCACTGGCTTCGATGCGCAAGCACAGGCCGACAGGCTGGCCATGCTGTTCTCGGTGATCGTGCCCACTTACAACCGGTTGCCCATCCTCAAAAAGTGTCTGAGCGCATTGGAGGCGCAAACTCTTGCCTCGACCGATTTCGAAGTGATCGTGATTGACGATGGCTCCTCCGATGGAACGGAGGAGCTGCTGACCCACTATCGCCCCGCCATTCCGCTTCCAATATCTGCGCCAGAAGAATTCCGGCACGGGCGCGGCCCGGCTCAACGGGGTTGCCCACGCCAGCGGCGAATACCTGCTGCTGATGAACGATGACACCATCTGCGATCGCGACTTGCTGAATCAGCATCTGCGGATGCAGCGGGCATACCCTGGCCAGCGCTGGGCGGTGTCTGGGCAACTTTGAATATCCTGCGGCAGCGCGGCAACGGGCGCTTACTCGATACTTCTGCGTCGAGCCTTTCATGTTTCCCCAGGTAAGCATGGAGGAGGGTTGTCCTTACGGCTATTCGCACTTCATCACTTGCAATCTGAGCGTCAGCAGGGAAGCGCGTGGTGGAAGCAGGGTCGTTCGATTCGACGTACAAGCTCAGCGAAGATACCGAACTCGGCATTCGGCTCTACGAGCGGGGATACCGCGTGCTCTACCATCCCGACGCTCACGCCTTCCACGATCATCTTCCATACCCGGCGCACAATCTGATCCGGCGTGCACGGGTCTACGGCGCGGACTATTTCTACATGTTTGGCAGGCATCCGCGGGTGATGCGGGAGTGGGCCATGCCGGTGAACCTTACCGGCGATGGACGAGGAGAATGCGATGCGCATTCTCAGTTATGTGGAGGAAAATCGCGACGAAGTGGAGCAGGCGGTCGCGGCCGTGGAGCGCTGGGACGCGGTCGACTTCGAGCCGATCCTGACCGACCAGCCGGAGACCGCCGCTATGGTGCTCGGCCTGCTTCGGCAGGCTGTGCCGGCAATTCACTGGTTTTACCTGTTTGAGACGATGCTGCACACCATGATTCGGGAGTTGGGTTTGAAGCACCTGGCTCGCGAGCGGCCCGTCATGCAAATGGCGCAGGGTGCGGGAGGGTGAACGTGGAAATGATCAAGGAAATAAATCGGCCCGATGTCGCCCAGGCCACGCTGCAGGGGCCGCAGGGAGCGTTGCCGTTTCATCTGTTCAAGACCGAGGTGTGCTTCCAGATCGCCAACGCTATCTTCTCCGGAGCCACTTATCCGAACGTTCCGTTTGTGTCCGGATGTCAAAACCATTCTCGACATCGGAGCGAATGTGGGCGCGGCGTCAGTCTATCTGGCGATCAGCTATCCCCAGGCGCAGGTGTATGCCTTCGAGCCCGGGAGAGACGCCTTGTGCGCTGCTGCAGAAGAATATGGAGTTGTTGCGCAATGTCAGCGTGTTTCCCTTCGGACTTCATTCGCGCAACCAGACGCTGTCCTTATTTCATGGCAAGACGGACAGCGTGGAGTCTTCCGTGTTTCCCAGCACTCCGTACGGACTGCGAGGGCGAGCCAATACGGCTGGCATGCGCATCCCAGTTTCTGTCCGAACATGGAATCGAAAGCGTCGACATCCTGAAGATCGATACCGAGGGTTGCGAGGTGCCGATCCTGCGATCTTTGAGCAAGTATCTGCCCGAAGTGAAGGTTTGTACGTGGAATATCACAGCGAGCGCGATCGCCGGATGATTGACAAGATGCTGGCGGAAACTCATGTCCTGTGGAAGGGCAATGTTACGTTCGCGTACCGCGGAGAGTTCTGTTATCTGAGACGCGACTTGGTGCCTGACGAAAACGAGACTCACACGTGTGAGATTCTCCTGGACCTGGATTAGAAGAGAACCGAGCTAAAAGAGAGCCGTCATGTTTGCGATTATTGGAATTCTGGTCGTATTCGGCGCGGTAGCCGCCGGATACCTGATGGAGCACGGCAACCTCAAGGTGCTGATGCAGCCGGCCGAGCTCGTCATCATTGGCGGGGCGGCGATCGGGACGGTTCTGATGGCCAATCCTCTGCATATTCTCAAAAAGATCGCAGCCGGATTCGGAGGCAGTTTTCGGAGGCAGCAAGTTCACCAAGCAACGATATCTGGAATCGCTGAAGATGATGTACGACCTGCTGAATAAGGCGCGCAAGGATGGATTGGTGGCGCTCGAAGCGGATATCGAGGATCCGGCCAAGAGTCCGATCCTGTCCAAGTACCCGGCGTTTCTGAAAGACCATCACGTTCGCGATTTTGTCTGCGACACCATGCGCATGGCGGTGAGCGGCGGAGTGGAACCTTTTGATCTCGACCAGATGATGGAGCTGGATATGGATGTCCATCATCACGATGCCACTCAGCCGGTGCAGGCGCTGAGCACGATGGCGGACTCGCTGCCCGGACTGGGGATCGTCGCCGCCGTGCTGGGCGTCGTCATCACCATGGGCGCTCTGGGCGGACCTCCGGAGGAGATCGGACACAAAGTCGCAGCCGCGCTGGTCGGAACGTTCCTGGGAATTCTTCTCTGCTACGGATTGGTGGGGCCGCTTGCCGCCAACATGGCCAAGCTGGCCGAAGATGAACACGCCTACTATCACGTGTTGCGCGTGCTGATGTCGTCGTTCATGAAGGGCGCGCCTCCGATCATGGCGGTCGAAGTGGCGCGGCGCGCGATTCCCGGCCACGTGCGGCCCAGCTTCAAGGAAGTGGAAAAGACGTGTCGCACCAACGACGCGGCCGCCGCAGCCGCGGCGAAAGCCGGAGCATAGAGCATGGCGACCCTGAACGAAGCCAAACGCCCCATCATCATCATCAAGAAGAAGGGCGGCCACGGCGGCCATCACGGCGGCGCCTGGAAGGTGGCCTACGCCGACTTTGTGACCGCGATGATGGCATTGTTCATCGTGCTCTGGCTGATGAACAGCAGCAAGCAGATTCAGGTGGCGGTGGGCGGCTACTTCAAAGATCCGACCGGAACCTCCAAGAAAGTGGGCAGCAACCAGACCGGGTCGGGCGAAAACTTCACCCTGACCAAGGACAACATGCCCATGCTCAAGGAAGCAGCTCCAGAAAGCGGTGCGGCGAGATCACCAATTTCGACAAGCTCAAGAACCAGATTGAGATGACGGTGACTTCGGAGGGATTGCGGATTGAGCTGCTGGAGTCATCGTCGGGAACATTTTTTGAGAGCGGCAAGCCGGGGTTAAATGGCGATGGCCGGGAGTTGCTGGTCGCGCTGGCGCAGCAACTGGGAACAGCTTCCCAACCACATCTCGATCGAGGGCCACACCGACGCCAAACCGTACGCCGCGAAGCGCGACTACGGAAACTGGGAACTCTCGACCGACCGCGCGAATTCAGCACGCAGACTCATGCAGGCTTCCGGCTTGCGCGCCGACCAGATTTCGCAGGTAAGGGGCTATGCCGATCAGAAGCTGCGCGTGCCCGCCAAGCCGCTGGAGCCTTCGAACCGTCGCATTTCGCTGATCGTGCAATACGTGGTCAAAGACGACGATGAGGCTCCGGTGCCGGTTCCGAGTGCTCCCCGAACGCGAACGCCGATCCGAAGGCGATACGAAGCCTGAAGACTCAGGGTAGTCAACACTAGGAGATGGATCGGATGAACGTCTGGACCTGCTTCCGCTCTTCCGCCGACGAATAGAGGAAAGTCAAGGCCGCAGCGCCGGTCCTGGCTATATTCAACCTGGCCCTCAAGCTGCAGGGGCCGGATGCCACCCGGCAAGAGCATCCTCATGGTTACTTGTGTCTTGACCGCCAGGGGCTTGGGAAGTTCGGCCGCCAGCCCGTCTTCGCTGATGTCGGTGCACATCGGCTTCGTGCCGCTCTCCTGTAGCGATCACTTCCAGAAGAAAACTGAAATTGCAGGAGACACTGGGTGCGCGAAAGCCAAACGATCGTACGGAGCCGGAGTTTTCATCGTTTTTCATCGAAACAGATTAGAATTCACCTCGTCAGATCCCACGCCGTATCCAAAACTTGTATTTGAATCAGACATGTTGTCTGGAAAGTCTACACCGCCACGCAGCCAACACTCCCGAATTAGCAGCAAATTAAGGCAAAAGATTTTGGCAGCGCAATTGCATTAGTGAGAATTGCTTCTCTTCCAGGGAGCAGTTGTCTTGGGGCGGTACTGCGAACGTAAAGTTCTCGCGTGCTTGAGTCTTTCGGGAAGCATATCGGTACATCAGTTGGAATTCTTCAGGAGCGTAGCTGCCGCCTTCTGGCAACTACGCTCTTGCGGAATCGGGTTCTCTAGCGTTTGCAAGCTGGGGACCGGAAGTGCGTAGCTAGGAAAGGACCTTGTGAACAACGAAGTGCAGCGTCAGAACAATCCAATCCCTCATGTTCTAGTGGCAGAAGATGATGTGCCGCTTGGCAATTTTCTCCGGCGGCAATTGGAGTCGGAATCCTACAACGTGAACCTGGTGCAGGATGGCGAAGCCGCTTCCGAGTCAGTGAGTCGCGACAAGTACCACCTGCTCATTCTGGATTTGAATCTGCCAAAGATGGACGGGGTCGCGGTGCTGAACCACGTCCGTCCGAAACAACCGCAATTGCCGATCCTGGTCCTGACTGCCCGGACTGAGGTGGAGGACCGGGTTCTCTCGCTCGACAGCGGCGCTGACGATTGCCTGCTCAAGCCATTCTCCTTTTCTGAGCTTTTGGCCCGAGTAAGGGCGCTTCTGCGCCGGAATCCATTCCTGCCCGGAAGTGCTCTGCAGATCGGGGACTTGACTCTTGACGGTCGGGAGTTTCGCGTAGAGCGAGCAGGGAAACGAATCAATCTTTCAGGCAAGGAATTCGCGCTGCTCGAGTACCTGATGCGGAATGCGCGGCAGACAGTGACCCGAGCCATGATCATGGAGCACGTCTGGAACATGCCTTTTGATAATTCCACCAATCTGGTTGACGTGTACGTCAAGTACGTGCGCGACAAGGTGGACAACACTGAGTTTTCCACGCAATTGATCCGTACCGTGCGGGGCGTGGGATATGTGCTTTCGGATAACTAAGGATAGCGATGCTCGCTCATTCACATGGTTCCACGCCGCAGAAGTTTCTGCGCACGCTCTCGGCCAGCCTGCACCAGATGGCACAGCCGCTTTCGACTATCCAGGCTTCATTGGAACTCGCGCTGTTGAGCCCAACCACGGCCGAACAGTATCAAGCGATCGCGGGGGATCTTCTGCAGCATTTAGGGCAAGCCGTTGAGTCCATGCAATTCACCGCGTGGCTGGCGCGGTTTCACCAGCCGGCAGCGGATGTGCAGGATGTCCTGTTGAGCGCGGCCCTGGAGAGCGTCATCTCAGATCTGCGACGAACATTGGAGACGGCGGAACTGCAGTTACTGTTCTTGCGCCCCGAGCAGGAGAGGTTGATTCGGATTTCGGTTACTCGATTGCGGCAGATGCTTTTCTACGTCCTGCAGGCGGTGCAGGGTTATTCCCAGCCGGGAGATATCGTGCACATCGAAATTCAGGCGCCCACCGGTCACCTGGTATTGCGGATTCAACGCTCCCAGAACCAGAACGACGATCCGGCCTGTTCCAGCCCATCCCAAGCTGGCGCAACAGAGAGAGCCCTCGCTTTGGCCGACGCCATCGTGAGCAGCGCGGGGGGACAATTCAGCATTACCAGCAACCCTTTGCGGATCGTCGCCGACTTTCCCGTGCAGTGCGAAAGCAAGCTCGGGGTGGTCAAAGAAGCCGAGTTGTCAGGTACCGCCAATTTGCTGCCGGCGCTGAGTTCGCATTGATTGTTCCAGACGTATTAACTCGGGGACAGGCGGGCATCCCCGTCACCCCATTGAAAAGAGGATGTTCCCAGAACCCTATGAGCATCGCACCCATGCCCGTGTGTGACTCGGTCTCCGGAGTCTTAATTGTCAGCCCCAATGGTGAGTTGCGCCGTGAGTTGATGTCCCGGGTGAAGTCCGAGCGCTGGCGCTTGATGGAAGCGGTCAGTGGAGCCCACGCACTCGGTCAACTCGAGGCCGAGGACTTTCAATTGCTCCTGCTCGACTCTTCTTTGCCGGATCTCAATTCAAATGAGTTTCAGAAACTGGTACGCAGCCAATTTCCTCACCTTCAGATCTTGCCGCTTGATCGCCAGACTGGATTGCCGCTGCCGTCTTCTCCTCGGGCACCGCTGGGCGATGAACTTGCCGGGCTATTGGGAAATAATGCCGTGGTCACAGGTGCGCCTGAGATCATCAGCCACGAACAGTTGAGTAAAGCTGTCAGCCCGCTGCCCGGAATGATTGGTAACTCTGCGGCGATGCACCGCGTTTACCACATGACCCAACTGGTAGCGCGACGGGATACCACAGTGTTGATCCTGGGCGAAAGCGGAACCGGAAAAGATCTGGTGGCCCAGGCCATTCACAACCTTAGTCCGCGGCGATCGAACCCGTTCGTGGTGATCAACTGTGCTGCCATTCCCGAACCTTTGCTCGAGGCTGAATTGTTCGGATACACCAAGGGTGCATTTACCGGAGCGGTACAGTCTCGCATCGGGCGGATTCACGCCGCGCAAGGCGGCACTCTTTTCCTCGATGAAATCGGCGAGTTACCCCTGGGTCTGCAGTCCAAGTTGCTGCGATTCCTGGAGCAGGGCGAGGTGCAAAGATTAGGCAGTTCGGACAGTTTCAAGGTGGACGTTCGAGTGGTCGCGGCGACAAATTCCAACCTGCGCAAACTGGTTGAGGAACATCAATTTCGCGAGGACCTTTATTATCGCCTTGCCATTTTTCCTATTGACTTGCCGCTACTCAAGGATCGCATGGAAGATTTGCCGGCCCTGGCCACTAGTTTTCTCAACCGCTTCAGCTCCCACCGTGTATCGCTGAGCCCGGACGCCACTTTCCAGCTGCTGCAACACGGTTGGCCCGGCAACGTGCGAGAGTTGCGAAACGTGATTGAACGGGCCACTATCCTCGCGCAGGATGAACGCCAGCTGTTGGCCAAGCATATTGTGATCTAGTCGTAAACCTGGCGTGAAGGGGACGACGTCAGTCACCCGGAAGTTACCTCCGACACTGAACTTTCCGAATTAGAACCGTTTGGCATCCGCGTTGCATTGCAAGTAGGCAGATGTTGCCTACTTCTCATCACGCTCCAATGATTCCGCCGCCGGGCGTCGCAAAAGGCACGCTGGCGGAGGCTTTCGACGCGTTCATGGCTACGGCCGGACGCATGGAGGCTTCGTATAGCCAACTTCAGGGCGAGGTCGCGCGACTGCGGCGCGAACTCGAAGAGCGGAATGCAGCACTCACCCTCAGCCTGGCGGAAAACAGACATATTCGCGCAGCGCTGAAACGCATTCTCGATGCCTTGCCCTGCGGCGTGCTGGTGATTGACGAAAATGACGGCGTGGTTCTGATGAATCCCGAGGCCGGACGGCTGCTTAGTATCTCTACCGATTTCCCTGCCTTGTTGAAGCAATTCCCGGCCCAAATCCAAATCGTCCTCAAAGGGGCGATGGCACGCGACGACGAGCACGAGGTTTTGGTCGAGGTCGCAAAGATTACCCGCTGGCTCTCCATCCGCCGGACATCGCTGCACATTGAATCGTCTCAGGACGGCGCCTTCGGTCCCGATCAATTCATTCTCATTCTGCGGGATGTAACCGCACGCAAGGAAGCCGAGCAACAGCGCGAGACATCGCGCAACATGCTTGCCCTGGGCGAGATGGCCGCTGTGCTGGCACACGAAATCCGTAATCCGTTGGGCAGCATGGAACTGTGGACAAGCGTATTGGAAAAAAAGGCCGCGATTGGCGACGAAGAGCAATACTGCGTCGAGCATCTGCAGGCCGGGATTCGCGCTCTGTCTGCGACAGTGAACAATGTTTTGCAATTCCACGGACACGGATCAGCGAGCCTCGTCCGACTACAGTTGAGAACAGTCTTGCAGAACGGAATCGGGTTCATTCGCCCCCTGGCCGAGCAGGCGGGAGTCAAGCTCACGGTCAACATTGCAATTGACAACGTAGAAATCGATGGCGATCCCAACGGCCTGCAGCAGGTCATTCTGAATCTTGCCATCAATGCCTTCCGCCATACTCCGATGGGCGGTTCCTTAACTATTTCAGCTCGGCAGCACGGCGACATCGCGATTGTCGACTTTGCGGACACGGGTGAAGGAGTTGCGGAGCAAGACGTAACCAGAATCTTTAATCCCGGCTTCAGCGGAAGCAAGCAAAGACCAGGGCTGGGACTCACCATTTGCAAACGAATCATGAAGCAACACAATGCCACGATCCGCGCGCAAAGGCGCGCATGCAACGGCACAAGATTTTCCCTGGAGTTTCCTGTTTTATGATCCCGCAGCTCGATCCGCGCATGCGATCAGTATTAGTGGTCGATGACGAACCCGGGATGCGCATGGCGTTGAAAGCCAACTTCGAGCGTGATGGGTGGCAGGTGGAAACCGCGGCCGGCACATCCGAAGCGGTGCGCAAGTGCGGCCAAACTTCCTTTCCCCTGGTCGTGACCGACGTTTGCATGCCCGATGGCGATGGATTGGAACTGATGCGCAGGGTGCGCCACACCGACGCTTCCACGGCCGTGATTGTGCTGACCGCGTTCGGTACTGTCGCGCAGGCGGTTCAGGCCATGCAGAACGGCGCTTGCGATTACCTGACTAAGCCATTCTCTTTTGAGCAATTGCAGTCGACCGTAGAACGGGTCATGCGGAACTCGCCGGCGGCTCTTCGCTTTCGAGACACGGCCGGACAGACATCGTAGGCCATTCGCCGGCCCTGCATGCGCGTGCTGGATCGCGCCCGGCTTGCCGCCCAAACCGATGCTGACGTGCTGGTCGAAGCCGAGAGCGGCACCGGAAAGGAATTACTGGCTCGCTTTATCCACGAAGCGAGCGATCGCCGGAGAAAGCCCTTCGTCGCGGTCAATTGCGCGGCGGTGCCGGAACAGCTTCTCGAGAGCGAACTTGTTTGGTCACGTGCGAGGAGCGTTTACCGGGGCCACACTGGCCAAGCCCGGCAAATTCGAATTGGCAAATGGCGGAACGCTGCTGCTGGATGAGATCGGCGAAATGCCTCTGGAGTTGCAGCCCAAGCTCTTGCGAGTCTTGCAGGAGCGCGAAGTGGAACGCCTGGGCGACACTCGCACGATCCCGGTCAATATCAGGATTATCGCCACCACCAACGTGTCGCTTCAAGGCATGGTGGAACAGGGACGCTTCCGCGCTGACTTGTACTACCGGCTCAACGTGATTCCGCTGACGCTTCCACCACTGCGCGAGCGGTTGGATGATATCTCGGTTCTTGCCGAATACTTTGCGGCAGGTTTGCGAAACAGGCGGGGCGCACTGTGCCCGAGTTGCATCCGGACTTTCTGGACGGGACTGAAGCAAGCATCGCCTGGCCGGGAAATGCCCGGGAACTGTCCAATTTCATACGGCGGGTAGTCGCCATGAGCAATGACGCCAACATCGGACCAGAGCATCTGGTGGCAGAGTTTTCGAGACCACCTGACGATAAGAGCGTTTCCCGGCCACACTGCAGTGCCGGCGGGAACTCCCATACGTGAACTGGAGCGCCAGCTGCTGGAGACAACTTTGCAGCTCACCGGCGGCAACCGCACACGCGCGGCCGAGATGCTGGGAATCAGCCTGCGGACGATTCGCAACAAGATCCGGGAATTCGGCCTGCCGCCACGGAGGTTTGCCTGATGGGCTCGACACCACTGATTCAGTTTCTGGAGCGCTTTCTGAATGTCACGTCGGACCGCCAGTCGCTGGTGGTCAATAACATGGCCAATATCGACACTCCGGGATATCGCACGCGAGACGTCAGTTTTCGCGCCGAGTTGGACCGGGCCGTGGGAACTCCGCAGGAAGCCAGCATGGCTCCGATCGCGCACAAGGTGTCCGGGGTTGCTGCAGCGTCCCGATGGAAACGATGTGAGCATGGACCGCGAAGGCCTGCTGCTGGCCGAAACCCAGATGCAGTTTCGCATTGGCATCCAGTTTATTCGCAGCGAGTTTCACCGTTTGGTGACCGCCATTAACGAGGGAAAAGACTCATGAGCATGTTCTCAGCGCTTGAAATCAGTGGCTCGGCAATGGGTGCGGAACGCCAGCGAGCCGAAGTAGTCGCCACCAACATGGCCAATGCGGAAACCACGCGCACGCCGTCGGCGGGCCGTTTCGCCGCAAACAAGTGGTCTTTTCCGGCGCAAGCAATTCACCGTTTCAGCTGGTGCTGGCGGGCTTCCGGCGTCTGACCGGACGATCAGGCGGTGCATGTGTCCAAAGTGGTGAACGATCCGACCCCTCCGGTGATGCGGTACGAGCCGGGTCATCCCGACGCCGACAAGTCCGGTTACGTGGCGTATCCGGCGATCAATCCGATTGAAGAAATGGTCGATCTTATGGGTGCGAGTGCGCGCGTATCAACTCAACGCTGCAGCGGTCAGCGCCACCAAACAGATGATCCAGGGAGCGATGGACATCCTTAAATAGGAGACATCATGAATAACTTGATCTCGAATCTGCCGGCATTTCCGAATCTCGACCAGCTGAACTCCGCGCCCGCATCCGGCGCGGCCGACGGCGACGGTACTTTGGCTCGGTTTTGAAAAACGCCATCAATCAGGTGGAAGCAGCTTCACGGAAGCGCGGAGCAGCAGGTCACGGATTTATTGAAGGGCGATCGCAGCGATGTTCACAACGTCATGATCGCGGTGGAAAAAGCAGACATCGCATTTCAACTGATGATGCAGGTGCGGAACAAGATTGTAAGTGCGTATCAGGAAGTCTCGCGCATGCAGTTTTAGCAGACTCCGAGCAGTCCAATAAACCATGGCATCGTTTACTCAGCTTGCGAACCAGGGAAAGAACGCCATCGCGGCGTTCGATACCAAACAGCTTATCGTGCTGATGGGCGGAGCTGCGCTTGTGGTCGGGGTGATCATTTTCTTTGGACACCTGCTGGCTACACCCGACTACAAGCCGCTCATGACCGGCATGGAACCGGCCGACGCACAAGCCCTGGCCAGCCGTCTGGCAGCCAAGAACATCGCCTACCAGATCAGCCAGGACGGAAAAACGGTGAGCGTTCCGGGCGACAAGCTGGACTCCAGCCGTCTGGAAGTTGCCAGTGAGGGCATGCCGCACAGCGGCCGCCTGGGCTTCGAACTTTTCGACAAGCTGAACTGGGGACAGACGGAATTTGATGAGAAGGTGAATTACCAGCGCGCTCTGGAAGGCGAACTCGAACGTACGATTCAGACTCTTCGCGATGTCGAGAGCGCGCGCGTCCACCTGGTCATGCCGACGGACTCAGTCTTTCTCGACCGCGAACGCGAGGCTAAGGCCTCCGTGATTCTGCGGCTGCGCTCAAGGCAGCTCTCAGAACAGACTCAACGCTCGATTGCCAGCCTGGTTTCGGGCGCGGTGGACAAACTGAGCCCGCAGAATGTGACCATCACGGATGCAGATACCAACCAGCCATTTCTTTCGCACCGGCCCGGATCGACATCCGATGCCGAACTCGAGGACCAACTTTCCAGGCGGCTGGTCAGCACGTTGGAACCGGTAGTGGGAGCCCAGCGCATACGCGCCAGCGTGAATGTGGAGTACGACACCAGCAGCAGCGAAGAAAATCAGGAGACCTACGATCCCAAGAGCGCCGTTGCCGTCACCATGCAGACCTCGGAGGAAAAAACGTTCGGGCGGAGGAACCGATAGCGGGGTTCCGGGAACAGCGAGCAACGTCCCTAGCGCAACTCCTCCGGCGAAGACCGATGAACAGGATGTTGACGACACGGTTCAATCTTCGAAGACCCAGAACGCTACCTACGCGGTCGACAAAGTGGTCCGTCACATCTTGCAGCCGGTCGGCAGAATTCGACGGATTTCGGCCGCGCTGCTGGTCGACGATGCGGTTGATTCTCAGCAGGCAAATGGGAAGACCTCAGAGACCCGGCGAAAACGTACGCCGGAAGAACTAAAGCAAATCGAAGTCCTGGCCGCGGCGGTCATCGGGCTGGATGAGAAGCGCGGCGACACGCTGGCAGTGCAGAATCTCTCCTTCCAGCAGTTGCCGCAGCAGACGCCCGCCTCACCGAGCAAGGTGGACCGGATCCGCGTCATTGTGAATGACTGGTCGTCGCTGATTCGATACGCAGTCATCTTCGTGTTGTTCATGCTGACTTATGTGCTTCTGTTGCGCCCGATCAAGAAACAGGCACTTTCGGCTTTCAGTCAGTTGCCCGACCGCTCTGCCGCCCAGTTGAAAGCGGAGATGGCCGCAAGTGATGGTGTCTGGCTCCGGAGACGTGGTGGGATTGTCGGATGCCGAACGACGATCGCTGGGATTGCAGAAACAACTTGCAGAGAGAGTAAAGAGCGAACCCGCGGTAACCGGACGCCTGGTCCAGGCCTGGCTGCGTGAGGGATCGCAGTGAGCGGAGCACGCGCCAAGTCCGCCTTGACCGGCGCCCGCAAGGCCGCGATTCTGCTGACCGTGCTGGGGGAAGAAGCGGCAGCCCTCATCTGTCGCCAACTTTCTTCATCCGATGTGCAGCAACTGGCGGCTGAAGCTCGCTTCGCTCGATGCCATTCCGCCTGAATTGGCGCAGCAGGTTCTGGAGGAATACCAGCAGCAGGCCACCGCACAGCGCGTTGTGATCCAGGGCGGCGCCGACTACGCGACCCGGCTACTGAAAAAAACGTTCGGCGAGGACAACGGGAAAGAGCTGGCGCAGAAAGTCACCCAGATGCAGCAAGCGGCACCGGCAAGCTCGACTGGTTGCGGAATACCGATCCGCAAGCAACTGGCGGCGCTGCTGGAAAAAGAACATCCGCAGACCATCGCTTGATCATGGCGCACCTGGAGCCGCAGCACGCATCAGCCGAATTCTTTCGAAGTTGCCGACGTGAGTTCCAGATTGAAGTGGTGAAGCGCGTCGCCCAGTTACAGCAATTTTCACCCGACGCGGCCGAAACAATCAGCACTGTTCTGAATCAAAAGCTCAAGCAGAGTGGCGTGGAGAAAAAGCAGGGGCCGGCTCGGCTGGACAACTTGCCGGGCCTGATGAACCAGCTCGAACCGGCGACGGCCCGGACCATCCTCGAAGCCATCGAAAAGGAAAATGCCGAGTTGGCCAGTAACATTCGAAATCTCATGTTCACGTTCGAGGATCTGATCGGAGTGCCGGAGACAGCATTGCGGGATTTGCTGGCGGCGGTGGATAAGAAGACTCTGGCCCTGGCGCTCAAAGGTGCGAGCGAGCCGGTGAAGGAGCATATTTTCAAGGCTATGTCCTCGCGCGCAGTCGAGATGCTGAAGGAAGACATGGACGTGCTCGGCCGGGTGCGCGCGAAGGACGTCACCAAGGCGCAGCAGGAAGCCATTACCACGGCGCGCCAGCTTGAAGCCGAAGGAAAAATCGTACTGAGAGCGGAGTCGGATGATGAGTTCGTCGCCTAAGCTGGCCGCGATCGAGGCCTTCGAGTACCAGGAGCCGGGAACGGTTGAAGCCGCCACTGCGGCGGTCGCTGCCGAGAGTCACGCGACGGCTCACAACGGATCCGGGAGGAAAGATACGTCGGAAGACCTGGAACTAAACTGGCCGCCGCTCGCGCCGAAGGAATTCGTGAGGGATTGCTGCAAGCCCAACAATCGTTCGCAGAAAGAATTGGCCGACGAACGCGCGAAGGTAACGGACGCTATTCACGCCTTCGCGCAAAAGACGAGCGAGTACTATTCGCGAGCAGAAATCGAATTGGTGCATCTGTCGCTTGCAATCGCAGCCAAGATTTTGCACCGCGAGGCCCATGTCGACCGGATGCTGGTGGCGGCGTTGGTAAAGGTAGCTCTGGAAAAACTTCAGCATGGCACTTCGGCCACCGTCCGGGTACGGCCGGAAGAAGTTGCCGACTGGAACCGGTACTTCGAAGGCAATGGCGGCGGAGAGATTCGGGTGGAGGTTAAGCCGACCCTTCGGTTGACAGCGCACAACTGCATTCTGGAAACCGACCTGGGAACCACCGAGCTTGGTCTGGATGCGCAATTGAAGGAAATCGAGCAGGGCTTCTTCGATTTGCTGGCACAGAGGCCTGACAGCAAATGAATGAAGGCAATCCTCGACGCCTACTCCCAGTGGTTGCATCACTCTTCCACTCTGCGCTGGAAGGGCCGGGTCACACACGTCGTCGGCAATCTGGTTGAATCGGCGGGTCCGTTCTGTTCGGTCGGCGAATCCTGCGAGATGGAAGATGCGAATGGGAATCTCTTCCCGGGAGAAGTAGTCGGCTTTCGCGGCTCGACCGTGCTCTCCATGCCGCTGGACAAGCCGCAGGGCATCCGCTTCGGCGATCACATTGTGACCTGGGGCACGCGCCCTTCGCTGCGAGTTGGACCGGAGCTTTTAGGACGAGTGATTGACGCGCGCGGCAATCCGCTGGATTCTCTGGGCGAATATCGCGCCACCAGAACTGTGCCCATCGACGGTTCGGTGCCGCATCCCTCTGAGCCGGGTACCGATCAGTGAACCGCTGACTTGCGGCATCCGCGCCATCGACGGATTTGTAGCCTGCGGGCGGGGACAGCGTGTAGGAATATTTGGCGGCAGCGGTGTCGGCAAGACAACTCTGGTCGGCATGATGACTCGCGCGACGGCGGCCGATCTCACGGTGCTCGCGCTGGTGGGAGAGCGTGGACGGGAAGTTGGAGACTTTCTCAAGACGCTCGGCGAGAGAAGGCCGGCGGCGGTCGGTGGTGGTGGTTTCGACTTCCGATCAGTCGCCCCTGCTGCGCATACGCGCGGCGCTGGCGGCGACGGCCGTCGCGGAATATTTCTCGGCCCGCGGAAAACACGTTCTGCTGGTGCTGGATTCGCTCACTCGATTCGCCATGGCGCAGCGCGAAATCGGACTGGCAGCCGGCGAACCACCCACTGCGAAAGGCTACACTCCGTCGGTTCTGGCCATGATGGCGCGGCTGATCGAGCGCGCCGGGCGCTTTTGCGACGGGAAGCATCACCGGCTTTTATACCGTCTTGATGGAGGGCGACGACCAGCAGGATCCGCTGGTCGATACGGCGCGCTCCCTGCTCGACGGGCACGTGGTTCTGAACCGCGATCTGGCGTGTGCGCAATCACTACCCGGCGATTTCGGTGCTCGACAGTCTGAGCCGGTTGATGCCGGCGATTTGCAGCTCCACAGCAGATGGAAAAAGCGGGCACGGTGCGCATGTTGCTGGCCGCGTACGCGCGGGCCGAAGATCTGATTCGTATTGGCGCTTACAAACCGGGGACTGACGCCCTGATCGACAAAGCAATCGCCGCCTTGCCCGCGATCAACGCTTTCCTGCAACAAAATCCAACTGAAATTCCTTTGCCGGCTGAGACTGCACGCCGTCTGCTTGCCTTGCCCGCTTAGATATGGCATTTCGTTTCAGCCTCGATGCGGTCCTGCGCTTTCGGCAAAGCGTGGAGCACTCCGAAGAGGCAGCTTGCATCGCATCGTGCAGGAGATCGCGGCGGTCGAACTGGAGCTGCAACAGGTGGACGAAAAACAAGATCGGCTTCGAGCACAGAGGGAGCAGAATCTGACGCGAAAGTTGCCGGCCGTCCATCTTCTGGAAATCGCAGAACGCGAGATGGAATCTGAAGAATATGGCGGACGGCCTGCGTCTCCGGCTGCTGCAACTTGAAACTCAGCGCTTCCAGCAGATGGCGATTTACCAGACCGCGCGTCAGGAGCGCCAGGTTCTCAGCGAACTCCACGAACGGCAGCGGCAGGCCCATCAACTGGAGCAAAGGCGGCAGGAACAAAAGATGTTGGATGATTTGTTTCTGGCGCGGGGAAAAGCGGGCGAGTAGGCACACCTTGCCTAGTGAAACTGGGCAAGGCTTGCCCAGTACGGACTTCGGCGGTCTTTCTGCGCAGCGTCTTATCGGCACATTCTTCACAAGTCTTTAGTCCACAACACATTTTTCCGTCTTCGGAACGATTCCCAAAAACGACATGTCTTTGGCCTCCGGCGTGCTTAATTCTCTTGCGAGCGAGACTGTCTTGTGAGTGCCACGCATCCCATTTCCGGAGCAGCAACCGCGGCGAAGGCCACTCCCGCACCGTCGGCGCATTCGTCGCTGGCCGATTTTCTGCTGGCCGGCGCTGCCAGGAAATGCCGGGCGACGACTTCAGGACGATCGCCGCGACCCTGTTCGGCGTCGCGAATTCCGCTCCGCGCCAAGACCCAGACTCCAGCCAAGGATCCAGCGGGGCAAAAGAGCCGGCGAATCCGCAAGGTAAGGAATTCGAAACACAAGGGCAAGGCCTCATCGGATCAGGCTCTCGCGCTCAGCGGCCCATCCCGAGTTGACCGTTGCCCTGCTGAATATTGCCGCAGCGCCGATCCAGATCTTCCCAAGCAGCTGAGTCGGAGCAAGTTGCACCCACGCCAGAGGCAAAGACGGGCTCGCTTGACCTGCAGCAAATCGCGCTCGACGGAAAGCGCAGCGCTATCGGTTGACCCGGCGGCGCGCAACGACCTGCGCTGTCGCGGCAAGTGATGCCTGCGTTGAACGAGCAGTTCCCGGCGGTCAAGCAAACAGACATCGAAAGCATCGGGCGCTGTTGACGGCGAGAGCGCGAATGAAATGCCATCGGGCCCGGGCGAAGGCCGGAAAGCCGGTTCTGCCAGCCTTTGCTGGATCAACCCTCTGGGAAAGCAGCCGTCTGGCGTCGGATGGCGTGCAGCAAGGTCAAAGAAGGAGCGCCAGCAGATCGCTTCCATGGTTCGGCAGTGGAATGCCGGCAAAAAAGTCCACCGAGCGATCGGCCCGCGAACACGCGAGCACCGGAACAGCAGTGAAGCATGTGTCCGCCCAGGCGACAAACATTGCCAAGCCAACTCTACCTGCCGATGCGAGTGTGACGGCGAGTGCGAGTGAGCATGCGTCCGGCTGCGCTGCACTGATTCGCGTTTCCGACATCGGCGCCAGGAACAGGCTTCGCAAACCAGCGCAGTGACAGCGACGATCGCCGCAAGTCTCGGCGGCAGCTGTCAGCCTGGCTGCGGAATCCAGAGATGTCGTCCAGCCGTCCTTCAGCGGACGAGTTGTCGAAAATCACGGATCGAAATGACAAAGTCCGAAGCGACAGCAATCCGAAGCGAGCAAAGACCGCGACAGCAAGGACGTCGCGCTTGGAGCTTCAGGCCTGAGCGGAAAGCCTGTGGCTGGCCCAGCCGGCCAAGTCGCGGCTGGGTCAACAATCTCCGGCGGCAACGGCAAGGATTTCGCCGGCATGGTGGTTGCCGAATCATTCTGGCGCTCACGCCAAGGCGGAGCCTGCTAAGGAATCTTCCGGCGCGTCATCTTCCCCGCCGGTTCGAATGGAAGCGGATGGGCCGGACGAAGCGATTCCCACGATCTGCATCTTCGCCGCGTACCACGGCGAAGCTCGTGCAGGGCATGAGTCAGTCTGAATTTCGTGTAGGGATGCAGAGCCCGGAGTTCGGGAACATCGACATTCGCACTTCGGTGACGCGGCACTTGTTCAGCGCCCAGATTTCGGTGGAGCACGGCGACATGGCCAAGTCGCTGGCGACGGAACTGCCGGCGCTCTACAGCAAGCTCGCTGACCAGCACGTTCCGGTGGCAAACATCGTGATTCAGGGGCAGGGTCTGGCCACGTCGTCAGGACTGGCGCAGCATTCGCAGCCCCAGACCTGGCAGCCGCAGAGTAATCACGGCAGCGGCAACACTAACAGTTCGACCGTAGAGGCGATCTTGCCGGTGATGACGGAAGGGTTCGACTCCACTGGCAGGTTAGACATTCGTATTTAGCAAGCAATCGCAGTCGGTAAGAAAGTTCAAGGAGAAGCAAGTATGACAATCAATTCCATCGCAGCACTACCGCTGGCAGCCCAAGCCAGGCGCTGCGCAAAGCGGTTCCACTGGGTCCACCGATTCTACGAATCAGTCCCCGGATGCGCTGGCCAACAGCTCGAGCGATTTATTTCTGCAGCTGTTGATCGCACAACTCAAAACTCAGGATCCAACGTCGCCGATGGATCCCACACAGATGGTGGGACAGATGTTGTCCATGAATCAACTCAACGAGCTGATTCAAATCCGCCAATTGATGCAGGGCAACAGCAGCACAGCCACTCCGTCACAACCGACAACTTCGCAACCAGGAGCCTAAGACCATGCCCAATTTTTCGATTCCACTTTCCGGACTAACAGCCGCATCGCAGGCGCTGGCGGTCATTTCCAACAATCTGGCCAACATCAACACCGTAGGATTCAAGGAGAGCAGAGCTTCGTTTACCGATCTCTTCTATCAAGCCTTCGGAACCAACGGCGCCAACGATCCGATCCAGGTCGGTGAAGGCGTGGCCTTGGGCTCGGTGACGCCCATCTTTCACCGGAGGCAATCTGGAAGGCACCGGCGTGCCCACCGACGTGGCCATCACCGGCAACGGCCTCTTTGTAACCGAGAAGGATGGCGTGGAACAGTACACGCGGGCCGGTAACTTCACCATCGACTCGCAGGGACACCTCACCACGCAAGACGGCCAACTGGTGATGGGATATCCAGCGGTGAATGGCGTGATCAGCCCGTCACAGACCCTGGCGCCGCTCATGATCAGCCAGGGACAGCTCATCCCGGGCAACCCGACCACTTCGATCCAGACCCAGACCAACCTGGATGCGAGTTCTGCCGTGGGCACGAGTTTTTCCACGCCCGTTACTGTGTTCGACTCGCTGGGCACATCTCACGTGTTGACCTACCAGTTCACCAAGACCGCATCCAACGCGTGGAGTTACCAGATCACGCTACCTGCGGCCGATACCGGCGGCGCTGGAGCGCCCACCGTAATCTCGACCGGCGACCTGACCTTCAACCCGGACGGCACGCCTGGCCACACCCGCCGCCCCGTGACCGGCATCGCGATTACCGGGTTGGCGGACGGCGCCGCCAACATCAACATGACCTGGAATCTGCAGGACGCGGGCGGAAATTCTCTGCTTACCCAATCGGCAGCGCCCAGTGCGACCGCCAATACTTTCCAGAACGGTTACGGCAGTGGAACCCTGGCCGACTACAGCATCAACTCGGACGGAACCATTGAAGGATCGTTCACCAACAATCAGACGCTGGCTCCTGGGCCAGATTGTGCTGGCGAACTTTGCCAATCCGCAGGGTCTGCTCCGGGTGGGGCAGAACAGCTTCCAGACCACGCTGTCGTCCGGAGCTCCGGCGGTCGGAACGGCGGGAAGCGGCGGCCGGGGCACGCTCACCGGCGGTTCACTGGAACAATCGAACGTGGACATTGCGACCGAGTTCTCGAACATGATCGTGACGCAGCGCGGGTATCAGGCCAATGCGCGAGTGGTCACCACCTTCGACCAGCTCACGCAGGACACGATCAACATGAAGCAGTTGTAAAGCTGAAAAGTTAGGTAAGGATTAGAGCGAATTCCGCGCGGTCCCCCGCCGCGCCGGAAAGTTCTTCGCTCTACTCTCTACTCTAATTGAAACCGGTGTTTCTTCTCGGTCCCAGCACTGCGGTAACTGGGCAGCTAAGCCGTTGTTGTTTCTTCGTCTTTCGCACAAAAGCGGAAGTAATTCTTCGTCCTTCCTCGTTTCTCTCATCCGGCAGAGTGATTGCACCTGCGATGCTGCGCGGAGTTCTAACTCCGCCTTGCTCTCATCGATAGAACAGGACAACCAGAATGGCCACAGCAGCTCGAGTTGCGCCGGCGCGACCGGAAGTTGAAGCCAGGCGCAGGCGCCGGAAAGTACGACGGGCAATCCGATCGAGGCGTATCACTGGCTTCGCTGCCAGACGACCGTCGGAAATTCCAGCGGCAAAGTTCACCGTGGGACAGCTGCTCAATCTTCGCCAGGGGTCTGTAGTGCAGACTGCGATGCGCGTTGCCAATGACGTTCCGATCCGGATCAACAAGACTCTGCTGGGTTGGGGGCGGTTCGAAGTGGTGGGTGACCGGCTGGCAGTCCGAATTACGGAGCTGGCATGAATTCTGCTTCTCAAATCGAATCCTTGCAGCCGATTGCCGGTGAGTCGTTGTCCCTTCCGAGAGTTGGACATTGGAGCCAGACCTTGCCGGGCAGGATCTGGAGTGCTCTTCAGTGGATCATGCAGCACGCCCGGGCACAGCACGCACGCAAGAATCTGCGAGTATGCGAAAACGTCTCGCTGGGTGACAAGCGATTTATCGCAGTGGTTCAAGTGGACGAGGAAAGATTCCTGATCGGCGGATCTTCCAGTGCGGTGTCGCTGCTGGCCCGTTTGCCGGAAGCGAAGGCAATGACTGCGGAACTCGAGCGGGCGGCGGGGAAGATTTCATGACGCTCCGGGTTCGGTCGCTTCGAGTATTTCTGGTGGTTCTGGCGCTGGGTGTGTCCGCCGCGGCGGCGACGGAACAAAGGCGACGACGCCAGCCACGCCGGCTTCGGCGCCGAATGAGATTCGAATTACGATGCCAGGTGCGCCCGGAGCAGGTTCGCTTTCCTGGAGCATCGTAGCCCTGCTGACGTTCCTGACGCTGATCCCGTCCCTGCTGCTGTGCATGACGCCATTCGCCCGGCTGCTGATTGTCTTTCATTTTCTGCGCCAGGCACTCGGGCTGCAGACCACGCCGACCAATCAGACGCTGATCGGTTTGGCGCTGATACTCACGTTTTTCCTGATGCAACCGGTGGGAGCTTCCATCTACACCCAGGCCGTCGGTCCTCTGGAGGAGGGGCAAATCACCGCTATGGACGCGCTGCAGCGCGGAACGGCGCCTCTGCACCAGTTCATGACGCACTACGTTCGCGAGAAGGACGTCGCGCTCTTTGTGGATCTTGGCCAAAGAGGCGCGGCCGCATGATCCCAGCGATCTCTCGATGCGGATTCTGGTGCCTGCCTACATTCTTTCCGAACTGAAAGCGGGATTCCAGATTGGAGCGGTTCTCTTTCTTCCTTTCATGGTGATCGACATGGTGGTGGCTTCCATCACCACTTCGGTGGGCATGTTGCAGTTGCCGCCGGTGGTGATTTCGACCCCGCTCAAGCTGCTGCTGTTTGTGATGGTCAACGGCTGGGACTTGCTGATTGGTTCCCTGATGAGGAGCTTTAGCTGATGCCGACTTCGCAGATTGTGGATATTTGCCGTCACACGTTGCTTGAGGTGCTGCTGCTGGCGGCGCCGATTCTGGCTATCGCGGTGGTGGTGAGTTTGCTGGTGAACATTGCCCAGGTGCTGACGTCGCTGCAGGAAGCCACGATTTCGTCCGTGCCACGGCTGCTGGCGGTGGCCGGGGCCGCGTTCTTTTTCATGCCGTGGATGTGGCGGCAGATGGGCCAGTACACCGTGAAATTGCTTTCCGACTTTCATCCGTACGTGAACTAAGCCATGGAACTCTCGCTCACTGATTTGCTGACGGGGCCGCTGGTGGTCGGGGCCCGGATTTCGGGGTTGATGGTATTCGCTCCGTTCTTCGGGAACGGCGCGATTCCCGTCCGTATCAAAGCAATTTTGACCATCGGCATTACGGCCGTGTTGTATCCCGTGTATTCCGCGCGGGTCGGCGTAGTCACGCTGATGCAGTGGCCGGGAGTTGTGACGCGCGAGCTAGTGCTCGGAATCGCCATCGGACTCGCTGCCAATTTCGTGTTTGAAGCGGCGCAGATGGCCGGGCAGGTGTTGGGCGTGCAGATGGGCTATTCGCTGGTCAACATCCTCGATCCGCAAACCCAGGTGGAGAACACGGTCGTCGCCGTGTTTCACCAGACCGTGGCCTTCCTGCTTTTTCTGGAATTGGATGTGCACCACTGGATCCTGCGCGGGATTGCCCGCAGCTTTGAATACCTTTCTCCCGGCGCGGTGAGTCTGAGCCGAGGCCTGACGGGAGAGTTGCTGCATGGCGTGGCGGGCGTCCTGGGAACCGGACTGCAGATTGCGGCGCCGGTGCTGGCGGCAACCCTGGTGGCGGATGTGATTCTTGGCTTCCTGGGCAAAGCATCGCCCCAAATGCCTCTGATGTTGCTGGGTCCGGCCCTCAAAAGCATGTTGGGCGTGGGACTGCTGATCACGGTCCTCCGGTACTGGCCGGGATTGTTTGCGCGTTACTACACGGAATCAATCGGATTCACCGAACGTCTTCTGCATCTGGCGGCGCGGTCATGAGCGAGAACAAGACAGAGAAACCCACACCGCGGCGACGGCAGAAGGCGCGAGAGAAGGGCCAGGTTGCGCGGTCGCGCGATCTTTCCGGCATGCTCGCGCTGTCGGGCGCCGTGGGCCTGATCGCATGGCAAGGCTATTCGGGAATTGAAGCCTGGCAGAACCTGTTGCGGCATACGCTCGAATCGTCGCCGGCAGAAACGCTTTCACCCACCGCTCCTTTATTTATTTGGACCGGATGGACGCTGGTGCGCTGTGCCGTGCCGGTGATGGCAACCGCGTGGATGCTGGCCGGGTTGGCGAGGAGTCGCACAAGGCGGAATGGTGTTCGCGCCGGAGGCTCTGGCTCCAAACATAGGGCGGCTCAGCCCGCGCGCAGAAGCTGGGGCAGATATTTTCGCTGACTGGATTGAGCAGCCTGTTGAAGTCGCTGCTGCCTTTCGCAGCGATTGTCTTCATCGGCATCGCCGTCATCCGGGAACACATGGGCGCGATCGTGGCCGCCTCCAACACCGGCCTTTGGAAGTTCACGCGGCTTTCTGCTCACCGTCATCTTCGAGGTGGCGTGGAAGTCCGCGCTGGTGCTGCTGGCCTGGTCGCTGGTGGATTACTTCCTGACCTGGCGGAAGACTGAGGGCGACCTGCGGATGTCGAAAGAAGAGATGCGGCAGGAAAGCAAGGACAGCGACGGAAACCCGCAGATCAAGATGCGCATCCGGCGCCTGCAGAAACAGATGCGGCGCACGTTGATGCTGCGCGAAACGGAAAGGGCCACCGTGGTGGTCACCAACCCGACCCACTTTGCGGTGGCGACTTCTCTATTCGATGGACATGGGCGCGCCGGTCGTGGTCGCGAAGGGCCGGAACCTGCTGGCTCAAAAGATGAAAGAGATCGCGCGCTGGAAAGAGATTCCCGGTGCTGGAGAATCCGCCCCTGGCGCAGGCGCTTTACAAGACGGTCGAAGTCGGGCAAAGCATTCCGGCCAAGCTCTACACGGCAGTCGCGGAAGTTCTGGCATTCGTGTTCCGGGCACAGGCACAAGTAAAACGACAGGCAGAGGCGGTTAGAGGCGGTAATGGCCACGATCACAAAACCGAAATCGGGGATGCGATCCACTGATCGACTGGATCGTGCCGGCCGCCGCCGTCAGCATGGTGTTTGTGATGCTGGTGCCGATGCCGAGCTTCCTGCTCGACATCATGCTGGCATTCAGCATGACCGCGTCGGTGCTGGTGCTGCTGACAGCGATCCAGATTCTTCGTCCTGCACAGTTCTCTGTTTTTCCCAGCTTGCTGCTTGCTGATGACTCTGTTCCGGCTGTCGCTCAACCTGGCGAGCAGCCGGCGAATCCTGCTGCATGGAGCCGAAGGCGCTGCGGCGGCAGGACGCGTGATCGAGGCCTTCGGCCAGTTCGTTGTCGGCGGCAACTACGTTGTCGGCTTTGTTCTCTTCCTCGCCTTGATTGCCATTCAGTACATCGTGGTCAGCCACGGCGCGGTACGAACCGCCGAGGTCACGGCCCGCTTCACCTTGGACGCGATGCCGGGCAAGCAGATGGCGATCGACGCTGACTTGAACGCCGGATTGATCGACGAAGTGCAGGCCCGCGCGCGCCGCGAGCAGAATCGCGCATGAGGCGGAATTCTACGGCGCCATGGACGGCGCGGCTCGCTTCAATCAGCGCGACGCGCTGGCCACGATTCTCATCACCGCCATCAACATCGTCGCCGGCTTTCTCATCGGTGTGTTGCAGCAGGGCGTTCCCTTCCAGGAAGCGCTGAAGACTTACACCGTGCTCACCGTCGGCGACGGGCTGGTCACGATGATTCCGTCGCTGCTGGTCTCGGTAGCCGGCGGCATGGTGGTCACCCGCGCGTCCTCGGACAGCACGCTGTCGGAAGATTTGGGAAAGCAGCTGTTCAGCAACAGCCGTCCCTTGTGGATTGCCGCCGCGGTCATGACCGGCCTGGCCATGATTCCCGGGCTGCCCAAGCTCTCCTTCATTCTCATGGCCGTCGCTATGGCGGCGCTCGCACGCCGGGCGCAATCGGCAGCCGATCGAAGACAACGCAAGCTGGCTGCCGGCACCGTGGCAGCGCAAGGCCGAAGGCGCTTCAACGCCGGCACTCGACCCGCTGGATGCCGCACTCAAGCTGGACGAGCTGATGCTCGAAGTCGGTGTCGGCCTGGTGCCGCTGGTGGATGCAAACAAGGGTGGCCAGTTGTTGACCAAGGTGCGCGCACTGCGCAAGCATCTGGCAACGCAACTCGGCTTCCTGGTTCCGTCGATTCACATCACCGACAACCTGACCATCAAAGATCTGGAATACGTCGTCTACCTCCGCGGCGTGGAAATCACGCGCTGGGAGATGCGGCGCGATTGCCTGTTGGCCATCAGCTCGCAGCCGACGCCGCCTGCTCTGCCCGGCATCGATACTCGCGATCCAGCCTTTGGCGCACCCGCAAAGTGGATCACGAAAGACCAGCAGGCCCAGGCGCTGGCCGCCGGTTACGCGGTGGTCGACCAGACTGCGGCGCTCGCCACTCATCTGGGAGAAATCATTCGCCAGAATGCGCATGAGCTGCTCACTCGCCAGGAAACCAAGCGCCTGATCGACCGGCTGAGCGAATCGCATCCCAAGCTGGTGGAAGAACTCGTGCCCAAGCTGATGACCCTGGGCGAAGTTCAGAAAGTTTTGCAGCAACTGCTGCGCGAACAGGTTTCGATTCGCGACCTGGGCACGATTCTCGAAACCCTGGTCGAAACCGCGGGCGTGAACAAGAACCCCGTACTGCTGAACGAGGCGGTGCGGCATGCGCTGGGACGCGCGCTGGTCCGGCCGCTGCTCGACGAGCAGCGGAGAACTCAAGGTAGTGACGCTCGATCGCGCCATCGAAGAAGAGTGCAACCGTGCCGTGGGCGCGCAATCGGCCACCGCCGCCAGCCTGGCTCTTGCAGCCCTCGACGGCTCGCCGGGTACTGGAAGGATTGCGCACGCTGTTTGGAGAACAGGTGCTGAGCGCGCCTCCGGTGTTGCTGTGCTCATCGCCGGGCCGGTTCTACTTGCGCCGGTTGCTGGAACCATTTTTACCCAAGATCGTCGTGCTGGCGCCGACGGAGATTCCGCCGCTGGTGCCAGTGCAGTCGGTGGGTTCGTTGCGATGAAAGAACTGAACTGAGGATGCGATGACATTCACACAAGCCGGTTGGATTACACGGACGCTCTTATCAGAGAACGAAGCGCGCAACGAGCTCATTTTGTCCGAGCTGTCGCAGGTGTACTACCTGGCGCGGCGGATTCATGAGCGCTTGCCGCAGCACGTTCCACTTGAGGATCTGGTACACGCCGGCGTGCTGGGGCTGATCGAAGCGGTGCGGAAATACAATCCCAGCGAAGAATGCTTCTCTGAAATCGTTCGCCTCGTTCCGTATTCGCGGAGCGATTCTCGACAGCCTGCGCGCTCTCGACTGGGGATCGCGGCCCCTGCGGAAAAAAGGCCGCAATGTGGCCGAGAGCATCACCAAGCTGGCCAACAAGCTGGGACGGCAGCCCACGGAAGACGAAATTGCCGAGGATCTTGATTTGGAGGTTTCGGAACTCCACACACTATTGCGGCGATTGGATGGCCTGCACATCGTCGGCCAGATGGTGGGATCGCGATTCGATGATTCCGAAAGCTCAGGACCTCATCGAAAGCGCACCCGCCGATGAGAACGAGAGTCCCTTCGAAATCTGTCTGCGCTCTGAAAGAAGCGACTACCTGACGCAGGCGATCGAGACGCTTTCAGAAAAAGAGCAGATGGTCATTTCACTCTACTATCGCGAAGAACTGACCATGCGGGAGGTTGCCGAGGTCATGGACCTGGCGGAGTCGCGGGTGTCACAGATTCACTCGCTGGCCATCACCAAACTGCGGACGGCGATCCAGAAGATGCAACTCGAAGAGGACACCTTCCGGTAACCCTATGGCGACTCCCACTCAAGCACCATCACGGCAGACCCGCAGGATGCGGCCCCGGCTAAGCGGCGATAAGAGGGCCGGAGAGGTCAACCCTGCGATTTCCGCCAAGTCGGCGGAATCGATAAAGCGCGGCTGGCCCCGCTGGTCACGGCCGGGGAAGTCTTTGCGCGCAGCGTTCACCCAAGCACTTCAAAGCCAGCTGGGGCTGACTTGCGAGACCGCATCTGCAATCTTCGGAGCAAATGCCATGCCGGAACGTTTCTTGAGAAGATGGCAGTTCGTATCTTGATCTCTTGATCGGCTGCAACTGGGGACGCAGGGCGAAATCGCATTGTTGCAGATTGACTCCATGCTGCTGTTTCCGGTGGTGGACCGGTTGCTCGGAGGCAGCGGCGGGCCGAGTGAGCTTTCGCGCGAAGTCACTGATATCGAAGATCAGATCGCCAAAGACTTCGTGCGCTTGATTTGTCAGGAGCTGCAAGCCGCATGGCGGAGTCTTCAACGTTGCGGTTTCGACGGGAACACGACAACAGCCAGGCTCAGCTGGAGACAATATGTTCCGCCAACGATAACGCACTGGTATTCAGCTTCTCAGTCAGTATGCAGTCGGCGGGCGGCGGATTCCAGTTGATGTTACCGATGGCCAGCCTGGGAGCTTTCCTGGGTGCGAACACCGTCTCGGCCCGAGAGGTTTCGAGAAAAGGGCACGATGAGTGCCAAGCTTGTCGAGAAGGCGCTGGACTGGACTTTCGGGCTTGAGCTCGCGCTGTCAGGCGGCAAGGTACGCGCCACCGACTTGCTGAACCTGAGTGTCGGCAAAATACTCCTCTGGGAGTTTCGGTACGGACTCCAGCCATACTCAAAATCGGCGGTCACAATTCCTTCGAGGCTGTGCCGGTCCGCAGTGGACATCATCGCGGAGCGCAATTGCTCGATCGCCTCCCACAAAGTCAGCCAGAAACGGGGAACACACCATGAGTCGCACTCCAATTGATCTGTTTGTCGAAGCTTTGCCCGCCGCTGCCGGGCAGGCGTTTCCGGAAAAAAGCTTACTCCACTGGACAGTTACGGTGGATGACAAGCCGAAGCCGGTTCCCGCCGGCGCACAGCTGCTGACCGTGCTATTGGTGGCAGAGCCTTCGAAGACGGAAGCGGCAATTCAAATCAGCATGGAGAGCACGCGTCTCACTTGCCGCCGTGTTGAGCGGAACAGCCACAGTCCCCACGCAGTTTCAGCCGGAGCACGCGCAGACGGTACGAGCTGCGCTGGCGAAGGCATGCGATAAGGCAGGGAGGTCCTGCCGGGAACCAAGGTCAAGGTACAACTTGCCAAGACGGTAAGTTGGACTCCAGCCCGCCAGTTCTTGATGACGGGAACCGATGGCGCCTCGGGAAACATTCAGTTTCAATTGCTCTTTACCGCCGAGCTGGCCGCAGGTTGCCGCCAGCGCTAATGCCGCCCCTACGCAGTCGCAGACCGCAAAGGGTGTAAAGACCTCGGTGCTCGAGAATGTGGAGATTGATGTCATACTCCAGTTCGGCGAACGTCAGCTCCCGTTGCGCGAGATTGGCGAATTGAGGTCCGGATCGGTAATCGAGCTGGACAAATACGTTCAGGACCCAGCCGAACTCCTGCTGGGGGACCGGGTCGTCGCCCGGGGAGAAGTGGTCGTGGTGGATGGGAATTACGGGCTGCGAGTCACCGAAGTGCTTTAGTCGAAACCCGAAGTAAAGTTCGGACGCGCTTTGGCCGATGTATGGCTGTGACCAAAGCAATGCTATCCAATTCCAATCATCGGACTCGCCGCGGTCAGTGCGGAGGCCCTGCTCCGCCTGGAACTGCTGCTCGGCGAACGAGTGGTAAGCCTCAGCGCCGTGTCCGACATTGTCACCCACGACGGCGGCCTGAAGACTCACGTTCTTCAGCTTGCACACGACAACGCGATCCAGAGGAATCCGCTCTCACCGTGCACGAATGCATCGTGGAAATCGGCATCGAACGGCTGCGCGAGTCACTCAGGCAAACCCGTTTTCGCCTGAAGGCCAACTAGGTCCAGAAAAATAGTGACAGGTTAGAAGCAATCGTTTCCGGCAAGTCGCTCTTTCGAAATACGCGTTCCGGATACTCATCCAGCTCTCATTTACCCCGCTGCTCCCAACCATTTTTCAACGAGTTACCACTCAACTCCTGCGCCATCCAATGGCAGTTGCCGTGCTTCATCGGTATCGGGAACTTCTATGGACAGCGGATTCTATGCGGCGTGTGCGGCTCTCATGGCGCGAAGCCAGGCGCTTGATCTTGTCGCCAACAATCTCGCGAATACCAGCACGCCCGGATATCGCGGGCAGCACAACATCTTTCGATCGTTCCTGGCAACGGCGTCAGGACATCTTGGCTCGGCGCTGAATCAGGCGGTCAACGACTTCGGCGTCTCCGGCGGCAGCCAGATGGACCTGACCCAGGGCAATCTTGAGCACACTGGGAACGACCTCGATTTCGCCGTTCAAGGACCAGGATTCTTTAAAGTGGAGACGGCCAACGGCCCGGTCTACACGCGCAACGGAAATTTTCAAGTGTCTGCCCAGGGACAGTTGATCACGGCGCAGGGCGATCCGGTCATGGGCCAACACGGGGTCATTCGTATCGTCGGAGGCCCGATGACGGTAAGCCCGGATGGCACGATCTCGGTCAACGGGGCAGTCGCGGGCCAGATAAAACTGGTGGAATTTCCGCCCGGCACCGCCCTCGAAAGCGTCGGCAAGACCTACTACAGCGCGCCCCCCAAGAGCGAGGTCCCGGCGAAACAATCAACCATGGTGCAGGGTTCGCTGGAAACTTCGAATGTTAACCCTGTGGCAAGCGCCGTCGAACTGGTCGCCGTACAGCGCTATGCGGAGATGATGCAGCGGGCGCTTTCTATGTTTCACACGGAATTCAATCGCATTGCGACCGACGAAATACCCCGAGTCAACCCATAAAGGGTTTACCTCTAAAGGAGCTCTATGTTTCGCGCCCTGTATACCGCTGCAAGCGGCATGAACGCGCAGCAACTGAATCTCGATAACGTGGCCAACAACCTGGCCAACACCAGCACCTCCGGTTTCCGCCGGCGGCGTCTTCAATTCAACGACCTGCTGTATCAGAACATGGTCATGCCGGGCTCAGCATCCACACAGCAAACCACAAACGCTGCTGGTTTGCAGGTCGGTTTAGGCACAAAACCGGGTGCATCCGAGGTTCTTCAGCTTCAGGGCGACTTCAGCCAAACCGGCAACCCTCTCGATCTCGCCATTCAAGGCCAGGGGTTTTTTCAGGTGCGAATGCCGGATGGCGAAATTGCCTACACCCGCTCCGGCAGCTTCCACCTGGATCAGCAGGGAAACATTGTGACCGCCGATGGAAATCCCCTTGAACCTGCGATCACTCTGCCGCCCGACGCGCTCTCGGTCACCATCGGCTCTGACGGCACGGTTTCGGTTACTCAACCCAATCAGACCCAGGCAACCCAGGTGGGAAATATTCAGCTGGCCTTGTTTCCTAACGCCGGCGGGTTGAACAGCGTAGGGAACAACCTGATGCTTGCAACCACCGCTTCGGGAGACCCCATCGTCGGCACTCCGGGCGGAACTGAGGGACTTGGTTCCCTGCAGCAAGGCTTTCTGGAACAGTCTAACGTCGACGTGGTGCAGGAATTCGTTGAAATGATTCTCTCGCAGCGTTCATACGAGTCGAACTCGCGAGTGGTTAAAGCTGCGGACGAGATGTTTCAGGATCTGAACAGCCTCACCCGGTAACTAACGAGAGAAATGACTTCACGACTTGCTAAAGTATTCGCGATTTTTAGCGTGCTGCTCCTGGCGGGGACGGAAGCGCCGGTTCGCGCCTACGACAACCCGCGGACGCCGATCAGCCGCGAAGCCATTCTGGGCGCCCTTCACTCTTCAGGAATGCGGATCGGACCGGACCAGATGGAGCAATTGTCCGGCATGACCGCGACCGAGCCCAACCCGTTCCTGAGAATACTCAGCGTCGACATGCTGGACGGCGAAGCCGACAAGGTTCTTTTGCGGTGCGAACATCCCAACACCTGTCTTCCGTTCTATGTTTTGGTGCATTGGGGACAGCCGGGAGACGCGTCGGGGGCCCGGCCCATCCAGCCAGATGGAAGGACGACACAGCCCGCTCTCCGGCCGGAAAACATGCTGGTCCGTAGCGGGCGGACCGCGACCCTCATGTTGGAGGGTGAGTACATTCACATGACCTTGCCGGTGCTGTGTCTGCAAAATGGCGGGCGCGGACAACAGGTCAGAGTAATCAGCAAAGATACGAAAAGACGATACGTAGCGTGGGTAGTTGGGCCTGGGGTAGTGACTTCCATACTGTCCGATTGACGCAAGCTTGTGAAAAAGACTCTTACATTTCGGGTAGTGCGGCTGGCGTCCGCCATATTGATTTTGTCGAACTTTATTTCCAGCGCCAGCATGTTGCCCAAGGTCAAGCCCGGCCATGACCCGCAGAAAACCCGCGCCGACTACGTGGCCCGCATGCAGCAACAGACTACGCCTCCCCTTGCCGATGTCCCGTTGGGAAGCCTTTGGAGTCCGAATGGCGCGATGACCAATTTGCAATCTGATTACAAGGCCAGCCGATTGAATGACCTGGTGACTATTGTGGTGGTCCAGCGCACGACTGCTCAAGCTACGGGTAACGTCGGCACCCAGCGCGATTTCAATACGACGTCGGGAATTTCGGGATTAGCCGGTCACATCAGCACCAGTGGAATAACTAACTTGCTTACTGCAGCGTCATCCACCAAGCTCAAGGGCACAGGTTCGACCGACGCCAGCACGACCATGAATACGAACCTCGCCGGACAGGTGATTGCGGTTCTGCCTAACGGCAACCTGGTGGTTGAAGCTGAACGCATGGTCGCGATTAACAATCAGAAGGAAACCATGCTCGTACGCGGCGTGTTGCGGCCGGGAGACGTGGCGCCAAACAATACAGCGCTTTCGACTACGCTTTCAAATCTGGAAGTGGAACTGAAAGGTAAGGGAGTCGTGTCCGACGCGACCCGGCCACCCAATCCTCTGGTTCGAGCACTTTTATGGATCATCGGTTTCTAAAAACCGGGTTTCTAAACGCCGGGTTTCGAAACCCCCGGGTTTTAAAATTCGCGGCGCTGGTCGGCGTGCTGCTGATGACGCGTTCCGCCGGTACGGTGACGGGTGCGCAAACCGTTCTGGTACGCGACATCACCACCATCGCCGGCGTCCGCGACAATCCGCTGGTGGGTTACAGCATTGTGGTCGGACTGAACGGCACCGGCGACCGGCAGCAAACCCTGTTCACTACCCAGACCCTGGCCAACATCATGCAGCGCATGGGCGTGCAGATTCCTGCAAGCTCGGTCATCGTCAAAAATATTGCAGCGGTATTCGTTACCGCCTCTCTTCCTCCATTTGCCCGGCCGGGCATGTCGTTAGACGTGACCGTCTCTTCCATCGGCGATGCCAAGAGTCTCGAAGGTGGAGTGCTGCTCCTGGCTCCGTTGCACGGGCCGGACGGCCAGGTTTATGCGGAAGCTCAGGGGCCACTGACGCTGGGGGATATTCGGCCGGCGGCAGTGGCACCACCAAACAACTGAACCACCCGACCGTGGGGCGTATCCCCAATGGCGGAACCGTGGAACGGGATACGTCAGTTGACCTGAATCGCATGAGCACCGTTTCCCTGGTACTGAGGAATGCTGACTTCACCTCGGCGCGCGAAGTCTCAGGCGTGATCAACCGCCAGTTCGGCAAGCCGATTTCCACCGTCGTGGATAGCCGCCAGATCAATGTAAACATCAGCAGTTCAGGAATTGCGTCGGTCCCGGATTTGATTTCGCAGATTCAGAATCTATCCATCAGCGTTCATCCGCCGGCCAAAGTTGTGGTCAACGAGCGCACAGGAACGATCGTTATGGGCGGAGACGTAAAGCTCTCCGCGGTTTCGGTTCTGCACGGTGGCTTGACCGTGGAAGTGGCCACTACCTTCACGGTGTCGCAACCAGCACCGTTTTCCAAAACTGGGCAGACCATGGTCGTACCTGAAAAAGAAGTGCAGGCGAATGAGACCTCCGCCAAGACCATCCGTCTGGAGGAGGGTGCGAGCGTGGAAGAACTTATCAACGGACTGCAAACCATGGGCGCAACCGCGCGAGACATTGTAGCCATCCTGCAGGCCATCAAAGCGGCAGGCGGGCTACAGGCCGAATTGGAGATCTTGTGAGCTCAAGCGGAACCATTACGCCAGCAGTCAGCCTCTCTGACGTACGCGGCGCGCAAGCGGCCGAGAAGCTAAAAAATACCGACTCCGCAAACTCAGACAAGATTCAGAAGTCGGCGCGTGAGTTTGAAGCTGTCCTGCTCTCGCATTGGCTGGAACAGGCTGAACAGTCTTTTGCCTCGGTTCCGGGATCCGACCAGGACCCCGATGCCGATCCAGGTCGCGACCAGTTTCACGCCATTGCCATGCAGGCAGTCGGGAGCGCTTTGACGGGAGGTCACGGCGGTTTGGGAATCGCGGCCATGGTGGCCAAGCATCTGGAGGCTCAGGCGGCTCACAAGAATGCCGCTACGTTGCCGAGTACAAAGGACTTACAGGCGGTACCCGTTTCGATAAAGCCATTGGCTACCCCAAAGGTGACAAAGTGACTATTGGACTAAAGTTTTTCTTTAGAATTGCCGATAAGCTGTTGCGGGGAATCGCAGGAGACCACATATGAGGATTGACCTTAACAACATTTCGCTTAACGGCGTGGAGCGCGACGATAAGGCCAAAAAGGCCGGCAGCAAGGCTCCTAGCACGCCTAGCGTGGAGGACAAGACCAGCCTTTCTGCAGATGCGCTGAGTGTCTCCTCGCTCGAAGCCCAGGCCATGGCCGCCCCACCCGTCAGGCAGGATAAGGTCGATGCGTTGCGGCAGTCGATCCAGAACGGCGATTACAAGGTAGAACCGGACAAGATCGCCCGGGCGATTCTGGAGCACAACCAGCGCTAGTCGCCCTGCTGCAAATAGGTTTCGTACAGCTTAGTTTGGACCACTTACGCGGACCACATCAACTTGGAATGCTAATTAGGTGAGTTTTCTTTGGCAACCGAAGGCATCCAGCAACGCGAACTCGCCCCATCTCCCTGCGCGGCCGGGATTCGAGAATTGTGTGTTCAGTTCCAGCGCGCGATTGCAGCGCTGGCTTCTGACGATCTGGAGGCGCTTGAAGCTTCCACTGCAATCCAGGACAGCCTCGTCGAGCAATTGCAACTCTGCTTCCGCGGACAACCAACCGGCCAGCAACCCGCAATAAAAGTTTTCCCTTCAGATCTCAGCGAACTGGTCAATCTGACCCGGGTTTATTCCTCCTTGCTGCAACGAGCCCTGCGTACTGCGCGGCTTCGCGCGGCCCTGTGCCAAACCTACAAACAGAATTTCCCTTCAGCGTCGGAGCCCCTCGCTGCCAGCGGCTGGTCCTGCGAGGTCTGATCGATGCCCGGGCTCAATACCTCGCTGTCGATCGCGGTCCAGGCTTTGCAGGCCGAGCAGGGCGCGCTCAGCGTTACCACGAATAACATTTCCAACGTAAACACGCCGGGCTACAGCCGCCAGGTTGCCGTACTGAACGAAGCTCCCACCTTCCAGGAAAACGGGGTAACCTTCGGCGGCGGTGTGAATCTAGATCAATTTCAGAGCGTTCGCGATCAACTGCTGCAACTGAGACTCTATGAAGAAACCCAACAGCAGGGCAGCTCTCAGACGCAGCTCAACTCGCTCACCCAGATCGAAGGAATGTTTTCCGACCCGACCCAGGGGGTGGGAGGAGCGCTGTCAGCGTTCTTCAATAGCTTGAGCCAGCTCTCCACCAATCCCACGGACGCAAATGCCCGCCAGCAAGTGCTGACCGCCGGCAACAATCTCGCCAATTCATTTCATCAGGCAGTGTCGGGCCTCGGGACGATCAAGTCGGGACTGGACCAATCGGTTCCGCAAATCGTGAACCAGATTAACCGCTTGACTACGCAGATCGCGGCCCTCAACGGGCAGGTTACCCAGATGCAAGGTCTCGGTCAGGATCCGGGCTCAACCCAGGATCAGCGCGACGAATTGATTCGCCAGCTTTCCACTTTGGTGAACGTTTCTGTGACCCAGACTGAACACGGGCTGACCTTAACCACAGCCAACGGGGTTCCGTTGGTCGTCGCCAGTCAGAGTTTTGCTCTGCAGACTGGCAACAGCAGCAGCCCAGTGGAAGACGTCTTCAGCGCTCAAGGCCAGGACATCACCAGTCAGATTCAGGGCGGACAACTGGGAGGCACGCTGCAGATTCGTGATCAGGTTATTCCGCAACTTCTCACCCAACTGAATACCCTGGCCAGCGAGTTCACTACCAGCTTCAACACCCAGCACCAGGCCGGCTTTGACGCGTCGGGAAACGCCGGCCAGAACTTTTTTACTCCGCTGGCGTCGCCGACGAATGCCGCCGCAAATTTCGGTGTGGCCATAACCGATCCCAGCTTGATCGCCGCCAGTTCGGACGGATCCGCCGGCAGCAATGGAAATCTTTCCCCACTCATCGCGATCCGCGATCAGCAACTTCCTTCTGGCGCGAGCCCGATGGATACCTATTCGAACCTGGTTCTGCAGGTCGGCAACTTCGGCGCCAACGCCCAGGCCGACGTCAACGCCAGCAATCTCAGCGTGCAACAAATCACCGACCTGCGTTCCGCCGTGTCCGGTGTATCGCTCGACGAAGAAACCACCAACATGATCCGCTACCAACGGGCCTACGAGGCCGGAGCCCGCGTGGTCACTACTGTGGATTCGATGTTTGACACATTAATGGCGATGGGAGTGACGACTTAATATGCGCGTAAACCCCGACATGTCCGCTGACGTTCTGGCCGCAATCTGGGAGACTCAGAGCCAGGAAGACACGGCGCTGCAGCAAGTCTCCACCGGCAAGCGCGTCAACGTTCCATCCGACGATCCTCTGGCTGCGGCTCAAATGGTTGGCAACCAGGACCAATCGAATCGCACCGACCAATATCTTCAGAACATCGACACCTTGACTAGCCAGTTGCAGACCGCCGATGGAGCGCTAAGCTCAGTGGTCCAGCAGTTGACTCAGGCCATCACGCTGGGCGTGCAGGGCACCACCGGAACTTTGTCGGCCGGCAACCGCCAGCAGATCGTGCAGAATCTGCAAGGCATTCAGAGCCAGCTGGTGCAATTGGCCAACACTTCACTCGGTGGCAGCTATTTATTCGGCGGGACCGCGACCACCGCGCCGCCATTCGCGCTGGACTCCGCTAGCCCGTCGGGTGTCACCTACACCGGCAACACCGGCACCAACACCGTGCAGGCTGCGGACGGCCTGACTCTGCAAACCAATCTGCCGGGCAGTCAGCTCTTCCAGAATCCCGGAGGAGATGTCTTTGGCGCCCTGCAGCAATTGATCACCACGCTGCAAACCGGAACCGCTACTGATGCCGGGAATGCAACCAACCAGCTGCGTAGCGCTTTTGACTTCATCACCGGACAACGCATCTTCTACGGCAACGCCGTCAACCAGCTCAGTTCCACGCAAACGTTTCTGCAACAGGAACAGGTAACTCTGAAATCGCAAGCCAACAACCTGGTCGGCGCAGATATCACCAAAGCCGCAACGGATTTAACCCAGGCAACCACCGCGCACGACGCCGCGCTGGCCGCTGCGGCCAAAATTCTGCCCACGAGTCTGTTGGACTACCTGAAGTAGCTCTGGAAAGTGTGGGGCGGGCGAGGGCGCCCGCCCCACATGATCGGAGATCACGCCTTCCAACTCGCCGTCTGTGAGGCAGTCTGTGTCGCAGACACCGCCAGCCGCCCATTCAACTCCACCCAAGCTTCCCGCACACTGAACAATAAGTGAACCAACTCCTCGAGAACTGCGGCATCCTGGCGAACTTGCGCCTTCATTATCTCGCCGCGCAGCATGGAATAGAAGCGCGACATGTTCGTAGCTAGTTCGCCGCCTTCATCCAGGTTGAGACTTCCTTCGAGTTGCTGCAGTGCCAGAAAGCCGTGCTTCAGGTTGGCCGATCGCAGTTCGATGTTGTCGGCATGCATGGATTCAATGGCGGCATGCAGGTCGCGCGCCAGAATATCGTAGAGCATGATAACCAGATCAATAGGGCTGGCGTTGCGCACTGCTGCTTCTTGATACGCGAGTTGATTCCGCTTGGCATTCATTGCTGTGAGTTAACCCTGAATCTAAACTCCGTTTAGCCGTTGTTGTTAGAGTTGTTGTTTGAATTCCCCGTAAAGTTCAATTCAGAGTTGATCTGCTGCTGCAGTAGTGGCAACTGGCGCAGCGCCAAATCGACCTGCGTGTATTGCTGAGTCAGAAGGGTCTGCTCAGTGGCGATGTAAACTTCGTAATTATCGATCTGATCCTGGAAGCTCTTTTGCCCGTCGCTCAACCCTTTGAGTTCGATCGAGAATGCGCCTTCCGTCGGGTCCGTCAGGGGGTCCAGCTGCGCTTGCAGGGACGCCGCAAAACCAGTCCCGGTTGCCGGATGGAAAAAGTTCTGCACGCCGGCAAAATCAGAATTGACAGCATTAGTCAGCTTGGCGTTGTCCACGGTTAGCGTACCGTCGTTGTTCATCGACACGCCGAGCTGAGCTAAGGTATTGATCGAGTTCCCGGTCCCGGTAAAGGTGGCTGCGGTCAACAACTCGTTCTGGACTAGACGAGCTCCCGCATCGCTCGACAATGGTCCGGCCGTGTTCGTTGAAGTGTTAAATGTGAACTGGCTGGCCAGATCCTGAATGATGGTGTTGTACGCGGTCACGAAATCCGTGACTGCCTGCGTGACCTTTGTAGCGTCCGGACTGACTGCGATCTGCACCTGCGTATTCGGGTCCGCGCCCACGAGATTCAAAGTCAGGCCCGCGACGGTGTTTGTCACTGTGTTGCTGGCGCTGCTGATGGGAACGCCATCCACGGTAAGCGATGCGTCCGTGCCGGTGGCTCCCTTGGTAAAGGTCAGGCCGCTGTTCCCTGCGTTAACCGTCAAATCGCTGGCCGCGCCCGAAGTGTTGCTTACGATCGCCAGGCGCGCGCCATTGGAGTCGTTCACCACGCTGGCGGTCACACCAATGTTGGCGTTGGTGATCGCTGCTGCTAATCCGTCAAGAGTATTGTTCGTCGCATCAATCGTGACGGTGTTTGCCGGCTCGCTTCCCACTTGAATCGTCAACGTCCCGGCAGCCAGCGCGGTTGTGCTGCTGGCTACTGTGCCCGAGTAGTACGAAGAACTGCTCGCCAGATTATTTACCACGATCGTATGACTTCCCAGCGGGGTAGAGTTCGAAGCGGTAGCCGTTGCAATCGCCGGCTGCGATGATGAAACCGCCCGTGAGCTTAGGGTGCCCGCCGGATCGTTGAGTGCCTCCACCGCGCTGGACAGTGCGGTTACTTCCGTATTCAGCTGGGTCAGCGCGGTGCTCTGTCCCGCGAGTATCTGCTGCTGAGTCTGCCAGACCTGCTCCGGACCGCGCAGGTTGGCGATCAACTGGTTGACCGTCGAGGTTACGTCGATTCCCTGCCCTGTGCCCAGGGAGGAACTCAACGCATTCAAAATTGACGAAGAAGAGGAAGCCGCCATGTTTGTAGATCCTTCTTTACTTCTGCTTTGCAGGTTTGTCGTTTGACTGGGCAACCTCGGACAGGCTCAGCATCTGCTCTGAAGGAATCTGCTGGATCAGTCGTCCGCTGGCTTCATCCACGAACTTGTAAACCACAATATTTCCCGGCTGCATCTCTACCACAACGTTGGTCAAATTGACCTCAGGCTTCGGCTGCATTTCCACGTGATCCCTGACCAGCGGCGCCGTTGCTTCTGGCGCGGAGACCGGTCTGACGTCACGAACCGCGGGCGCGGAGCCTGCAGGCAGAATCGGACTGGGACCATCAATGCGCATGGAGGATACCGTTACCTCGCCCCGGCGGGGCTTTTTGCGCCCCGCCGGTGGTTAGGTGCGAGGTTATTGCAACAGCTTAAGAACCGACTGCTGCATCTGGTTGGATTGCTGCAGTGCGGCCATACCTGTCTGCTGCAGAATGGTCAAGCGTGACATGTTCGCGACAGCCGACGGAATGTCAGCGGCGCGGATGCCATCTTCGGCGTTGGTCAGGTTCTGCACCTGGTTGGTGATAACGCTGGAAGCGCTCTGCAAGCGGTTGGTTTCCGCCCCGAGTGCGCCACGATCCGCCGCTACACCTGCGATAGCGGTCGTCAGGTGACCCAGTGCCGTCTGCGCGTTGGTAGCGCTGGTTAGATTATCTCCGCTGATGTCCGTCGGAGTTCCACTGAAGCCAATCGCCGCGCTAGAAAGCGCACCGGTTGTGACGGTGATGGAACTCGACCCACCGCCCGTGCCATCGCTGAGGTAGATGGCGGTTGCAGTGGCGGTGAAGACCTGTCCACCGTTGTAATTAGTGCTGGCTCCGATGCGGTCGATTTCAGCCTTGATCGCGGTGAACTCGGCATCAATCGTAGTCCGCTGAGGATCGCTCACCGTGCCGGTGGAAGCCTCAGTGGCCAGTGTTACAGCGCGGTTCAGAAGAGCGGTGACCTGCGCCAATGCGCCGTCCGCCACCTGCAGCGAGCCCACGCCATCGCTGGCGTTGCGCGCTGACTGAGTGAGGGCCGTGATGTTGGCATGCAACCCGTCTGCAATGGCCAGACCGGCGGCATCATCCGCTCCCGTGTTCAGACGGGAACCGGACGACAGCTGTAAGAGGGTTTTCTGCAGCGACGCTTGCGTCATCGACAATTGGTTCTGCGCCGCAAGGGATGAAACGTTATTCAGAATACTCAGTGACATTTCAAAGCTCCTTTGCTGGGTTTCCGCCTGCTACCCCTGCGGCCTTACCGACTGCCAAACACCGCTTCGGTCGATCAGGTGGTGCTGCTTGTGCGGGCCTGTGTATCGGCATTTCCTCTTCGGCCATTCATCCCCGCTCGGTGACGTTGGTATTTGACCCAGTATCGAGTCTCTCCATGACATTGGTAACGGTTACCGGGGCCGAGCCTTAGCCACTCTTAATGGTTCGGCGTCCGAGTGCCGATACATGTACGCCGGAACTCAATCCGAGCCCGGAAAGGCAACCTTGTGATTCAACTTACACGCCTGAATGGGAACCCGATCGCGCTGAATTCCGACTTGATCAAGTTTGTCGAGAATGCGCCGGATACCGTCATCACCTTGATCAATGGAGAGAAAGTGATCGTCCGCGAGACTTCAGAGGATCTGATTAACCGGATTGTTGCCTTCCGACGCTCAGTGATGGCCGGACTGCCTTCTTGGGGAACGGATATTAGCTCGGCCGTGGTCCAGCCCCAGGCGCCCAATTCGCGCTCCACGGAGAACTTCCGCCGTGGATAAGAGCACGATTGGCGGGATCATTCTCGCGCTGGCCGGGATTCTCTCAGGATTGATTCTCGAAGGCGGAAAGATCGCTCAGATCCTCCAGCCCACGGCCGCGATGATTGTGTTGGGCGGCACGATTGGGGCCGTCATGATCCAATTTCCCCTTCCGATCGTGATCGGCGCAGCGAAAGGCTTGGTACACGTCTTCTTTGATCGTGGACAGAAACCTCACTCGTTGATTAAAGAGCTTGTCGGTTACGCGAATCGCGCCCGCAAGGAAGGCGTGGTTTCTCTCGACGCCCAGTTGGCCACCATCAAAGACCCGTTCCTTAAGAAGGCCTTGATGCTGGCGATTGACGGCGCCGAGCCCGAGGAATTGCGCAAGATGATGGAACTGGAACTGGACAACCAGGAGGAATACGGAGAACGGTTGTCGCAGGTATTTGAAGCGGCCGGGGGATTTGCACCGACGGTTGGCATTATCGGCGCGGTGCTGGGCCTGATTCAGGTCATGCAGCATCTGGAGGACATCACTGAGGTCGGCAAAGGCATCGCGGTTGCATTCGTCGCAACCATTTACGGCGTCGGTGCTGCCAACATTCTTTTTCTCCCTTGGGCCGGAAAGCTGAAGATCAAGTTTCGCGAAGAACAGGTGCTGCGCGAAATGAAGCTGGAAGGTGTGATCTCCATCCTTGAAGGCATGAATCCGCGCATGCTTGAGACTATGCTGCTGGGCTACTTGCAGGAGCACGAGCAACAGCCGGAGCAGAAAGCGGCGGCCAGCGCGTGAGCCGGCGCCGCAGACATAAAGCTCACGCCAACCATGAGCGCTGGCTCGTTTCCTACGCCGACTTCATCACTCTGCTCTTTGCTTTCTTTGTCGTGCTCTATGCTTCCTCCCAGGCTGACAAGAAAAAGGCAGCGCAGGTTTCGGCATCCATCAAGGGAGCGTTTCAACAATTGGGTGTGTTCACCGGCTCGGCGACCAAGGACATCGGCATCCCCGGAAGTCCGGGCATACCAAATCCCGATCTCACCGACGCCCCGCTCAAACTCGTAAAAGTTGCCGGCTCCTCCGACAAAGATCATGGTTGGGTCGGCCTTGGGATTGATGTCGATGAACTGCGGCGCCAGCTCGAAACCGCTCTGGGGGATGAGATCCGCCAGCACGAAGTGCAAATGCGCGTCACTCCCGAAGGGTTGGTTGTCAGCTTGCGCGAGGTTGGCTTCTTCAACAGCGGCGAAGCCGAACTGCTGTCGAACGGCCACGCCACCCTGACTCGAATCGCGGGCATCCTCGGAAAACGTGGCTTCGAGATCAGAGTGGAAGGTCATACCGACAACGTACCAGTCCACAACTCGCGCTTCAAATCGAACTGGGACCTGTCTACTGCGCGCGCCACTACGGTGGCAGCGTTGCTAATTGAGCGTCACGGGTTCGATCCCGCGCTGATCTCCGCCGCCGGATACTCCGAGTATCGCCCCGTGGCGGGTAACGATTCTGTTGAAGGACGAGCGGCAAATCGGAGAGTTGACCTGGTAGTAGTCGGATACCGGCCGGAAAAAGACAAGCTGGCCCGGGCCGGGTCGGCGTCGGCGGGATCAGAGTGAGCTTTGCCTGGTTAGGCTTCGAGAACTAATCTCGAGGTCTGCAGGACTGAAAAAAAACGCAGTTTCTTCTTATTTCCCCGAGCAAGCGTCTTCGCACACGCAACCATCTACTGCCAGCCGCTACCTTTCGCAGCGAATACTAACCTGGTGGGTTTCGCCGGCGGAGGTCTGATGTTCGAATACCACGAGGTGTACCGGACCCGAATTGTCGTCGCCTACTTTATGCATCTCGGCGTGGTCGGCTGGGCATGACACCGAGGTTGGGCAGGCGAATAGAAGCGTCGCCAGGCTCATTACAATGACTGCTACCTTAAATAATTTCATGTCTAGCTGTTTCATACCACGGAGCCGGCTGAGCAAGCGACTTACAAAGGTCCCGAACCCGAAAGTTACGTACTTCCGTGTGCCGAGGCCCTTGGGTTCTCGGGTCTCAGGACAACTATTTCTTGAGATTCAGACCGCTGCTTTTCGTGAAGGAAGTCTGTCTGGCCGCCGAATTCTTTAACCCAGAATTTCGTCGCACTCCTTGCCGATAATCGAGTAGTGTGTGGACTGAACGAGGAGCACATCGTGACGGATCTGCGACGAAGAGCACTTCTGAAAACTGGCTCGTGCTTCGCTCTTCTCCACGGCGCCCGCCAATTTGGTTCCGCATATAGTTCACATCTGCCCGGTCTAGCGTTCCCTATCATCGACGCGCACATTCACCTCTTCGATCCCACCCGGCCGGGCGGCGTTCCCTGGCCAGAGCCGACCGACACCGTCCTGTACCGGCCTGCGCTGCCGCCGAGGTACAAAAGTCTGGCCATGCCGTTTGGCGTTGTCGGCGCAATCGCAGTGGAATGCAGTCCTCTGGTTGAAGACAACGACTGGCTGCTTCGGGCGGCGGCGTCAGACACAATCATTGTGGGAGTAATTGGAAATCTCGATCCCGCAACTCCCGGCTTTTTGCACCAACTCGAGCGCTTCGGGGCGAACCCGCTGTTCCGCGGCATTCGCTATGGCAATCTCTGGGAGCGAAGTTTGGGTGCGCAGTTGAACAATCCTGACTTCATGGCGAATCTGAAACGGCTATCTTCTTCCGGCCTGCTGTTGGAGAGCGCCAATCCGGACCCTGTCCTCATCGCCGAGATTCTGAAGCTCACGGATCGCGTTCCCGACTTACGAATCGTGATCGACCACCTGCCGCAGGCCTTGCCGCCAGCGGAGCCCGCTGCCCGAAAAGCGTACGAGCAGGATCTGCGAGCACTCAGCCAGCGCAGTAACGTTTTTGTGAAAGGATCAGAGGTGCTTCGCCGGGTCGATGGCACGGTGCCAACCGACGCCGAAACCTACCGGCCCTGGCTTGACGAGATTTGGGAAACCTTCGGAGAGGATCGGTTGCTGTTTGGCAGCGACTGGCCCAACAGCGATCACCTGTCAACTTACCAAGGCACCTTCGACATCATCAGGCAGTATGTGAGCCGCAAGGGGCCGCGCGCTTCAGAGAAATTCTTCTGGAAAAACTCGGAGGTGGTTTACCGCTGGCGCCAGCGCTCTGCCACTCAGTCGCACCTGGTCGTTTAAGCGGCGACACGATTTAACAGTTTCCAGCAATCGCGGGCGATCTCCCAATCTTCCCCGGCGCGAAGCAGCATGACGCGAACCCGCGAACTGGTGTCGGAGATGTCCTGGTCCGTGGGCGACTCTTCATTCTTCTTCGGATCAAGTTTCAGGCCGATATAGCCAAGATTCTGACAAACCGCCGAGCGAACCTCGCTTGAATGCTCTCCAACTCCAGCCGTGAAGACCAGCGCATCGACACCGTCCAGCACCGCTATCATGGCGCCGATGCCTGCACGCAAACGGTGTATATAGATTTCAAAGGCTAACTTGGCCCTCTGGTTTCCATTTTTGATGGCAGTCATAATTTCGCGCATATCCCCCGATACGCCGGAGATTCCCAGCAGGCCGGAGTGTTTATTGAGAAGTTCATCGAGCTTTTCTCCAGTGAACTGTTTGTTCCGCATCAGGTAGGTGAGAATGCCAGGATCGACCGAGCCGGAACGTGTGCCCATCATCAAGCCTTCCACCGGCGTGAACCCCATGGTGGTATCGACGCTCTGCCCATCGCGAATCGCGGCCAGGGAACAGCCATTCCCCAGGTGGCAAGTCACCAGCTTGAACGATTTTGGATCCCTGCGCAGTAGATGTGCCGCGCGCCGCGCGCAATACTTGTGATTGATTCCGTGAAAACCATAGCGGCGGATTCCATCCTCAAACCATTCGTAGGGCCCCGGATACACCGCTGCCGAGGGCGGCATGCTCTTGTGAAAGCCAGTGTCAAACACCGCTACCTGGGGCACTCTGCCCAGCACCTTCTCGATGATTTCTATGCCCTCGAGCTCCGCACGATTGTGCAGAGGCGCGAAAGCAGAAACTCCAGCGATTGCCGATTTCACGGCGTCTGTAATGAGGGACGGCTCTTCGAAGGTCGGGCCACCATGTACAATCCTGTGCCCGACCACGTCAATTTCCGAGGGTGATGAGACCGGGCTGGCCTCTCCCTTCCACAAAGTATCCAGAAGGCGCGCCGTGGCCCGGGCGCGAGAGGAAATCCTAATGGTTTCCTTTTTACTCAGGCCTCGCCCATTCTTGATTTCGGCGCGACCGAATTCTCCCTCCCATTCGATCGTCGCCTGCCAGAGGCAAGCCGGCGGGTCGTCAGGAAGAGCGTCGCCAATTTCGTACAGGCAACTCTTCTGGCTGCTGGAGCCCGAATTCAGCACCAGGATTTTCATCGGCTAGTAGGGCCAGGTCCAGTCGCGAACGGCCGGCATGTCGTCCCCGTGTTCGCGAATGTAGCGATCGTGCTCCACTAACTGGTTGCGCAGGAACTGCTTGAAGTGCGCGCCTACACGCTGCAGCCGCGGCACCCGGTCGACGACATCGCCTGCCAGATGATAGCGATCAAGCTCGTTGAGCACGGTCATATCGAAAGGCGTGGTCGTGGTGCCTTCCTCCTTGTAGCCGCGAACGTGAAAGCTGTCGTGATTGTGGCGGCGGTAGGTGAGCCGGTGAATCAGCCAGGGATAGCCGTGATACGCAAAAATGACGGGCTTGTCCGTGGTGAACATGGAATCGAAATCGTGGTCCAAGATACCATGCGGATGCTCCGAAGGAGGTTGCAGCGTCATCAGATCTACCACGTTCACAAAGCGGATCTTTATGTCGGAGAAATTCTGGCGCAGCAGGTCAACCGCAGCCAGAGCCTCAAGCGTGGGGATGTCACCGGCGCTGGCAATGACCACGTCGGGCTCGCTGTTCTGATCGGTACTGGCCCAATCCCAGATTCCGATGCCAGTGGTGCAGTGCTCGATGGCAGCCTCCATCCCGAGCCATTGCAGGGCCGGCTGCTTTCCCGCGACGATTACATTGATGTAATGCCGGCTGCGCAGGCAGTGATCGGCTACAGAAAGTAGGGTATTGGTATCGGGCGGCAGATAGACGCGCACAATATCCGCCTTCTTGTTCATCACAAAATCTATGAAGCCGGGGTCCTGATGGCTGAAGCCGTTGTGGTCCTGCCGCCATACGTGTGAAGTCAGCAGAATATTTAGTGATGCGATCGGCCGCCGCCAGGGAATGTGGCGTGTCACCTTGAGCCACTTCGCGTGCTGATTGAACATGGAATCGACAATGTGAATGAACGCTTCATAGCACGAGAAAAAACCGTGCCGCCCGGTCAGCAGGTAGCCCTCGAGCCATCCCTGGCACATGTGCTCGCTCAGCATTTCCATCACTCGACCCGTGCTGGACTCATGCTCATCGGTGGGCAAAATCGGTTCCATCCAAACTTTGTCCGTCACTTCGTATAGTGCGTCCAAGCGGTTGGAGGCGGTTTCGTCCGGTCCAAATACGCGAAAGTTCTTCGCGTCCAGGTTCAGCTTCATCACGTCACGCAGGAATGTGCCCAGAACCCTGGTGGCTTCGCCAATCTCCGTGCCCGGTTTCGCTACCTTGACCGCATAGTCACAAAAATCCGGCATGAGCAGGTTCTTGAGCAACAAGCCGCCGTTGGCGTGCGGATTTGCACCCATCCGCCGCTCGCCCTTGGGGGCGAGTTCGGCCAGTTCTGCACGAAATTTTCCGTTCTCATCGAAAAGCTCTTGCGCACGATAACTCTTCATCCAATCTTGCAGGATTTTGAGATGTCCTGGCTTCTCCAAATCCGTGACCGGCACTTGGTGCGCCCGCCATGTACCCTCAACCGGCTTGCCATCTACGATCTTCGGTCCGGTCCAGCCTTTGAGAGTGCGCATGACGATCATGGGCCAGATGGGACGCGCAGTGGACCCATTCGAGCGCGCATTCTCCTGAATCGTCCTGATCTCCACGAGTATGGTTTCCAGTGTCGAGGCCATGAGTTGGTGCATGGGCTCGGGTTCGTGGCCCTCGACGAAATAGGGTTTGTAGCCATATCCGTTAAAGAGCTGCGTAAGCTCCTGGTCACTCAAACGCCCCAGCACGGTTGGGTTCGCGATCTTGTAGCCGTTCAAATGGAGAATGGGCAACACGGCGCCGTCGCGCGCCGGATTGAGAAATTTGTTGGAATGCCAGCTGGTGGCTAACGCGCCGGTCTCCGCCTCGCCATCACCGACCACGCAACACGCCAGCAAGTCGGGATTATCAAACACGGCTCCGTAAGCATGAGCGATGGAGTAGCCCAGTTCTCCTCCCTCGTTGATCGACCCCGGAGTTTCCGGAGCCGCGTGGCTGGGAATTCCCCCGGGAAATGAGAACTGTTTGAACAGCTTTCGTAAGCCATCTTCGTTTTGCTGGATATCGGGATAAAGCTCTGTGTAAGTGCCCTCCAGATAAGTATTGGCGACTATTCCCGGCCCGCCGTGACCGGGCCCGGTAATGTTGATCACGTTCAAATCGTATTTCTTGATGAGCCGGTTGAAATGCACATAGACGAAATTCAACCCTGGCGTGGTGCCCCAGTGTCCGAGCAGCCGGGGCTTCACATGCTCAATCTTCAATGGCTCGCGCAAGAGCGGATTCGCATACAGATAGATTTGTCCCACCGAAAGATAGTTCGCCGCACGCCAATATGCGTCAATCCTGCGTAGCTCTTCTGCGCCAAGAATCTGGTGGGGAATTCTGGTAGTCACGCGATCGGGGGAAGCAACATCGGTGGTCACAAAATAATCTCCTGATTGGACTCCTAAAGATGCTACACCTCTGAAGTTGTGGAAACTTGCGCTCGCCGGACGAAAATATTTTGGCCTCTAACCCCCGAAATTCGAAAGAGATGCAAGTTTCGGAGGTCTGGAAAACAAGAAATCTCTACATCGCATCTCCTATCCGGATACAGTTTCTTGCCGATATCGCGCCCCGCCTCGACGAACTATGGTTTATCTTGTGTTCAATCCTGGATGGTGGAGGAATCATAATGGATAAGGACAGAGTGGAGGGAAAAGTGAAGGACGTCGCGGGCCGGGTGCAGCGCCAAGTCGGAGAATGGACCGGCAGTACCAAGGATCAGGCCGAAGGCGCAGCCAAGCAAGTCGAAGGAAAGGTTCAGAACACCTGGGGCAAGGCGAAGGACGCAGTGAAGAAACCCGGTAGCAGCGAGCAGGTGGAAAAAGAAGAGGAGAACGAGGCTCTGCGGCGCGATCGCGCGGCGAACGAGTAGTCTCCACGAGTGCGGGGAACCGCTCACGGTTCCCTGCAACATTTCTTTCGGTTACTTACTCGCCTTTGAAGTTCCCACGGTGCGCTCCAACGCCGCGCCTAGTTGATCAGGCTCAAAACCAAACGGTCCCGGCTTGCTCTTGTAGGCAATGCGACCGTTGGCGTCAATCAGATAAAGCCGGTCTGGCCAGCCGGTATATGCCTTCTCAGTTCCATTGCCAAACTCATCCAGCACGCTGGGAAACTTTATGCCGAGCTTGCGCACACAGGCTCCGGCGATGTAGGCGCGCTCCTCTTCATTTTTTGGACTGGCGAAAACCACCTGGTCTTTTATATTGCTCTGCATCTGCCAGATGTCGCTGGGGTGCGCTTCAGTAATGTAGACCACCAGAAAGGCTACGCGATTCTGATACTGCTCGTAGAGTTTGTTGAGGGCAGGAACCTCCCGCCGGAATGGAGGTCATGTGTAGCTGCCAAAAACCAGCACCACCGGCTGCTGCTTGTTCAGTGCCGACAGCTGGACGCGATCGCTCTTGTCGACCTTGAGCAGAGTAAAATCTGGCGCTGCATCTCCCACTTGGAGATTTCCGGCTCGGGCTCGGAGCCAGAGCGTCTCGAACGGAAAGACGAGAAAGGGGACCGGCCCCGGGAGCCTCTTCATCACCCGTCCGAAAGTTTCCGGCGGTTGATTCATGGCCCACCAGATCATGCTTCCGAAAGCAATATAGGCGATCGTCAATACGATCGCTATCCCCCCCAGACGCCGGCGGGCGACGGGAGTCAATGTTAGCCGACGCTTGATTTCATTCCAGCCCATAGCGGCGAACAAACCGTAACCGCGCGAAGCGGCTAAGGCAATAATAGCAACATACTAGCCAGGTTAACGCTCGAGAATTCCCCAGCCTCACCCGAAGTGTCTGAATTTCGTCCAGAACTCGGGCCAGGTTTTGCGCGGTTGCTGGCAGACAAAGATGTCGGGATGCTCGAGCGTCTCTTCGTTCTTGACCCTATAGCCGTTGGACACGTGGCCGGACAACACGCAGGACTCAAATAGATATTCCGCGTCCTCGCCTGACAGTCCCAGGACGATCAGAGTCTGCGGTGGGGGATCGCCATATCCTCGCTGCCAGTAAGAATTCACTCCGCTTATTGCTTGAGGAAGACCGAGAGCTGGGCCGTACAGATCGATCGCGCCAGCCTCGCCGTAATTAGCGGCGAGAATCGCGGTGCTGGTTTTCTCTTCAGCCGGCAGCGAGTTCCATATTCCGGCAACATCATGGGTTAATTCGGGCCAGCCTATTTCTTCTTTAAAGTCGTCATCGTCAATCCGATTCCACCAGGCAGACTTTACCGGTGCCAGAGGCAGAGCCACCGCCGCTACCAGCACACCACCGAAAGTGATTGCGGTGAACGTGAGGACTCGCACCCTGCGTGCACGCGCAGACGTCAACGACGCGATCCAGCGTTCTTCCGCAACGGCTCCGGCCGCCAACAACATCGGATACGCCGGCGCCAGATAATACCCCCTTCCCTTTGCAATCACGAACAGGACGAATGGCACGACGAACATCCAGGCGATTGGACGAAAGGCTTTAAACTGCCGATCCCCTAGCAGCGCCACCAGCCCGGCGATCCAAAGGGGGATGGTCACGAAATTCGCGGCAACCTTGAACTGATCGGATAAGAAGTTGTCAGCGCGGCCGATGCGAACGTCGCGTGCGTGGATGTGGCGCAGGAAGTCGAGCGAGATGAACTGGTGCTGTACCTGCCAGATCAGGTTAGGTAGCAAGATGAGCAAGGATAGGGCGACGCCCATCCACAACCATCGGCTCTTTAAATACTTTCTCGCGTCGGTTACGAGCAGACCGACGAGCATTCCTGCAACCAGGAAGAGCATGGAATATTTCGTCAACATGCCCAGACCAACGGCGGCGCCGATTCCCAACCACCATCTGGGATCATCGGACCGAAGCAACCGGACCACAAAATAGGCGGTCACAACCCACCACAGGTAATCGAACGCCACATACTGCAGCAACGCACCTGCACGAAGTGCGACCGGCCCAATCGCCACCGCGAGCGCTGCCAGCACCTGGGCGAACCGCTTACCTCCCATTTCGCGCGCCATCAGGCCGGCCAAAATGACGCACGCGGCTTGGGCCAGCGCGGGGAAGAAGCGTGCCCCGCGGACCGATGCTCCGAAAAGCGCCAGCGAAACCCGTCCCAGAAACGGGGTCACCGGCGGATAAGCCACGTACCCCCAGGCCAGGTGCCGAGCATCGTCAAGTGTGGCCAGTTCATCGCGATGAAACCCATACTGGTCATTCGTGAAGATGTGCAGCAGCGCCAGGCAAAACGCGAGCGCGACCAAGATGGCAGTGTCGCTCAGAAATGGGCCTCGCTGTGCTGCCGTGGATGGAGAGGAATCTTTCATGAATAACAAAGCCAGACATTCTCACACAGAAATTCTCGACTGCGCACCCTTGGCGTCTTTTGCGGCTTCTTTGCGTCCTTTGCGGTCAAGCTTTTCGCCTGATAACCGCAAAGGACGCCAAGGTCGCAAAGAAAACGCGCCTGTAATCGGCCCCCAACAGAGCCCCCAACCGTTGTATCCTATCTATGCAGGTGTTTATGTGGATGTCTAATTTGTTCAGAGCCATCAAGCCGCCCGAGCATCGTTTGGCTTTGTTGATAGCCATGGCGGGAGACGCCGTTCAAATCTTCGCATTACCGCTCTTCGCCGCCGGGGGCTTGTCGCCGGCGGACACTCTGCTGGATGTATTCATGGCGGTGACGCTTATCCGTTTGCTGGGATGGCATTGGGCTTTCCTGCCCACGCTCCTGGCGGAGATGACGCCCGGTCTCGACCTGTTTCCGACCTGGACAGCGTCTGTTTTGTACGTGACGCTTCAGAGTGTTCCGGCTGGAGAGCCCGAGATTCTTCCTCCGGGTCCCGCTCCCGCACGCCGAAATTAGTCCGCGCGGTGCACCTGATCATCAATAAATAAATTTTAGGGAAAACTGTATTTGACGGGAAGGGCCAGCGGTTTTGCTGATAATTCCAAATCCGCTGCCCCGCAAAATGTTGGAGGGCAGTCCGAAGTTCACCAGGTTGAACACGTTAAAAAACTCGGCGCGAAATTCCACGGTGCCCAGTTCCGAATTGCCGCGATGGCCAAATGGCGTGTCTTTGATCAGCGCGATGTCATAGTCGTGGAAGCGGGGGCCGCGGAACGTGTCGCGGCCCAGGGTCCCAAAGCGGCCATGGTTGGGCCCGGTCCCTCCCGGAACGTTAATCGGAATGTTGAAGAATGAAGCATTGTTCGCGCCCAGACCGAAATAATCCTCGCGCACCGGACCACTGGTTGAGAAATGCGGTTGCTTCACCAGGTCAGGCCGATCCGTTCCCCCTGCGCCGGCACCGGTCTGCTGCACTCCGGAATAAACGGTGAACGGCGCTCCGCTGGTCAGCGTGGTGATATTCAGGAACTGCCATCCCCGGGTGAGCGTTCTTCCCAGCGGCCTGAGAAAACCTAGTCGATCGAGCGGCAGCACCTGGATGAGACTCAATGTGAAAGAGTGCGTGGCGTCGAAGGTCGATGGGCCCTTTTCCGCGCCCGGATCCCAAGGATTCTGGGGAAGAGTCTGCAGGACGACGCCCGCGCCCGCGATGAGACCACCGAGCACCGCGCTGGTGTCGTCCAGAGATTTGGAATACGTATAGCTGGCTTGCAGGCCCAACCCAGCGCGCGCGGAATTTTTGCTGACGCTGGTTTGAAGCGAGTGATACGTGGAGTGCGACCGGCCGCTCATCACCACCTCCGGCCCAAAACCTCCAATAGCTTTTCCGCTGGAGTCGAACTGCGTAAACGGCGCGAAAGCCGGATCCGCGCCGCCATAACTATTCGGAGAATAGACGCTGGCCAGATGAACGCCCGCCGTCGCCACGTAGGCAGCGCTGAACTTTACGTCACGAAAGTCATGATCGAAGCTGGCGGTGTAGCTCTCGATGTAGCCGTTGCGGAAGTTCCTGGCGAAACCAATCATCGAAAGCAGTTGGACCTGGTTTCCCGGAGTGAGCGCTCTCAGATCGTCCTGATAGCGCTGCAGATCCACTGGTGTATTCGGGGCCACGTGGCTGGCATCGCCGTTCGGAAACAGAAGTTCGCCCGACGTGGTATATGGCTGCGGAAGATGTACTGGTACGGCCGTGTTCTGAAATGGCAAGGGAACATTAGCCAACGCGCTGGCGAAAAGGCTGGTGGCAAGCGGAATGCCGCCCGTGACGAAATTGTCCTGCCACAAATTAGGGACGATGGTTGTAATCGCGCCACCGGCGTGCAGCACGGTATGGCTGGTCACAGCGTAATCCATCGAAAGTCTTGGCCCCCATCCGTTCCAGTCCTGGTCGTAAGGAGGCTGCGGGTTGTACAGAAAAATCTGCCTGGCGCTGTGGTCGTGATAAGGAACATCTCTCCCGTCCGCACCGACGAATCTTGGCAGCGAAGTCCGGTTCTCAGCTTCGTGAATACGGCTGTTCACTTCGTAGCGCAAGCCGTAGCTGAGTGTCAGGCGCGAGCTGGCTTTCCATGTGTCATGGAAGTAAAAGTTATAAGCTTCGCGGCGTACTGCCGCTGCATCGAACTTGTCGCCCGTAGGGGTGACGTCCGCGGCCGCGATCACACCATACGAATAAGGAGTGGCGGTGAGCAGGCCCGTGAGTGAATCAGGCAGCGGATCACCGGGGTGAATATCATGCGCGCCGCTGGCCGAAGTGATCAGCACGGGCGAGTAGGCTGTGCCTCCTCCGAAGCTGTAAATTCCGTTGGGGTTAGTCCCAAAGATCGTGGTGTCGCGATTGAAGCGGATTTCCACTCCCCACTTGAAAACATGGTTGGAATGCACATAACTCATGTCCTGCTTGAGCTGGTAGAGATTTCCGTACGACCCGAAGATCGAGCCGCCCGCGGAGTTGTAACCCTGAAAAAGCCCGTCGCCGAAGGTGATTGCCGGCTGCGTGTGATTGGTGGTGGGGAAAAACGGCGTACTGCGGATGTAACCAAATGACGTGTCGGAAACAAGATGGGGAGAAATGGTGCGCGAATATTTCACGCCGGCGCTGCGCTGGTGATCGAAGAACTGGACTCCGAAACTGGGATCAATCGCAGTCTGATCGGGATTCGTGAGCGGGCCGGTGACTTGATTCAGGCTGAAACGCGTCAGCAACGTGGCTTTGTCGGAGATGCGGTGGTCGATGCGCACCGAGAATTGGTCGGTGCGGGTGTAGATCTTGGAGGACGCCGCATAGGTGCGCTCGCCGTAAGCTCCGCCCGGGTCGTTGGGCAACGGATAGTGATCCAGTACCGGAACAATGGCCGGGTTCACCGGAACGGTCAGCGTGTCACCGGGGAAAGTCTCCGTGTCGATGCCTTGGCGTTCGGCGGCAGTGGGCACGGGGAAAACCTGCGTAGTTCCCAACACCTGGCGGAAGCCCTGGTACTGGCCGAAATAGAACGTGCGCGCCCGGCCGTCATAGATTTTCGGGATCACCACCGGGCCGCCATTAGTGAACCCAAATTCATTGCGCACGAACGGCGGAATGCGGCGCTCGTCGGCAACGCTTTTGTGGTCAAAATAGTTGCGCGCGTCGAAGGCGGCGTTGCGGGCGAATTCAAAGAAGCTTCCGTGAACCTGGTTGGTGCCGGATTTGGTGATGACATTGGTGAAGCTGGCTGCGCCGTGGCCGAAATCTGCCGGCATCACTCCTGAACTGGCCTGGACTTCCTGGATCGCATCCACGTTGAAATTGGAAAAGGTGGCGCCTCCCATTTCCGGATCGGTGGTGTCGAATCCATCGAGAGCAAATACGGTCGCTGACCCTCGTTGTCCATTGACGGCGAATTGTTGGGTAAAGTTGGCGGCGCCGTTCGCGTCGGTCATGGTGCCGGCTGCCAGCAACAACAATTTGCTGAAATCGCGCGCATTCAAAGGCAGGCTGGAGACTTCTCCGCCGGAAAGCCGCTCGCCTCCGCTGGCCTGGGACGTAACCTCCTCGGTGGTAGGCAACAGGCGCAACTCCGGTGGTTGAGACAAGACTTGCAGGCTGATGGTGAGCTTGTCTCCGTCCTTGATGCTAAGTGGGTTCGCCGCACGCCAGGTATTCCCCGCAGCTTCTATTGAAAGTTGGTAATCGGTTGCGGCTATTCCTGCGAAGGTAAAAGTTCCGTTGGCTGAAGTTGTGGCTTCGTAGCCACGATCGCCCGACTTCGAGCGCAGTCTTACAGTGGCTTGGCTGATCGGCTTGCCCGAGCCGTCGCGCAGCAGGCCGCTCCAGGACGAGGACGCAAAGGCGCCCGCAGTCCCAGACACCAGCAAGGCGGCTACCAGGAACAGCGGGCGAACAATATTTCCGGGGTAAGCGGGCATTGCACGGCATTATAAATGCCGCGCATTTCATAACTGGATGTCATCCTGAGCGAGCGGGCTCGCTCAGGATGACTCGGCTATTGATAACCGATATACGTCGCCAACCGGCTTCAGAAGTGGAATCCCAACTGCGCTGTCAGCGCGCGCGGCGTAACGTAGTGGGTGCCGCTGAACGTCGACAGGAAGTTGTACAGCGCGACTTTGTTGGTCAGGTTGATCGCGGTGAGCTGAAGACTCCACTTGTATTTCTCCCCGTGAAAGAGGTTGTCATCTCCCACAGAAAGATCAAAGAGGTTGCGGGGAGCGATGCGTTGCGGATTCTTGTCGTCATTCTGAGTACCGGTTGCCGGAATCGTCACCAGGGTCGATCCATATTGCGCCGCCGGACAGAGCCCGGTTGGCGATATCGGAACACCCAGGGGATTTACTGCGCTTGGGGGCGTGGCATGCACCGAGCCGCAGAATAATCCCGCCTGGAACTGCTGATCCGGAGTCAGGCCGGAAACGTCCACATTCGTCAAATCGGTGCTTCCGCAAGTGTCGGTTAAGGCAACGCACGGGACCGCTCCCGCCACCAGCCCGCTGTCATAGCGCCAGTTGAAGCCGACCCAGGGTCCGCGCACCCAGGGCTGGTATTGAATGTGAGCGGTCTGGTTGAATTTCTCGTCGTGGTCAATGCGAAATGGGGTGAACCCGGTAGTGCCAGTTCCCGGAGGTACCGCGCCGGCTCCGCCTATTTGCGGGTTGAAGAACCGTGCCGCGACGCTGGAGAAAACAAACAGCGCCGAGAAGCCGTGGAAGTTCGGCACGCTTACGCGTCCCGCAACCGCGGGAATCTTGGAGTTATGCCACTCGATCGGGAAGGTGATGGGAGTGCTGCCCAGCACGCTGAAGTCGTAGGCATTGTGCGTGTACTTCCAGATGTACTCGCCGGAAAAAACCAGATACTTTCCGAATGCCTGCTGCAGTCCGGCATGGAATTCGTTGCGCCAGCCGGGGCTGAACGGGGTTGCTCCCGGCGCGGAACAGGCAAGCAGCGGATTCAAAACCGGATCGGCGCAGCCAATGCTGGAGAGCACCAGGTTTTCATTGAACGGAGTTTCCAGAACTCGCGCATAGGAAGCCCGAAGAATGGTGTTGGTCTTCTTGATGTTGTAGGCAATCCCGACGCGGGGCTCAGCTTCCCGATGGGTAGTCAGACCATTGTAAAAGTCGCCGCGCAGGCCCAGGTTCAGGGCCCAGTTTCCTTTAGTGATCGAGTCCTGGACGTAAAGAGCGAGCTCCTTGACATCGGTATGGCCGTGAAACGGAAATAGCCCTCCGCCGCGCGACAGGTCAAAAGGAAGGAGAAGGCTGTTGAAGTCCGGATTAGGAGTGCCGCCCGGATTCTGCGCTCCGCCGCATTGCCCCGGGTTGGTTACAGACCGACTGGTATTGGGACTGCCGTCGGCGTTAAAACATACGAAGTTGAATGTCGGATCAACGATGCCTAACTGGTTATTCTCGTCGAGGAAAGTCTGCGTGATAGGTGACTCCCGCCTTCAGGTTATGGACGCCCTTCGCGTAAGAGATATTCGACCGGACGCCGGCATTGGTCAGCGTTCTATCCTGCGCCACAGTCTGCGCTTGAAGATCAGGAGCGAGATCGGCAAACGGGTTGCCGCTGGGATAATAGTTGTACTGGTCGCGGCGGACGAAAGCTCCGAGCGTGAACACGGTATTGGGATTGACCGCCCGGGTCCACGAGGGAGCGATGTTGAAGGTTTTGATTTGAGAGCGCTGGTCGGCTGGACCAACCACATTGCCATTGGGATCGAGGCCACCGTTGTCCACGGTCAGTCCCTTCCACGCCGTCGCGAATTCGGTGTCATAAGAATTGGGGGTTTGGAACCACGACCGGGTGAATCCGAGATTCAGATGGATGGAGTCCGCCGTGGAGACTTGAAAATCCAGGCGATCGAACAGGTTCTCTTCATTGCCTTTGTCGTGGAAGACGGTGAACTCAGGCGGATCGAGAAAGCGGCCGCTGTTCAATCCGTTCGCCGAGATGAAGTTGCCCCACTTCTGGCCTCCGTATCCGAAGTTAATCCCCCCACTCGCAGTACCGAAACTACCGTAAGAAGCCGTCACCGATCCGTGAGGCGTGGTCATTCCCTGACCCGAGCGCGTAGTTACATTGATTACCACGCTGGTCTTGTCGCCAAATTCGGCGGGCGGCGCTCCGGCGATCACTTCCATAGACTCGATTGAATCGAGGGGAATCTGGTTGGAAAAGACTTTGCTCTGCTGGTCGGTGATGGGCTGGCCGTCGACGGAAAATGAGTTTTCCGCGTGATCGCCTAAGCCGTGGAACAAGCCGTTGGAATCGGCGGCGATTCCCGGCGAAGATAGCGTGACCAGCGAACTGACAGAAGATGACTGGCTTTCCAGCGGCATCTTGTCGAACAGTTCCTTCGAAACGTCAGTGTGAAACGTGGGATCGTTCTCCAGTAGATCTTCTCCGGCTGCCTCGACGGTGACAGATTCGCTGGAACCCTTTATCTGCAGGGTTATGTTGAGGGCCACGGGAACAACCGATCGAACATCAGCATCCTGCGCATAAGATGCAAAACCCTGGCCAGTGACGGTAACGTGATAAGGATTGAATGGAACGTTGGGGATGCTGAATTTTCCCGAACTGTCTGTAGTAGCGGTCCTGGTAAAGCCGCTGACCGGGTTGCGAATTTCCACGGTGGCATTGGGCACCACCGCGCCCGTCGGATCGACTACAGTGCCTGTAACTGAGGTCGAACTTCCGCCCGACTGCGCGCTCGCGCTGAGGCCGAAAGCTATGTAGAAAACCATTAAGAAAGCCGCAAATAGCGACTTTTTATAAAAAGCCAGCATGATTCCTCCAGAAGTCTAAGAAATAGGGTCGGAAATGCACGCAAGATGCATTCCGATTCGATATTCAGATTTCGAATTTCTAGACTGCGGGAGGCGGGCGAACGCTGAGGGCAAAGGCAACAAAACGCTGTTTGGCAGAAACCGGCTGCAACTGGACAGCGGAAACCCTGACGAACGCCTGGTTTGAAAGATTGGAAACAGCTTTAGGAGAAGCCGAGTGGGCAGTGACACAAACCGTGCATTTCAGCGCGTCGGTCGGGCTCGAGTGATGGTGCGCAACCAGAGCTCCTGCTGAAAACAAGGTCAGCAGCAAACACAGCAGCGCTATTTTTTTCGAGATCGACTGCATCACGGTACCCACAAAAGAGCTTCTTCAAATCTACACCGCCAGGGGGCTGAACACAACTGGAGCGCCTTGCCAGTTACGGAACTGACCTGAACGGAAGTTCGAGCACTCTGGTTCCGCAAATCCAGGAAAAGCTGCAGAGGTTTGCTTCGCTTGGTGTCAGGGGCGCTTGAGGTGGATCTTGCCGCTAAAGGAGCGTAGTTCAAAGCGGGATCCGACCACCATCCCGGGTTTGAGCAGCAGATTCTTGTCGCCGGTTGTGAAAGAGCTGTTCGAGTTCGAAAACTCTGGATCAGATTGGCCTTTGATGGAACGCGCCTTGATATTTACCCAGGCACTCGCGGGAATTGAAACCTCCAGATCGCCGGAGTGACTGGAGAGAAAGTATTCGCCAAGCCTGCCCGGATCACCGTCGTAACTGATTCGCCCGCTTCCCGAATTCACCTCTACGGATGGTCCGGTCACATTTCGCAGATTCACGTTCCCGTCTACTGTATGGACGTCCAGATGGCTATTGCGAATGTCGGTCAACGTAATCGGCCCACTCAGAGTTCTGACGTGCAGATGAGCGTCGCTGATTTCAGTAACCTCTACGGAACCGGACGAGGCTTCGAGAACCACATCGCCGCGCAGCCCCTGTGCCCGCAATGTTCCGTCAGATGATCGCAGGCTGACAAAAGCGGAGGTGGGTACCAGTACCGTGTAATCCACCAGGTTGGACCCAGGGCGGCTGGCAACCGACCGCAGCTCGATGCGATTGCCATGTTGCTCGTTCACCAGCTTGACGGCATCGGAATTCGCGATCGTCTCAACCACTACCTGGCGGCTTCCGGAAGGCTTGACCGTGATGGGGCCGTAGTTGTTAGTGATAGAGATCACCGCTCCCGGTCCCACTGTGTAGCTTAGTTCCTTTTTTTCCTGAGCGTTGGCGGTCGCAGTGAAAAGCCAGATCGCAACCGCAAGTCCGAGCGAAATTTCCCCGAGATTTCTGCCACAATTCATACGCACCCTACGCCCCAGACACGCCAATCGCGAACCGCGGATGACCAGCCCCGCAGCCCGGCCTGACAGACGAGCCTCAGTCTAATAAGCCGCATGTTCGTTGAAGTCAAAATACTCTAGCGGCCCGCCTCAACAGCCCGCCCCAACAATATAAAGACAAGTCCACTGACACCGAGAGCAGCGGCGGTCGGAGCTGCCCAGATCGACCTCTCAGATTGTGCCTTATGTCAGGTAGATGCAAAGCGGCCCTCTCCTAGTGGCCCAGTCTAGCGCAATATTCATGACTCGTTCCGAGCATTCAGAACGTCGGGGCAACAACTTGGCGGAGGATTCGCGGCACGGCCTCAAGTTAAAGTCGCGCCGGCATCCCTTCGACTTCGCTCAGGGCAGGCTTGCTGCCTGTCGGAAGTGCATCCCGCCCTCCCACGCTGTACAGAGGCCCACTGGATTGCCGCGCCGGGACGGGCGGCGCAACTTTGCCCCGGTGACATTGGTTAATAAAGGCGGGAAGAGGGCTCGAGCCCGGCCGGCTGAACGTCTAGCTCTTCACGACCGGGGAGCAACCAATCAATTCAATCAGGCAACTAAATAATTAGTTGACCCTTAGACCGCAGCTGCGTCTAAATAATGCAAGGAGATATGGTTCGTGCCCCCGAGGAAGTCCGAGACACTCACCGAAGCTGAGCTCAGGCTAATGGACGTGCTTTGGCTGAAGGGCTCAGCCACCGTTCAGCAGGTGCTCGATGCCCTCCCCCAAAAGCCGGCGCTCGCCTATAACTCCGTTCTGACTACCATTCGCGTCCTGGAAAACAAGGGCTACGTGAAGCATGTCAAGGACGGCCGGGCCCACATTTATATTCCGACGGTCGAGCGTCAGGAAGCCACCCGCTCGGAGATCCGGCATCTGGTCACGCGCTTTTTCAAGGATTCTCACGAACTGCTGGTCCTGAATATTCTCGAGGATCGGGGTATCGAGGCCAAAGAATTAAGGCGGTTGCGCCAACTCCTGCAAATCGGTGGAAGGACGGGAGAAGAGAGATGACGGCCACCGGGCTCAATCCGTTTCTCGACTTCCAGTCTTTCAGTCTGCAGTCTTTGGCCGGACTTTGCTCCGAGCGAATCTTGAATTGCACCCTGGAAGGAATGGCCATCGCGCTGCTGGCGTGGATTTTGCTCCGTGCACTCGGACGGCAGAACTCGGGCACGCGCTTTGCAGTCTGGTTCTCGGCCTTGTTGGGGATCGCGGCGCTCCCCTTGCTGGTTTCAAGCTCTGAGGTATTGACCAAACGGCCCGAGATCACGCTGCCGGCACGGTGGGCGCTCTACCTCTTTGCCGGCTGGGCAATAATCGCGACTGCAGGATTAGTCAGGCTTGGTTTCGGCTTCTGGTGTTTGCGGCAACTACGGAAAAGCTGCGTGCCAGTCGACATCACGACACTCGACCGCCAGCTGCGAAAGACCTTGGAAGAGTTCGATTCGCCGAGGAAACCGACGCTCTGCGTATCCGATCAGCTGCGCGTACCCACGGCGATCGGGTTCATCAAGCCGCAGGTCGTTATCCCGGCGTGGGCAATGAAAGAACTTTCAATGCCGGAATTAAACACGATTCTGTTGCATGAACTGGCCCACCTTCGGCGCTGGGACGACTGGACCAATCTGGTGCAAAAGATGGTCGGGGCACTTTTATTCTTCCATCCGGCGGTTTGGTGGATTGACCGGAAACTTGCGCTGGAGCGCGAGATGGCGTGCGATGACCTGGTGCTGGCGAAGACTGCGAGCCCGCGAGTGTACGCGGAATGCCTGGTATCGCTGGCTGAAAAAAGCTTTCTGAGGCGGGGAGTCGCGCTGGCCCAGGCCGCGGTGAACCGGGTCCGCCACGTGTCGCTTCGAGTGTCACAAATCCTGGATGAAAAGCGTCCGGGTGCCACTCGGATCTGGAAGCCGGCCCTGGTCCTGCTGTCTGGGATATTTGTCGCATCCCTGATTGGTTTCTCAGGAGCGCCCAAACTGGTTTCATTCGAGAACCCGTCAACCGGCGCTGCCGGGCCAGCAACCAGGATCCTGTCTTCATCGCTAAGCGAGAACTGGCAGGCTTCGCGTATGGGTTCGGAGGTCGTGCCCGCAAAATATATGGTGGAACCAGCATCGGAGAGTGCGGCGCCTTCAACCGCGAGGCTCGCGCCCCGAACTCTGGTGGCCCGAACGAAAGTAAAGGAGAGCAAGCCCGTCGTCATCCCGGCGAAAGTGACACAACGGCGAGTGCAGCCCCCGCGGTTGGTCCGCAGCAGCCTGACCGAGGATGGCATCGCTCCTCGTACTCTGATTCTTGTCTGGCAGACCGAGATGCTACCTGTTCAGGTTGTGCCCACAGGCTTCGTACCGGCTGGACTGCATGAGACATCCGACGCGATGGTCTGGAGTCTGTACGTGTGGCAGGTGAAGGTAACTAGCTCGGACCGGAATGTAATGCAATTGGAACAAGGAATCATCGTCAACTCCATTTGAGTTTTTTTTACCTCAATCAACTAAAGAATTAGTTTGTAAAATAACAGGAGAGAAGAAGAAATGAAAAGCTGGATAGCAAGTGTGAAAGGCAGGCTGGGCCGCCATCTGGTCGTTCCGATTATGGCGATCGCGATGGTGGGCTCGTTTGTCACTTACGATTTCGTAAAGGCCATTCCGGCCAAAGCCGCGATGGCTGCTCCGACGCAGTCACCGCTCGACGACAACAGTGTGGGAGCGCTGCTCTCACTCGATCGGGCCATGGAAACCCTGGCCGCGCGCGTCACCCCCGCCATCGTGAACGTGACGGTGACATCGCGCGCCAAAACCAACGCCGCCGGCGCAGACGCTGACGACATGCAGCAATTCTTTGACCGGCAGTTCGGCAAGGAATTCGGACAGCAGTTTGGTCCTTTCGGCCACTCCTTCGGACAGCGGATGCAGCCGCGGGTTGAGCACGGGCTGGGCAGCGGCGTTATCATCTCACCCGATGGCTATATCGTCACCAACAACCACGTGGTCGAAGGCGCTTCCGACGTTCGCGTGACCATGAGCGATCGCAGAATTCTGCCCGCCAAAGTGGTGGGCACGGATCCGCTGACTGATCTGGCGGTCATCAAAGTTGACGGCCACGATCTGCCCAACGCGCCCTGGGGCGACTCCACCAAGCTGCATCCGGGACAGACGGTTTTGGCCTTCGGCAATCCGTTCGGATTTCGCTTTACGGTCACTCGCGGGATCGTGAGCGCGCTGAACCGGCCCAACATGTCAGGTGATGACGCTCGCAAGCCCGGCCAATTCATTCAGACCGACGCTGCCATCAATCCAGGTAACTCCGGTGGTCCGCTGGTGAATGCCCGCGGTGAAGTGGTCGGGATCAATACCTTCCTGATCTCGCCTTCGGGATCATTCTCCGGCATGGGGTTCGCCATCCCCACGCAGATTGTCCGGCCCACGGTGGAAACACTGATCCAGTCGGGCAAAGTGACGCACGGTTACATGGGAATCGGAATCTCCGATCTCACTCCTGAGAACTCGAAGTTCTTCCACATGACCAACGCTGTGGGCGCGGTCGTGACCCAGGTCGAACCCAATTCGCCGGGAGCCAAGGCAGGGTTGAAAGTCGGCGATGTCATCACCCAGCTGAACGGACACGAAGTCAGCGATGCCGGTGGTCTGCAGGTGGAAGTTGGACAGAAGTCCCCGGGGACTACGGTTCATCTTCAGGTGATGCGAGATGGCAAGAGCGTCGACATTCCGGTCACCCTGGAAGCAATGGGCAGCCGCGATAAGGCGGACAACGAAAGCGCCAGCGCCGAACATGGCAAACCGCGCTGGGGAGTTGGCTTGTCTGACATCAATCCGGAAGTCCGCGAGCAACTGCAGGCCCCGGGCGATCTTCGCGGAGCCGTGATTCAGCAGGTGCAGCCGGGCAGTCCGGCCGACAACGCGGGATTGCAATCAGGTGATGTGATCATGGAAGTGAACCGCAAGCCAGTGCAGAACGCAGCCGATGTTCAGAAGGCACTGAGCAGTGTGCCCAATGGCCAGGACGCGCTGGTGCTGGTATGGTCGAACGGTGGCAATACGTTCCGTGTGTTGCACGCCGCCGAAGCCGGCCAAACCGACAGCGGCTCCTAACCAGTTCGCTGTGTAATTCGTTTCTCCCCAATGGGAGGCGGGCATGGTCCCGTCTCCCATTTTTTTGCTGGTCACCGGTAGAGCTCTTCCGCGCCGCCAACCGTCTCGAAACTGTATCGCTACGCGTGCTGGCTGACCGAAAGCACGTTGCCGTCCGGGTCTTTGAACCAGGCTACCTTGTCGCCGTTGGGAGTGGTCCAGATTCCCAGTTCGCGATCCTGCACGAAGGGATACTTCTCGAAAGCCACGCCTCTCCCCGCAAGCCAGCGCGCGACGGCTCCGATGTCACCCACCTCCCAGCCCATCACGGTGTACGGAGCGGGAGTGAAGTCCGGAGTCTTTGCAATCCGGATCATTGTTTCGCCGGCACGCATTACCAGAGCAAACTGGTCATCGCTGACGAACTGGAAACCAAGTTTGTCCTGGTAAAAGGCCCGGGCTTTCTGCGAATCTTTGGTGGGGACGAAGCCGATAAGCTTGTTTTCGGAGAGCATTGTTTGAGATTGGGAGAGCGAAGGACCGCACACTTGCAAATTCGCGGCGGCTCCCGTAACTTGGGCGCGGGCAATCTAACAAATCGCCTTGCCGCTGTCAATGTTCCTGGCTGATCGGTGCCTGTCGCCCGGAACGGCTCTAGAGGAGCAACATGGAAATCAACGTCCGCAGACTTGAAGGGATTCAGATTGTGCAGATTCGCGGCGCTTTAAGATTGGGTGCCGGAGTCGACAGCTTTCGCAAGACTATCGACGACGCCATGTCCGCCGGGGACACGCGCCTGGTCATCAATTTTGCCGATGTGCCGATGATCGATTCCAGCGGCATCGGAATTCTGGTGAAGGCTATGGCGTCGGCCAAACAGCGCGGTGGCGGGGTGAAGCTGGTCAGTCCATCCAAGTTCGTGGTGCAGACGCTCAAACTGATTGGCGTGCTGAATTTGTTTGAGACCTTTGAAGATGAGAATGTCGCAGTGCAGTCCTTCAACTCGCATTAGCCCGGCTGATGGCGCAGCGGCGGCGCGACGCCCTACTTCAAATGAAGGAACAGGACATCGAAGATACCGAACAGGTAAATCGCGCTCCCTAAAGAAAGCATGGCCAGGGCAAAGGCCGCGAGGGGTGAGCTGAAAAGCCGCTTTCGCGGGACCGGGCGGCAATCCAGGGCGGCGCGGTACTTCTCGATCCATTCTTGCTGCTCGTCTTCCTTCTTGTTGCCAGCCTGACCAAATGAAGTTTGAATAGAAGCTTGCAGCCGGCGCTGGTCGTCGTGCTCTAGTGACACGAACCGGAAGGGTTGCTGGCTCCAGGACACCGGCTTCAGCATTTCCGCGGTGCCGAGCACCGGCCCAGTCGGAGTCAGGAACATCAGCTTCACTTGAGATTCCCGCTCCACCGGTTTTGGCAAGTTAAGCATGCCGCCGGTGAGAGAGATGACTTCCAGCTGGGCTTTCGTGCGGTGGCCGTCTTCAAATCGAAGCACGGCCGGAGTGAGGCCGCCCAAATTGAATCGCGGTGCGCGGCCGTCGGGTCTTGCATGGGGGAGGGCGTTCACAAACTGAGTATGCTACTTGTCGATTCCCAGTAGCAGATTACGGAAGGACCTACTTGGTACGGTTACCGGCTTTTGGCTGCTCTCCAACCCTGGCCGTCTCTCTTGCGACCAGCAGAAATCGAAGATAGCGTCCTTCTCTTTCTCTTTTTCGACTGCGCTCAGTCGCGCGCCCATCCCTGGTTCTCGTATTTTCAGCTCCACTTCACCCTGCGCGGGATGAGTTTCGAAGAGTTGACCCAGGCCGCGATCTTTTCTGTCTCCCGAATAGCAGAATCAAGCATAGCCCGAGACGCCCGCAGATCCGACGGCTTGCCTGGGGCTGCCTGTGGACCTGTAATCTCGAATTGCGGCCCGGTTCATGCCAAGTATCTCCCCGGACAAACCAGGCGGTGAATGCGATAGGAAGTGCGGTCAAATAAGTCACTTAGCTTAGAGCCCAGGCGGCAGGGCCCATTGACCAGCGACCATTCTTCCCGAATCTGGCGAGTTCTCGAATCGAACAAAGTAACAAGCCGGGGAGGAATTTGGATTGACAGCGGCGTCAGCCAGCCGATAAGCTGTCGAAACACTGATTAAGAGCATTTTGACTGATCAGGCCTTACCCACAATGAATGCTGAAGCAATCGTCGTGAGTGTAGCCCAGGAGGTGCGACTGCTTCTTCTCGCCCTTACCGTGGCCATTCCTGGCCTGGTGCTTGCACCTCAAGAAAGCGGCGGATGATTTAGAGATACCCGAAATTAGCAGAGGGCCATCATCCACCGCATCGGATGATGGCCTTTTTGCTTTCTGCATAAACACACACGCCTGCTGGACAGGCCGGGAGGACGACTTGGCAGACCGAGATCAAGCAGCATCCAACAAGGTGAAATCGGAGCATGTAACCATATTTGACACTACCCTGCGCGACGGAGAACAGTCTCCGGGATGCAGCATGAACGTCAAGGAAAAGGTGCGCATGGCGCACCAGCTCGACCGTCTGGGCGTCGACATCATCGAGGGCGGTTTTCCCATTGCCTCCGAAGGAGACTTTGAGGCGGTTCGCGCACTGGCGCGTGAGATTCGCCGCCCTATCATCGCTGCGCTGGCGCGAAGCTGTCCCGGCGACATTGAACGGGCCGGGCGCGCCCTTGAAGGAGCCGCCCGCGCGCGCATTCATACTTTTCTGGCCACCTCGGATATTCACCTGCAACACAAGCTCAAGATTTCACGCCGCCACTGCCTGGAGCAGGCTCGCGATGGGGTGAAGCTGGCCCGGACTTTCTGCAAGGACGTCCAGTTCTCCGCCGAAGACGCCAGCCGGACTGACATCACCTTTCTCTGTGAAGTTCTGGAAGCGGTAATCGAGGCGGGCGCCACTACGCTCAATATTCCGGACACCGTCGGCTACAGCGTGCCTCACGAATTCGCAGAGTTGATGCACACCCTGCGGCGCCGTGTGCGGGGAATCAACGGCGTGACCATCTCGGTTCACTGCCACGATGACCTGGGACTATCTGTGGCAAACTCTCTTGCAGCTATCGGGGCGGGTGCGCGCCAGGTGGAATGCACCGTGAACGGCATCGGCGAGCGCGCCGGCAATACGTCTCTGGAAGAACTGGTCATGGTGATGCGGGTTAGGGCGGAGCACTACCCGTATGAAACGGCGGTCATCGCGGAGCATCTGTTTCCGTCCAGCCAGCTCTTGTCCGAAATTACCGGGGTCTATGTGCAGCCTCACAAAGCCATCGTGGGCAGGAACGCATTCGCCCACGAAGCCGGGATTCACCAGGATGGAATGATCAAAGACCCGTCGACGTACGAGATCATAGCGCCGCATTCGGTGGGTGCTCCCCGGAACGAACTTGTGCTCGGTAAACACTCTGGACGCAATGCTTTACGGGTGCGGTTTGAAAAACTCGGCTTTACCTTTGACCGCGCCCAGCTGGACGACGTTTACCGTCGTTTTGTGGCTCTGGCTGACAAAATCAAAACGGTCGAGGACGGACACCTCCTGGAATTGGTTCGCGATGTGCCTAGCCGAACCTCGACCATTCCAGATACCGCCGTGAAAACTGCGGGCACCTGGATGGCTCCACTGAGCCACGGCGATACCCAGCCCATGGCGGCTGAGGCGGCAGGCGCGAAAGACAAGGCCCACGCCGCCCATCACCACGAACGTGAAGGAGAGCAGGAAGACTATTTGTGGGGAGTATGATAGAAATAATAATACCGACCGACCGGTCGGCAGGGAGGCAACGCTCACGTGGGGAATTGGCGGCAACCACATGGGGACAGCCGCCCTCGGCCGTCCGGCGGAGCACAGCTCCGCAGCGAAGGAGCTGTTCAGCGCCTGAAATGATTCAGTGCCGAGGACTGGTTTCATGACAAAAACAGGAGCGCAAATTCTCTGGGAATGCCTGGAACGCGAGGGAGTAACCCACGTCTTCGGCTATCCCGGTGGAGCAATTCTGCCGGCCTACGACGCCTTGAAACACAGCGACATTCACCACATCCTGGTGCGCCACGAGCAAGGCGCGACCCACATGGCCGATGGCTATGCGCGCGCCAGCGGCGAGGTCGGAGTGGCGGTCGCGACTTCAGGCCCGGGCGCTACCAACATGGTCACTGGCATCGCCACCGCGATGCTGGATTCGTCGCCCATCGTTTGCATCACCGGTCAGGTAGGCAGCAAGCTGATCGGCTCGGATGCTTTCCAGGAAACCGACATCACCGGCATCACTCTTCCCATTACCAAGCACAATTATCTGGTCACCCACGCCGACCAGTTGGCACGGACCCTGCGCGAGGCGTTTTACGTAGCTCGTTCCGGTCGTCCCGGTCCGGTTCTCGTAGACATCACCAAGGACGCGCAACAGTCCTCCTGTGAATTCGATTGGGAAGCGGCCAAGCCCCAGCTGCCTGGCTATCGCCCGGACCTGTCTCCTGAGGAGACCGAATACCAGCAGGCGCTGGAGTTGATTCATAAAGCCAAGCGCCCGGTCATCTTAGCCGGACACGGCATCATTGTGTCGGGAGCGATGAAAGAAGTCCTGACTCTGGCAGAAAAAGCCGGCATTCCTGTGGCGCTGACCCTGCTGGGATTGGGAGCCTTTCCAGCTTCCCATCCTTTGAATCTGGGCATGATGGGTATGCACGGCGAGGCTTGGGTCAACCACACTATCCAGGAAGCCGACCTGCTGATCGCTTTGGGCATGCGCTTCGACGACCGCGTGACCGGCAATTTGAAAACCTACGCCCAGGATGCCAAAAAGATTCACATCGAGATCGATCCCGCCGAAATCAACAAGAACGTAAAAGTCGACGTCCCGTTGGTCGGAGATCTTCGCGAAGTCCTGCAGGAACTGTTGCCCCGCGTCAAGTCAGTAGACCACAGCGAGTGGCTGGATTCCATCGACCGTCTCAAGGGCGACTCCGCGGTGCGCGACATTCAGAAGCTTCCCGACAACGGACACCTATATGCCGCGCACGTGATCAACGATCTGTGGCGCGAAACTCGCGGCGGAAACGCGGTGGTTGTGACCGATGTCGGACAGCACCAGATGTGGGAAGCGCAATACTACAAGCACGAGCAGCCGCGCTCGCTGATCACCTCTGGCGGTTTGGGCACTATGGGTTTCGCCTTGCCGGCAGCCATTGGAGCCAAGGTGGCGCGCCCCGACGCCGAGGTTTGGGTGATCGTCGGCGACGGCGGCTTCCAGATGACTATGTCCGAGCTTGCCACCATCGTGCAGGAGCGGTTGAAGATCAATATCGCCATTATCAACAACGGGTTTCTGGGCATGGTTCGCCAGTGGCAGGAATTTTTCTACGAGCGCAACTATGAAGCCACGCCGTTGCTGAATCCCAATTTTGTAAAGTTGGCGGAGGCTTACGGAATTCGCAGCATGGCCGTAAGCGAGCGCTCGCAGGTGTTGCCAGCGGTGCGTGCGTCGCGCGATCATGACGGGGCGGTGCTGATCGACTTCAAAGTCGAGCAGGAAGACACTGTTTATCCGATGGTCGCAGCGGGCGCGTCGCTCAACGACATGATCCGTCGGCCCAGTCCCATCGTCGAAACCGCAGCGGACGAATAAAGGCAAACATGTTGAACATATTTGTGGTGTACGTCGAAAACAAGCCGGGCGTGCTAACCCGGGTGGCATCGCTGTTCCGCCGCCGCGCCTTTAACATCGACTCGCTCACCGTCGGCCGCACCGAAAAGCCCGAAGTTTCGCGCATGACCATCACCGTGGACACGAACCCGGACCAGGCCCGCCGGATCGAGGCCAACCTTTACAACTTGGTGAACGTGCTTCTGGTCGAAAACATCACCAACGAGCCGGCGATCGCCCGCGACCTGGCTATGATCAAAGTGGCCGCCACCCACGAAGCCCGCTCGCATGTGCTGGAGCTGGCCGGCGTGTTCCGCGCCCGCGTGGTCGACGTCGCGCCGGAATCGCTCACCATTGAAATCACTGGCGGCGAAGATAAAATCGACGGCCTGCTGGAAGTTCTTCGTCCTTATGGCGTGGTGGAAATGGTTCGCACCGGGATTGTCGCTATGCGCCGGGGAACCGCTTCGTCTACCGTGAATCCGGCCAAGGCTGCGGGTGCGCCGGTTGCCGCCACCGACGAAGGCGTGTCGTATTCTGTATAACCAAGCTCGGTATACCCGATTCTCTGGTTCATCGAATTTCGTTAGTCAGATTTCTGTTTAATCCAGATCTGCGTCAACCGCGCCTCAATCGAAAGGGAAATATTATGCCGAAGATGTATCACGAGAACGCTGCCGATATCGCACTCATCCGGGGGAAGAAGGTAGGCATTGTTGGCTACGGCTCCCAGGGCCACGCTCACGCTCTCAATCTGAAGGACAGCGGAGTCGACGTGCGAGTCGGGTTGCCCGCCAGCAGCGAATCGCGCGCCAAAGCGAAGGCCAGCGGCCTCGCCGTGGGCACAGTCGCTGAAGTCGCCGCCTGGGCCGACGTGATCATGATCCTGGTGCCGGACACCGTGCAACCGGAAGTCTACAAAAAGGACGTTGCGCCGCACCTCTCCGCCGGCAAGACGCTGATGTTCGCCCATGGCTTCAACATCCGCTTTGGCACCATCAAGCCCCCCGCCAACGTAGACGTTACGATGATTGCGCCCAAGGCCCCGGGCCATCGCGTGCGCGAAGTGTTTGTCGAGGGCGGCGGCACTCCGGCGCTCCTGGCCATTCATCAGGACGCCACTGGAACTGCAAAACAACTGGCCCTTTCCTACGGCAAGGCCATCGGCGCCACCCGCGCCGGCGTAATCGAAACCACCTTCTCGGAGGAAACCGAGACCGACCTCTTCGGCGAACAAACCGTGTTGTGCGGCGGGGTGAGCGCCCTGGTAAAAGCGGGATTCGAAACTCTGGTCGAAGCCGGTTACCAGCCGGAGATTGCGTATTTCGAATGCCTGCACGAACTGAAGCTCATCGTGGATCTGATCTATCGCGGCGGCCTTAACTACATGCGCTACTCCGTCAGCGACACCGCGGAATACGGCGACTATACCGGCGGCCCGCGCATCGTCACTGAGCAAACCCGGGAAACCATGCGGCAGATGCTGCGCGAAATCAAGGACGGATCCTTCGCCAAAAAGTGGATCAAAGAAAACGAAACTGGCCGCGAATGGTTCGACGCCACCCGCGAGAAAGAACAGCAGCAGAAAATCGAGAAAGTGGGCGAGGAGTTGCGCGCTATGATGACCTTCCTCGATCCGGTCACGGTGAAACAAACCAGCAAGCGCACCAAAGTTCCGGCATAGAAATTTGCGGGCGAACTGAGAACTGACAACCGAAAACTAACAACTGGTGTTACCGTGCAACCGAAAAGTAGGCCACAACCAGAGAGCCGAGCCGTAGAACCAGTAGTCAGTTCCTGGTTGTCGGTTCTCAGTTAGAAGCCGTACGAGATGCCAAACGCAAATTGTCGCCGCGCCTGCAGGTCTACGCCAGGCATGATCTTCCCTGCGGCCTGGGCCAACCCAAAGTCCAGAGTAAGCTTCGGTGTTTCCACGCCCCAACCGTGAATCGGCAACGCACCGGAAGGCACGATTCGAACCGCATAAGTGATTGTCGTCGGTATGACTGCGCCCGCCAGGCCTTGAATGCTTCGCGGTTCTTGCAACACTTCGGAACCTAGCAGGATGGTGCTTCTGCCTGGTCCCTTAAATGCAAACCCGGCGGCGCCGAAGCCCCGGCCATAGTAGCCGGGAGCATTCCCGGCGATCCCAAGCAACGAAGCATTGGTGGCTTTGAAGCCTGCGTTAAACACCAGGGGGAGCTTTCTTATTCGAGTAATGGTCTTGGTGGCGACAACGTAGAAATCCTGATTGTGCGTGTCCTGGCCCTGAATGGCGCCACCCACATTTCGAACCTGGGTGCGAACGACAAAGCCCGCGGACAAGGCGGGAAGTCCTCCTCGCCGTTCCCTAAGGAGGTTTACCTTCCCATGAAAGGTGTTGAACTCCCTGCTCCAGAGATCGCTTAATCCAACTGTGTCGCCAGACTGATGAATACTCCCGGTATATCCAAACTCGATCCGGTTGAAAGCCCCCACAGTGATTGATACCTGATGGAACCCGCCCAGGACGGGCCCGGCATTAAGGTAGTGATAGGAAACAACCGGTATGCTGAGGGGCGCGCTGCCCGTGGGGACCGAGTAGGCTAGTGGCGTGACGAATACGCCCGTTTGCCCTTCCCAGTTCAAGCTTTGAGCGAAAGCGCTATTGCTGCTGGAACCGATCACTGCAACAATCGCTAACACAACGGCCAGGACACTTCCGAACTTTCTCGCGTCTGAGGCCACTTCACTATCGACTTCTCCTCGGTTGCGCATAACTTCTGCTCCTACGATGATTTCAAGGAAACTGGCCCCGTTCCCTGGAGCGACGCCCGCTCATTGGCGCGACGTGCTTTGGCCGGCGCTGTCGGCTAGTCGCCAGAGCTTGATAGTGCCGTCTTCGCTGCCCGAGGCCAGCCAGCGGCCGCGAGGACCGAACGCGACGGAATAGATCGGGTGATCGTGCCCGGAAAGAGTCTGCACTTCCCCGCCCGTCTCTACATCCCAGATCTTGATGGTCTTGTCCCAACTGCCGGAAGCCAGCCAGCGCCCATCCGGGGAGAATGCAAGGCTGGTCACCGAGTTCCCATGACCGGCAAGGGTGTGTACTTCCCGACCTGAGTTCATGTCCCAGAGCTTCACGGTTTTGTCCCCGCTGGCGGAGGCGAGCCAACGTCCGTTCGGACTGAAGGCCACAGCGTGGACCGGCTTCTTGTGACCGCGCAGTTTGTATATCTCTTCTCCACCATTTGAGACCTTGGACACGTCCCAGATGCTGATGTTTTTGTCGCCGTCACCGGTAGCAAGGAGCCGCCCATCTGGACTGAAGGCGATGTAGATCACCTGCCGGCGCAACCCGGCCAGGTCGCGCACTTTTTGCCCAGTCTTGATATCCCACAGCCGGACTGTTTTATCGTCGACGCCGGAAGCCAGCCACTGACCGTCGGGACTGAAAGCGATCGAATATACCCAGTTGCTGCCCAGAACTCCTAAAGGCTTGTCGCTCGGAAAAGCGCGAATCTCCTGTCCGGTCGTGGAGTCGCGGAGAGTCGCAGTGTTCGACGAATTCTCGGTCGCCAGCAACTGGCCGTCGCGGCTGAAGGCCAGCGCCTGCACCTCTTTCATTTTGCCAGAGACGGCCTTTACTTGTTCACCGGTCGAAACTTCCCAAAACTTGACCGTCCGGTCCCAACTTCCTGAGACAAGTTTCTGACCATCAGGGCTGAATGCGACGCCTGTAACCCAGCCGGTATGAGCTTTTAGAGTGCGATCCAACACGAAATCGGGTGGTGACGGGCGAGTGGCAATCACCGGCGAAGGAAGCGCCGCCGCGGACAGAACCGGGATTGTCGGCGATCCGTTCAAAACCGGCAGATTCAGGGGCTCGAGCTTCGCGGTTATTGTGGACGTCTTGTCGGTCTGGACGTCGACTTGCGAATCGTAATCCCGATAGCCATTCAACGTTAGACGCAGACGGTGTTGCCCGGCCCCAAGCGCAGATATGCTGGTCTGACCGTTCGAAATTGTAGAGGCAACCAACTTGTCATCGACAAAAACCTGTGTTCCCGGCGGCGCTCCCTGAATCACCAGGGCGGGAACAACCGGAAGAATGACCGAGGGAACAATGACCGATCTAACGATGACTGGCGCGACCTGTGTCTCAATTGCCGGAGGCTTTCCTGGCGCTGCAGAAGGCTCGGTACCGGATCTAAGAGAGGGAACAGGCAAAGCCGAAGTCGCCGTTCTTGGGGTTGCAGGAGACGGTGAGCGTTCAGAACCAACGGGCTGCGACTCGTGGGCAGAAGGCCGGGCGCCGGGTGATTGCGCCGCCGGTTTCTCCGGAGCCGATGCTGGAGCAACCGTCGTGGCGGAAGGTGCTGTCGACTCGTGAACGACTGCAAAGTACACGACCAGCAAAAGCAGCAAGAGAGCAGCTCCAGCCACCAGAAACGCATCCACTCCTGACTTTGGTTCCGCCGGCCCTGCGAGGGTTGAGACGGGAGCAAGGACGATCTCCTCAGAACCGTTCGCTGGCGCGGCGAAGGGCGGCGGCACAAAAGCCAAAACACTTGCCCTGGGTGACTCGGACTTGGGTGGTTCAGAGTCAGGCGATTCAGACTGCTCCGGTGCCGATGCTAGAACTTGGGCGAGCAGAGTGCCGATACGCTGCAAACCATCAACCTGGGTTGGGTTGAATGCGGAAGGCCGGGAAGATAGAACCTCGAGTACGCCCTGAACCGGACCCTCTGCCTTCAGAGGCACGACCACGGCAGAACGAAGCCCCAAACTTTTGGCAGTCGAACGATGCACTCGGTAGTCGGTGTCGGTGTCTTCACAAATCACGACCTGCCCGGTTTCAAAACACTCTCGGGTCAACGCAGAGTCGGGCTGCAGCCGTGAACCCTCCTGGGGAGCATCGCCCACGCTGGCTCGGCAGATGACGCCCGACGGATCGCGGACTGCGATGGCTGCGCCATCACCGCCCGTGATTGCGTTAACCCGTTCAACCACTTGCCTCAAGAGGGCAGAGGCGGGCTGATCGCGTTTGCTGGTGATCTCTTTTTCAAGCTCCCGCAGTTCGCCTTCGGCAGTGCCGGGGAGGGCGGGAGTCTTGCGGCGGAGGGTTACGAATTCGGCGCCTGGGGTCGCCATCGGATGTCATGTGCCTCTCGTAGGTGGGAAGCAACGGAAGGCGTGAGATGCCAAAGGGTAACACTATGTTGGTTCGCAAGGCTAGGTCAATTACCCAAAAATGTTGCAGTGCCCGGGAAAGGGCGCAACCGGGCAGGGTTTCGTGGGGCCTGTCCGTTCTTAAATAATCTGGCCAAGTATTCAGCCACAGAGGTTTCCCGCATTGCTAGTTGCGAACATTGGCCGGCTTGACAATCTCTTTCCGTCCCGCCAGACTATTGGGCGAACAAATGGCGAATAAAAGCGCCCCCTCCAGCCAGGGACGATGTTCATCGAACTCCATTCCCGTTCTGCTTTCAGCTTTCTTGAAGGCGCCACCCTGCCCGAAGATCTGATCGCCACCTGCGCGCAACTGAATATGCCGGCGATGGCTTTGCTCGACCGCGACGGCGTCTATGGCGCGCCCCGTTTCTATATGGCGGCAAAGAAGGCAGGAATCAAGGCGCACCTTGGAGCGGAGGTTACGTGCGAAATTTCAGATTCAGATTTCGGATCGCAGATTGGAACCCCGAAAAGCCTCGATCACTCTGCAATCTGAAATCAGCAATCCGCAATCCCTTTCGCCTTCCCCTCCTCGTCTCTTCCCGCCTCGGCTACCAGAACCTCTGCCGCCTGATCACCAGAATGAAGCTGCACTCGAAGAAGGGCGAAGGAGCTGTCCACCATGAAGAACTGGAGGAATATCGCGCCGGAATGGTCTGCCTTACCGGCGGCGATGAAGGTCCGCTAGCCACTGCGCTGGCCCGGGGCGGCATGGAGGAAGCGCGGCGCTCGGTCGAATGCCTGGCTGGCATCTTTGGCCGCGACAATGTCTATGTGGAACTGCAGCGCCATTTCCACCGCGAGCAGGAGGCTCGCAACCGCGCTGCTATCGAAATTGCCCGCACGCTGCAACTGCCATTGCTGGCCAGCAATGGTGTCTGCTATGCGACTCCGCCGGAGCGCGAGCTTTGCGACGTGTTCACCGCGATTCGCAACCATTGCACGCTGGCGACTGCCGGGCGTCTGCTGGCGCACAACTCCGAGCGGCACCTGAAATCGCCGCGGCAAATGCAGCAGCTTTTTGCCGACCTGCCCGAGGCTTTGGCCAATACTGTGGAACTTGTCTTCACGTCTTGAATTCACACTTGAGAGATCTGGGATACGAATTCCCTAAATATCCCGTGCCGCGAAGGCGAGACCATGATGTCTTTCCTCCGGGAACGTACCCGGGAAGGATTTCAGCAGCGTTATGGCCGGTCAGATGCCGGCGTCAGAGGCCGTGCCCAGCGCCAGATTGAGCGTGAACTGTCCCTGATCGAAAAACTCAAGCTGGCCGGATACTTTCTTATTGTGTGGGACTTGGTCCGCTTTTGCCGCGAGGAAAATATTCTGGTGCAGGGACGAGGCTCAGCCGCAAACAGCGCCGTCTGCTACTCGCTCGGTATCACTGCCGTCGATCCCATCAGCATGGAACTGCTTTTCGAGCGCTTTCTTTCCGAGGAACGCGGCGAATGGCCGGACATCGATCTTGATCTGCCCAGCGGCGACCAGCGCGAGCGCGTCATTCAATATCTATATAAATGCTACGGCGAACGTGGCGCGGCCATGACCGCCAACGTCATTACATATCGCAATCGCATGGCCGGGCGGGAGATGGGCAAGGCTCTAGGATTCGACCCGGAGACGCTGGATAAAGTTTCCACCGCAGTCTCCACCTGGGAATATCGCGACTCTCATGACAGGCTCGACCACCGCTTCCATGATGCCGGGCTGGATCTCAACCATCCTCGCCTGCGCAAATATTTTGAGCTGTGCGAAGCGGTGCAGGACTTGCCGCGCCATTTGGGACAGCACTCCGGCGGCATGGTGATTTGCCAGGGTCAGCTTGATTCCGTGGTGCCGCTCGAACCGGCGTCCATGCCCGGCCGCGTGGTAGTGCAGTGGGACAAGGAAGACTGTGCCGACCTCCGCATTATCAAGGTGGACCTGCTGGGCTTGGGCATGATGGCGGTGCTGGAAGATTCCATTACCCTCATCCGCGACCACTACGGCGAGGACGTGGACCTCGCCCACCTGCCGGCCGATGATCCCACGGTTTATTCGACACTGCAAAGAGCCGACACCATCGGCATGTTTCAGGTGGAAAGCCGCGCCCAGATGTCGTGCCTGCCGCGCCTGCGTCCAAAACGTTTTTATGACATCGTGGTGCAGGTTGCCATCATTCGCCCCGGACCGATTGTGGGGCAGATGGTGAATCCCTTCTTGCAGCGTCGCCAGGGACGCGCGCAGGTTACTTATCCGCACCCCTCACTCGAACCAGTGCTGAAGCGCACCATGGGGGTCCCACTTTTTCAGGAACAGCTGCTGCGCATGGCCATGGTGGTCGCGGGATTCAGCGGCGGCGAAGCGGAAGATCTGCGCCGGGCGATGGGCTTCAAGCGTTCGGAAAAGCGCATGAAGGAGATTGAGGCCAAACTTCGTGCCGGCATGCAACGCAACGGCATTTCACACGAAGCGCAGGAACAGATCGTGCTCTCGATCACTTCTTTCGCACTGTACGGATTTCCCGAGTCCCACGCGGCCAGCTTCGCGCTGATCGCTTATGCCAGCGCCTATCTCAAATGTCACTACCTGGCCGCTTTCACCGCTGCCCTGCTTAATAACCAGCCCATGGGTTTTTACCGTCCCGCAACGATTGTGACCGATGCCCAACGCCACGGTCTGAAGATATTTCCGATCGACGTGATGAAGTCGGATTGGGAGTGCTCAGTCGTCAGGACAGTCGTCAAGACAGTCGTCGGTCGTCAGTCGTCAGCCGTCAGGACGGTCGATGGTCATTCGTCGCTGGTGGTTAGCCATTCGTCGTTGGTCGATGGTCGTCCATCGTCGGCCATAGATCGTTCGTCGTCGGCCGTTACCCAGGAATATAGCGGCGAACCAGCCGCGGAGCGGCGAAAGAATGCAGCCCACGGCGTAAGCCGTGGGGAAGGAGTAGAAGAGAACGAAGCCCCGAAGGGGCGAAAGAAACAGAAGCTATTGAATAATTTTATAAGCGGCGGGCGAGTCGCCCACCCGACAGACGGCGGGCCTGCCCTGAGCGCGATCGAAGGGACGCCGGCGCTACGCCTTGGCCTTCGTTACGTTCGCGGGCTACGCGAGGAGGCTGCTCACGCAATTATCCGCCAACGCAATCTCGCGCCGTTCACTTCGATTCACGATCTCATCCATCGCGTTCCTGAACTCCGCAAGGACGAACTGAAGACACTGGCGGAAATCGGGGCTCTGAATTTAGTGGGCCATCCTTCGCGTAAAGACTGTAAAGAATTTCAGATTTTAAATTGCAGATCTCAGATTGAAGCTCCCAGCCAATCTGAAATCTGCAATTTAAAATCTTCAATCTCTTTTCATCGCCGCGACGCTCTCTGGCAAATCGAACGTTCTATTCGCCGCTCTGGGCCGTTGCTGGACGAGCTTTCCGAACCTGATTCCAGCTCTCCGCTGCGTCCCATGAACCCGGAGGAGCGACTGGTGGCCGACTTCCGTGGCACCGGCCTGACCGTGGGTCCGCACCCCATGGCCTATCATCGTGCACACATGAATGCGATCGGAGTCCGTAAGGCCAGCGATCTTCCCGGCATTCCGGATGGTAAATATCTGCGCATCGGAGGGTGTGTCATCGCGCGCCAGCGCCCCGGCACCGCCAAAGGTTTCGTCTTCCTCAGTTTGGAGGACGAATCGGGAGTCGCCAATGCCATCATCATGCCTGACCTGTTTCAGAAAAACCGTCTGCTGCTGAGTTCAGAACAGTTCCTGATGGTGGAAGGAGTTCTGCAAAATCAGGATAACGTTATTTCGGTGAAGGCACGGCGGGTAATGCCCTTGTCGATTACCCAGGCTGAGACCAGTTCGCATGATTTTTACTAGCGATCGATGTAAACGATTACCAAAATTGTTTCATGCAAACGGATATTTTCTTGATTCTCCTCTCCCGCATTCACCGCCATTCGGTTTATGATTGATGTACGAATTCGCCACAATTTATTTGGGTCCACTGCGTGAAAAGTGACTCATTCATCAATTCGGTTCATTGCTGAACCTTGGCCTATTATTTAAGGAGTGTTCGTTTATGGCTCGTGTAAAGTCCCCTGGGAATGGCACCACCATTCGTAAGCAAGTCGCAACCATGCCGTCGCCGAAACCGGTAGAAGTCAAGAACAATACCTCTACGGTAGATCTGGAAGAACAAATCCGCATTCGCGCGTACCAACTATACGAGCAGCGGGGATACACGCCAGGTCACGAGAACGAAGATTGGCTGGTAGCGGAGCGGGAAATTCTTACTCGCGACGACCAGCAGCAGAGCGCCTAGGTTCAGGAACGGAACGCGTGGGGACAGCCGCCCCCGGCTGTCCCGTCGAGCGCAGCTCGACAGACTACAGACTACTTGCGGCCAAAAACTCGCAGCTTCGATCCGCCAGACAGCGGAGTGCGGCTGTCCCCGCGTGGACGCTTCGAGCGCCGTCCTGTCCTTCTGATTAGGACTCCGTGATTCCACGGTTGCCTCCGTCTGCCGTTTCTGAAAAAATACCTGCTTCGGGTCTTCCATGTCCCAAATTGGCAGTTTTGCGCTTCTGCTCGCATTAGCCTTGAGCGCGTACTCGTTCCTTGCGGGAGCGTTGGCGTTGGCTTTGCCGGGTCCGGGGTCGGAAAGGTTGGGCGAAACCGCGCGCCGCGCTGGGATCGCCACTTTTGCGCTGGTGTTCCTTGCGGCCGTCGTCCTGGTCACCTCTGCCTTCCAGGACGATTTCTCCATCGCCTACATCTACCATCACAGCAATCGCGATCTGCCTGCGCCCTATAAGTTCGCCACACTGTGGTCGGGGCAGGAAGGTTCATTGCTCTTCTGGTCGCTGTTGCTGGCCGCGTACGGGCTGGTGCTGCGGTTGCGGCACAAAACTGACACGCGGCTGTTTGCCTACGCTTCGGTCATCATCGCCGCGGTACAAATTTTCTTTCTGTTGCTACTGAATTTTGCCGCCCATCCTTTTGCCCTTATGACCGGCGCCTTGCCTGCGGACGGCGCCGGGCTCAATCCGCTGCTGCAGTATCCCGAGATGGTGATCCATCCTCCCATGCTGTATCTGGGATACGTGGGCTTTACCGTGCCCTTCGCCTTTGCGCTGGGCGCACTGATCATGCGCTATCCCGGCGAGAAGTGGATTCGCATCACCCGCCGCTGGACCATGGTGACTTGGGCCTTCCTGACGTGTGGCGTTTTCCTGGGCGCGCACTGGGCCTACTCCGTCCTGGGTTGGGGCGGCTACTGGGGCTGGGATCCGGTGGAGAACGCCTCGCTCATGCCCTGGTTGACCGGCACAGCGTTTCTGCATTCCGTGATGATGCAGGAAAAGCGCGGCATGCTGAAGATGTGGAACATGTGGCTGATCTTCGCCACGTTCTGGCTGGCGATTCTGGGCACGTTCCTGACGCGTAGCGGAATCATCAGCTCGGTGCATGCCTTTGCCCAATCTTCGATCGGCGGCTGGTTCAAGTGGTTTCTACTGATCACCCTGGTCACGTTTGCTTTTTTCTTTTTCAAAAACAAATCGCATCTGCGCAGCGAGCACAAGCTGGAATCGCTTATTTCGCGCGAGTCGAGTTTCCTGTTCAATAACCTCCTGCTATTGCTGGCCTGCTTCACCGTGCTCTGGGGAACGTGGTTCCCCCTGATTTCGGAATATGTGCAAGGCAACAAGGTCACCGTGGGTCCGCCTTTCTACAACAAAGTGGCGATCCCGGTTGCGCTTCTGCTTCTTTTGCTGACCGCGGTGGGCCCTTTGCTGGCGTGGCGTAAAACGTCGTTGGAGAGCTTGAAGCGGAACTTCATGTGGCCGGCGCTGGGCGCGCTCGCGATCGGAATTCTGATGGTCGCCTTCGGAGTTCGGCCGTGGACGGACGTTTCTTACTTCTATGCGCTCATGGCAGCTATGCTGGCCACGCTGGTCGCGCTGACTGTGACCTCCGAGTTTATTCGCGGCGGCCGCGTGATCTCCCGCCACACCGGCCAGAATCTGCTGGCCTCAATGGTGCACTTGTTTCATCGCAACACTCGCCGCTACGGCGGTTACATCGTGCACTTCGGTGTGGCGGTCGTCATCATCGGAATCCTCGGCACACCCTTCAATCAGGATAAAGAGAAAGAAATGGGCTATGGCGACAAAATGACCATCGGACCATACACGCTGGTCTGCGAGTCTTATACCCAGGACGACAATCCCAACTACAGCAACGAGTGGGCGATCATCAACGTTTTCAAGGGCGACCGCCAGCTCACGACCATGTATCCTGAGCGCCGTTTTTATAAGGCCAGCCAGCAGCCACAGACGCTCCCTCGAATCCGCTCAACCGTCAAAGAGGATCTTTACCTCACTTATGAAGGTTTAAACGAGACCACCGGCAGACCCATCATCAAGGCGCACCTGAATCCTCTTGTCATGTGGATCTGGGTGGGCGTTCTGATCATGATTGGAGGTACAGTGCTGGGCCTGATCCCGAACGCGGCGCCGGTACGTGCCACGGCGCCGGCGCGAGTCGAAACAGCTCCAGCAGGCGCCGGGGATTAATGGGCGATTTCAGATTGAAGACCGCAGATTTTAGATTGAGATCACCCCTTGACGATGACTGCAGGTTGAACCAAGAGCAAACTGCGATGGAATCGGTAATCTGAAATCGAGAATCTGAAATCCGAAATTATGAAGTCGCTGCCTAGGTCCGTGTTGCGCCGGTTGCAGGCGTCGCTTCTCTGCCTGGCGGTGTTCGCGTTTCTTGGCGCCGGGGACGAGTCAGCTCGCTTTAGCAGTCTGGGTCACAAATTGATGTGCGTCTGCGGCTGCACCCAGATCCTTCTGGAATGCAATCACGTGGGCTGCACTTATTCCGATCGTATGCGTGCCGAGCTTGTCGCTGGACTGGATCGTGGAGAAAATGACGACTTGACTCTGCAGGACTTCGTCCAGAAATACGGTCCCACGGTGCTGGCTGCGCCGACTGCAACCGGATTTAACCGGGTGGCATGGGTAATGCCGTTTCTCGCTCTCGTGCTCGGCCTACTCACCACCATTTTCATTGTGCTGGCGTGGAGAAAAAGGCCCGCACTCGCAGTTCCGGGCGGTGTCTTACCCGCCAGCGGCGCGGAACTGGAACGCTTTCGTAGTCAGGCCCGCAAGGACACCGAAATATGACCGTCGCAATTCTCGCCTGCGCCATGGTGACTCTGGGCACTCTGTTCTATGTCTTTTATCTTCCCGGAAGACTGCACATGGGTCCGGACAAGACCCGGTTGACTTACCTGCAGGAGCGCAAGGACGCGGTATACGAAAACCTGCGCGACCTGAATTTTGAACATCAGGCGGGCAAGCTTCCCGATCAGGACTACCAGTCGCTGAAATCTTCTCTCGAGGAGGAAGCGGCCGGCATTCTGGCCGAGATGTCGCGGCTCGAGCAGGCTGCCGCTTCTTCAATCCCCGGCAAAAGAGGAGCGAGAGTTTGAAACTCTCTCCAAAAATTGCTGTGGCCTGCTTCGTGCTTTGGCTGGGTGTGGTCGCCTCGGCACAAACCCTGACTGGCACGCTCAAGAATGGAACCACGGGCAAGCCCGCCGCCGGCGATGACGTGGTCCTCATCAAACTGGCGCAGGGGATGGAAGAAGCAGCCCGCACCAAGGCCGATGCCAGCGGTCACTTCAGCTTTCAACCTGCCTGATGCCGGTCCACATCTGATTCGCGCCATTCACCAGGGCGTGACTTACCACCGCATGGCGCCTCCGGGTGTGAGCTCCGTCGAAGTGGTGGTTTACGATGTGTCCAAGAAAGTCCGACGGCGTGAGCGTTACCGCCGACGTGATGCGCTTTCAGGCGCAGGGCAACGAGTTGCAGGGAATCCGCTTGTTCGCGGTCGATAACAGCTCCAGCCCGCCCCGCACTCAGATGGGCGACCAGCACTTCGAGTTCTTTCTTCCCGAAGGCGCTCAAATCGATCAGGCGCATGGCGATGACTGCCGGCGGTCAACCCATCAACTCTTCGCCCGTGCCCGAAAAGGAGAAGAACTGCTATGGGTTCGTCTTCCCCCTGCGGCCCGGCGAAACCCAGTTTCAGGTGGTGTTTCACTTGCCCTACAGCGGCGAGCTCAGTATTGATCCCAAGCCGCTCTATGCGGCCCAGCACTTTGTCGTGATGCTGCCCAAGACCATGCAGTTTGCAGCCGCGCCCGGCACCGATTTTAAGGCGATGAAGGATCCGCGCCAGTCGGATGCGCTGGTTCAGGTTGCATCGAATACACAAGCAGGGCAGCCGCTGGCCTTCAAGATATCCGGGACAGGCACGCTGGGCGAAGCCGGAGACGACAGCCAGGGCCCACCAACTCCGGTCGAGGGCGGCGGCGCGGCCACAGCCGGACGTGATGCCCGTCCTGGCGGAGGCTTGGGCCCGCCAATTGACGCCCCCGATCCTCTGGAAAAATATCGCGCCTACATTCTCGGCGGCTTCGCCGTGGTGCTGGTCGCGGGTGGCATCTACATCACCACTCGTTCCAGAACCGCCACGGTTCCCGATTTCGGACCCTCCACCATCCAGTTGCCTGAGGCGCCGACCAGCCCGCCGGTCTCAGGCCCTTCCACCCCACTTCTCCAAGCGCTGAAGGACGAGCTGTTTCAGCTTGAAGTGGAGCACAAACAAGGCAGCATCTCGCAGCAGGAATACGAACAGGCCCGCGCCGCCCTCGACCAAACCCTGGAACGAGCCCTCAAGCGCGCCGCTGTTAAGTAGCGCCGGCGTCCCGCCGGCTGTTGGGCGGGCGTCCTCGCCCTCCCAATTGATCATTGAGTATTCCAGAGCGTAGCCCTTCAACAAACCGCCCGTCCCGCCCGTTTTTGCAGCATGCATCCCTTTCCCCAGTGGACCATCTAATAGGTGGATACTGTTATGGGGAACACCTTCAAAACTGCATTTCTTTTAACTGCCATGACGTTACTGCTTATGGCAGTTGGCCGCGCCTTCGGCGGCCAGAACGGCATGCTGCTCGCGTTGGGCATCGCCGTGGTTACAAACTTCACTGCCTACTTCTTTTCCGACAAGATCGCGTTGAAAACCTACCGCGCTCAAGCCGTGACTCGCGAGCAGCTGCCGCGGGTCTACAACGTGGTCGAACGATTGACCCAGAAGATCGGCCTGCCGATGCCGAAGATTTTCGTGATTCCAACCGATTCACCGAACGCTTTTGCGACCGGCCGTAATCCCAGGCATGCGTCTGTCGCAGTTACCGAGGGCATTCTGAATCTCTTGAACGACGAGGAACTGGAAGGCGTCCTGGCGCACGAGCTCGGGCACGTGAACAACCGGGACATCCTGATCAGCTCGGTCGCTGCCACCATCGCTGGTGCAATCACCTGGCTGCGCTACGGCGCTTACTTCGGTGGCATGGGTGGTCGCGATGATCGTCGCGGCGGAGGCATGGGTGATCTTCTGATGCTCATTCTTGCCCCGATTGCCGCCATGATGATCCAGATGGCGGTTTCCCGGTCGCGCGAATACGCCGCCGACGAAACTGGTGCGCACTTTACGGGCAATCCTTATGCGCTGGCGAGCGCCCTGGCCAAGATCGATGCTTATTCACGCCGTGTACCGATGATGGGCACGCCATCGACGGCACACCTGTTCATCGTTCAGCCGCTGCTGGGCATGAACTTCGGCAACTTGTTCTCCACCCATCCGCCGATCGCGAAGCGCATTGAGCGACTGACCGGCAGGCCGGCAGAGTTTACGCAGTAAGCTGTCAGCTCAGCTCTCAGCTATCAGCCAAACTGCCAGCCTCCAGCGAGACCTGAAGCGTCGCTGATGGCTGAGAGACTGATAGAAAGCTCACATGTGACGTTCGTAATGTCTCGCGCCCGCCTCAAGGCTCAGCCGTGCAGTAGAATTTCTGTAATGTCGCCCGAAACCGCCATTGCCGCTTCCCATCGCGCGACCCAACTGGAAAACGTACTGCGCAAGGTGATTCGTGGCAAGGACGATGTTGTCCGCCTCGCACTGGTATCGGTACTGGCTCGTGGGCATCTTCTGATCGAAGGCGTTCCCGGAGTGGGCAAGACCACCCTCGGCCAGGCCCTGGCTCGCGCCATCGACTGCGGCTTTCAGCGCGTACAGTTCACCAGCGACATGCTGCCCGTCGGACGTGCTCGGCATCTCGATCTATTCCGCCGTCGAGCAGCAGTTCGAATTCAAGCGTGGACCGATTTTCACCAACGTGCTGCTCGCCGACGAGATCAACCGCACCACTCCCAAGACACAATCCGCCTTGCTTGAGGCCATGAACGAAGGCCAGGTCACGGTGGACTCACACTCTTACTCGCTGCCGCAACCCTTTCTCGTAATTGCCACGCAAAATCCAGTGGAACACCATGGCACGTACCCTTTGCCGGAGTCGCAGCTCGATCGCTTCCTGATGCGAGTGCGTATGGGATATCCCGACGGCGAATCCGAGCGCGAGATTCTGCGTTCGGAAGCCGGCGCGGCGCAGTTAGAACATCTCCAACCCGTACTTACCGGCGCCGATGTTCTCGAAATGCAGCAGGCAGTCACCCAGGTGCGAGTGGACGACTCGCTGGTAAGTTATGTGCTCGCGATCGTCCGCGAGACCAGAGACTCCGAGCAATTTTCCTTAGGCGTCTCCCCCCGCGGTTCACAAATGCTTTACCGCGCCGGGCAGGCCATGGCTTTTCTCGACGGCCGCAATTTCTGCGTTCCTGAAGATTTCAAGCCACTGGTAGTCGCGGTATTCGCCCACCGCGTGGCGGTGAACGGTCGCTACTCTTCCACGCTGAAGAAGTCCGAACAGGCGGAGCAATTGATTCAGGAGATTGTGGAGAATACCCGGGTGCCAGTGTAATCCTCATCATCATTCGTTTTTAGATACGTTAACGATAAGACCAGATCTCAGTTCATGGTTATCGGTTCCCAGCCTGGATTTCTGTCCTTTCACCGGTGATAATGATCAGCAGTCATGTCATTTCTTCGCTTCCTCATGGTGCTTTCTCTGATCGTTTGGGTCGGGGGGATTGTGTTTTTCCCGGTGGTGGCGCAAACAGCTTTCTTCGTGTTGCCGACGCGGCATTTGGCAGGCTTGGTAGTGGCGCGCGCGTTGGGAATCCTACACTGGATGGGCATCGTCTCAGGCATGGTCTTTCTGGCCAGTTCGTTGCTTTACAGCCGATTGTCCAGCGGCAGCGCGCAGGTTTTCGCGGCGCGCAATGTTCTTGTCTGCCTGATGCTGGCGCTCACCTTGATTTCGCAGTTTGGCATCATTCTGCGTATGGACGCACTCCGGACGTCCATCGGAGAAATAGATTCCGTACCAGTGGGCAATCCTGTCCGCCTGCAATTTGATGCATTGCACCACTGGTCCACACGCCTCGAAAGCGGAGTCATGCTGCTGGGTCTGGTGGCGGCTTATCTGGTCGCGCGGTCGCTCGCCTGAACCGGCTGTTATCATCTTTCTGTCCCTTTCTTTGTTTCTATGAAAACTGGCATCATTGGGCTGCCCCAGGTGGGCAAGACATCTCTTTTCCGGATTCTCACCAAGGCGCATTTGTCCGACCAGGCTTACGCTAACCCGCGCGAGGCTCATATCGGTGTGGCCAAAGTGCCTGACGACCGGCTTGACCGCCTGGCCGCTCTTTATAACCCTAAGAAGCTTACCCATGCTTCCGTCGAATACGTGGACGTGGGCGCGATCGGACAGGAAGCGCTCAAAGAAAGCGCCTACGTCGGGCACCTCCGAAACGTGGACGCGCTCGCGCATGTGGTGCGCGCGTTTGAAGATCCTTCCATTCCCCACGTGGGCCCGGTGGATCCGCTACGTGACATCAAGAATGTCGATTTCGACCTGATGGTGAGCGACCTCGGGCAGATTGAAAAGCGGTTGGAGCGCCTGGAGAAAGATCTGAAGAAGATGCGGACGCCCGAGCTTGAAAAGGAATTCGACCTGCTGAAGCGAGCTAACGTACACCTGGGAACCGAGCGACCCCTACGCGAAATGGAGATGACTCCCGAAGACAAGAAGCGCCTGCGCGGCTTCATGTTTTTGAGCGAAAAACCAATTCTCTACGTTCTCAACGTGGGCGAGAGCACTCAGCTCGGCAACGACCTCGAGAGCGCGATCGGCAAATACAATCTGACCGAGGTCGCCTCCCGCCCAAATGCGGGTGCGTCCGCCATCTGCGGCAAGGTCGAGGCCGAGCTTGCCGAGATGAGCGACGCCGACGCGGCTGAGTTCCTTTCCAGCTATGGTCTAACAGAAAGCGGCCTCGTTCGCCTGGTTCGCACCACCTACACTCTGCTGGGCCTAATTTCCTTTTTCACCGCCGGCGAAGACGAATGCCGCGCCTGGACTATTCCGGTGCGCACGCGCGCGGTCGAAGCCGCCGGCGCCATCCACTCCGATCTGGAGAAGCACTTCATTCGCGCCGAAACTATCCGTTGGGACCAGTTGCTGGAAGCCGGCTCCGAAGCCAATGCCCGCGCGAAAGGGACGCTACGCCTCGAAGGCAAGGATTACATCGTGCAGGATGGCGACGTAATGCACATTCGCCACAGCGGCTGATGCCAGGTTTTCCCATTTTGGAACAGAACTGAGAACAGAGAACCTAGAACTAATAACTGACAAAAAACCAGTTCTCTGTTCTCAGATTAAAGTTCAAAGTGTTCATCCGTCACACCTTTCTTGTGCGCCGCCTGCCATGATTGTCCCCAGGAGGCCTTATGGGACAGTCTTATCGTGAGCTCATTGCATGGCAAAAGGCCATGGACTTCGTGATGGATGTCTACCGAACCAGCAAGACATTTCCGCGTGACGAAATTTACGCGCTTGCCGGTCAATTGCGAAGAGCGGCAGTGGCGATTCCGACCAACATTGCCGAAGGGCAGGCACGCTTTACCGCGAACGAGTTCCATTTCTTCCTGGGACGGGCCAGAGGCTCACTGGTCGAGGTCGAAACTCAACTGATGGTTGCCCAGAACCTCGCCTATTTCACTCCGGAACACGGCAAGCAACTCCTCAACAAGGCCGCTGAGCTGAGGAAAATACTGAATGGCCTGATCGGGGCCATCCGGCCTGCAGCATAGCTGAGAACGGAGAACTGGGAACCGGGAACTGCTATCATCCTCCCGCAACATGCATCCTATTCTCCTCAGTATTCTGCTCGGCCTGACGGCGGCGGCAGCCAATGTTTTTGGTGGCGCTATCATCGTCCAGAGGAACTGGGACCGCTCTTACCTTAAATATTTCGTGGCGCTGGGTGCGGGATTCATGCTAGCAACGGCGATTGTGGAGATTTTCCCGGCGAGTCTGGAGCTGCGCGGCAAAAGCGCACCCTTTCTCGTCCTGGTCGGATATCTCATCGTTCACTTGTTCGAGCACACCGTCACTCCCCACTTTCATTTCGGCGAGGAAACCCACAAGGATGCCTTCGTCCATGGGCACCGGGGATATTCCGTGCTCATGGGGTTGATCATCCACAGCTTCTTTGACGGCATCGCCATCGCCTCCGGCTTTATTGTTTCCAGTTGGCTGGGATGGATCATCTTTCTGGCGATTTTCCTGCACAAAATCCCCGAAGGATTCACCATTGCGTCAGTCATGCTGGCCAGTGGGCAAAGCCGAAGCATTGCCTGGGGCGCTTCCATCCTGCTGGGGGCATCAACTCTGGCCGGGGTACTCACCATGGCGGTTTTCCGACACCAGGTTAGTTTTGGATTACCGCTATCCGCGGGCGTAACCATTTACGTGGCAGCATCAGACCTTATGCCCGAAGTCAACCGCGAACCCGGCGGAAAAATGGCTTTTGTTGTTTTTCTAGGAGTGGGGCTGCTCTTCGCGCTAGACAAACTTGCCCACGTGCATTAGCCCACTGACAACTGAGAACTTGCCGCTGACAACTGGGTTCTATTTCACTGGGTTTATTCCACCGTATGCTTCGCCGTATAACCTTCCCTGGCCAGAACGGAGTACTTCACATCTTTCCCCTTCTGGTCTTTGACTTTCAGCGGACCCCCATCCGGAGCAATCACCTCGACTTTTAACTTGCGGTAGGTGCCGTCGAGTTTGGGATTGGTGGGGTGATAGGAGAGGTTGTACTGGTTTCGAATGTCGCCCGTGATGTCACGAAATATCTCCGGCATTTCCGCCTGAAATCGGGGGAAGTACGCGCGCCCTCCGGTCAGCCGGGCAAAGGTGTTCATTTCGTTATCGCCCTGCAGGTAATCCATCTGGCCCACGGGAATGCCTATGCCGTGGGTGTAGCCGCAGGAATGGGTTTCGCAATAATTCCGCACCGCGAATCCCACGCTGATGGGAAAGATGGTCACGTCGTGCGTGGCCTTGATCTTCTTCGTGATCTGGTCGAGGTTGAGCTTGCTGAAGGTGTCGACGCCCGTGGTCACGAGGATGACGTACTTGCGGCCCTCGATCTGGTCCACGCGGTCAAGCGTGTCATACAGAGCGTCAAACAGATTGGTTTCGGAGAATCCGGGAATCCGCAACTGGTTCAGGGCACCGTACACTGCCTGTTTGTCCTGGGTGAAGTCAGCCAGAATGTGCGGTTTCATGTCGTAGGAGATGACCGCAACCCAATCATTTTTCTTGAGCGAGTTGGCGAAAGCGTAGCTGGCGTTCAACGCGTCCACCATGAAGTAGTAATTAGTGGAGGCGAATTCGACCAGCAGGACTGCCGTGATCGGGGCCTGCGAGATATCAAAGTTGGTAACTGACTGCTGAACCCCGTCCTCCGACACCCGGAAGTTGTCTTTCTTCAGGCCAGGAATGAACTGTCCGTCCTTGGTGGTCACCAGGACATCAACGTTCACCAGCGGAACGTCCACTTTGATGGAATAGTCTGGCATTCCCTCGACTTTTTTGGGCTTTGCTGGGGGCGGTGGTGGGGGCGGCTCTTCCTTTTTCTTTGGAATGGCGTAAGGCCCGACGTCGTTCTGGGGGCCGCCCGCTTCAGGCGGCGCTTCCTGCTTTTGCCCGCTGGTCGCCGCTCCGGACTGGTCCTGCGCCTGCAGCCTGGGCACTCCTATCGTCAGAAATGTCAAACCTAATATCATCAATGGGATAGTTGAAAATTGCGCGCGCTCAACCCTCAAATTTCTGATCCAATGAATAGGAAACATGGAATTCCTCGGTAAACCCTTGTGCTAGTATAGACGCAAGGCTTCGCGATTGGGATGTTTGCATGGCCTTGGCTTTGGCGCTTGTTCCTCTCCCGCCCGGTAAAATCACATCAGGCAGGCTCAGGGTCAGTGTTGCTCTCGCGAAGCAGTTTCGGATCCAGGGCATATTCATGAGACCTGCGCTTTTCGCCATCATCACAGCTTCATTCCTGTCTTTGACCTTTCAGGTCCCGGTACTCCAGGCCCAGGCGGTCCAGACCCAGCCAGTTCAGGCTCAGCCTTCCAAGCCCTTCGAGACCATTCCGGTGAGCGCTATCCACGCCGGAATGCACGGCGTCGCCTACACCGTTTTCCAGGGAACCAAGCCGGAATCCATGGGAGTGGAAGTGCTTGGGATTCTGAGGAATGCCAACGGCCCCAAGGGAGACATCATCCTGGTGCGCCTGTCGGGTGAAAAGGCGGAATACACCGGGGTAGTTGCGGGAATGAGCGGCAGCCCGGTTTATCTCGATGGGAAGCTGGCGGGGGCGCTGGCGTTCCGCATCGGCGAGTTCTCCAAGGAACCGATTGCTGGCGTAACTCCCATCGCCGAGATGCTCGAGATCAACGCCATGGATCGCAGTCCAGGAATCGGCACGGCCAACGCCGCAGCGGGCGTAGTCGTTCCCAGCAAGACCTCAGGTCCTGGCCAGAGCGACTTGCCGGATGCAGGCAGAAAAGATTATGCCAATTATCTGAAGCCGATCGAGGCGCCATTAGTCTTCAGCGGCTTCTCGCAGGAAGCCATGGAGCGTTTCGCTCCTCAGTTCGCCAAGGCCGGAATTGTGCCCGTGATGGGCGTGGGCTCAGTCAGCGGCAGCAAACAGCCCGAACCGCTGGAGCCGGGCTCCGCCATCAGTGCCATCTTGGTTCGCGGCGATATGGACATTGCTGCGACCTGCACCGTGACTTATATGGACGCACAGCACCTGCTGGCCTGCGGCCATCCCCTGCTCCAGTTCGGCATGGTGGATCTGCCGATGACGAAAGCGGAGGTCCTGACTACCCTCCCTTCGCCGCTCAATGCTTTCAAGATTGTAAACGCCACCGAGGCTGTAGGGTCCTTCGTACAGGATCGTCACACCGGCATTCTTGGAGAATTCGGCAAGCAACCGGACATGATTCCAGTTACCTTGGATATCCATGGCGGGGCGACCAACAAACAATTTCACTACGAAGTATTGAACAACGCCAATCTCAGCCCTCTGGCAATGATGGCCACGGTTTTCAACGCGCTCCACGGAGTCAACGAGTACGGAGAGGACACCACCTATCGCATGAACGGCCGAATCAGCGTGAATGGATATCCCGACGTTACCGTGCAGAACATGTTTGCGCCGTCGGACGGCGGACAGCCGGCGGCGGTGATGGCAGCACTCTCCCTTGGGGAACGTTTCAGCCGCATCTACGACAATCCGTACAATGCGCCCGGCATTCGCGGCGTACAGCTTGATTTCGATGTGGTTCGCGAACGCCGCTGGGCCCGATTGGAAGGCGCCCGCACGGACGTGACTGAAGCGCGCCCGGGAGACGAGATTACGATCGAGACTCTACTACGCCCTTATCGCGGTGAGCTGATCCTGCACCAGATCCCGATTCATATTCCAACCTCCACCTCCAAAGGTTCACTGCGCATCCTCGTCAGCGACGGAGAAACCCTGGATCGGGTCCGCCACGCAGCCCCGTCCCTCGGCCGCAAACTGGATCTGGCGTCCACCATTTCTTTACTCAATAAGCAGCATGTCAATAACCGGGTCTACGTTTCTCTGCTCGAAGCTGATCCCGAGGCCACAGTTGCGGACAAGGTCATGCCCACTCTGCCGCTTTCCATTATGAACGTAATGGACGGCATGCGAGGCACCCAGGAGATGGTGGTGCAGAGTGAATCGTCGGTGAATGAAGCCGCCACCGTTCCTCTGGACTACGTCGTAGCGGGCGCGCAAGTCCTGACCATTACGATCAAGTAAGTACAAGTGTGGGGCGGGTGTGGGGCGGGCGCCCTCGCCCGCCGTCTTTGGCCTTGACCTCTGTAAGACTTCAGCGGGGCTTGCCCTCTCGGTACTGTTCCAAACCAACTTCAAAGTGGCATTCACCCAACTTCAAAACCGGCGGGCGAGGGCGCCCGACCCACACTTGCTCCGTGATAATCTGAAATCCCCGCTCAAGATCAGCTATGAGGTATGAAATTGGCAACCCCTAAGCTATTTTTTGGTATTTCTGTATTCCTGCTGGCCGTGGTTCATTTCGCATTCGGTGAAGGCACTCGCACCTGGGAACAATCCAAATTTGACGATCTGAGCAAGGGTACGGCTACGGGCGTGGCCATTCGCAGCACGGGTGGTCTCGAACTGGCCCCCGTCTTCAAGGCGCTCTCCACCACTCCCTCGACTTACATCTGGTCGATCGCGGCCGATCAGAGCGGGAGCCTCTACGCCGCTACCGGCGCGCCCGCCCGTGTGTACCGCATCACGCCGCAGGGCCAATCCACCACCATTTTTGAGCCCCAGGAGTTGCAGGTGCAGGCCCTGGTCGTGGACAAGAATGGCATCCTGTACGCCGCCACCAATCCCGATGGAAAGGTCTATCGCATCGAACACGCGCCCATTACTCCGGTCGGAAAGGGGAAAGCTGAGGCGGAGAAGTCCAAATCGGCGAGCGAGTTTTCCGCGTCAGTATTTTTCGATCCCCATACCAAGTACATCTGGGACTTGGTCTTCGACAATTCCGGCAATCTCTACGTCGCTACCGGGGATCACGGCGAAATTTTCAGGGTTACGCCCAAGGGCGAGCACTCGGTCTTCTTCAAAAGTGACGAAGCCCATATTCGTGTATTGGCGGTGGACGCCAGGGGCAATCTAATCGCGGGATCGGACGGAAGCGGACTGGTTTACCAGATCAAGCCCGACGGTCAGGGCTTTGTGCTGTACAGCGCCCCCAAAAAAGAAATTACGGCCCTGGCCATCGATAAGGCAGGGAATATCTACGCCGCCGGCGGCGGAGAAAAACGTCCCGGCAGCACTCCCACGATCTTCCCCTCCCCGGTGATCTCTCCGGCGCCCCCACCCGCGTCCGGTCCGGGACCGTCTGGCATGGTGGTTTTGAATGTCGCTCCCGGCGGCTCCAGCGTGGGCGGTAGCATACCCTTTCCGGGAGCAGGCGCAACCGGCGGCTCGGAAATCTATCGCATCGCGCCCGACGGAGCTCCCAGCCGCATCTGGACTTCGCGGGAGGATCTGGTTTACGCCCTCGCATTCGACCCATCCGGCCGATTACTGGTCGGAACTGGAAACCGCGGTCATATTTTCGCCATCACCGGCGAAGATCAGTTCGTCGATCTGCTCAAGGCCAGCGCGTCCCAGATCACTGCTTTCGCCGAGGCTCCAGGAGGCGGGCTGTATGTTTCAACCAGCAATCTCGGCAAGGTTTTTTTGATGGGTGGATCGCCGGAGTCCGAGGGCAGTTACGAGAGCGATGTTTTTGATGCCAAGGTCTTTTCCCACTGGGGTCGGGCCGAATTCCGCGGCTCGGGCAAGGTCGACCTGTTTGCCCGCAGCGGCAACGTGGACAATCCCGACCGCAATTGGAGCCCGTGGAGGTCGATTGATTTGCAGAAAGACGCTCAACTCAACGTTCCACCGGCGCGCTTTGTCCAATGGAAGGCGGTGCTGCGTGCCGGCACTCCGACCCCAGGCCTGGATACTGTGTTGCTGAACTACCTGCCCAACAATGTTCCTCCCGACTTCGACGACGTTACGGTGCAGGTAGGCGTTCGTTATATCCCATTGCCCAAGCCGGCGGGCGTCCCCGACAGCAGCGCCGGGCAGCAGCCCCGTATCGAAACTCCGCCTCCCAGCACCCGCGACCGCGACTCGATCGGAGTCAAGTGGACGGTTCACGATGACAATGATGACCAGATGGTTTATTCCGTCTACTATCGCGGCGACGGCGATACCCGCTGGCTGCTGCTAAAAGACGGCCTGACCGACAAGTTCTACTCCTTCGACGAATCTTTGCTGCCAGATGGGGGATACACCATTGAAGTTTTGGCTTCGGATGCGCCCTCGCATTCTCCCGGCCAGGCCCTGACGTCGGTGCGGGACAGCGCACGCTTTGAGGTAGACACGACTCCTCCTCGAATCGAAGACCTCAAGGGGGTTGTCGAAGGCGCGCAAATTCGTGTGACCTTTCGCGTCACGGATGGATTTTCCAACATCAAGCGCGCCGAATATTCCGTCGACGCCGCTGATTGGCAATACGTGGAGCCGGTCGGCCAGCTCGCCGATTCAAAAAACGCAAGCTATGACTTTCAGGCCTCGGTTCCGTTGGAATCCAGGCCCGCCAGCACCCCGCGCCTACCGGAAACAAAAGTATCCGCGGAGCACGTGGTCGTGGTTCGAGTCTACGACCGCTTCGACAACATGAGTTCCGCAAAGACGGTAATCCGTAGCAGATAACGTGTGGGGACAGCCGCCCCCGGCTGTCCAGTCGAGTGAAGCTCGACAGGGTTTTGAGTGAATCCCAAATCTGCGGAGTCTGCACTCCGCCGGGCAGATGAGGACATCTGCCCCTAGGTGGTTCGTGATCAGCTGATCTGATCGGCGTTCCGCAGTTCCGGGAAGATCCACGCCCATAGGCCAATTACGGCCAACGTTCCGACCCCGCCCAGTACGACCGCCGGCACCGTCCCAAACCAGTGCGCCGTCAGACCCGATTCAAATTGTCCCAGTTCGTTGGAGACTCCGATAAAGATCATGTCCACCGCATTGACCCGTCCGCGCATTTCGTCCGGCGTCGCCAGCTGAACCAGAATAGAACGGACGATAACGCTGACCATGTCCGAAGCACCCAGCAATAGCAATGACACCAGGGACAGCACAAGGCTGCGTGAGAGTCCGAAAATGATCGTGCATACGCCAAAGCCGGCCACGCACCACAACATGGTCAATCCGGCGCGTCGCCGCAGCGGACGATGTGCCACCAGAATCGCCATGGCAGCCGCTCCCACGCCCGGCGCACTGCGCAACAGCCCCAGGCCCCACGGCCCGGTCTTGAGGATTTCACTGGCGTAAACCGGCAGCAGGGCGACCGCACCTCCCAGGAGAACCGCAAACATGTCCAGTGAGATTGACCCCAGGACCAGCTTGTGTTCCCAGATATAGCGGAATCCCGCGAGAACTGTCGTCCAGGTGATAGGCTCGCGGGAGCGTACCTGGGTTTGCAATGTGATCCGCAACGTGGAGAGCACGGCCGCGAGCGCTGTGACCGTGGCCGTTACGTAAACCGCGGAAGGGCCGCGAGCGAATGCATACAGAAACCCGCCGATCGAAGGACCGATGATCGTCGCCGCTTGAAAGATGCTGGCGTTCCACGCAACTGCGTTGGGAAAATGTTCTCCCGGAACCAGTTGCGGCAGAAGCGCTCGGCTCACAGGTGCATTGAATGCCCGCACCACACCGACCAGTACAACCACCGCGTAAATCAGATGAACCGAATGGCTTGCACGCCACGCAATGACCCAAAGCAATCCTGAGTTCAGCGCGAATCCGCAGTAGCACAGAGTGACCAGCTTGCGGCGATCGAAGCGATCCGCCACATGTCCGGAGACCAGAAACAGCAGCACGCCGGGAAGAAACTGGGCCAAGCCAATCAGCCCGAGATCCAGCGGCCGCCTCGTGATCTCGTATACTTGCCATCCCACCGCGACTGACTGCATCTCCAGCGCGGCCACGATAAAAAATCGCGCCGCCTGGTACAGCGTGAAGTCGGGATAGGTGAATGCAATGCGGCCCGAAAGTGTGGGTTCACGGATTCGGCCATCCTAATCTACTGTGCCACAAAAGATGGCAGAACTGAGCAACCGCACAACCGAGAAACTGCAGCAACCGAATCTAAATCGTCAATCCCAGAAGACATGCTGACGTTTTTCACCAAGATCGGATGGCTGGCTTCCGTCATCTACGCCACCATCCCGTCGTTCTGGTTGACCATTCATCCGCGCGCTGAGTACTGGCGTTCGCGGCAGCGCTCACCGTATCGCCGCCTGATACCACTCTGGGTCGGAATGTGGATCGCGTTAGGCGCGATTACTGCGCCGTGGCGAAACCTATCCCTCTATAGGACGGCCTGGGCCTGGCTTCCAGCGGCACTCCTTTTTGCCGCAGGATTATGGATCTACAAGCGTTCCGGTGCCGGCTTCGGCGCCGCTCAACTCGGAGGCCTTCCCGAGATTATGCCCGGGCGTCACGAACAGCGACTGGTCACCGCCGGCCTCCGCGCCCGCCTCCGACACCCGGTCTACCTGGGACATTTGTGCGAGATGCTGGGCTGGAGCATCGGCACGGGCCTGGTGGCTTGTTACGGACTAACCGTATTCGCGCTGATCTCCGGCGCGATCATGATCCGCCTTGAGGACAAGGAACTGGAGCGGCGGTTCGGCGAAGAGTACCGGAAGTACAAGAGTGCGACACCCGCGATCTTGCCGCGACTGTTTTAGGACGTGGGCGTTGTATAGGCGGTTTGGCACGGTATCGCCGCTATAATCGGATTTCGCCTCAGCACTGACAGCTGAGAGCTGATAGCTTCCCCATGCGCTTTGAACTCTTCATCGCCACCCGCTACCTTCGCGCCAAACGGCGGCAGGCGGTGATTGGCGTCATCACCGGGATTTCGATCGCCGGAGTTGCTGCGGGAGTAGCCTCGCTCATCGTCGCGCTTGGCTATCAACAACGGATTCCGCCAGGATCTGCAGAACCGGCTGCTGGGTTCGACTTCGCACATCAATCTTTTGCGGATTGAGAGCGACGGGATCAAGGACTGGCGTCCGCTGATGGATCGCCTTGCCAAGGCAGCCTCATGTAGTTGCCGCCGCGCCTGCAATTTACGAGCAGGTGTTGATTTCGCGAGGACCGCGGGCACGCGGAGCCGTGCTGAAAGGAATGATTCCGTGCCTACGAGCGCAAAGTCAGCGATCTGCTGAGCACGGTGAAGATTGGTTCGATGGATCCGTTGGATGAGAGCAGCCGTTCGCGTCAAGCTCCAGCTCCTCACCGGCAAAATCCCGGCACAACAATCTCCCGACGCTCTGAACTCGGTACAGGAGCGGGTGGCTTCGATGCCGCCCATCGTTCTGGGCAAGGACATCGCCGAGGACCTGGGCGCCACTCTGAACTCGGTCGTGCTGGTCACCAGTCCGCAGGGCGAACTCACGCCGTTCGGGCTGGTGCCAAAATACATTCGCTTCCGCGTGGTGGGGATTTTCAACTCCGGCTTTTTCGACTACGACAGTTCCTGGGCGTTTACCCGCCTTTCCGACACTCAACAACTGGAAGGCCTGGGCGATCAGATCACGGTGCTCGAGTTCAAGGTGGATGACATTTACCAGGCGGAGCAGATCTCTCGAGAGCTCGAGCAGGCCGCCGGCAAGGGCTTCATGGCCACCAACTGGATGGAGCAGAACAAAGCTCTGTTTCGCGCCCTTCGGCTGGAAAGGCTGGTGACTTTTATTACGATCGGCCTGATCGTCTTTGTCGCCGCGCTGAATATTTTGATTTCGCTGACCATGATGGTGATGGAAAAAACGCGCGACATCGCCGTGCTCATGTCTATGGGCACGCGCAAATCCCAGGTACGCCGCGTGTTTATCGCGCAGGGATTGCTTATCGGCGTGCTCGGCACAGCCATCGGGCTGGCGCTCGGCTACGCGCTTTCGTGGGCCGGCGGACACTACCACTTGCTGTCCCTGGCGCCCGAAGTCTACTCGATTGATTATGTTCCCTTCGCTCCGCGTGCCAGCGATGGCGTCCTGGTGGCGTTGGTGGCTATCGGAATTTCCCTGGTGGCCACGTTGTACCCGTCCTGGTCGGCATCGCGCATCCTTCCCGCCGAAGCGTTACGCTATGAATGACCCGGGGCCATCTCCCCATTGTTCTTTTTCTGCATGTAACTTGCCGATGAAGGAGGAGGATTTCAGCCCGATGTTTGTGACCATGGTCATATCGTTTTTCCTGTAGATTGGGAATAAAGTTCCTTCATGAGCTGCTCGATTTAGGAGAAACAGATTTTCCGGCGCCGAGTTCATGTTTTAATGAAGGGTTACGGACGCCGCTGGGGCCAGCGCCGATGGGGGCTGTAAGCGAGCCAACTAGCGGCCAGAAAGGCTTCACCTGAGCCGAGGAGCCGCCCTTTTGCATCTAAGAGAACGGGAAATGATTCTGCGCGTGGAAGGCCTCAAGAAGGTCTTTCGTTCCGGCGAGTCGGATTTGGTGCTCTTTGAAAATTTGTCATTCCAGGTAGCCAGGGGAGAGTTGCTGGCGATCGTCGGTGAGTCGGGTTCGGGCAAGAGTACCTTGTTACACATCCTGGGCGCTCTTGATACGGCTTCTGCGGGTGACGTATACTGCGCCCACTTGCGATTGAGTTCGCTATCGGAAGATGACGCCGCCGGGTTCCGAAACCATGAACTCGGTTTCGTTTGGCAGTTCCACTACCTGCTGCCGGAATTTACGGCACTGGAAAACGTGGCCATGCCGCTTCTGCTTCGGGGTCTTCCCCAGCAGAAGGCGGAGGGAGAAGCTTCGCGATGGCTGCACGAGGTGGGTCTGGAGCAACGTTCGCATCACCGCGCGGGTGAACTTTCCGGCGGCGAACAGCAGCGAGTGGCTCTGGCCCGGGCGCTCATCACCCAGCCCAAGCTTTTGCTGGCGGACGAGCCCACCGGAGACCTCGACAGCCGGACAGCGGACTCGGTTTTTGAATTGATTGCCCGGTTACATCGCGACTACCAGCTAACCTCTCTCATTGCCACCCACAACTTTGCCTTCGCGCGCCGCTGCCATCGGGTGTTGCGATTGCAGCGCGGACGAATCGAAGAGGTTGCGCCGGAGACGCTTTCAGGCTAGGTAGTGACAGAAATTGACAATCTTTTCGGCAAAGGTGCCGAAATGGAAATGCGCACTAAAGTATTTGTAAGGTGTTGCAGATGCTCGGGGCCGGGTGTTCAGGTTTCTTTGGTAACGGGACCAAGGTTTACAAACCGGCGCTTACGGGCCATAGACGCGGTGGTAGCTTGATTGCATAATGATCTTGGGGCCAGTGGTTACCTGGGGGGCGGGCCGCAAGCACATCATTCCGGTTCCCTGGGAGAGCCAAGGGGGTAGGGCTTTATGTTTGAGCGTTATACGGAAAAAGCAAGGCGCGTCATCTTTTTTGCGCGCTACGAAGCCAGCCAGTTCGGGTCTCCTTATATTGAGACCGAACATCTGCTGCTGGGGCTTCTGCGCGAAGACAAAGCCCTGACCAACCGGTTCCTGCGTTCGCATGCCTCGGTGGAATCCATCCGCAAGCAGATCGAAGGACACACCACGATTCGCGAAAAGGTTTCGACTTCGGTTGATCTTCCCTTAAGCAATGAATGCAAGCGGGTTCTGGCCTACGCCGCCGAAGAAGCTGAGCGGCTTTCACACAAGCATATCGGGACCGAGCACCTGCTTTTGGGTTTGCTGAGAGAAGAAAAGTGCTTTGCCGCGGAGATCCTGCACGAGCGTGGACTGCGGCTTTCGACCATCCGCGAAGAACTGGCGCGCAGCAGCCAGGAAAAATCGCAGCCCCAGCGCCAGCGTGAATCTTCGTTGCTGAGTGAGTTTTCCCGCGACCTGACCCAGGCCGCCATGGACAACCAGCTCGATCCTCTGGTGGGACGTGAAGGCGAGCTGGAGCGCGTGATTCAGATTCTCTGCCGCCGCACCAAGAACAATCCGGTGCTGATCGGCGAACCCGGCGTGGGCAAGACCGCCATCGTGGAAGGTCTGGCCCAGCGCATCGCCGACGGCGAAGTCCCTTCGTTCCTCGCAGACAAGCGCATTCTCGGACTTGATCTTTCACTCATCGTCGCCGGCACCAAGTATCGCGGCCAGTTTGAAGAGCGTCTGAAAACCATCATGAAGGAGCTGATGGAATCGCAGAACTCCATCATCTTCATCGACGAGTTGCATACCCTGGTAGGCGCAGGATCGGCGGAAGGCTCGCTCGACGCCGCCAACATTCTGAAGCCGGCATTGTCCCGCGGCGAAATTCAGTGCATCGGAGCCACCACCCCGGGCGAGTATCGCAAATCCATCGAAAAAGATCGGTCGCTGGAGCGCCGCTTCCAGGCAGTCAAAGTCCCGCCACCGGATGAAGTCAACGCCACCAAGATTTTGTTCGGAATCAAGGACCGGTACGAGAAGTTTCACGCCGTCACCTACACCGACGAGTCCATCAACTTCGCGGTATCGCATTCGAATCGCTATATCCCCGACCGCTTCCTGCCGGACAAGGCAATCGATTTGATCGACGAAGCCGGTGCACGCGTAAAGCTGCGCCAGACTTCGCTGCCCGAGGAAATTACCGAAGTCCAGAAGCGCATCAAGTTCATCGTCCACCGTATGGAGAACGCCATCGCGAACCACGAGTTCGAGAAGGCGCGCTTCTACTCGGATGAGGAACGCAAGGAGCGCGAGAACCTGCGCGCTCTTCGCGAAAAATACCACCTCGATGAATCCTCCACCGGCGTTGTCGGTCGGGAGGACATCGAGGACGTGGTATCGCGCTGGACCGGCGTTCCGATCACCTCGATTAAAGAAGAAGAGTCGCACAAGCTGCTGCGCATCGAAGAAGAGCTGCACAAGCGGATCATCTCGCAGGACAAAGCCATCGTCGCTTTGGCCCGCGCCATCCGCCGCAGCCGCGCCGGACTCAAGAGCCCGAACCGGCCCATCGGCTCGTTCCTGTTCCTCGGCCCCACAGGCGTCGGCAAGACCGAAGTCGCCCGCACTCTGGCGCAATTCATGTTCGGCAGCGAGAAGTCGCTGGTCCGCTTCGATATGTCCGAGTTCATGGAGAAGCACTCGGTCTCGAAGCTGATCGGTTCGCCTCCGGGATACGTGGGCTACGAAGAAGGCGGCCAGCTCACCGAACGTGTGAAGCGTGCACCCTACTCCGTCGTCCTGCTCGACGAAGTCGAGAAGGCGCATCCGGACGTCTTCAACATCCTGTTGCAGGTATTTGAAGACGGCCAGCTGACCGACGGCCTCGGCAACACGGTGGACTTCAAGAACACGATCATCATCATGACCTCGAACATCGGCGCCCGGCACCTGCAGAAGCGCGAGGGCCTGGGCTTCCAGTCGACCAACGAGGACATGATTTCGGGCAAGGTCGAAGACCTGGTGAAGGGCGAAGTCAAACGCACCTTCAACCCGGAATTCCTCAACCGGCTGGACGAGATCATTCTGTTCACCGCGCTGAGCGAGCAGGACCTGATCCAGATTCTGGAACTGATGGTGAGCTTGCTGAATCAGAACCTGGCGCAGAAGTCGATCACGGTCACGGTGACCGACGAAGCCAAGAAGTGGATTCTGAACCAGACTCTCGGCGATCGCAGCTACGGCGCGCGTCCCCTGCGGCGGGCTTTGCAGAAGTACATCGAAGACCCGCTGTCGGAAGCGCTGATCCAGGGCACGATCACCACCCGTCCGGCGTTCATCGAAGTCTTCCTCGACGGCGAGAAGCTGTACTACCGTCCAGTGGACTCGGAGAAGACCGAAGGTGTGTTGCTGTACGAGAATTAGCTATCAGCCGTGTCAGCCATCAGCCGTCAGCTAATGCTGGCGGCTTTGCTTTCTCCGGCTCCTGGCGGAATTCTTAGCGCCCTTTGCGGTTAAAAGCTTTGACCGCAAAGGACGCTAAGGAAATCACGCAAAGAACGCAAAGAAGTACTTCTTAAGATATGAAAATACTGCGTCTATTCCGCCTTCTGGTGCCCTGACTGCCGCGCTGCCAAGCGCTTCCTGCAGCAGCACAATGTCCCTTTCACGGAAATCGATATCGAAAACACGCCCGGAGCCGCCGACGAGGTGGTGGCCCGCACCGGCAAGCGCGCCATCCCCCAGTTTGTCATTGACGGCGAATGGGTTCAGCCTTATCGCCCGGGCGAAGGTTTTCTGTACGACGAGATGTCCGAACTCCTTGGTATTAAAGAGCCATAGGACCACCCGTACATCACCTTCCGTACCCTAGGAGACCCCGCTCCCAAGCCCCAAGATAGTAGATGAGGTCTGCCCGGCGGACACGGATTTCCCTCCCCATCAACTCCTCCGGCAGACAGTTTCCTCATGGCCGAGAACCACAATCCATCGGAAGAAGAACCGGTCTGCAAGACGTGGGCACGGATGGTTGAAGTGGTGCTGGGCCTGTTCTTGCTGGTGGGAACCGGATTCATGGCGCACTACTACGCGCCGCCTCCGTCTCTCTTCCCACGCCGGCGCCTGCCAAAACGGCTCCCAGCAGCAGTCATGACAACGAACTCCGCCAGAGCGAACTCCGGCAGAGCGAACTTCAGCAGAATGAACTGCGGCAGCTTACCCGCGACGTCGATGAACTCAAGCAGGAACAGGCCATGCCGGCCCTGGTGCTGAATCGCTATCGCAATTCAATCTGTTACATCTTTGGCGTCTACCGGGTGTCGATGCCGGGCAAACGGCCCGCCCTGCGGGCTCGCATTTCCGGAACCGGGTTCGTCGTGGCGGAAGGGCTGCTGGCTACCAATCGTCATGTTGCCCAGCCCTGGTACGGAGATTCCGAGGCGGATGCCCTGATCCACAAGGGCGCCAAGCCGGAACTGGAAAAGCTGGTGGCCTTCTTCCCAGGCTTTCCGTTGCCGGTAGACATCACTCCGCTCGTGCTTTCGGCGCACGGCGACCTGGCGGTACTGCGAGTCGAGAACTCGGAAGCCATCAGCCGGCTTCGCCCGTTGCCGCTGGCCGAGGAAGCCTCGAATCCGGGAGAATTGGTCGCCGTAGTTGGCTATCCGATGGGAGTTCTGGGCATGGTGGCAAAATCGCCTCCCGCGGTATATGACCGCCTGGCGTTCCGCCGCGACGATATCGGCGCCGCCAACGAACTGGCCGCGCTCTCGCTGATCCGCCCATCCGCCACCTGCGGACACCTGGGAGATGTGGTCGGCGACAAACTGATCTACGACGCGCCCACCGCCCACGGCGGCAGCGGCGGCCCGGTGTTCAACTCGCAAGGCGAGGTCATCGGCATCAACGAGGCCTACATCGACGGGTTCTCCGGCGGCACCCTGGGCGTGTCCGTCCAGGCCCTGCGACCGCTGATCACAGCCGCACAGAAAAGGCAGTAGGCCGGATCCTCCCTACAAACGACAACCGCCACTCCAAAGAACAGGCGTTATCCTTCACCCGGCTTTAGCCGGACGAGTGTGGGGCGGACACTCGCTGTCCGCCGCTTTTGATTTTATGCAGCGGGACCCGAGTCTTACGCTTTGACGACTTTGCCGCTGCGCAGGCAGGACGTGCAGACGCGGATGCGTCTGGTTGCAGCGCCCACCTTGGCGTGGACCGGGCGCAGGTTGACGTTCCAGCGCCGCTTAGTCACGTTGTGAGCGTGGCTGATATTGTTCCCGAATTGCGGCCCCTTGCCGCAGATATCACAAACATGTGCCATGAACTACTCCAGATGAGTTCTGAACTTGATGTGTAAAACCTAGATTTTACCGGATTCCGGCACGTTTCGACAACTCGCAGCCCCAGTTCTTCTTCGCGTCCTTTGCGTCCTTTGCGGTCAAAAGCTTTAGCTGAAGCCCTGTGCGATACTGAAATCATGCCCCCGCCTCCTGATCCAAAATCGGTCAAAGTGAACCTGACCACGGGCGCGGGTATGGACATTGAGTGGAAAGACGGCCACCGCTCGCACTACCCTTTCCAGTTCCTGCGGGATGCCTGCCCCTGCGCTCTGTGTGACGATGAGCGCGGCAAATCGGGCCGCAAGCCAGGCGAGCCGCCAAAACTCGCTCCCGGCTCACTGCCCATGTTTAAAGAGGCGGCAAGGCCGTCTGTCGGCCGATGCGGTGGGCAAATACGCCATCAAATTTCACTGGAACGATGGCCATGAGCTGGGCATTTATTCCTGGCAGTTTCTGCGGGATGTATGCCCCTGCGAGGAATGCAAAGCAGCCCGCACGGCAGTGACGACAGCGTAGTCCGCTGATCCTTCATGAATCTTCGATCCCCTGTAAAATTAATGAGCGCACCTCGGAGCCGTCCCGCACGTGTCTTTCCTCGATAAACTCAACCCGCAGCAGCGCGAAGCCGTTGAAACCACGGACGGCCCGGTGCTCATCCTCGCCGGCGCGGGCAGCGGTAAGACCCGGGTTATTACTTACCGCATCGCCCATCTCATCGAGAACCGCGGCGTCATGGCAGACTCCATCCTGGCCATGACGTTCACCAACAAAGCCGCGCAGGAGATGGTGGAGCGGGTGGACAAGCTGGTGGGCGGACTTTCCGTGGCCAAGCCGGTGATCTCCACGTTTCATTCTTTCTGCGTGCGCGTGCTGCGGCGGGATATCGAGCAGCTGCGCATTCCCTCAGCCGTACTCGGCGTGCCTCCGATCGGTCTGACCAGGAGCTTTGTCATCTACGACGAGTCCGACCAGCAGCAGCTGGTCAAATCGGTCATGCGGCGTCTCGGCATCGACGACAAGCAGACTACGCCGCGCTCGGTGCTGTCGCATATTTCGTGGGCCAAGAATCACATGCTCGATCCGCAGGAAGTTTATCTGCAATCGGGCGACCCCAAGACCGAGCGAGTGGCCCACATCTACGAGGAATATCGCAAGGAGCTGCGCAAGGCCAATGCCCTCGACTTCGACGACCTGCTGCTCGAGACGGTGCGCCTGCTGAAGGCGGTGCCGGCGGTCCGCGATTACTACAACCGCCGTTTCCAGTACGTCATGATCGACGAGTATCAGGACACGAACCGTCCGCAGTACGAACTCATGCTTCTGCTGGCGGGGAGCCATCACAATATCTGCGCCGTGGGCGATGAAGATCAGTCCATCTACTCCTGGCGCGGAGCGGATATTCGCAACATCCTGGAATTTGAAAAAGACTTTCCCGAAGCCAAAATCATTCGCCTGGAACAGAATTACCGTTCCACCCAGAACATTCTGCAGGCCGCTTCCGCTGTGGTCTCGAACAACCTCAAGCGCAAGGGCAAAAATCTTTGGACCTCGCGCCAGGGCGGCGCCAAGATCGGTTACTACGAAGCTCCCGACGGCGAAAACGAAGCTCTCTTCGCCGCCGATTACATCGCTAAATATCTGCGCGAAGCTGTCGAGCAAGGGGAGAACGTTCGCGCCGCCGTGCTCTATCGCACCAATTCGCAATCACGGCTTTATGAAGAGGCCATGCGTCGTTACGAGCTGAAGTATCACGTGGTCGGCGGCTTCTCGTTCTACGAGCGAGCCGAGATCAAGGACATGATTTCGTACCTCAAAGTCATTCACAATCCGGATGACTCGATCTCTCTGCTGCGAGTCATCAACACCCCGGTGCGCGGGATTGGCAAAACCAGCATTGAAACCGTGGAGCGGGTCGCGCTTGAGACCGGGTTGTCCCTGTGGGGCGCAATCGCCGAGACCGTCAAACGCCAGCTTCTGCCGCAGCGGGCGGTCGCCGCGTTGAAGGGCTTCACCAGCTTGATTGAAGATGGCCGCGCCATCCTCGGCGGGACTTACGTGGAGCGGCTGGAGGAGACGGCGCGAGAGGAGGAGGAGACCGTATGGCCGCGGGCGACTCGCCCGCGAGTCTCAGATGATGCGGACACAGAAGTCTCGTTCGATGCCGACGAAACCGAATTCAGTCCGGACAATTTTTCGTTTGATTTTAGCCCTGCTGAAGAAGAATTTCCTGAGATTACCTCGGTCCCGGAGATTGCAGCGCCTCACGCTGACGATGTGGAGGCGGGACGCCTCCACGACAGCCGGCAAGATGCCGGCGCTACAACCCCCACTCCCGGCACGGCAGACATTCTGAAATTTCTTATCGACCGCACCGGCTACATCAAGCTGCTCGAACAGGAAGACACGCCCGAAGCTTACTCCCGCATCGAGAACCTGCGCGAACTGGTCAACGCCGCCATGGATTCCCGCGACCGCGGCGAAACTCTCGATCAGTTCCTCGACCACGCCGCGCTGGTCAGCGACGCCGATGCCTACGACGAGGCTGCTCAGATCACCCTGATGACGCTGCACGCCGCCAAGGGACTCGAGTTCCCTCTGGTATTTCTCGGCGGCCTGGAAGAAGGTCTGTTTCCGCACTCGCGAACATTTCTGCAGCCCGACGACATCGAAGAAGAACGCCGGCTCTGCTACGTCGGCATGACCCGGGCGATGGACACTCTGATTCTGACTCGCGCAGTGTACCGCCGGCGCTACGGAACCGATCTGCCCGAGGCCAGTATCCCGTCGCGGTTCCTGGAGGAAGTACCGGCAGCGCTGGTGGAAGAACTGGGAGGCTCCCGAAAAAAAGCTCGTGTGGCCACGGGCGACTCGCCCGCGTATGGGAATGCGCGGGGGAGTCGGCAACATCCACAGGAACAGGAACATGGCTCGACGCACTACGCCTACGAAGACGAAGACCAGAGCGTCAGCTGGGCTGGCTCGAAGCAGCAACGCGCGCCGGCAACGTCCTATTCCGGCAAGTCCTACAACTCGATCGACAATATCGCTGAGTTTTTCGCTTCGCGAGGCAAGAAATTCAGCCTTCCGAAGCAGCCTTTGGAAGAGCCCAGAGGCAAAAAAGGTTTTCGGCCGGGCCAGAAGGTTCGCCATCCCAAGTATGGCGAAGGTACCGTCTACCAACGCGAAGGAGAGGGTGAAGATGCCAAGATTACGGTACAATTCCCTCGCTTCGGTTTAAAGAAGCTGGTAGAGAAGTACGCCCAGTTGGAAAGAGCCTAGAGCGACTTCTAGCCTCTGGCTCTGGCTTCTGGTGCTAGCCTCTGGTGTTGGCTTGGAGGCTTGAGCGTGGCCCACATAGCGTCGGGTTGACGACGTCAAACATGTGGCGCAATGCTTCCGGCTTAGGGCTTCCAGAAGTCTGCCACCGAGCCGCGAAGCGGCGCAAAGAATGTAGCTCAGGGCGTAAGCCCTGGGATCGGAAGAGAACACGACAGAGCCCTGAAAGGGCGAAAGAAACTAAAATCGGCGCAAGCCTAATTTTTTACCAGGATTTAAGGAGAATCAAACCGCACTCATGGCAAATACAAGCACACTGAGCAAGGAAGACCGCAAAAAAACCAAACGCGCATCGCGAAAAAAGCGGAAGACGGAAAATCCGCTGAAGCCGCGTGAATACGCGCGCGGCTCCGCCAAGCGCAAGGTAAAGAAGATGGCACGCGGCACCGCGAAGCGCTAGCCGATGACTGCGTGGGCCCGGGTCTTTGACCCGGGCATGGCGGTCGAAGACCCGCCTGTTGAGGAGACCAAAAACCTTTGGCAGAGCCAACCATCACCGACCAAAAGGCGGCGACGCTCCGAACCTCCGACCACCAGGTACTCTGCTGCAAGTCCATCGACAAACTGATCTCTGATGCCGACGAGCCCGGGCATCGGCTCAAAAAGACTTTGGGCCCGTGGTCGCTCACCGCGCTCGGCATCGGCGCCATCATCGGTTCGGGGATATTCGTCCTCACTGGCACCGCCGCAGCGGGAGAGCATTTCGAGGCTCCTTCCATCCTGCACGCACAGGTTCTGGACCTGATTTCGAACCTGCTGCGCACCGGAAGCACGGCGGGCGCGCTCATGCACGGGCGTCCTGCCGCCGGGCCATCCATCGCCATCTCATTTCTGCTGGTCGCGGTAGCTTGCAGTTTCGCCGGCCTCTGCTACGCCGAACTGGCTTCGATGATTCCCATCGCCGGTAGCGCTTACACCTATTCCTACGCCACTCTGGGAGAAATTTTCGCCTGGATCATCGGCTGGGATTTAATCCTGGAATACGTGGTCAGCAACGTTGCGGTCGCCGTCGGCTTTAGTGGATACACCAAAGCGCAACTGGCAGCCTTCGGTATCGACTTACCCGATCGTTGGGCGAGTCCCGTGTGGGCTTCGGGACATTGGACTGGCGCGTATTTCAACGTTCCCGGTTTCCTGATCGTGTTCATCCTGACCTTGTTGCTGGTTCGCGGCGTGAAAGAATCGGCCGGCGCCAACAACGTGATGGTGCTGGTCAAGATCGGTGCGATTCTCACTTTCCTGGTCGTCGGCGGCATGCTGGTCAACCCGGCCAACTGGACGCCCTTCGCCCCCTCGGGGTTCGCCGGGATCGTGACCGGCGGCGCGATTGTATTCTTTACCTACATCGGTTTCGATTCCGTCTCGACTGCGGCCGAGGAGTGTAAAACTCCGCAACGCGACCTTCCCTTTGGCATCATCGCTTCGCTCATCATCTGCACCATTCTCTATGTGGGCGTCGCGATTGTTCTGCTCGGCATGATGAAGTACACCACTTTTGTTTCCGGTGAAGCTGCGGAAGCGCCCGTGGCCTACGCCCTGAAACATCTGGGCGCGCATCCGTTCTTCCGCTCGGTGATCGTTGTGGGCGCACTGACCGGCATGATCTCGTCGTTGCTGGTATTCCAATATGGCCAGGCGCGCATCTGGTATGCCATGTCGCGCGATGGCCTGTTACCCAAACTTTTTTCTGCCGTGCACCCCAAGTTCAAGACTCCGTACTGGTCCACGTGGATTGCCTGCTTTGCGGTGGGCATTCCTGCAGGCCTGGTGGATATCGGCGACGCTGCCGACCTTTCCAATATCGGCACGCTCTTCGCTTTCGTTTTGGTGTCGCTGGGGGTAATTTTTCTCCGGCGAAGACAGCCCGACCGGCCGCGCGCTTTCCGCGTCCCCTTTGTTCCGTGGTTTCCTCTCATCTCGGTGTTGTTGTGCGGCGGGCTGATGACAGGCCTGACCGTAATCACCTGGCTGCGTTTCGTCATCTGGCTCGCGCTCGGACTGTTGATCTATATCCTTTACAGCCGTCATCACAGCGAATTCGCGAGAGCCAAGGGGCAGTGATCTCCACACAAACCACGTAGCGGCGGACGCCTCGTCCGCCCAGCCGGGGCAAGGCCCCGGCAGTGTTGTTTAGGAGCACACGCCGAGCCCAGGCGGCGCGGTGCTCGCCCACCCGGACGAGGCGTCCGGGCCTACGCGTTTTTTGCTGAACGACAGGACGCGGCGGCAAGAGAGTTTCGTTTCTTACTCGGCAAATCTGCGATTTTCAATCTACAATCTGAAGCATGGCCTCTCAGCCTAGTTCGTTCCTGGTTACGCTTCCCAAAGCCGAGCTGCACCTTCATTTGGAAGGTTCGATCGATCCCACGACTCTGGTCGAACTCAGGAGGCGGCACGGCAAAACCAGCACCCTGGCTGAAATCGAACCGCTCTACCGCTATGACGACTTCAACGGTTTTCTGATGGCGTTTAAGGCGTTGACCGATGATCTCCAGAGCCCCGACGACTACGAGCTCATCACCTACCGCTTGATGGAAAAACTCAAAATGGAAAACGTGCTGCACGCCGAAGTGTACGTTTCCGCTGGGATTTGCCTGTGGCGCAAGCAGGATTTCGATGCCATCTTCGAAGGTCTGGATCGGGGTCGCCGCAAGGGGGAACGTGATTTCGGCGTCTCCCTGTTGTGGATCTTCGACGCCGTGCGCCAGTTTGGGCCGGGCGCCGCGCGCGAGGTCTTCGGCACCGCCGTGCGTTATCGCGAGCGCGATGTTGTGGCTGTCGGCATTGGAGGCGACGAGCAGAAGGCTCCGCCGGAATTGTTTCGTGAAGCCTACGCCTAC
>CAVVLA010000030.1:0-45327 GCA_963748935.1 Terriglobia bacterium
AAATTCCAAATAAGTACGGACAATACTTGTTCGATATTTTAAATGCATTCGATTTCAAACAGTATTTTTGGAAGACTGGTGGTGAAGAAGCTTATTATATTGAAAATGACAAATTAGGTACACCCCTATTCCCAAAACCACATGTATATGCAGGTGAGGCATTATATAAAAGAGTTTCTGAAAGGGATTATTATGTAATATTCGCAGACTTAAAAGCTTTTCCCGATCCGTTACATGTCAAAGAAATTACTACATATGAGGAGTTCTTAAATAGTCGATGTGAATTTGTCCTGTTAATCGTAGATTGCTCTTATGTAACGATTTACGCGAAAAGTCCAGAAGTGTTAACAGCCGTGTATGCAAAAGCAATCGCTTCGGAATATGAAAATGTTGTGTATATTACAGATGAAAACGATAGCCGAACTACTTTGGTAGCCTTTTAACGACGCTACAGAGCGTCTTCCTTATTTCCCCGCACTGAAACACTTTTTGGTTATTATAAACTAATCGCCACAGCGTAAAAAATCCACCTCTTAATTATAAACGAGATGGATTTTTATGTTGGAAAATAACCTATTTAACTAACTGTTCAATTACTCCTTTTACAGTCTCTTTAATTTCATTTCTTTTAGTTTCCATCACGTCACTTAACCCGAAATGAAATGTAATCTCATATGGCTCAATGCCAATTACATAACCTGTGATTTGATTTCTTAATTGATACAACACTTGAAATAAATGAAGGTTATGAACCGAAACATCTAATATACGAGATACGAGAAGATTGTCTAATGAATGAATCGTTACATCACCTGGTTGCCGACCAGTAATAGCACAATCGATTAGTATTACAAATGTTGCATTTTCAATTTGTTCGATACAATAGTCGATGTCTGACTCGCCAATAATATACTGGATATTTTGTACGCTCTCCTCTTTCATCAATTCTTCGACTAAATAAATACCAATCCCGTCGTCCATCATTAAGCGATTTCCGATACCGAGTACGACAATTTTCTCCATTAAAACACCTGTATCGTTTTTACTTCTTTTCCGGGGCTGTATACATGTGTTGCACATGACATGCACGGATCAAAAGAACGTAGTATTCTGCCAATCTCAACAGGCTCATCAACATTAGCGATCGGTGTGCCAATTAGTGCTTGTTCTGCTACCCCTCTATATCCATTTTCATCGCGAGTTGAAAAATCCCACGTAGATGGCGTTATAATTTGATAGAACGGATATTTTCTGATTTTGTATTTCTAGCCAATGCCCTAACGCCCCTCTTGTCGTATCGACTAATCCTCTACCAGATGCGGATATCAGGGAGTTCGTATTGTTGTTGCATTTCTACGTCCGGAATAATTTGTTTAAGTAGTATTTTCATAATGTCTGCAATCTTCTTTGCTTCTAATGCTCTGGCAATTGTACGGTCCATCGCTGATATACGATTTATATAATGTCCCGCTTAAAATGAGTCTTGCGAGTGGCCCTACTTCAAAAGGAAGACCGTTATATCGTGGTGCTTTTACCCAAGAATAGGCCTCTTTTTTATCCATGTCTGGTTCGGGTACAACAGGATGTTGTTTGTCGGTGTTCTTTGACGACTTATAATAAGCGTAATCCACTTTTTCTTCGATTTTATTTTCGTCAAACACTTCTACACCTTTTTTCGTTAATACTAGTGGATTCGTATAAAGTGTTCCTAGCTCTTTATAATGAATGATAGGATCGCGCCGTCGTCTCGCCAGCCGAGGCTGTGATCAACGTCAACCTGAAAGACCAGACTTCGCAGGTGTTACGAACGCTGACGCCGCGCGAAGAGAAGGTCATCAAGATGCGCTTCGGCCTGGAAGACGGTTCAGAACACACGCTGGAGGAAGTTGGCCAGTCGTTCGCCGTGACCCGCGAACGTATTCGCCAAATTGAAGCCAAAGCACTGCGGAAACTGCGACACCCGTCGCGTTCGCGGAAGCTGCGGGCGTTTCTGGATGGAGTGCGGGACTGAACTTCTTCGCCACGGATTAACGCGGATCAACACAGATTTCCAAAAAGCACAGCTTCGGCTGTGCTTTTGTTCTTGTGTGGGGCGGACACTCTTGTCCGCCGCCTTTGACGCTGATTCTTCGAAACTCATTCATACCGTTGCAATTGCCCCAACTGCAAACCCAAATTCAACTTCAACTGTAAAAGCGGCGGACAAGAGTGTCCGCCTGACACTGGCTTTTCTGCGAAATTCTCCCCGGTTTTCCTTCCCTTTCCACAAAGAAGTCCTATCCTCCACAGGTTCTGCACAACTCAACATTAGTTTTTCGTTGCGAATGATCTGGCCTTCGCGCAAAGTGCTCACAGTGCAAGCGTGAGTTGCATTGAGCCTGCTGGCGGCTGCGGCAGAGCTGGTGGTGACCGGCGGTTCTCGAGGGTGAATCGGCGGGAGGGTTTTCAAAGATGCGCCTTGGCGCGTTCAGGAAACTCGGGCGTTGCGGCCTCCTCAAATGGTCCTTCTTAAAAAGTTGGACTTACGCTGCTAGCTTCGCAGTCACTGCGGGTCGAGATTCGCAGAACAAGTGTTCGCGGATGGGTCGCCTGCAGCGTGCGCCAGAAACGTGCATTCCTTCGGGAACGCGGTTTCGCGAGCGCACACCTCGCCGCCTAGCGCGGCGTCGAACAGGCGCGGCACTCACGAGCAATGCGGCCCAGGTGGCTGGCCTGGGCCGCATTTTAATTTTGGACTTCGCTGGCCGCGGATTTTCGCAGAATTCACGGATTGAACAAATTCACATCATGAATGCCCGCTGGCGGTACCGAGCTCCCCTCTTGATTATTCGCTTTTTATTCTCCTATACTTATGAGCACGTATGCAGCCAAGAAAAACAGATTTGTCCCCGGATTTCCGAAGACTTTACCGCCTGTCCACAACCACATCGCGTCTAGTATCGCGTTCGCGTCTCCAAGTTAATTCTTGTTGCAGATGACAAAACACCTTGGCAACCACTGACTATAATCTCGCGCACAGCCTTCCAGCCAATGTGGAAGCCGAGCGTTCTATCCTCGGCGCCATTTTGCTCGACAATTTTTCCTACAACCAGGCTGCCGAGCATCTCAAACCCGAAGACTTTTCTCTCGACTCTCACCGCCGCATTTATTCGCGCATGATGGATCTGGCCGAATCCGCGCGGCCGATAGACATGATCACCCTGGTCGAGGAGCTCGACCGGCGCAAGGAGCTCGAGCCCATCGGCGATGTCGGTTATATCTCCGGCCTGGTCGATGGCGTCCCCGACCGCCCCAGCATCGAGCACTACATCAAGATTGTTCGCGACAAGGCGCTGCTGCGCGGATTGATCCACGCCGCGAACTCTGCCATCGCCCGCGCCTCTGACCAGAGCGATCCAGCCGAAGAAGTCCTCAACGACGCCGAAGCCGCCATCCTTCAGCTTTCTGAAAAACGCATTGGCCGCGGCTTCATAGGCGTGCAGGAAATTGTCAAAGAATCTTTCGGATCGGTCGATGCCCTGCTGCAGCGCGGTCAGCGCATCACCGGGCTGGCCACCCACTATCCCGACCTGGATGAAATGACCAGCGGCCTACAGCGCTCCGACCTCATCATCATCGCGGCGCGGCCTTCCATGGGGAAGACAGCTTTCGCCATGAATATTGCCGAGAACGCCTCCATCGACGACCAGAAAGTCGTCGGCATGTTCTCTCTGGAAATGTCTCGCGAGGCTTTGCTGCTTCGCCTGCTGTGCTCGAAGGCCCGGGTGGATTCGCACAAGATGCGCACCGGTTCGTTGTGGAAGGATGACATGGACAAAGTTGTCCACGCCATGGAGCAATTGGCACACGCCCCTATTTTTATCGACGACACGCCGGGCATCAGTCTCAGCGAGATGCGCGCTAAGGCGCGGCGCCTGCAACAATCGCAGGGCGGCCTTGACCTGATCATCGTGGACTACCTTCAATTGATGTCAGGCGGGGGCCGGCGGTACGAAAACCGCACCCAAGAAGTGTCTGCGATTTCGCGTGGTTTGAAGGCGCTGGCTAAAGAACTCAAGGTTCCGGTGGTTGCCTTGTCGCAGCTGAGCCGCGCTCCGGAAAGCCGGGGAGGCGATCACCGTCCTCAACTCGCCGACCTGCGCGAATCAGGGTCCATCGAGCAGGACGCCGACGTCGTCGCGTTCATCTTCCGCGAGGAAGTCTACAAGCCGGATGAGCCCGAACTGGAAGGCCTCGCCGAACTCATCATTGCCAAGCAGCGCAATGGCCCTACCGGCAAAGTCAAGTTGGCTTTCGTCAAGCGCTCCACTCGATTTGAGTCCATTGCGATGGACGGCATGGGACCGCCGGAGTAAAGAAGAAATTGTGGCGAGCGCGATTACTCCTACATCTGCGCGTAGTGCCGGTCAACGAAAACGCCGCCATCGTCACCTGCGACTGTGTCGTTCTCATGCCCGAGGGCGATGCGGCGGGCTGGCGCCGCGTTATCAGCACATTTCCGGTCTGTGGGTGAAGCCGGACGACCAGTGGTGGTTGCGGTTCCAGCGGGCGACCGCGCTACGGCCGATCGACTGGAGCAACAACAGATATGAGTCTTAGGCAGCCCCGCACGAGCGCGACGCTCGTGCCTCCATTTATAATCTTTCATTCTTACAATCAGCATTCTCAATCTGCACTGAAGGGCTCAAATTGCTCGATCTTCTAGGCGATCTACGACGTACACACATGTGCGGTGCTTTGCGTCCGGCGGACTCGGGCAAGAAGGTTGTGCTCATGGGCTGGGTGAACCGGCGGCGCGATCTTGGCAACCTGATCTTTATTGATATTCGCGACCGCACTGGCGTGACCCAGGTGGTGTTCAACAAGGAGCGCGATCCGGCGATTCATCAGAAGGCCGAGGCGCTGCGCAACGAGTACGTCATCGCCGTGGTGGGCACAACCAAGCAGCGGGTTCCGGATACCGTCAACCAGAACATCGCCACCGGAGAGGTGGAACTGATCGCGGAGGAGCTGCGCATCCTCAACGAATCGAAGCAGCCGCCATTTTTGCCTGGCGAAACCGTGCTGCCCAATGAAGAGATGCGGCTCAAGTATCGCTACATCGATCTGCGACGCGATGCCATGCAGCACAACATCGAACTGCGTCACAAAGTTGCGCTGGCGATCCGCAGCTATCTCTCAGCGCAGGGATTTTTCGAGATTGAAACTCCGTTCATGACTCGCTCCACCCCCGAGGGCGCGCGGGATTATCTCGTCCCCAGCCGGGTGCAGCCGGGAAGTTTTTACGCCCTGCCGCAGTCTCCACAACTTTTCAAGCAAATCCTGATGATCTCGGGATTCGACAAATATTTCCAGATCGTGCGCTGCTTTCGTGACGAAGATTTGCGCGCCGATCGCCAGCCGGAATTTACCCAGCTCGATCTGGAGATGTCGTATCCCCAGCCAGAAAGAGTTTGGGAAGTAGTCGAGGGCTTTCTGACGGCTGCGTTCCAAGCCGGGGGAAGCGAGATTAAGACGCCATTTCCACGCATGACTTACGACGAGGCAATGCGGCTGTATGGCAGCGACAAGCCCGACATGCGTTTGCCGGCGATGGTCGATGTGCGCACGGCGTTCACGCCCGAGGAACTGGAGAAATTCGCGTCGGCGTTCAAGGTCAGCCCGGAGGTCGCTCCACTTCTTGTTCGCATTCCGAAAGCCGGAGACATATCCGGAACCGAGCGACGCACCATTGGAACTTACGGAGCGTTTGCCCACGCGCAGGGCACGTCGCAGGTCAGCCTGATGACTGACCCCACTCGCTTTGCCAGAGATTATCCGAATTCAACGGAGCAAATCCTGAAATTGGCGGGAGTCGAGCCCGGAGACTTGTGGCTACTGGTGGTGCACAAGGCGGACTCGAAACAGAGCATGCACCAGTTCTTCCAGACTTGCGGTCAGCTCCGGCTTGATCTCGCGCAAAAATACGCTTCCAAACATGGAGCGTTCGCGAAAACCGGCGATCCCGCAAAAGACTTTCGGTTTCTTTGGGTTACTGACTTTCCGATGTTCGAGTGGGACCAGGATTCCAGGCGCTGGAACGCGGCTCATCATCCTTTTACGTCGCTGCACGACGAGGACATGGCCAAGCTCGAAACCAGCTACGACTCGACCAGCGACCCTAGATCTCCCCTGGGCGAAATTCGAGCGCTGGCGTACGACGTGGTGCTCAACGGCACCGAGCTGGGGTCTGGTTCGATTCGTATTCATCGCCAGGATATTCAGAGCAAGATCTTTCGCGCCCTGGGCATGACAGAGGAAGAGGCGCGCTCTCGCTTCGGCTTTTTTCTGGAGGCCCTAGAGTACGGCACGCCTCCGCACGGCGGCATCGCGCTTGGACTCGATCGCATTGTGATGATCCTGGCCGGCGCCGACAGCTTGCGCGAAGTCATTCCCTTCCCCAAGACGGCACGGGCGGTGGATTTAATGGTGGATGCGCCCACACCGGTGAGCGAAGCTCAGTTGAAGGAACTGGGGATACAGGTGAAGAAATAAGGTTATTTGTCGCGCAAGCGAGAGCAGGTCCTTCGACTTCGTGAACTGACTCGCAATCGAGTCCGTTCGCTCCGGCTCAAGATGACAATTGACCGGACGGGGTCACCCGATTCAAAGTCGCAGAGAGTCCAGCCCCTTAACTTGCCCTGAGAGCAGCGGATTTATTTACCGTATTCCCGCAGCTTGAATCTTTGCAGCTTGCCAGTGGCTGTTTTCGGCAGTTCGTCGAAGAATTCTACCCATCGCGGACGCTTGAAGACCGGTAGCCGGCTGACCACGAACTCCTGCAGTTCGCGGGCGAGGTCGGGGCTTCCGATCTGGCCATTTTTCAGCACGACGCAGGCGGCTGGCTTCAGGAGCTGATCGTGGTCTTCGCGACCGATAACCGCCGCTTCCAGCACAGCGGGATGCTCGATTAGAACGTTTTCAATTTCGATCGGGCTTACCCACACACCGCTGCATTTGAGCATGTCATCGGAACGCCCCACATACCAGAAATATTCGTCGTCATCCTGGCGGTACTTGTCGCCAGTGCGGATCCAATGACCTTCGATCGTGCTCTTGGATTTCTCATGCTGGTTCCAGTAGTGGGAGCAGGTGGAGTCGGCCTTGACCAGCAGGTTGCCGATATCGCCCGGGTTCACAGGCTGATTATTTTCATCCACGATCTTGGCTTCGTAGCCAGGGATGATCTGCCCACTCGAGCCCGGCCGGGCCGCGCCGGGACGATTGGCGATGAAGACGTGCAGAATTTCGGTGGACCCAATCGCGTCCAGAATTTCGATGCCGAAACGTTCCTTGAACCGGCGGAAGATGGCGGCGGGCAGTGCTTCGCCGGCGGACACGCCATAGTGGATTGATGAAAGGTCGAGGTCTGGCGTGCCTTGCGCGCCCTGATAGCCGGGGGCGGCTGTCCCCACCTGGGCCTTGCCAGGCTGATGAGCCAGCAGCGCTGCATAGTTCGAGGGCACGCAGAAAAATAATGTTGGGCGGTGGCGTTGAATGACGTCGAACACATGCTGCGGCTTGGGCGGACCCGGCCACAGGATGCTAGTGCCGCCTACCGCCAGCGGAAAATAAAGGGCGTTACCCAGCCCGTAGGCAAAAAACAACTTGGCCACGCTGAAACAGCGGTCATGCTCGGTCATGCCCAAAATGCTTTTGGCATAGCGCTCGGAGCAAACCACCATGTCGTGCTGCAGATGGACACAAGCCTTGGGAACACCGGTGGAACCCGATGAGTAGAGCCAGAAGGCGGCATCGTCCTTAGATGTAGGCTCGGCCTCGAGGTCAGGTGGATTCTGTTCGAGTATCTCGTCGAAACCGGACGCGCCACCGGTCGATCCAGCGCCCACCACTATGGTGTGTTCGAGATAGCGGAGCTGCTCCCAGGGAATGGCTTCTATCTGCGGATAGAGCGATGCGCTGACTACGGCAACCCGCGCCCGGGAGTTGTTCAGCAAGTATTGATAGTCGGCCGGCTTGAGCAAAGTGTTGACCGGCACAGCAACCGCGCCGATCTTGATAGCGCCAAAAAAGCTGATGGCGAATTCGGGGCCATCGAGCAGGAGCAGCAAGATGCGCTCCTCGATGCGCACGCCGAGCTGGCGCAACGCGTTTCCGAAGCGGTTCACCCGCTCGCAGAGCTGTCCGTACGTAAGGCGAACATCTTCGGACTCGATGGCAATTTTTTGTGTGCGGCCTTCTTTTAGATGGCGATCGATGAAGTAGGTAGCCGCGTTGAATTGGTCGGGAAGCAGAATGGGCGCGCCCAAACTCATTTGGAAGCAACGCGCTTGCGAAAACTGCGCAGAATAATCACGCCGCTCACGCCAAAGCTGGCGACCGCCCCCAAGGCCAGGGATTCCGTAATCTGCTGGTTGATATGGAACAGGTCGCTAAGGAATGCCGCCAGAGCAAAAAGAATTCCCAGCACGTTCAGCCATGCGGGCGAGTTCGAGGAGTGGTCCTGATCGCGGTTCTGCAAACGGAGTTGGAGCAGGACGGCAGCCAATCCTACTGCGCCCATGACCACCACCGCGAGCGGACTGAAGAAGGCTCCTCGATTGGTGAACAATACAACTATTGCCAGCGCTCCGCAAAGCAGGCCGGAGGCGATCACAGTCCAACGGCGCGAGCTGTAGTCAGGCTTAGGCACTTTTTGCTTTGAACGAGAAATCTATTGTAGACGGGAACGGGCGTCATGTTAGCAGAAGAATCTGGATGGGTACGATCCAATTCGCCCAGGGGGAACTGCTACGAGAACTTTATGCGGTCATTGAGTACAATTTCTCTGGACAAATAGGTAAATCAGCCACAGTCCGCCAAAAAGCGACATCCCTGGTCCGAAAGTCGACGGAGCAGTCATGGCCGACGCGTTGGCACACTCTCCGCGCAGCATCAGCCAAGCCGACATTTAGCCCATTCCAACCCCCGTAAACAAGCCCAGTCCGATGAGGCGCCTCGGTTTCACAAGTCCCTCCTTCACGCTCTCGTTTCACCTACGTTTCGGGCCGAATAGTTTCCCGAGTTTCTCTAACTGACAGATTTATGCCAGCCTTTCAAAAACAAGATGCGGCTCACTATCGCGTTCCCTCTTCTGAGCACTCAGCCCACCAAGAGTGAGTTTTCTTTTCTATGATGCTGAAATGAAAGTACTCGCAAGAATGTCCATTTCTTCGCCACAACCCTTCTGGTGGTTGTCTGTCGATTGGACAAACATTCTTATGGCTATTACATCCTGCGATGAAGAGGATAATCAAGACGAGAGCGAGGCGCATAACTCTATTCGCCAACGGGAGTAAATTGTACCTGTAATGGGCAGCCTTGCTCGTTACCTGCTGCTACATCGTGTGGTTGTTGAAAAACTCGCTTCCCGGAACCTTGCCAAAAACGCAACGCGTCAGGATGCCCTAAAAACGATTTTCTCGGGGCCTAGACATTTTATATCTCCAGAATTTGCGCTAATTTTCGGAAGCCCGAGTCTTTCAACAGGCACGCCTGTTTACAACGACCATTCAAAATGCGGGGATCATTGGGCGGGAAAAAACAGCGAGACCATTGCTGTCGCTTGAGACGAAAAAGCGGCTAGGTTCTGTCAGACTGCGAGCCGTACCCCAAAAGCCCCTTAATGATCGGTTCCCTGATGAACGGGCTCCTCGGCTTCCGGGATTGCACGAAGTCCGCTGATCGACTTGATGTCGATGCGAAAAAACACAGTCTCCATCGAAGAAACCAGCTCTCTGTCGCGTGCTCCCGACAGGGGGATTCGCCACCATTCAGAGGACTGCGCGGCCAGTCGCTCCCGCGCATGTTCCCGTTGAGAGGTGTGGTATTGCGGCACGTTCAGTTCCAAGTAGGTTCCAGTCACGACTACACTAGTCCAGTTTGACCGGTTGCCGATTTCATCGGCTTGCAGACAAACCTTTGGATTTTTTCGCATCCACTCAATCTTTTTGCCAAAGGTCGAAAAGATGTAGATGCAATCAGGCTCGTATGAAAACGCAACTGGCACGACATACGGTTGATCGTTCAACGAACAAGCCAGCCTGCCGATCGATAGCCGCTGCAAGAGCTCACTGCATTCCCGTTGGGATATGGGCATGATTCGCATGACAGAATCTCTCCTGACGCCGCTGCCAGTTTAGACTACGGCGTGCTGTTTGCCGGCTGCCACTGGCGGACTGACGGTGGAGTTGGCGGTATCTCAACAGGATTGTTGGCGTAACATCGCATTACACCAACAATCGGGAACCGGGGCAGATCCGGCCTTGAGAGCTATCCATTCATGTTTTGGAACCGGCCAAGTCACGCCTTGCCCAAGGTCCAAACCGCGATTATCCCAACCCGTTTATATCCGAACCACAGATTGTCTAGATAACCACCGCTTCTTTGTACTCTCCAAACACCTTTCGCATGGTGTCGGAAATTTCTCCGACGGTTGCATAGGCTTCGACGGCAGTGAGGATGTGCGGCATCAGGTTGGCGCCGGAGCGGGCGGCAGCCTCAATTTGCCGGAGAGACACTTGCCACGAGCTCAAATCACGCCGAGCTCGTAGCGCGCGCAGGCGCTCCACCTGCTTGCGCTCCAGGGCTTCGTCGATACGCTGAATGGGGATGGTTTTTTCCTCGTCCACCGCGAAGCGGTTGACGCCTACCACCACCGCTTCCTCGCGATCGACCTGCTGCTGGTATTCATAAGCGGCATTCTGGATTTCCTGCTGCACGTAGCCGCGCTCCAGGGCTTTGATCATGCCGCCGAGGGCTTCAATTTTTTCCAGATAGGCGTTGGCCCGGCTTTCGATTTCGTTGGTCAGGGTTTCCATGTAGTACGAGCCGGCCAGCGGGTCGACGGTTTGCGGAACCCCTGACTCGTAGGCCACAATCTGCTGGGTGCGGAGAGCGATTCGCGCCGCCTGCTCGGTGGGCAGGGCCAGGGCCTCATCGTATGAATTGGTGTGCAGTGACTGGGTGCCGCCCAGCACCGCGGCCAGCGCCTGCAGGGCGGTGCGCACGATGTTGTTTTCCGGCTGCTGGGCGGTGAGCGTGGAGCCCGCGGTCTGAGTATGGAAACGCAGCATCCAGGAGCGCGGATTTCTGGCCTTGAAATGATCCCGCATGATGCGCGCCCACATGCGGCGTGCGGCGCGGAACTTGGCGACTTCTTCCAGAAAATTGTTGTGCGCGTTGAAGAAGAAAGAAATCCGCGGAGCAAATTTATCGATGTCGAGTCCGGCGTCGAGGGCCGCCTGCACGTATGCAATGCCGTTGCCCAGGGTGAATGCGACTTCCTGGACCGCCGTCGATCCGGCTTCGCGCATGTGATAGCCGGAGATGGAAATCGTGTTCCACTCGGGCACGTTCTGGTTGGTCCAGGCAAACAGGTCGGTGATGATGCGCATGGCCTGTTGTGGCGGGTAAATGTACGTGCCCCGGGCGATGTATTCCTTGAGCACATCGTTTTGCACTGTGCCGGAGAGCTTTCGTATGTCGGCGCCCTGGCGGCGGGCCACCGCGACGTAGAGCGCCAGCAGAATTGACGCGGTCGCATTGATGGTCATCGAGGTGGAAATTGTCGTCAGGTCGATGCCATCGAACAGGCGCTGCATGTCCTCGATCGAATCAATCGCTACGCCCACTTTTCCAACTTCCCCGACCGCTAGCGGATGGTCGGAATCGAGCCCGATCTGCGTGGGCAGGTCAAACGCAACCGACAGTCCGGTGGTGCCATGGGCCAGCAAATATTTGTAGCGCTTGTTGGATTCCTCGGCGTCGCCCATGCCGGCGTATTGGCGCATCGTCCAGAGGCGACCGCGGTACATGGTTGCTTGCACGCCGCGCGTGAAGGGATATTCGCCGGGATAGGAAAGGTCGCGTTCTAAATCTCGGCCGCTCAGATCGGCGGGTGCATACAACGGGCGGACTGGAATGTGCGAGGAAGTCTCGGGATCGGCAGGCGTGCTGCTGGCGACTTTGAGTTTGTCGGTCATGACGAAACGGTCGTCAGTCTTTAGTGGTCACGAAATCAAAGAACCGCTGACGACCAGTCCTGAAGACTGAAGACTCTGTTTCAGCCTTTCTTCCAGACCCGCCAAAACGAGGTGACGCCGAACCAGACGAATGTCAGTGTGAAAATAATTGCAACCGCGACTCGACCGGTTGTCGTCTGGCCGGCCTGGTAGCGGGCATATTCGCGAAAGAAAGCGGCGCCGCCGATGAAGGCTAAAGCCAGGAAAACAAAGCCCGTGACCTCCAGCCACAGCTGGTGCAGCACACGTCCGAAATGCGCCGCCGTGGTGCGTGCGCCCTTGAAGCACCGCGCTTACGGTCCGATTCCGTCCGGCAGACTGGGCGATGACCCGCGTCAGAATCGTCAATTTGCGGTAGGTCGAAAGCTTCGTCATCAGCGTCGATTTTAGCAGTGTTCGGGGTTACAATGACGGGCATGCCGGTGAGGATTACGAACCGGGTCACTGGTTACGGCATCTAAGTAATTCAGAAGAGCCGGCAACCGGCCGATGTTCATCCCAGGGGGCAATGTGGACCAGCAACTGAAGCAACTGATGAAGGAACTGGGTGAGGCAATCAACGAATCGCTGGCCGATAGCGAGCAGATTGCCGAAGTCGTGTCCAAGATCAAGGACGGCGGATACGACATTTTCCTGGTGCTGGAGGCCACAATCGGAGTGAGCAAGCCGGGCGAGAAGTCCGATGACAAGACTTCCATGGTCACCACGCTCACGACCAATCCCGAGTTCAAGATCAGCGATCAGGACCTCAAGTTCCTGAAGTCGTTGCGCATCAAGATCGAAAACGACGCCGCGTAACAGTGGTCAGTCGTCGGTCATCAGTCTTCAGAAACCCGAGCTTCTTCGCCCAAGACTTTGGGGTTGTTATCGCTGACGACTGACGACCGACCACTGACGACTGCTCCTGAAGACTGCCCTTCTGTTACACTGTCGCGTTCCGCAGCCTTGGAAAAATAATGGCGTGCGGAGCTTCCCTGGGTCTGCACGCTACATCAAAGCCGGAACGCTACGGCTATGAAAGACACACTGGGAGTCTTGTTAGCCGGCGGCGCGGGTGAGCGGCTGTATCCTCTGACTCGCGACCGCGCCAAACCTGCCGTCACCTTTGGCGGCATCTACCGCATCATCGACGTCACCCTCTCCAATTGCATCAACTCCGACCTGCGGCGGGTCTACATCCTTACCCAATACAAGGCCTTGTCGCTGAACCGCCACATCCGCGAAGGTTGGAACATCATGGGCGTCGAACTGGGCGAGTTCGTCGAAGTGCTGCCGCCCATGAAGCGGGTGAGCGACCAGTGGTATCAGGGCACAGCCGACGCGGTCTACCAGAACATTTACTCTATCGGCTCGGAGCAGCCCAAGCACGTGCTCATCCTCTCGGGCGATCACATCTACAAGATGAACTACGGCCTGATGCTGGAGCGGCACAACGACTCCGGAGCGGATGTGACCCTGGCAACGATTCAGATCGATCCCAATGAAGTGTCCCGCTTCGGAGTTGTGGATGTGGACCGCGATCACCGAGTGCTGGGTTTCGAGGAAAAACCAAAAACTACCAAGCTGCGAGTCGCCCTCGAATCCCGACAAGGTTTGCGCCTCGATGGGCATTTATCTGTTCAATACCGATGTGCTGATCCCGGTGCTCTTGAAAGACGCCGAGGATCCTGCTTCGAGCCACGATTTCGGCAAGGACATCCTGCCCAAGATGGCCGACGATTACCGGGTCTACACCTACGACTTCGTCGACGAAAACAAGAAAGAAGCGCTCTACTGGCGCGACGTGGGAACGCTGGAAGCCTATTACGAAGCCAACATGGACATCGTGGCGGTATCGCCGGTGTTCAACCTGTACGACTCGGACTGGCCGATCCGCACGCACCAGCGCCAGTACCCGCCGGCAAAATTTGTCTTCGCCGAATCGGGCCGCACTGGCAGCGCCGTGGATTCGATCGTTTCCGCCGGCTGCATCGTCTCCGGCAGTCTGGTCAAGGGCAGCGTGCTCTCGCCCGACGTGCGCGTGAATTCGTACAGCGAAGTGGACAGCAGCATTCTTTTCTCCCACGTCAATGTGGGACGGCATTGCCGTATTCGGAAAGCCATCATCGACCGCGATGTGCACATCCCCGAAGGCACCACGATCGGATACGACAGCGAAGCCGATCGCCAGCGTTATTTCGTCACCGAAAGCGGAATCACGGTCGTGACCCGCGACTATTCCCTCTTCGAAAATCCGGTGACAGTCGACTACTTCACCAGCGAGTAGAGTCAAACTGCGCCCACGTAGGCCCGGACGCCCCGTCCGGTCGACAAGCGCAGCTCGTCTTGCCTTTCAGTGCCGAACAGGCGGGTTCTGTTTCTCCCAAGCTCAGTTTTGTGTCATCTAGTTGCACACGGATTGCAACAGAATCTGCTCCCCTGCCTTGACAGGTCCAAACAGCGCAGTGCAGGATAAATACTAATCAACTACAGATGCAACCCGGTTGCATCTGAAATATCAACGCGTACAGATGCAACTCAGTGTCATCTAGCTCTTAGGGCAAGACAGCCGGACGGATTCATGGCCTCAAAATCAGATGCTTGGGGGAGAAATGAGCCAGACCAGAATCAAGATCAAGAAGAACAAGCGGGAGCGAGAAAAGAGCCGGCGGGGCGCCAAATATTGGATGGCGGTAGGCACCATGGCGGCCTACACCACCTTTGGCAGCGATGCCGGCTTTAAGGTCTATGCTCAACAGGACAGGCCTGCGCCCAAGGTGCACTCTTCCAGTCAGACCCAGGGCCTGACGGTTCGCCGCTTACGATATTCCCCCAGGGACGCTGGACGTAGTGCTCGCCGCTTATCAGAAGACGGCGCAGTTCAACGTGACTGTGCCGCGAGACTCGATGCTTGGTATCTGGTCCCCGGGAGTGGCTGGACTTTATACGCCCGCAGGCCGCGTTGCAGAAACTTCTGACCGGCACCGGCATCAGCTATCACCTGAGCGGCCCGGACAAAGCCACTCTGGAAGTCCAGGGCATGGCAACCGCGGTCGAAGTAACCGCCACCGAGTCTGCAGGATTCGCTGCCTAAGCTGACCCAGCCGCTGGCGGAAACTCCGCAGTCGATCGACATCGTTCCCCAGCACATCATTCAGGACCAGGGCGCAACCACGCTGCGGGATACGCTGCGCAATGTTGCCGGCATCAGCCTGGCCGCCGGAGAGGGCGGCGCCCAGGGCGACAACCTGACCATCCGCGGCTTCACTGCCCGCAACGACATTTTCCTCGATGGCATGCGGGACTTTGGCAGCTACTATCGCGATCCGTTCGACATGCAGGAGGTCGCGGTCTTGCAGGGCCCGTCGTCGGTAACCTTCGGCCGAGGCTCCACCGGTGGCGTGGTGAATCAGGAAACCAAGGTTGCTCAACAGGATCCACATCTGTCGCCGGCACGGTAGAACTGGGGACGGATCAGACCAAGCGGATCACGGCAGACATCGATCGTCCGCTTCCCTCGCTCGGAACCGGAACAGCCTTCCGGCTGAACCTCATGGGTCATGATTCGAAGATCGCCGGACGCGATATTGCCGAAAACCGTCGCTTACGGTATCGCTCCCTCGCTGGCCTTCGGACTGGGCACGCCGACCAGGTTCACGCTTAGCTACCTGCGCGAGGGCGCGGACGACACTGCCGGATTACGGCATTCCGTGGCTGTTCAACGGTCCGGCCCCGGTCGACCGACGCAACTATTACGGCTTCCAACATGGCAATTATCTGAAAACCAATGTGGACATGGGCACGGTCAAGTTCGAACACGATATTTCGAGCGCCATCACGGTGCGCAACCAGGTCCGTTATGCGCACTATCATCGCGATGTCCGAATTACCGAAGCACAGATTGACACCACCACGCTCGATCCCGATCCGCTGGCAACGCCGCTCAGCCGGATCGACGTACTTCGCAACCAGATCACAGTCAATAGCACCGAAACATTCCTGCAGGACCAGGCCGACGTGACCATGAGGTTCCGCACCGGCTGTCTGCGGCATACCTTGGTCACCGGAGCGGAAGGTGGTCGCGAAACTTCGTCTCCATACCGCCAGCGCTTCGACCTCACCACGGTTCCGGAAACCAGCCTGTTGCATCCCGACACCAGCCAGGCCTTTGCCGGGACGGTGCCGCACAGCGGTATCACGGACACGAATGTAACCGCCATCAGCGTTGGTGCGTATGCGCTGGACACGGTCAGCTTGCTGGCTAAACTGGACGTGACCGGCGGGGTTCGAGTCGACCGGTTTGACGTCTCAGTGAACCAATCTTTGCCGCTCCCGGTCGCACAATTCAACCGGGTTGACGTCATGCCCAGTTGGCGCGCGGCACTCGTGTACAAGCCCGTAGCCGGGGCCAGCATCTATTTCGACTACGGCACGTCTTTCAATCCTTCCGCTGAAACTCTGGCGCTCACAGTAGCCACGCAAAATGCGCCTCCGGAAGCAAACCGAACGTTTGAAGTGGGCACCAAGTGGGACCTGTATTCGAGGAAGTTGTCATTGCGAGCTGCGGCTTTTCGAACCGACAAGACCAACGCCAGAGAAACTGTAAATGCCACAACTGTCGTCTTGTCGGGTAGCCAGCGAGTGAACGGATTTCAGGTACAGGCGAATGGATACCTGACCAGTCGCTGGGAAATCCTCGCGAGCTACGCTTACCTTGACGGGTTCGTCACCCGGTCCCTGGTTTTCCCGCTCTCTGTCGGCGCGCAACTGGCCAACGTCCCGAAGAGCACATTCAGCACCTGGAGTAATTTTCAACTGCCCTGGCGTTTGAGCGTCGGCGGCGGGGCGGATTTTGTGGACAGCCGAACGGCAAGTTCAACGACGCCGCTTGATCCTGTCACCGGACTGGTGAAGCAGGTGCCGGGATACTGGGTATTTAACGCCATGGCGAAATACCCGTTGTCCGAACATATCGAACTTCGGGCCAACGTTTACAACCTGGCTGACAAGTACTACTACGACCAGATACATCCGGCACACATCGTGCCGGGGGCCGCACGCTCGGCGTTGCTGGGCATCAATTTCAAATTCTGAAGGCGAAGGGAAACCAGAAGTGCTACTGCCTATCCCGCAGGTACTTACGTCCGAACAGGTGGCCGAGGCTCGGCAGATTCTGGAACAGGCAGATTGGGTAGACGGCCGGGTTACAGCCGGTCACCAATCAGCCCGAACCAAAGACAACATGCAGCTGCCCGAAAACCATCCCGCGGCGCGGCAGCTGGGTGAAACAATCCTGACCGCTCTCGGGCAGAATCCGTTATTCGTTTCGGCCGCGCTGCCCGCGCGCGTATTTCCTCCGCTGTTCAACCGCTATCAGGCTGGCCAATCCTTCGGTACGCATGTGGACAACGCTATCCGGCAGGTCAGCGGGACTGGGCACAGAATTCGCACGGATCTCTCGGCGACCTTATTTTTCTCGCAACCCAACGAGTACGACGGCGGGGAGTTGATGGTGGAAGATACCTACGGTTTGCATCATGTCAAGCTTCCAGCCGGCTTCATGATCCTTTATCCCTCCACCAGCTTGCATCATGTGACGCCTGTGACCCGCGGAACGCGACTGTCTTCCTTCTTCTGGATCCAAAGCATGGTGCGCGACGACGGCCAACGCACGCTGCTGTTCGATCTCGACACGGCCATCCAACGAATTAATCCAGCCAAGCCCGACGACGACTCTGCGGTGGTTCAGCTCACAGGCGTCTACCACAACCTTCTGAGGCGCTGGGCGGAAGTATGAGCCCGGTAGCTTCTCGATGACTCCGCGCCGATTTCTTTTCAGGATACATCTGACCGCCGGCAGCGTGGCGGGGTTGGTGATCCTCGTCATGTCGGTGACCGGCGTCTTACTCGCTTACAAGCGCCAGGTCATCAACTGGGCAGATCGCGGTTTTCAATCGCAACCTGCTCCCGGAGCGCAAAGGCTTCCTGTCGATGAGCTGCTGGCAAGGGTGCAAGGAACCTAGGGGCGAATGCCGTCGGGGATAAGCGTAGGGTTCGAACCTGCGGCTCCAGTGGCGTTCGACTTCGGGCGCGAACGCACGATGTTCGTGGATCCATATACCGGGCATGCTTCTTGGCGAGGAGTCGCCGAAGCTTCGAGCATTCTTTTCGGAGGTTGAGGGGCTGCACCGCTGGCTGGGGAGCGGGTCGGAAAGGCGAGCTTCCGGACGCGCCATCACGGGAGCATGCAACCTCGGCTTCCTCATTCTGGTGACTACTGGCCCATTCCTGTGGTGGCCGAAAGAATGGAGTTGGAGAAATCTAAAAAAAATCACGCTGCTGCGCGGCGGGCCATGGGTTCGTGCCCGCGATTGGAATTGGCATAACAGCCTGGGATTCTGGTGCGCCGCACCGCTTTTCCTGATCGTGGTCACCGGCGTGATCATGTCCTACGGCGGGGCCAACAACCTTCTTCACCGCATGACTGGGAACGTACCGCCGTCGCAAGCTCCGGTCGCCGTTCACAGCCCTCCTGAACGTGATTCAGGTCAGGGCAAGGGTCAGGCGTCACACTTCGATAAACTGGAACAGCTTTTTGCTCGCGCCCGGCAGCAGGTGCCAGGATGGACATCCATCAGCGTACGCCTGCCAAACGCTCACACCGAGACCTTGACCTTCTCGATCGATCAGGGAGATGGCGGGCGTCCCGACTTGCGTTCCCAACTTACTCTGGACACCGCCACCCGACAGATCGTACGGTGGGAGCCTTTCTCCAGCTACAACCGCGGTCGACAGTTGCGCTCATGGGCTCGATTCGCTCACACCGGTGAGGCTTTTGGGCTGGCTGGACAGACGATCGCCGCCATCGCCTCCGTGGGCGCTTCCCTGTTGGTATTGACCGGGCTGTCTCTCGCGCTGCGACGGCTTGTCGTATGGAAGGCCCGCCGGGACGTCCGGAATGAGCATGTGGAGGAAGAGCCCTCGGCGGTTCGCTCTTAGGCTTGTCGTCTAACCGCAAGGATCAGCATGACTGGATATTGTCATTCCTAAGCGCGGGATCATCGCGCGAAGAACTTGTTGTGTGCGCTTAGAAGCAGGTTTCTTCCCGCGATGAATCGCCCCAGACTGAAAATTAGGAAATAGCATTCGGCACTCGCAACCGCTTAAGCATCTGATTTCAAACCCAGTTACTAGTCTAAGGTTCTCGGTTCTCGGTTTTGCTCGATGCTTCGCCTTTTCTTCGTCCCGGATTTGCCCTGCCTGCTACAATGCCTTTCCTTGTAGAAGGCGACAGAACTTTTGGGACCACAAAAACGTATCTATATTGTGGTGTTAAGACCCGGGGTGTTTCCGGGTAACTGGCCAGGAGTTCCGGGGAGTGCGGGTTGGAAGACGCCCAGGTCGTAGCCATGTTGGTCCGTCGCTGCATTGCCGGCGACGTAGTGGCCTGGGAGGAGATTGTTCAGCGTTACCACCGTCGCATCTACAACATCTGCTATCGCTTTTCGGGGTCGGGCGACGACGCCCAGGACCTTACCCAGGAAGTCTTCATCAAGATGTTCCGCACCCTGAGCTCTTACGATGTAGAGCGGGGTGCGTTCATGACCTGGGTCACGACCATCACCCGCAACCTGCTGGTCGACCACTTCCGCAAGAGCAAACAGGATCGGGTAACCGAGTCCTTGGACGCCACCCCGTCCGAGCACGAGGATGCGATGCCGTTGAGCGAGAAGATCGAAGACAAGGCCCCCTCGGCGGACGCCAGCGTGCAGAGCCGGGAAACCCGGGAAGCGGTCCACCGCGCTTTGCAGAAGCTTTCTCCCGAATTGCGGGAGGCAGTCATCCTGCGCGACCTGCAGGACATGGACTACAAGGAAGTGGCCACGGTACTAAAGGTTCCAGAGGGCACTGTGAAATCAAGGATAAATCGCGGGCGGGCGGAACTTGCACGCCTGCTACAACGTACATATAGGCAGGTGATCTGATGCCAGGCGAAACCAAAAACGGAATGCAGTGCGCAGAGTTTGACGCCCTGTTGAACGAAGCCCTGGATGCGACCCTAACCGGGCCAAAGCTTGAAAGTTTCCAGGCTCACGCCCGGATCTGTGCGGTCTGCGGACCTCTGTTGGCCGAAGCCGACGCCGGACGGCGCTGGCTGAAGTCTATGGATGAAGTGGAGCCACCCTCCAACCTGGTGCACAACATTCTTGTGGCCACTACGGGACACGAGAGCAAGCGCGTGGCGGTTCGCGCCCAGGCGCCAACCTCATGGACGGACAAGTTCACCGCATGGCTCCGGCCGCTGTTTGCTCCAGTGCTCTCGGTAAGCCGGCAGCCCCGGTTCGCCATGTCGTTCGGAATGGCATTCTTCTCCTTGTCAATTTCGCTCAGCCTGGCCGGGGTCAAAGTGAGTGATGTCCGGCATGTGGACCTTCGGCCCAGCGCTATCAAGCGCACCTATTACGAAACCTCAGGCCGGGTAGTGAAGTATTACGAAAATATTCGTTTCGTCTACGAAATCGAATCGCGAGTGCGGGAGTTCAAGAAAGTCACGGCACCGCCGGAACCGACTCCCAAAGAACAAAAAAAGGAACCAAAAAATAACAACACTAGTGGAGAACCTGATCAGCAACAGGAACGCAACTACAGCCAGGGAGAGAACCAGCCCGTGCTGGCCTCCATCCCGAATGATCCGCCTGTAGTGACGATGACCACTTACAGGAGGCTTTCATGAACTGTGCCAACCATCCCGACATTCAGTCGGTGGCATTTTGCCGCACCTGCGGGAAACCGCTATGTGCGAACTGTACTCGTTCGGTACACGGAGTCATTTATTGCGAGACGTGTCTGGCGGCGCGCCTGGAAGGCGTGCAGCCGCCCGTTCCCCCTCCGGCTCCAGGTTTTGTTCCCGCCGCCGGTCCCGCAACCACGCCGAGCGCCGGTCCGAATCCGGCCTTAGCGGGTGTTCTTGCCGGCTTCTTTCCCTTCGGCGTAGGCGCGGTTTACACCGGCCAATATGCCAAAGGGCTGGCACACCTGGTGATCTTCACATTGCTCGTCCTGGGGGCGAGCAGTGGCAGCGAGGCCATGGGGGTGGTCTGCGGATTGGGAATTGCGGGATTCTACATTTATCAGATCATTGACTCCATACGCTCTGCGCGCGCCATACAAATGGGGCAACCACCACCCGATCCCTTTGGATTGGGAACAACTTTCAGCAGCGGCTTTACCCCTGGCGATCGAATGGACGTAAGCAAAGTTCCGGTCGGAGCTCTAGTGCTCATCGGCTTGGGCGCAATCTTCCTGCTACATACGCTTGACATCTGGGATTTCAGCGCTCACCGGGTCTGGCCACTCCTGCTCATTGGCATCGGCGCCTTTCTACTGCTTCGACGCCTGGGCCTGATTGGCGAAGTGCCACCGGGATTCGATCGGGTACGAAGCTGCAAGCGCGGCCTGATGGGGCCAGTCATTCTGCTGACGCTGGGCGTTCAGTTTCTGCTCGACAGCATGGGCGTCATCAGGTTCGGCCGTACTTTGCCCCTGCTGTTGATCGTGATTGGCCTGGTGAAGATATTTCAGAGCACTGGGCCTGGGACGGTTCCGCCATCCCAGGGTGGAATACCGCCCTCTGGAGCCGTGACTGGCGAAGTACAGCCACCGTATCCGGAAGTGAAGCCCGAGGTGAAAAATGGTTAGCCCCGTACAAGCTCCTCCACCACGAGTTCCGCCTCCGATGCAACGGCAGCGGCGGTCGGTGGCTGGTCCGGTTGTGCTGATCCTGCTGGGAGTAGTGCTCCTGTTAACCACTATGCACGTGCTGCAGCCCCAGCCCTTGCTGCGCTGGTTCGGAACTTACTGGCCGGCCCTGATTATTTTGTGGGGCGTGATTAAGCTGGTCGAGTACCAACAGGCGCAAAGAGAAGGGGTACGTCCTACGGGGATCGGAGCCGGAGGCGTCCTGCTGTTGATCTTTCTGATCATGTTCGGGATGTCCGCCACCTCGGCTTCGCGCTTTAACTGGGATGAGATTCGCGACCGCATCAATATCGGCGACGAAGACATCCAGCTTTTCGGCCATACCTACAACTACGATGACCAGCTACAGCAGGACTTCCCTGCAGGCTCAACCTTGCGCGTGTTGAACGATCGCGGCGCTGTGAATGTGACGGTCTCGTCCGACAACCAGATTCACGTGGTCGCGCATAAACGGATCAATGCAGATAGCCAGGAAGAAGCGAACAAGGTCAACCCCGGCACGAAACCTCAGATCACGGTGAGCGATCATACTGTCACCCTGACGGGGAGCGCGCAAAACGCCGGCGGCCACTCGGTCAGTATGGATCTGGACATCAGCATTCCTCGGAAAGCGCCAGTTGTGGTTTCCTCGCACCGCGGCGATGTCAGCGTTCTGGGGCGCGATGGCGATGTCGAAATTTCCGGCCAGGGCGATGTCGCAGCGTCGGATATCAACGGCAAGGCGAGTTTGAACCTGTCCCGCGGCTCGGCCCGGGTTTCGAAAGTCTCGTCGGATGTCTCGGTGCAGGGGCGGGCCGACGATATTGCCCTGGAAGATATTCAGGGTGCCGCCCGCCTGACTGGCGAATTCGACACCATCAAGCTCGCCAAGATTGCCGGCGCCGTCAACTTCAAATCGGCCCGCACGGACATGGAATTCTCCAGGCTTGATGGCGATCTCGACATGGACTCCGGCGACATGCGGGCCACCGATTTGACCGGTCCCTTCCGCCTGCTCACCCGCTCCAAGGATATCCGGCTGGCCGGGGTGAATGGAGACGTTCGCCTGCAAAATGAAAACGGCGCGATTGAGATCCGGATGAACAAGCTGGGCAGCATGCAGGTAAGCAATCGCAACAGCGATATTCAGATTTTCCTTCCCGACAAGGCTGCATTCCAGGTCGATGCCCATTCTCGCGGCGGCGAAATCGAATCCGACTTTAACGTGCTGAACGTCGAAAACAACAACGATCAGGCCACAGCCAGCGGCACAATCGGCAGCGGTGGTCCTCACCTGGTCATTTCGAATGAGCATGGTGGGATCGAACTGCGCAAGGGATCGTCGCTCGCCGAGGCGCCGACGCCACCCCGGCCGCCGCACCCGCCCACGCCGCCAAAGGTCCCCGTGCCCACAGAAAATTGATATTCAAACTTAAGGGTGCCCCGTCCAAGCTTCGCTTGGGCGGGTTTTTCTTGGTGGGCTTCCTTTTGTTGAACGGAGCGTGAGAAGAAGAGCCCATTCCTTGGTGACTGAACTTCCCCGCCCAAGCAGAGCTTGGACGGGGCACCCTCAGGCTACATAGTCAGGGATAACTTTCTCTCGACTTCGTCGTCTATCCCAAATGCAAATCGTTCGTCTTTCTCTTCTTGGGGCAGTGCTCTTTTGCTTGCGCGCTGTTGCCCAGGATTCCCCGATGTTTCGCGGCAACCTGGCGCACACCGGTGTCTACGATGCCGTGGGAGTACCTAAGTTCAACAGGATCAAATGGAAGTTTCAGACTGGCGGTCAGGTCATCGCGTCGCCCGCGGTAACTAATGGCGTGGCCTACATCGCGAGCACGGACGGTAATCTTTATTCTGTCGATCTCGAAACCGGCGCGCAGAAATGGAAGCTGGCGCTGGGCGTGCGGGCAACGGCTTCGCCGGCCGTCGATCACGGAACCGTTTATCTTGGAACCTACAGCGGCCGGTTCTACGCGGTGGATGCCGCGACCGGAACCCTCAAATGGAAGTTTCTCACCGAAGGAGAACGGAGATTTGCGGGCAAACATCTCCACGGCTCTGAGCCGGCAGCGGAAACCATGCCTGATCCCTTCGATTGTTACCTGTCATCCCCGGCAGTCTGGAACGGAGCAGTTTATTTCGGCAGTGGCGACGGCAATATCTACGCCCTGGATGCGGCAACCGGCACGCTGAAGTGGAAGTTTCACACCGGGGACGTGGTCCACGCCTCACCCGCAATTTCCGACGGAACTCTTTTTATCGGGAGCTGGGACAGCTATTTCTACGCCCTCGATGCCGCCACCGGAAAAGAGAAATGGCGCTTCAAAACTGGAGAAGATCACGATATTTACAACCAGGTTGGCATTCAGTCTTCGGCAGCGGTGATGGATGGAGTAGTGTATTTCGGCTGCCGCGATTCGAACCTTTACGCGCTCAACGCTGGCACCGGACAGAAGCAATGGGCTTTCAACAATAAGGGTTCATGGGTGATATCGTCGCCGGCGGTGCAGGCCGGCAAGGTCTACTTCGCAACTTCAGACTCATCCATGTTCTATGCCCTGGACGCAAAGTCCGGCACTCCTATCTTCTCGCTGAACTTCAAAGGCTGGCCGTTGTTCTCTTCTCCTGCCATCGCTGGAGCCATGCTTTATATCGGATCGAATCAAGGAAAGCTTATCGCTATCGACCTCGCCAGCCAGAAATCCGCCTGGACTTTCGAAACCGACGCATCCCGGCAGAACGGCCCTGCCCTCACCAAACCAGACGGAACTCCCAACTACGAAGTGGCGTTCACCGACAACTTTTACGACAGCATGGTGATCGGTGTCAGCAAGATGATGACGGCAGGAACGGTGCTGTCGTCGCCCGTAGTGGTCAACAACGTGATTTACGTAGGCAGCACCGACGGATTCCTATACGCTCTGATGTAATCGTCTATCTACCTTCGACCCGTGTGGGTAATGAGTGAGCAAGAGGGTGCCCCATCCTTGCGCTTTTTGCAAGGGCGGGGCTTTAATGCAAGTGCAATTTCTGCCCCGATCTTCACCAACAAATCTCGCCTGGCCTGGCGCAGGCAGTAAATCAAGCACGTAAGAACACCCTCTGAAACGAAGCCGGCAGCACCCGTGATGCTATAGGTCGGGTCGCGCCGCCAGGGTTATATTATGCAGGTGGACTGCTCTGTGCCCGCGATAAGAAAATTTTGGCCCATCTTCTTGCTTTCGTCTTGGCTTCTGCTTCTAGCCGGCTGCGCGGCAAAGCAGAAGCCGGCCGCGCCGCCTCCGCCTGCCGCCCCGGCGATCGCCCCGATTCGAAGCCAGATGCCGCCGCCCACGGCAGAGGTGATTGAGCACTGCGTCGTGAGCAAGCAGGAAAACGCCAACACTGTGTCATGCCGCTGCATCCCAGTTACTACGCGGATCGATTCAAAGACAGGCCACACAGTTATCGTCTGCAAGAAATTGCCGCAAGAAAAATGAACTCGCGGCAAAACTGTTGCTCCGCTGAGGTCGCTTCTGCGCTCAAAAGAGTAACTGCCTTCGCCTGGAGTGCAGAGCTGTCATTTACAATCAGAGCAGCCAGCGCCGATTCGGCCAACCGGACGCAGCTTGGCTCGCTCACATGAAAAAATCGATTCTGGTCACCGGAGGATCGGGATTCATCGGTTCCAACTTTATCCTGCAATGGATCACGGAGGAAGCCACTCCAGTAGTCAACCTCGACAAGTTGACCTACGCGGGCAATCCCCGCAACCTGCTGGGCATCGCTTCTGATCCGCGATACTGCTTCGCCAAGGGTGACGTTTGCGATCGCGAATTTGTCCGCGGATTGCTGCAGCTTCACAAGCCACGAGCCATCGTGCACTTTGCCGCGGAAAGCCACGTGGATCGCTCCATCCGTGGACCGGATGACTTCATTCGCACCAACGTCCACGGAACTTTCTCTCTGCTAGAGGAAGCGCGCGCGTACTACGCAGAACTAGCGGCCGAGGAACGCGCTTCGTTTCGGCTTCTTCATGTATCCACGGATGAAGTGTACGGATCGCTGGGGCCGAATGATTCTCCATTTTGCGAGACCACGGCATACGCTCCAAATAGTCCCTATTCAGCATCCAAGGCGGGTGCCGACCATCTGGTGCGTGCCTATCACCATACCTACGGCCTTCCCACTCTGAGTACGAATTGCTCGAATAACTACGGACCTTACCAGTTTCCGGAGAAACTGATTCCCCTGGTGATCCTGCACGCGCGCGAAGGCAAGCCACTGCCCGTGTATGGGGATGGTCAGAACGTCCGTGATTGGCTTTTTGTGGAAGACCACTGCGCCGCGGTGCGTGCCATCCTCGCCAAAGGCCAAGCTGGAGAGACCTATAACATCGGGGGAAGCAGCGAGCGTCGCAATATAGATATTGTGGAAACGATATGCTCGATTCTGGATGAGACTTGTCCGAACGACCCCTGCCTGCCCCACCGCAGCTTGATCACATTTGTAAAAGATCGTCCGGGGCACGATCGCCGTTACGCTGTCGACGCGCGGAAGATTGCGCGCGAACTGGGCTGGAAACCCCGCGAAAGCTTCGATAGCGGCATTCGCAAAACTGTGCAGTGGTATTTGCAGAATGAGGAGTGGGTAAAAGACGTGACCAGTGGCGGCTATCGCAAGTGGATTGCGACCCACTACTCCTAAGAATGGTCTGGTTAACGTTCTCTGAGAAAAGTGGGCGGAGAAACTCTTCGCATGCGAATCACAATCTTCGGTGCAACTGGACTTCTAGGCAAAGCGCTGATGTCCGAGTGGACAGAAGATGAGGTTACAGGATTCGGATCGAAGGACGGCGACATCCGTGACCTGCAAGTAGTACTGGAGCTTGTGCAACGCAGCCGGCCCGACTGGATCATCCTGGCGGCGGCTTACACCGACGTCGATGGCTGCGAAACCCATGGCGACCTGGCCTTCGATGTGAACCGCGGTGGCGCGGTAAACGTAGCGCGGGCGGCCAAACAACACAGCGCACGCCTGCTTTTTCTCAGCACAGACTATGTCTTCGACGGAACGAAGACGAAGCCCTACACCACCGCTGATCTGCGCGCTCCCCGGAGCGTCTACGGCAAATCCAAGGCTGAAGCCGAGGTGCAATTACAGCAGATTCTGCCGGAATGCTGCATCGTCCGCACTTCGTGGCTGTTTGGAACAGGGGGCAAATGCTTTCCGGACACGATTCTTAAATTGGCCGCCAGCCGGCCGCAACTGGAAGTGGTGGGCGATCAGCGCGGCTCTCCGACTTACGCGGTGGACCTGGCTCGCGCCATCGTGCAGCTTTGTCGCAAGGGAGCTAGCGGTGTGGTGCATGCCACCAACCGCGGTGAGTGTTCGTGGTATGAGTTCGCTCGCGAAGATATCGCGATGGCGAGAGCGGATACAGTTGTGCGCGAAACCACAAGCGACAAGTTCGTGCGGCCGGCGGAGCGTCCTAAGTATTCGGTGCTTTCTCCTGACAGTCTGCAGAAATATGGCATCACGATGCCCGACTGGCGCGATGCGCTGCAGCGATATCTGGTTGAGAGAAAGTTGGCGGTCGAGAAACCGTGAAAACCCGCGGGCCGGCGGCAGCCGCAGAAAAAAGCGCTAGTTGCGCCTCTCAATCATCCAGGCTGAAACACTCAGTCTTCTCCCGCTGCCTTTTCGGTTGAATGCCACTCTTGCTCGATGATGGCTGCCGACTCAGCATTAAGCAACTGCAGGCCTGCCTGTTTAAACTTCAGGTTCAGCGCCGGGATATCGTCTTTCCTGATTTTCTCCCAGCTCGCCAGTTGCTGATCGAGCGCATTTTTGACATCTGCGAACGTTGCCAGCTGCGACTCAGTAGGCGCTGCGTCGGCACTGTCCACCGCTTCCAATAACGTGGTCAGCCCGCTGTTCAGACGCGCCAGACTTCGCCCCCCTGGCGTGCTTAGAAACGTCCTGCCCTCCTGCTGCCCTTCCAATTCGTCCAACTTCTTGTCCAGGCCGGCAATCGCGTCAGTAATCGGACCGGCTGGAGTGCGCCCCTTGGAGGCTTCCAGTTGATGGCGCATGCTGCGGACTTGCTGAAGCGCATGATAGTCGCGGTGCATAGCCTCGGTGATATTCATCTCCAGCTCGAACTCCCGACGAAGATCGTCCATCGAACTCGTTACGCGCGGGTCCATCTTGACCGTGAGGGGTTGACTATAGGTTTTGCCGTCCACCGCCAGTTTGACGGTGTACTTTCCAGGCAACACGGCCGGTCCGAGCGGATAACGCGGCGTATCGTGATAGATCGCCGAGATCGGATAGTGGCGCTCGAGCGATTCCGGCGCGGGATAATGCAGGTTCCACAAGAAACGGTGCATCCCGGCTTGTACCGGGGAAGCTTGCGCCGGACGAATCCAGTAGAGCGGTATGTTGAGCCGGCTCGCATCCACCTCTTCGGGTTTGTCGGCACTGGAAAAGCGGCGGACTACTTTGCCGCTCTCACCGGTGACTTCGAGAAGGACAGGCCCGGAAGCGGGAGACTTTAGGTAAAAATCAATCATCGCCCCGTCAGGGGGATTCTTGCCGGCTGGCTCTTCGGGCGGCAGCGGAGTGTCCGTGTTGTTGTTGCGGCGAACGCGGTAAGTCAATTGCGGGACGAAAAGATAAGCATCGGATTGCACAACTCCCGAAGCCCACTGGCGAAGCGGAGTGATATTGTCCAAAATCCAGAAAGAGCGGCCATGTGTGCCGATGACAAGGTCATCATTGTGGACGACCAGATCGCGAACTGAAGTGGCTGGAAGATTGAGCCGCAGCGATTGCCAATGATCGCCGTCGTCGAACGAGACATACACGGTGTGTTCCGTTCCGGCGAAAAGCAGCCCTTTGCGCTCCGGATCTTCGCGAACCGTGTTTACGGGCGCATTGTCGGGAAGGCCGTCGACAATTTTCTGCCAGCTTTGACCGCCATCGTGGGTCCGGTAGATATAAGGATGAAGGTCGTCCAGACGAAAGCGGTTCACCGCGGCATAGGCTGTGGCGGTATCGAAGTGCGAAGCATCCATCTGGGCCAGCTTGCTCCAGGGCGTTAACTCGGGAGGAGTGACGTTCTTCCAGGTCTTGCCCCCATCCTGTGTGACTTGCACCTGGCCATCATCCGTCCCGGCCCAAATAAGATTTACGTCCTTGGGCGACGGCGCAATGGAATAAATAACTCCGCCGTGCTTCTCTTTTGCTTCATTCGAATCGGCGAAGACTCCAAGGCTAGGTGGCACACCCGGATCTTCGCGGGTTAGATCCGGACTGATGATCTGCCAGCTATTGCCCCGGTCGGTGGTCTTGAACAATACGTTCGAACCAAAATACAAAATGTGGGGATCAGCCGGCGAGAAGATCAGCGGCTGGGTTCGATTGAAACGATACTTGCCGGTGCGCAGGACCACCGGTGACACGTCCTGAGTCTGTGACGTGGTCCGGTTGAACTTTGTGACCTTGCCGCCGAAGATAAGGTTGGGATCGAGCGGGTCAGGCGCAACGTATCCATACTCCTCAACGCCTACCGGATACCAGTCTCGAAAAGTAATCTCACCTGTGTCGCTGCGGCTGGCTGTACCCACGCTGCCACTCTCCTGTTGTCCTCCATACACCCAATAAGGAAATTGGTTGTCGGTGATGACGTGATAGAACTGCGCCGTCGGCTGGTTGTACCAGGAACTCCAGGTCTGGCCGCCGTTCACGCTGATCGTGGCGCCTTGATCGACGGCGAGCGCGATGATCTGCGGGTTCTCCGGATTGATCCAGACGGTGTGATAATCGTCGCCACCGGGTGCGCCTTTGATGGCGGTAAAGCTGGCGCCGGCGTCCGTCGAACGGTAGGTAGAAATGTTGGCGATGTAAATCGTATACTTATCTTTGGGATCAACTCGCACGCAGGCAAAATCAGATCCGCGACCCCATAAGCGGTCGTCCGAACTAATCCGCTCCCAATTCTCTCCTGCATCGTTCGAGCGATACAACCCGCCCAGAGAGGGCGAGTCTACCAACGCGTAGAGGCGACTGGGATCACTCGGGGCTACTCCAAGTCCGATGCGCCCCAAATGCTCGGCCCAGGTCGGTAGGCCTTTGGTCAATGGATGCCAGCTCTCACCTCCATCGGTGGACTTGTACAGCCCGCTGCCCGGTCCGTCGTAGGAATTGCCAGTGGTCCAAGGGGGCCGACGCGAAGCCCACATGTCGGCGTAAAGAATTTGCGGGTTGGAGGGATCGAAAGCCAGATCAATCGCTCCTGTGTTTTCGTCTTTGTAAAGAATTTTCTTCCAGGTCAGTCCTCCATCGAGCGAGCGGAAGACACCTCTCTCGGCATTCGGCCCGTAAGGATGCCCGACCACGGCAACAAAAACACGATTAGCATCATGCGGATCGACCAGAATCACGCTGATCTGCTGTCCGTCACGCAGGCCAAGATGCTGCCAGGTGCGGCCTCCGTCGACTGATTTATAGATTCCGTCGCCGGTCGAGAGGTCAGGCCGCCGCAGCCCTTCGCCGCTGCCTACATAAATAATGTCAGGATTTGACGGAGCAATCGCCAGCGCTCCAATCGAGCCGGTACCCTGATCGTCAAAGATGGGATTCCAGGTGCGACCGTAGTCGATGCTCTTCCAGACTCCCCCGTTGTTGGGCGCCATGTAAAAGACGTTTTGCTGCCCGGGCACGCCCGAGATAGCCACCGTACGTCCCGCGCGAAATGGTCCGATCATTCGCCAGCTTAGTTCCTGAAACAGTTTGGGATCGAACTGTTGGCCTGGTGCGACAGCGGCAAGACCCCATAAAATTAAGCAGATCACCAACGAGAAGCCGCGCAAGCGATTCACGTACCCTCCAGAAAGAAACGCTAGGATAAATCAAGAGGCAGTCCGGGTGCAGTTGATCCGGAACCTGAGAGAAAGAAACCACTGGCCAGACGGTCAAGAGGGCCGGCGTCTGCACGGATTTAAGAAGGCGGACTTGGTGATGCAGTTAAGCCCGAAAGTTTGAGGGGCGGCAGTGCCTGAGGATCGTTGTTCCCATTCTACAAGAGCTGTTCCAGGAGTGCAGCTCGCACCTTTTTCTGATGTTCACGATCCAGCTTAGTGCCGGCGCAGGTCACGTGGAACACGTCGGTCGCAGTTTGGCCTTGGGTGTCGATGATTGCGACTTCGATGTTGCACCCCAGTTCCGCCAAGGTGGAACTGATGTCATAGAGGAGGCCCGGGCGGTCCTGGGCAATGATTTCGACCAGCGTGCTGTGTTGCGAGTATTCGTTGTCGGTTTGCACGCTGGGTTCGATTTTTACTTTTGGGCCCTGGACCCCAGGCTTAAATTTCGCTTCCATCAGTTCGACTACGCTAATTTCACCGGCGACCGCTTCAGCGAGATTTCGCTTCAGGCGGCTTACTTCGGACGGGTTCAGTTCAAGTGTCCTGAATCGATCCGAAAATCGAATCGTATCCAGCACCACACCGGCCTTGTTGGAAAATGCTTCGGCCTTCAGGATGTTCATTCCCCATGATGAAAGGGTGCCTACCACGTGGGCAAACAGGCCGGGACAGTCGAGAGTCAATAAAACGAGTTCAAAGTACCCTTCACGGCGAAAGATGTCGATTTGCGGCTCATCGTCTTTGAGTTTGAGCCGGTCATACATCTCGCAGTGCGTGACAATTTCGCCGGCCGTATGCATCAGCAGATAGCGTTTGGGAAAGCCCTCCAGGAAAGAAGTGATGTGTTTGGGATCGATTTCCCCAGCCGCGGCGACGGCCTGCCGGATTCGTTCGTTGTTTGCCGCGCTGGCGGTAAGGCGTTGGTCGTCCACCGTCCGGCTGAGATGGTTGAATGCAGCCGCATAAAGCTGCCAGAGCATCTCCGCCTTCCACGGGGTCAGAGCCTCCGGATTCACGGACTTGATGTCTGTGTAGGTTAACAGCGTCAGCATCTTCAACCGCTCCGTCGTCCCGACGGATTCGGTGAACTCTTCCACCACTTTGGGGTCGAAGATATTCTGCCGCCTGGTCACATCCGACATGCGCAAGTGGTTGGCAATCAGAAAAATCACCGTGTCGCGCTCAACCGGGTCCAGGTCAAGCCGGTCCAACACGCTGGCTGAGGCTTGCAAACTCCCGGCCACATGATCGTCCGCCGGCATGCCCTTGCCGACATCGTGCAACAGCAGCGACATGAAAAGGAGGTCAGAGCGCTCGACGCCGTCCAGGATGTCGCGAAATCGCCGCTCCAACTCGCTGTCCGGAGTTCGCAGCGCGTGCACATTTTCAATCGCGATGAACGAGTGTTCATCTACCGTGTAGCGATGGTAGTAATCACGAATGACCAGGGAGTCAACTGCTTGAAATTCTGGAAACAACACCACCAGCACGCCCAGCCGATGCATGGCACGCAAGGCTGAGCCGGCGTACGGCGAAGTCAGGATGCGCCGGAACTGCAGCCACAGATCAGGCGAATCCTGCGCCCACTGCCGCAGGCTCGGCAGCGCCGCTTCCACGCATCGCTCGGTCTCTGAGGTCAGCTTCAGGCCGTGGCGCCCGACAAACTCAAACAGGCCCAGCAGCAGTGATGGATCCTGAACCGACGAGAGCTGGCGCAGAAAAACGCGGCCCTCCACCACCGAAAAATCAGCATTGGACAAGCGTGACTTGCGGTTTTCGAATAATCGGTACAGTCCAGAACGCGCCGGCGGCACCTCATCGAAGAGCACCGTGAGCCGGTAAATCGACCGCACGTGCCGGAAGTATGTTCGCATCCAAGCCGCCGGCACAACCGGCGTTCCTCCGGGAATGCCGATCCCGGCGGCGGACGCTTCCGACTGCAATTCGTAGGTCAGCCCGTTGAGATCACGTCCCTGGCGATAGTGCAGAAAACATCGGACGGCCGAAAGGAATTCGAGTGCCGCGCCGCACTCCTGGCGAAACCCGCCCGGCAGCAGGCTTTCCGGCGCGGGCCAGACGCCGGTCTTCTCCAATTCGGAGATCAAGCTGAGCCAGCAGGCAACCTGGTAATCACGAAGTCCGCCAGGACAGTCTTTTATGTTGGGTTCCAGGTGAAAGATGGTGTGACCGTACTTGTTGTGCCGGGCCGAAGTCAGGTCGGTAAGCCTCTGCTGCAGCTCGAGCGCATCCCGCGCCACCATTTTCGGAATCACGCGGGAATGAAGCTGGTCGAACAGATCTGCGTCGCCGCACAGGTAACGGCAATCCAGCAACGAAATATTGAATTCGAGGTTGTCGCGATGCAGCTTGCCACACTCCGCCAGCGAGCGAGTCGTGGAGCTGAGCCGGAGATGCCGATCCCATAGTGTCTGGGATACGCGGGAAATTGTCTGCTGCGCATTTTCACTGAGGGCGGATTCGTGCAGAAAAAGAACATCCACATCGGAAAAAGGAAACAACGACTGGCGGCCATACCCGCCGAGGGCCACGACACAAATCCTGCCCGCCCCGGCCGCGAAAGATTGACTCCACAGCTCGCATATCAGGGAATCAATAAGATTGGAACGCTCGCGGACAGCGGCCAGCCCGTCGTGTGACCGCTCGAATCGCTCACGTATGTCTTCCGACTCTTTCTGATACGCGTCCTGTGATATCGAGCTGTTTGCCAGCACTGGCATGAAACTCCGGGACCCCGATGGAATTGCGCCTATAGCGCTGCCACTCCCCGCTCTTGGTTTCGAATCCGGATTGCTTCGTCGACCTTGGAGAGAAAGATTTTCCCGTCGCCGATCTTCCCCGTCCCAGCGTTCTGTACGATGGCGCCGACGGCGGCCTTGACCAAGTCGTCGCCGAGTATCATTTCGATTTTGATCTTGGGCACCAGATCAACGGTATATTCACGGCCACGGTAAATTTCGGTATGGCCCTTCTGCCGACCGTGTCCGCGCACGTCTGAAACCGTCATACCTTCAACCCCCAGTTCCGGAGAGCCTCCTTCACCGCCTCAAATCTGGAGGGCTGAATGATCGCTTCCAGCTTGGTCATTGCTTTCATCCCCGCAAAGTACGAGCAATACCACTCGAACTGGGCGTTGAGGTTTCGAGAGGGAGCCCATCCGGGAAGTCATTATGCGATTTCCGGACTACGATGGCTAATCTATAGTTTTTATGCCGACTATTCGGAACGGTTATAGGCCCAGAACAGGCCTGGCTTGCGCCGGTTCGCTCATGGTTCAGTCCGCTTTGTAAATAGGCGACTCTTAAGCGCTAAGGTGCCCGTCCCAGATCCGCCGGCGCTCATTGATTGCAAACAGGAAATCTCCCTTCGGCCAACGGCAGATTCGGGGGACGCTCCCACTTTGTGATCTCCAGGTCCGTCAGACTGCGATCGCTCCCCGCTCCTGGTTACGGATGCGAATGACTTCACTCATCTTGGACAGAAAGATCTTTCCGTCTCCGATTTTGCCGGTAGAGGCTGCCTTGAGAATGGCGTCGACGGCGCCGCTGACTTGTGTGTCGTCAAGCACCACTTCCACTTTGACTTTGGGCAGAAGGTCCACAGAGTACTCCCGGCCTCGATAGGTTTCGGTATGACCTTTCTGACGGCCATGTCCTCGCACTTCGGAGATGGTCATCCCGGTGATGCCTGCATCGGTCAAGGCTTCTTTGACGGCTTCAAACCGTCCCGGCTGAATGATCGCTTCAATTTTTGTCATCTTAATGTTTCCTGTCTCGACTACGGGTCAGGCGCCGGATGCACAGCACACGATTTGTTCCGGCGCCTGATTCTTCGACCCAGGTTACGTTCAACTGGCAATGACCCGGTGCATCTGCTTGGCGGCCTGTGAGTCCCCTTGGTTGGGCCATCGGTAGTTCCTGTGTCATTCCGCTGGGTGCGCCCAGAGCTGAAATGACATACTCGGGATAAGCCGAGATGCCGTGCTCGTGGAGATCCATACCGTAGGTCTCCATTTCTGCCGGCAAGCGAAGCATCCCCATCGCGTTTACCACCAGCATCACCACCATGGCAACCGCGAATGTAGCTAACGGTGACGCAGGCGCTGCCGATGATTTGGGCTTTGAGCACCTGCAATCCGCCGCCGTAGAACAATCCTTTCAGGGGCGCGGAGTTGTCAGGCGAGATCGGTCCGGTTGCGCCGTATTGGCCACAGGCAAACAGGCCAAGCGACAGCGTTCCCCAGATGCCGCAGAGCCCATGTACGGGCACTGCACCGATGGGATCATCAATGCGTAGCCATTCCAGGAGATCGACGCCCATGATGACCAGAACTCCAGCGATTCCGCCGAGCGCGACCGCACCCGTCGGACTCACCCAATAGCAGGGGCAAGTAATAGCAACCAGCCCGGCCAGAAATCCGTTCGTGGTGTAGCTGGCGTCCCATTTCTTGAATTTCATGTAACCGTAGAAGATCGAGGTGAGACCGGCTGCGCAGGCAGCCAGGGTTGTATTTGTGGCCACGCGACCGATGCCTACAAAGTCCATCGCCGAGAGCGTGCTGCCGGGGTTGAACCCATACCAGCCGAACCAGAGAATAAGGCCGCCGCTGACGGCAATGGTCAGATCGTGAGGCAGCATGGGCTCGCCACCATCGCGTTTGAACTTTCTTCCCAGCCGTGGCCCAAGAACGATGGCACCGGCTAACGCGATCATTCCGCCAATGGTGTGGACCACCGTCGAGCCTGCAAAGTCATGGAAGCCCATGCCCAGCGACGGGAAGAAGTGGCCGTCACTGCCCATCAAGGCCAGCCAGCCATCCGGTCCCCAGGCCCAGTGTCCGATGATCGGGTAAATGAAACCGGTGACGCAGACGCTGTAAAGAAGGTCGCCGACGAATCCGGTGCGACCGATCATTGCGCCCGAAGTGATGGTTGAGCAGGTATCGGCGAAGGCGAACTGGAAGATCCAGACTGCCAGGAAGGCGACGCCGGTGGTTTCGTAGGTCGCGGGCGCATTCTGCAGGAAGAACCAGTGATAGCCGATGAAGCCGTTGCCGTGGGAGAACATGAAGGCAAAACCGATGGCGTAGAAGAGAATCCCGCAAAGACAGGTGTCCACTACGCATTCCACGAGCACGTTGACGGTTTCACGGGAACGACAGAAGCCGGCTTCCAGCATGGTGAAGCCGACCTGCATGCCGAACACCAGGAAGGCGGCGACCAGGGTCCAGGCGGTGTTCACCGGGTTGACCACGTCGGCCGCTTTGACCTCAGGCGTGCCCGTTTGGGCATACACGTGAGCAAAGAAGGCCGCAGAGACGACTGCCATGATCGCCAGCACCAGGCCGACGCCCAGCACTTTGCCGGCTAGCAACGTCCCTCCATAGCGGCGCCACTCCGGGTCTCGCAATCGAACCGACAACCGCGACAACTTTCTGGGCCAGAGATAGTCTCGGGCCCTGCTTTGAGTCAACAGTCATAGCATCGCTCCGTTACTTGATTTGTCAGAAGTGTCCAACCATGCGCATAACGTGCTTACTTGCGTACTCGCAATCCACTATTGGCGCGGGCGCGGCTTGGGTGCTGGTACTAGGGGTGGTTTGAGTTGAGCCCAAGCCGCTGGCCCACATAACAGCGGCATCACTGCCGCTGGGTAAAAATCGTTCTCATCCTGTCCAGCAGATGACTTCGGGCACCAGGTAAAGAAGTTTGTCGTTGTTTCAAGTCGCTCTCCTCCTAGATTCCTACTTGGCATCCGCGCTGCTGAACGCGTACACCATGCCAAGGGTCACTGTGTTCTGCGCATCCTTAAACAGCCCGGTACGGTACGGGAAGACATCCTGGTCCGACATGTCGCGGCGGAATTCCAGCCGGGTCATGATCTTGCTCGCCAGCATGCGCTGCAGAGTCAGGGTAAATTCGCCCACGTTCTGGGCCGTTCCGGTTGAGAACCCGTTGTGGTCCTTGAACCATTCGCCGCGAGTGGCGATCGCCCACGTGGCATTGGGGGCATACTTGATGTATCCGGCAATACCGGTCCACCACACCGAGACGTCGTCGGCAGTCCGGGAGTACTAGCGGCACGCGATCGTGGCCGTAGTCGTAGTTCGCCATCAGCGAGAGTTTCGCCGTTGGGAGTGTAGGTCACGACGGTGTCAGTCAGGTGCCGGAAGTTCGCCGTTGTCGTTGGCCTGTTCCGGACCGACCAGATAGTTTTCAATCAGGCTGAACTTGCTGTTGGGAGTCCAGGCGCGCTGAAAGCCGGTGGTCTTGCCGCTGTTGTTGTCCACGCTGTTGTTCCAGCCGTTCACCAGGTATCCGGTCAGAGCAAACTTGCTGTTGAAGGCGTACTTGCCGCTCACGCCGAAATGGAAGTAAGGAATGGCCCAGGAAAACAGCAGCCCGCGCGAGTAGTTCCAGTTGTCCTTGGTCTCGATGACTTCCGCGCCGGCCGGAGTGACGAACTTCCCGACGTTGATCTGCAGCCCCTTGCCCACCGGAGCGAGATACTCGAGATATCCTTCCTTGAGATATTGATCGAAGTTGGTGATGGTCGAAGGCGGCGCCAAGACCGGAGTGCCTGGAACGTTCGGTGACGCTACTTCGCCGCCGTTGACCAGGTTCATGGCCTGCCCAAAGCCGAGAGCGATGTGATAGCCCACGCGACTTGCGGTCGCATCCGGCGCCTTGTCCGCCACCAGTTCGAGCATGTTCAAAGCGAACTGGCTCGAGTTGATGTCAAAGTTGCGCAGCGCGGTCGTGCGGTTCGCGGGCTGATTCGAGTTATAGCCGTAGTAGACGTCGACGAACCCGCTCAGTGTGGTTGGCCCCAGCAGACCGGCAAGTCCGGTGGGCGCGGGAGCTGCCGCGGGCGCGGCGGCGGGAAGCGCGGCAGCAGCGGGCGCAGGAGCCGGCGCGGGGCGCGGCGGCAGCCGCTTTCTGCGCCTCCATTTGACTGCGCAGGTCCGCCAGTTGTTTTTCCAAAGAATCAATGCGGCTGGCCAGGTCCGAAGAGACTGCGGCGCAGGATCAGCCTGAGCCAGAACCTGACTCACCGAGCCGCGACATAATTCCGAGACTCATGAGCACACAATCACAACCCTCCATCGGAAGGCTCTCTTCATCTAGACGCCCGCTTTCTCCCCTAGTCGTGTGTGGTAGCACGAGTGCACGGCCGTAACCAGCGAGGTGCACAGTAGCGCCCAGCTGCCTGTGCGAGTCCAATGCATAATTCTTTTCGCGCCTATCACAAATACTTTTAAAAACTTATATTTATGGGAAGCATAAGAGAAATCTATTAAGCAGCCGGCGGCCAGATGCGCCGCGCAGCGCGATAAGGGCGAGCAGCGACTCAAATTACCTCGGCCTTGCGGGAGCGCCCGAATTCAGGGATTCAGGCAAGGCGGCGGCTTGTCATCGATTGTGGTACCTTGGTACATTGGTACCATGTCAGAGGGCGAACAATTCCTGGTTGAGCGCGTGCAGACCGGCGTGCGGATGGAAAAGCGCCTGCTGAAAGTGCTCAAGGCGTTCGCCGAGTACCACGACCTGACTCTGGGCGATCTGCTGGAAGGAATCGTCCTTCACGCATTTGACGGCAAAGACCCCCTTCAGCCAGGGATCTCTCGAACGGATCAAAGCACTGAAGAAATTCTACGGCCTGGAATTGGACTCGAGTGCCAGCCATCGCCTGACGGAGACAAGACGCCGGCAAGCGCCAGGAAAGCGAAAGTCCTGAGCAATCCATTTTCGGAAGCGCGCCATTCTGGGTTTGAATCTATGACAGACCAGGAACTACTGGAACAATTCGAGCGCGGGACACTTCCGAACGAGTGTTTTCATCATCGCGAACACGTTCGGGTCGCGTTCCTTTATCTATCAGCTTACCCCGTCCTGGAGGCCCTGCAGGCGTTTTCCAAAGCCTTGCAGAGATTCGCCGCCGTGCACGGAAAGCCGCAGCTCTACCACGAGACCATAACCTGGGCTTACATCTTTCTGATTCGAGAGCGCGTGGCGCGCGCTGGAACCAGACAGAGCTGGGATGAATTTGCCAGCAACAATGCCGACCTGCTGACCTGGAAGAATGGTCTCCTGCATGAATACTATCGGCAGGAGACACTAGCGACAGATCTGGCCAGAACCATTTTCATCTTCCCCGATAAACTCACCGGGCACTAAAGGTGCTCTTTCCCCTCCGTGACGGGGGGCAAAACGCCATCCTTCTTACTCTTGCTCAGGCCACATGGCCACGCCGTTGATATTGGGCACAAATAAGGAGGACAATCGAACGAGCTTCGGCGTACGAACCGGCCCCTGCAAAAACTATCGCGGGAACTTCATTGTCGCGAAGCCGTCCGACATGAAAGCATCTGAGATTAACCGCGAAGAACGGCTTGAAACCGTCATTCAGTCCATGATCGCAAGTAGAACTTCGGGCGGCAGTTGAACCAGATTTGACGACAGGAGCAAGTTTTCCATGACGCAGGAAGAGAGCCCGCCTGGCAGAGTCCGGGGCGCGCAAGAAGCATTGGAAGCGCTGGGGTCCATACCTCAGCGAACGCGCCTGGGGCACGGTCCGCGAAGACTACAGTCCCTACGGCAATGCCTGGGAGAGCCTGCCCCACGACCACGCCCGTTCGCGTGCCTATCGCTGGAATGAAGACGGCCTGGCGGGCATCTGCGACCGGCAGGCAGATGATCTGTTTCGCGCTGGCCCTGTGGAATGAACGCGATCCCATCCTGAAGGAACGGATTTTCGGACTCACCGGCAACGAAGGAAATCACGGCGAGGACGTGAAGGAGTACTACTTCTACCTCGACAGCACGCCCACGCATTCCTACATGAAGTATCTCTACAAGTATCCGCAGGCGGAGTTTCCCTATGCCCAACTGGTGGAAGAAAACCGTCGCCGGGGCAAGCGCCAACCGGAGTACGAACTGCTGGACACCGGGGTGTTCGATGATGACCGCTATTTCGACGTATTCGTGGAATACGCCAAAGCTGATACCGGAAGACATTCTGATCAGGATCACGGTGGCCAATCGCGGTCCGGAAGCTGCCAACCTGCGGCTGCTGCCGACGGTCTGGTTCCGGAACATCTGGTCCTGGGGTGGCCGCAGCCGCCGGCCTGAACTGCACCAGTCCCGGCCCGCACCCAACCCTGTGATCGAGCTTAATCATGAGCACCCCGGGCAATCGCTGGCTGCATTGCGAAGGCTCGCCGGAGCTGCTGTTCACGGAGAACGAGACTAACGCCCGGCGGCTATTTGGCGTAGAAAACCGCACACCCTACGTCAAGGACGGCATCAATGACTACATCGTTCACAACGCCAAGGATGCGGTGAATCCGAACCACTCCGGAACCAAGGCAGCGGCCCATTACAGACTCAACGTCAATGCCGGCGAAAGTGTCACCGTCCGGCTGCGCCTGGCGAATGCCGATTTCAAGGGCGGAAATGCATTTGAAGGCTTCGACAAGATCTTTGCGCAGCGCCAGCGTGAAGCCGACGAATATTACGCTACCGTGATTCCGCACGATCTGTCGCCGGATGCGCAAAATGTAATGCGCCAGGGATTTGCCGGCATGCTTTGGTCCAAACAGTTCTATCACTACGTGATCAAAGACTGGCTGGAAGGCGATCCCGGCAGTCCTCCCCCGCCACCGGAGCGCCGAAACGGCCGCAATCACGAGTGGAATCACTTGTACAACGCGGACGTAATCTCGATGCCCGACAAGTGGGAGTATCCCTGGTATGCCGCATGGGACCTGGCGTTTCACTGCATCCCGCTCGCGCTTGTGGATTCCGATTTCGCCAAGGAGCAGCTCACGCTCATGCTGCGCGAGTGGTACATGCATCCCAACGGACAAATTCCGGCATACGAATGGGCGTTGGGCGACGTCAATCCTCCGGTTCACGCCTGGGCGGCGTGGCGCGTCTACAAGATCGACAAGAAACGGCACGGGAAAGGCGACCGCGAATTCCTGAAGCGCGTCTTCCACAAGCTGATGCTGAATTTCACCTGGTGGGTCAACCGCAAGGACGCCGACGGCATGAACATCTTCCAGGGAGGATTTCTCGGCCTGGACAACATCGGTGTCTTCGACCGCAGCGCCCCCCTGCCCACCGGGGGATACATCGAACAATCCGACGGAACCAGCTGGATGGCGATGTACACGCTAAACCTGCTAGCAATCGCACTGGAGTTGGCCAGTGAAGATCCGGCCTACGAAGATGTGGCCAGCAAATTCTGGGAGCACTTCATCTACATCGCCCACGCCATGAGCCACCGGGGGGACGAACGCATGGGCCTGTGGAACGAAGCGGACGGATTCTTTTACGACGTCTTGCGACTTCCGGATGGCTCGCAGTTCCCCATGAAGATTCGCTCCATGGTGGGACTGATCCCGTTGTTCGCAGTGGAAACTCTGGAGCCAGAGGTTCTTGATAAGCTGCCTGACTTCAAGCGGCGATTGGAATGGTTCATCGAAAACCGACCCGACCTCACCAATAACGTGGCTTGCATGACCACGGAGGGTGCGAGCGAGCGGCGATTGCTCTCCATCGCCGACCAGGACCAACTACGTTGCATTCTCAAGTACATGCTCGACGAGCGGGAGTTTCTCTCGCCTTACGGAATTCGCGCGCTCTCGCAATTTCACCGCGACCATCCCTATAGCCTCAATGTCAACGGCACCGAGCATCGCGTGGATTACGAGCCCGGAGAATGTTCCACCGGGCTTTTTGGCGGCAATTCCAACTGGCGCGGCCCCATCTGGTTTCCGGTGAATTTTCTGCTGGTGGAATCGCTGCAAAAATTCCATTACTACCTGGGCGAAGATTTCAAGGTTGAGTTTCCAACCGGGTCAGGAAAAATGATGACTCTTTGGGACGTGGCCGGCGAACTGTCACGCCGCATGACCAGCATTTTCGTTCGCGACGTGAAAGGGCGACGGCCGGTGTTCGGCAATCTCGAAAAATTCCAGACTGATCCGCACTGGCGCGACCTGCTGCTCTTTTACGAATACTTCCACGGCGATTCCGGCGCCGGAATTGGTGCCAGCCATCAGACGGGCTGGACGGGGGTGGTCACCAAGCTAATGCAGCAGAGCGGAGAGTCGCGACATCGCAAACGGGATAAGACCCCGCCGGTGGGAGTCTTCGCGGACTGAACCGGAGTAGCTACCAGGATTTTGGCGAGTTTCGCTAGCCCCCCAGGCGGGGACGTCTGGGCCTACGTGCATCTCGGCATGTCTGGGCCGAGGTGGACCGAGACAAACTTCAGATATCGCTGCCATATACGGGGATCACCGAGCCGTTGACGTCTTTGCCTGCATGGCCGACGAGCCACATGATCAGGCTCGCGATTGCAGCGGGGCGAACCCATTTGGAAACGTCCGCGTTAGGCATAAATTTCCGGTTCGCCGGTGTGTCTATCGTGCCTGGCAGGATCACGTTCGCGGTAATTCCTACGTCTTTGTTTTCCAGGGCTACAGTCCGGATCAATGAGACCAAGGCAGCCTTGGATGCGCTATAAGCGCCAACCCCCGCGCCGGGTTCCAGCGCGGCGCGGCTGGCAATGGCTACAATGCGTCCATTGCCAGTTTTTCGCATTACCGGGATGACCGCGCGCAACAGATAGAACGCACTATTCAAGTTCATATCGAACATGCGCTGGAAGGTGGCATCGTCGGTGTCCGCAACAGACTGGCCGCCCGCGAAACCACCTACTGTGTGTGCCAGAATATCCAACCGGCCAAAGCGCGCGATTACATTGTCGACTGCGGTTTTCGCGTCGGCAGCCGTCGAGATCTCGGCTGGAAGAGCACTGAATAATGGATTGTTAAAGTCTGACTGCTGAATCTTGCGTGACAAACCAGCGACGGTTGCGCCGGCATCGAGCAACGCCTGCGTCACGTAGGTTCCCAAACCTCCGTTAGCACCGGTTACGAGCGCGACCTTACCCTTCATCGAACACACTCCTGCAAACATGACAGTCGTTGTCTGTCTCAAGCTTTGACTGCCATTTGATTCCGTCACGCGGCAAAAGTAGCGAACAAATTGGGATGTGGAATTCTATATTTTCCGGCATCAGCCCAGTCCTCAAATGTAAGAGGATTGATAAATGACCGCGGTTATCCCGACTGACAAAAATTGTCACTTGCCTTGATTGAGAACGTCATCCACCGCAAAGATTCCGTTCAGTAGTGGTCCGCATCGTCCCTAAGGCCTTGATTCTGCTACGCCGCGTAATTTTGTTGCCAAGGTCTCAATGGCCCTTGACGTGCGGCCTCCGACGGCGCGGGGGTTTGGTTTGGATAAGAGCATCGGTCATCGTCGACATAAACGAATCAAAATGGTGCTGCCGGTGCGGATTTCGGGAAGAGACTCTTCCAATAATCCAATTAACGAACTGGCCCACACTCTGGACATCACTCCCAATGGCGCCCGGCTCGGCGCAATTCACCATATGCTGAAAATGGGGGACAAACTCACGCTGCAGTATCGTCAGCGCAGGATCAAGTTTCGCGTGGTTTGGATCAAACCGCTCGAGGGAACGAGCGAGTATCAAGTCGGTCTGGAAGGGTTAGGCTCTGGCGGAGAAAACTGGGGTCTCGAACTGCCGGAAGAAGATGCGATCGACGAATACCAAAACTCCAATAGTTCCCGGAGCTCTTGACACTGATCAATACCGCAATCCGCTAAATCAAAATCCAACTTACGCAGCAGCGCCATAAAGTTCGCGCAACGACTGGGCGTTGGTCGCGGGCTTTTCGTGCAACAGAAGTTCGGTCGCTTGAACCCGGCGATCATTATGAAACCAGCGTTGCACCACGCCATCATGGAGAAAGTTCGCCATGGCAAGCAGGCTCATCCCCTGATGGTGAGCCATCCAGCAGCGTACCAGTTCATGGCGATGCCGCCAGGAATGCCGGCCGGAAGAGGTATAGTCTGCGGCCTCGTAGAAACCGTACGAGCTGAGCCATCCATCTGCGACCATGCGCCGCAAATTGCGCAAGCCCCCCGGGGCATCCACATGAAGCGCCAGGAAGGTGGAATAGGGCGAGATCACCAGAGCTTCCGGTTCTTCGTTGCGCAGTGAAAGACGCGGCAGGCCGAACGCCTGGTACTGGTAGTTGCCGGCGTCATCTCTTTTGGCATACGCCGATTCCGAAATGCCCCAGGGAATGCCCTTCTCGTTGGCATAAATCTGCTGCAATCTCACCGAGGCGGTGCGCGAATTGTCGAGCAGCGTATTGGGATAAGTGCGCATCCACAGCACCGGCATTAGGTATTCGAACATGGTTCCGGTCCAGGAAAGCAGAACTGGAAGCCCATGTTCGCGGGTGTGCGACCTTCCCAGCTGGAACCAGACGTCCTGCGGGATATCCTCTTTGGCGATCGCGGCGAATACTGCTATGCGGGCCTCCGACGCCAGCAAGTCGTAGCAGGCGGATGCAAGTTTTCCTGACTCGACGTCGAAACCGAGCGACAGCAACTTGCGGCGCGGGTCGAGGAGGAAGCGGAAATCCATGTCGTTGGCAAACTTCCCGGCTGCACTGGCAATCTGCTTGAGATCCTTGATCAGGTTCAGCGCCCGGGAACGCGCTTCCGGCAGCACCGCCTGCAGCCGCTTGTACAACGCCTTGCGTTCTCCGGAACCGTTGGCATGGTCGAGGGCAAATTGCAGGCGACGGGTCAGAGTGTCAACAACCTCCGGCAATCTTTCAAGCGTGAGGCTCTGAGAGTCGAATTTGAAGTTCAATGTTGGGTCGTTCCACAGCGGGACGAACTCGGGCAGCATCCACGGAACATAAATCTGAACTGCCTTCCGCAGATTTCTGAGGCGCGCCAGAGATTCCGCCGCGAACCACCGTACCTCGGCTCCATGTTTCGGGTTTACGTTGGCGGAATCGATTTCCAGCAGTCCTTCTTCGGATGGCGTCAACAATCGCTGCAACCAGCCCCTTCTCTTCATCTGGGTTTGGAATATCCGGAAACGCTTTTGCGAGAAAGCATGCCGCTCCACCAGTATCCTGAGATGATCCGCCAGGCCATCCGCCAGTCGGTGTTCGAGTAGCGGGCGATGCAAAAGATCCAAACATCCCTGCTGCAGGGTCCACAGCGAGGCCACCAGGTTGCCGCTGTCTACGGCTGAAACGAACCGAGGCTTGAGCGGTTCGAGCGTCTTGGTGTCATACCAGTTGAATATATGTCCGTGGGATCGCGGAAGCTTCTCCATGGTGGCTAAAGTTCGCAAGGTTTGCTCGGCAAATTCAGGGACAGTCAGAAAGCCGAACTCGCAAGCTACCTGGCGGGCGTTAAGAAGGAAACCCAGGTTAGTGGGCGAAATGCGCGCCGCGATGGCCGGAGGCTCCTCCTGCACATTGTCCGGGATCAGCCAGTGGTGCTCCGCGGTGCTGAATTCGGCGAAGTATCTCCAGGTCCGGAGCGCCGCGCCGCCAAGAAACAACTCGTCCTTATCCGAAGTTTCGTTGATCGCGTGCGGAGGCAGGTTCAACCACATCGAGATCCATTTGCTGCAGCCCCAGAGCAGCAGGATGGGGAGCGCGGCGTAAAAAGCGTGGCGGCGTGTAAAGAACACCAGGACGCCCAACC
>CAVVLA010000031.1:0-25847 GCA_963748935.1 Terriglobia bacterium
ACGCCGTCGTACAGTCTTTTCTGTAGCGGAAACATTTTTTTCCTGACCTCGCCCAAGTTGCCGCTCTTTCAACTCCCCGCGCGTATCCGAAAGAAAACGTTAGAGCTTCAAACTTGGCCCTTCTCTTGCTCTTAATAAGTAGCGACATCACAGAAAACTGATCACTAGAATCAGGAGGAGATCATGCCCAGCATTCATATTGACAATGTAGGTGACATGGCCGTGGTGGAGTGCGAAGGCAGATTCATTCGCAGCGAAGATGCGTTCAAGTTGCGGGACGCAGTGACCTCTCTGACCCGCGCCCGAACCGTTGTGCTCGACCTCACCGAAATGAACGCCATCGGCGGCGGAGCCATCGGAATTCTGGTCTATCTGCAGCGCTGGGCGCACGATCACAGTATGCGCTTCAAGCTGTTCAACCCGACGCGAGCCGTGCGTGAAAAGCTGGAGCATACCAACTCAATGTCAGAGTTCAAGATTGCATCGTTGGATGAGATGATGGCGCTGCTGGGCCGCGCCGACCCCCGTTACGCGCTGGCTTCGTAGATGTCGCTTCCTGTGGGGCGGTCACTGGCCGGAAGCGAAGAAGAACCGCCTCACAGGGTCCAGGATGTGGGCGCGAGCGTCCCGCTCGGCGCCGGTTCACGGGGGAATCTCGCGGACACTTCTTTGACTTGCAAGTTTGATAGGCAGTCAACCCAAAACCGGGCTTAATGGGTCACCTGCTAACTTCTCGATCTCGGTCTCAATTGTTTGGAAACGCACTCTGCCTGCATCGCGTTGAATAGTTCCGCACCTTGTCGAGCGAGGATGCTCACGTCCTTCGTGTATCGTTAACGTCGACGTCATCGTAATCCTTCACGACGGACTAACCAGAGAAATCAGCACGGAACGGGTGGCCCACTCAAGCCCGGTTTTGGCTTGAGTGGGGATGTTCACACGTCACAGACTTGGGCCAACGAACAAACTAGATTGTCCTCATGCCATGGGGACTAACGCGTTTTCACCACAGCGGGCAGAGTCATTTCGTCACTTTCTGCTGCTACCATCGCCGTCGGTTGCTTACCACCGACGCAAGCCGACGAATCTTCGAGTCAGCCTTGGAGCGGGTGCGGCGTAGTTACAGGCTTCAGGTTTATGGCTACGTGGTCATGCCGGAGCATGTTCACCTCCTGCTCAGCGAACCGCAACTCGGAACTGCCCCACTCAAGCCAAAAGCGGGCTTGAATGGGCCACCCGTCGTGCTCGGCGAACCGCAACAGGATACGCTGGCCGATGCGCTGAAGTCGTTGAAGCAAGGAGTATCGCGGCGTTTGATTGGCGATGCGGAGCATTTCTGGCAAAAGCGGTACTACGATTTCAACATTCGAAATTACGCGCAGTTTGTGGAGAAGCTTCGCTACATTCATCGCAATCCGGTGAAGGCTGGGTTGTGCGAACGTCCGGAGGACTGGGAGTGGAGCAGTTTTCGCCACTACGCAACCGGCTGTGAGGGACGGGTCGAGATCGAGTCGGAATGGACGGCACGAAAACGCGAACGAGCGGCGGGAAGACTTTGTCCAGCTATAGAACTGCCCCACTCAAGCCAAAACCGGGCTTGAGTGGGCCACCCGTTCCTCGAGAATAAATAAATTAGTGAACGGTTACGCTGCCATGAACCTCAAGGATTGGGCGACGCACGATGATTCGCCCAACTTCGTCCTGATAATAGTATTGCGGACGTCCCTGGTACACGTAGGTTCGGCACCCGTATTTCTTGGCTTGGCCCGGGGGCAGCCCGCAGTTGCCCCAACCGGTCTTTTTTCCGTGGCTCCATCCTGGGGGCCGCTGGTCGCGATCTCCGTAGACGCGATACTCGTATCCGTCGCGGCGTTCCCAGCCCTGATCCTCGTCGCGGTCATCGTGTTTGTTTCCGTGGTGTTTGTCGTTGTCTCCGTGATCAGCCCTCAGCGCAGGCGTGCCCAATCCTAGCGCGGCAACCAGCGCGAGTGTTGCTAACAGACGTTTGCCCATATTCCTTTACCTCTTTTGCAAATTTACCCGTAGCACCGTTAAGGGTTAGCTTACGTTTCAGTAACTATGCCCGCACGATTACGGAAGGAGTGGACCCGAATGAGGAGGGGGGACGGACATACCCGCCCAAGCGAAGGAGGACGTTGTGAGCATCTCTCTGGGAAGGAGAGCACGTCCCTCGACTTTGCTCGGGATGACAGGTCAGTTTATTTTGCCGCTTAACTGCCGAGCTTTTCTCGGCTGGGCAGACGGGGACGTCTGCCCCTACGTGGTTGCAGTCGGCCGCGGGACCCGATTACAGCGGAGAGAGTTCGTCCTCACCTTCTTTTGCTTCTTTCTTTTCGGGGGCGAAGCGGCCTTCCAGGAATCTTCTGGCCAGGTGCTGACCTCCCAGACCAAACGCGATCGCCAGTCCTAACATGACTGCTCCCATGACAATAGCGAAAGCCAGAAGCATGGTGGAATCAGCCAAGCCCAGCTCTTCGAAAACTGCGGAGGCGGTAAAGACCGTGATGAGTACACGGGCCGCAGAACTTAGCAGGCGCGGGGACGGCATGTTGGTGTTCACCGCCCAGAGGAGAGCAGCGCGGGAGAAGAAGCTGGCGGCGAGCAATCCAAAGAACAGGAAGAACAGGGCGACGATCAGTCGTGGCAAGAAAATGAAGAAGCGGGTTACATATTCCTGCATTCCCAGGATGCCTAGCGCACTCGTGCCCAGGAGGACGAATCCCAGCCAGGCAATCCAAAACGCGAAGCGGCTGACTAGTTCAGTGGAGGAGGGCAAGGCGGCCTTGTTGAGAAGCTGAGCGGCGCCGGCGCCTTCAGAAAGTTTGTCGAACTTTATGAGACGCAGAATGCTGCGCAGGATCCATTTGACCAGGTAGGCGATCAACCAGCCCACCAGCACGACAATCAGCATCACCAAGAGGCGAGGCAGGAAGCGCGCGAATTCTCGGATCAGCTCCTGCGTGGCCTGTGCCAATTCGTTCACAATCATTTCCCGCATCGTGACCTCACTTCCTTCCGTTCCATACTTCCACCAGGGACGGTTTAAGACGTTCGCACGTCAGGCAAAAGTTTTCTACGTTCTGCTGCAGTTCTTCCCCTGAAGCCTCGCGGTTTTCGACCAGAAATGTAAATGCCCTTCCGCGATAGAGAGGAGCCAGGGCCTGGATGATGTGGTCCCGGCTGATGACCGATTTGTGATACGAAGCGGCGAATTCGTAGACAGTGCGGGCCCAGAGGTCGTCCGCGTAAGAAAAATCATCTTCGGCGAGAGTGGCGATTCGTTGCAGCTCGGAGAGCGTGGGTGGGGTAAGAATCTGCTTGAGCACGGGCTCCAGTTCAGCGACTCCGGAGTGGAACATGGCGAGCAGGCGCTTGCGATTGATGCGTAGCGGTTCCAGGGTTATTTCCTCGCCACTGTTCAGAGTGGGGATAGGTTGCGAATCGTGGTTCGCGCTCCAAAGCGCGAAGTTGGGTTCGAGCGACCAGAACAAAGCGCCGACAGTTTGCCGCATAGCTGCGATCAGGTCAGAGGATCGGGCGTCCAGATGAGGTTTCACTCCGAGAAAAGACTCGGCCAGGCGGAAGCCACCGGTGATGGCGGAAATGGTGAGGGAAATTTCTGTACCGGTGCGGCCGGCTTCCTGGGTCCAGATTTCCTGGGAGAGAAAATGATTGCCGAGGGTGCCGGAGAATGCGAATTCCGACGCGTAAGGCTCCTTCACCCGCTTCCCGTAGAAGGCGCGGGTCATGGGATAGACCAGATTGCGCATAAGCAATCCATCAAATTTGTGGCGCCGGTAGAGCGGGGTTAGAAAATCCACGTTGCCCTGCACGACAGGGCGCAGCAGGCGCTCGATCCATTCGGGCTCGATGGTGGTCGATTCGGGCGAGACTACCGCACAAGCCGAGGCCCGTAGAAGTTCGGCGGAAGCCAGGATGGTACGGAGCGCCGAGCCGGTAGAAGGTTCCCCCGGATATTCCGCGCTTATGCAATGCAGGGTGCGCAAGGCGTGGAAGTCAGCGGAGACTTGAGCGTCGCTGATGGACGCTCCTCGAACCAAGTCTGGAGTCTGATCGCGGGAGCCACCGTCGGCGTTCACGATGACCGCACGTTCGCGGGGGAAATATTTCAGCAGGCCGGCCCGGATGGTTTGCACAACCTGGCCGACCGTGGCTGCATTGTTGTAAGTCGGCACACCGATAAGAATGTCTGCCTCGCCAACGTAAATCAGCTGGCGCAGAAACTCATCGGTAAGAACGCTTTCCTCGGGCAAATCTTTGCCTCGCTGCTTGCAGTGGTCCGATTTAGATCCCGGTTCTCAGTTCTCAGATACTTTGCTTCAAATTTTGCGTAGACGGAACCAATAGAACTGGTACGGGCCCAAGGTTAACAGGTAGGGCAGCTCGCCTACGCGGGGAAAAATGTTTCTGCCAAACATTTCGATCAGGATATTGCCTTTGAAGCGGCTCAGATCGAGTTCAACCGCCTGGGCAGAGTTAGAAAGATTGTTTACCGCCAGGATGGTCTCTTTGTCGAGTTGCCGCACGTAGGCCAGGATTCTATGGTTGGCCGGATAGAGAAATTCGATTGATCCCCGGCCAAACACCGGGGTGGACTTGCGCACCTTGATGATCCGCTTCATCCAGGAAAGAAGCGAGTGGTCGAACCGTTTCTGGGCCTGAACGTTCACTGCCTGGTAGCCATAGACCGGGTTGAGCATCAGCGGCGAATAGAGGCTCTCCGGATCGGCGCTCGAAAAGCCGCCATTCCAGCCGCCCTCCCATTGCATGGGGGTTCGAACCCCGTTGCGGTCGCCCAGGAAGATGTTGTCGCCCATGCCGATTTCGTCTCCGTAATAAATGATGGGCGTGCCCGGAAGAGACATGAGCAACCCGTTCATGAGTTCGATCCGGCGGCGGTCGTTGTCCAGCAAAGGAGCCAGGCGGCGGCGGATCCCGACATTAATCCGCATATGCTTGTCGCGGGCATATTGATCGTACATGTAATCCCGCTCCATATCGGTGACCATTTCCAGAGTCAGCTCGTCGTGGTTGCGCAAGAACAAGCACCACTGGCAAGGCGGCGGAATCTGCGGAGTCTGCTTCAGGATTTCGGTAATGGGCTTGCGGTCTTCAAGCTTAAGCCCCATGAACATTCTGGGCATCAGCGGGAAGTGGAACGCCATGTGAAATTCATCGCCATCGGCGAAATAGGCGCGCAGGTCGGCGGGCCACTGGTTGGCTTCGGCCAGCAGCATTTTGCCGGGATAGTACTTGTCGAGCTTGGCGCGTAATTCCTTCAGGACGGTGTGGGTCTCAGGCAGATTTTCGCAGGAGGTGCCTTCACGCTCCACCAGGTACGGGACGGCGTCCAGACGGAATCCATCGACCCCCAGATCCAGCCAGAATTGCATTACCTTCCACATCTCTTCGCGGACGGCGGGATTGTCGTAGTTAAGATCGGGCTGGTGGCTGAAGAAACGATGCCAGTAGTAGGCCTTCGATACCGGATCCCAGGCCCAATTGGAGAGCTCGGTGTCCACGAAAATGATTCGAACTCCCTGATACCTTGTGTCGGTATCGCTCCAGACATACCAGCCGCGGCGAAGATTGTCGCTCGAACTTCTGGACTCCTGAAACCAGGGATGCTGGTCAGAAGTGTGGTTCAGCACCATTTCGACGATCACGCGGATGCTGCGTTCGTGCGCCGCGTTAAGAAAGACCTTGAAGTCGTCCAGGTTGCCGTAATTGGGATGGACTGAAGTGTAGTCAGCGATGTCATAGCCATCGTCGCGCAGCGGCGAGGGGAAGAACGGCATCAGCCAGAGAGCGGTTACGCCTAATTCCTGAAGGTAGTCGAGTTTCTGGGCCAGGCCGCGAAAATCGCCGATCCCATCAGCGTTGGTGTCGAAAAAAGTGCGGACATGGACCTGGTAGATTATCGCGTCCTTGTACCAGAAAGTGTCCTGAGTTAATGGCAAGCTTCTCTTCTCCAGGTACCGGTTCTCGGATAACTTCGCATCCCGCGTTTTCCCACCCTGTCGTTCCAAAGAACGGAACCACGAGGCTGGGGCGCCCTTCAGGCAAAATAGTCGACACCATTTTCAGTCCGCACCCGCCGGCGAATACAAAAGATGTGGGCAGGCAGGCGCTGCGGATTGAGTTCGACGTAGTTGCGCGGACCTCGCCAGACGTAGCGCACGTCAGTCAAGAGATCGTGCATCTGGTAGGGCTGGCGCGGGTCAAGATGGAAAGCATCCAACGGCAGATCAACCCACGCGGATTGAGTTCGAAATGGATCCAGATTCACCACGACGACAATGATGTTCAGCAGATCATCGGTCATCTTGCTGTAGACGATGATCTGGCCGTTGTCCGCGAAATGAAAGCGCAGGTTCCAGTCACTCTGCAGGGCCGGGTTTCCACGGCGAATCTGATTTATCTTCGCAATCAGTTGGGAAAGGCTGGCGGGATCGTTCAGATTCCAGTTGCGTATCTGGTATTTCTCCGAATCCAGATATTCTTCGCTGCCCGCACGCACTGCGCGATTTTCGCTGAGCTCAAATGCCGGTCCATAGATCCCGTAGTTGGCCCCGAGCGTCGCAGCCAGGGCCAGGCGGATCATGAAAGCCGGCCGCCCACCTTGCTGCAGAAATTCCGTGAGTATGTCGGGGGTATTGGGCCACAGGTTAGGGCGGAAGTATTCGCGCACCTCAGTTTGGTTTAATTCATTAAAGTATTCGGTGAGCTCTGGCTTGAGGTTGCGCCAGGCAAAATACGTGTAGGATTCGGTAAACCCCAGTTTTGCCAACTCGTACATCACCTTGGGACGGGTAAACGCCTCCGCGAGAAACAGCACGTCGGGGTGCCGGCTCTTGATATCCGTGATTAGCCATTCCCAAAAATCAAATGGCTTGGTGTGAGGATTGTCGACCCGGAAGATGCGAACACCCTGCCCGATCCAGTAAAACACCACGCTTCGCAACTCTTCCCACAGCGCCTGGTTTTCCTCGGCCTCGAAGTCAATGGGATAGATGTCCTGATATTTCTTGGGCGGGTTCTCCGCATATTGGACACTGCCGTCGGGGCGCATGCGGAACCATTCTTTATGCTCCTTCACGTAAGGATGATCAGGCGCGCACTGGTATGCGAGGTCGAGCGCTACTTCGATCCCCAATTCCTTGGCTCGTGACAGCAACCGCTGGAAATCTTCGAGCGTACCCAGACCGCCATCGATAGATTTGTGCCCGCCTTCGCGCGCTCCGATTGCCCAGGGGCTGCCAACATCGTCGGGAGCAGCGGCTTCAGCGTTGTTCTTTCCCTTGCGATTGGTCCTGCCAATGGGGTGAATGGGCGGCAGGTAGAGAACGTCAAATCCCATCCCGGCCACGTAGTCCAATCTTTTGATGCAGTCTTGCAGGGTTCCGTGCCGGCCGGCCTGGCTGGAGCTTGATCGTGGAAACATCTCGTACCAGGCACTGAAGCGCGCCTTCTCACGATCAACGATAACCGCTAGTTCCCTGCTGTAGGTGGTCGCCCGGCGGCGATCGGCGTGCCGGATCATCAAGGCTTTTAACTCCGGGCTGGATGCTATTTTCACTGCGGCAGCCATGTCCCTGGCGGCCAGCTTTCTGAGTTCCTCTGCGCGGGTGGCAAGAACGCCTCTGTCTTTGCGGCTCACGCGCAATGCGGCGGTTTCGACCAGTTGGACACCAGCCAAAATATCCACCGCGAGATCCTGACCTGCTTCAAACTTTTTTACGATGTCGCGGCTCCAGCTTAGAAAACGGTCAGTCCAGGCCTGCAATGTGTAGAGATGCCTGCCCTCGAGTGGCACCCGAAACTCGCCCTGCCAGCGGTCGTTATCGGTCGGCTGCATGGGTACTTCTTCCCAATTCGTCTGGGAGGCTGGGCGATGTCGCAGAACGGCGTACAGCACGTCGTGGCCGTCGGCAAAGATGTCAGCCGTCACCTCGACAGGTTCGTCAACCGTGCGCTTGATGGGAAAACGGCCGCAATCGATCTCTGGTTGGACGTTTTCGATAACAACTCTTCGGGCAAACGCGAGTTTTGCGGCGGCATTTTCTACCTTGGTTGCTTGTCCGCCGGTCAATTCGCTGCTTGTGGCTTCACTGCCCGTGATGGGCAGAGCCGACTTCCCGGAGTTGATTTCTCGCGCCATTCGCTAGTGAACAAGTTGAGACCGAGGAAGTGTTTCAGAAACACGCCAGCGGCGAAAATAGTGATTTGTTCAGCTTATTTTGCAAATTTATCACATGCGATATCAGTGCGTACGCCGCTGCAGCCCTCAGTTGGACATGGTGACTCAGATGAGATAACTGCCTGGTTTCCAAGTGCCAGTAATGCGCCGCCCCGGCGGCGAACGGGGAAACGAACGCGCCCCCGCGACCCAAAGGAAAAAAAGCGTGGGACTCAGGCAAGTGCGATTGTCATTTTGAGGAAGCGGAGTCCTTCGCTTTACGAAGGGCTCCCGACGAAGGACCTGTGCATTGCGGACCGCGGCAGCATTCTGCGAGCAAGCTCAATCCATAGGTCCTTCGCTTGCTGCGCTCAGGATGACAGCGGTTGGGGAGCGACGTCCCGTTTGACTCGCAAAGAACGCTACTTCAAATAGATGGCGGCTTCGAATGCCGATAGTCGAACTTCAGCACCGGTACTCAACACTTCAGCCGGTTGCGACCCGGATTTGCCGCCATAAGCCGCGTCACCGGTCCACAAGGTCAGGCGCAAGCCCGAAGGCTCGACCGTCACCGGGATACTCTGTGAATTTTCAGAGAAATTAAAGACCAGCAGACTGCCGCTGCCTGACGGGTCTGATCTTTTCATCACCAGGAACTTTGCCTCCTCGTCAAACCGGATTTCGGTGAGATCTTTGCGGCAATTTCGCAAACAGGCGTGTCGCTTCCGCAGGGCAATCAGGTCGCGGTAAAGACTCAGAATCTCCGTGTGTGGAGAAAGCGACGGCTTGGACCAGTCCAGTTTGCTCCGCTCAAAAGTAGTGAGGGCGTGCGGATCAGCAAAATCGCTTTCCGAGTAATGCGGTCCCAATTCTCTTTTGCGCCCTTCCCTGACCGCGGCAACAAGATTGGGATCTTCGAAACTGGTGAAGAAAAGGAATGGCGAAGTCTCGCCGTACTCCTCGCCCATGAAGAGCAGCGGAAGAAAGGGCGAGCAGAGGGTAAGCACTGCCGCCACCTTCTGCTGTCCTGGAGACACCAGACTTGAGAGGCGCTTGCCCCGGCTGGTATTGGCAACCTGGTCGTGATTCTGAATGAACCCCACGAATTGCTCTCCCGGCCTATCTTTGGATGAGCTGCCATAGCGGCGCTGGCGGTAGCGTGAGTATCTCCGGTCAAGAACAAATCCATCGCGAATGGACTTGGCAAGATCGGCCAGGACTCCGAAATCCATCAGGAAGCCTTCCCGCGCGCCGGTTAGATAGGCATAGAGAGCGTGATGGAAATCATCGTGCCACTGCGCGTCCACGGAATAGCCGCCGGCGGGGCGGGGATTGATAATGCGAACATCCTCGAGATCGCTCTCGGCGATAATCCAGGCCTGGCGATTCAGTCGCTGGGCTTGCCGCTGAAAGGTCTCCGACAGTTCGGCGAGGATGTGGTACGCCCCATAGTCATAGATTCCGTGAATTGCGTCCAGGCGAAGCGCGTCCGCGTGATATTCGGCGAGCCAGTAAAGAGCGTTGTCGATGACCCAGCCCCGGACGCCATCACTCTGGGGTCCGTCGAAATTAATGGCCTTGCCCCAGGGCGTGTGATAAGCGTCGGTGAAGCAGGGAGCATATTCAGGAAGGTAATTGCCTTCGGGGCCAAGGTGGTTATAGACCACGTCCATGACCACTGCGAGGCCGCGCTGGTGGCAGGCGTCCACGAGCTTTTTCAGACCAACCGGGCCACCGTAGGAAGACTGCGGAGGATAAAGGCTCGCACCGTCGTATCCCCAGTTTCGGTTTCCCGGAAACTCGGCGACCGGCATGATTTCAACCGCGGTGATGCCGAGATCTCGCAGATAAGCCAGGCGAGGAATGGCGCTTTCAAAGGTCCCCTCGGGCGTAAATGTGCCGATATGCAATTCGTAAATGATGAAATCTTTGAGCGGGATGCCGGACCACTTTTGATCTGACCAGCGAAAAGATCTGGGATCGACCACGCGGGATGGGCCGTGTACACCCTGCGGCTGCCAGCGCGAAACCGGATCGGGTCGCTCTTTCCCTCCGCCGTGTTCGCCGTCCAGAACGTAGAAATAATCCGTGCCTTCGCCCAGGTTGGGGAAGGTCACCACAAATTCCGATTCCGGCGTGCCGATCATCGGAATGGTGCGCGGATTCTCTCCCAGAATTCGCACTGCCATGGTGCTGACCTTCGGGGCCCAGACTCGGAATTCCACAGAACCACCCTCGCGGACGGAGGCGCCGAATTGAAGTTGCCAGATTGGGTCGGTCACGTTATCCGGCATTCTTGGGGCCCTCAACATTGACCAGCAACGCGATCGGCAGATGCGAAAAGGCTTCCGACACCGACAGGGCGAGATCGCTGTTCTTGCGAATGGCAGAAACGGTTTGCCCGGTGAAGACGTCGCGATACGCGCCGGCAGGAAGCTGTTTCCGCAAAACGATCTCCGTATTGCCCCAGGCGCCGGTTCCAAATGGAAGCCGAGTTTGAGCATCGAGCTGAGCGAAGAAACGTCCGACGAGCACCAGGACAGTAGTCTCACCGAGTGAGCGCGCGAACCCGACTACATGCGCATGTTTCCCTCCTCGAACCCGCAACGGCAGATAGCTGCCCTTGGCAAATAATTCACGCTGTTCTCGGCGAAATCGCAGGGCGGCACGGGTGACATACAGTTTGAGACTGCCGTCATTGGGCTCGGCCATGAGGCGATCCACCAGGGCCGCAGGACTCTCCGACTCCGCGGTTTGGAGCCGGGCGAGGAGGCGCTTCAGCAGATCGTAGTTCACCGGGCGGCGATTGTCCGGGTCGGCGAGGCTGAAGTTCCACACCTCCGTGCCCTGATAGAAATCCGGCAGACCAGGCGAGGTGATCTTCATCAAGGTCTGCGAAAGTGAGTTGAAAATTCCCGCTCTGGCAATGTTGGCCTGGAAGATTGCGAATTCTTCGAGAAACACCTTGCTCACGGAGCGATCGAGAACGGCGTCAAGAAAGCTGTGAAAGGCCAATTCGTACTCGGCATTCGGATTGATCCAACTGGTATTCACTTTGGCCTCGCGCAGGGCCTTTTCCATGTAGGCATGAATGCGGCCGGTGAACTCCCGGTGTTCCTCGCTGTTCATGGGATCCAGCGGCCACGCCCCGACCAGGGTTTGATAGAGGAAGTACTCCTCATTCGCGCTGGGAACCGCCTCCCCGCCCACCGGAATCTTTTTGTCCTGGTTCAGCTGCTGCCAGGTGCGGATGGCGCGGTGCCATTCCGGAGGGATTTCCGACAGCACATTGATGCGCGCCCGTACGTCTTCACTGCGCTTGGTGTCGTGCGTTGAACTGGCTAGCATCGCGTTCCGCCACGAGCTACGGCGCGCTCGATTCTTGCTGTGGAAATAAGCTTTGGCGATGCCGAAGGTTTCAGGGGAGCCTCCAACCTCGTTGAGCGACAGCAACGGGCAGTACCGATAGAACGCCGTGTCTTCCAGACCTTTCGCCATGACCGGGCCGGTGAGCTGCTGGAAGCGCATTACGAACAGGCGGCGTTCGGCGCGTTCGGGTTCGCCGATGCTGTCCGGGTCCTTGAGCAGCAACAGATCCTGGATGAAGTCGAAGACGGACCCGCTGGTTGCGGGATTGCGGCGCTTCGCGGTTTTGATGGCGGCGCGGATGTAGCGCTCGTCCTGTTCGTCAGGACGCACCGTATCGCCGCGAATGTAGGTGCGGTAAACGGGAAAACAAGCAATGACTTCGCGCAGCGCGTCGCGCAAGCTCTCGAGGGTAAAGTCGCGGGACCTGCGATGCTGCTCGGAGATCCGGTCCAGGCGCCGGGAGAGCACGTTGAGTTCGCTGGACATCGATACCTGCATCACCAAGCGTTTGCTCTCATAGATCAGGTCGGCATAACTTTGCGACCATCCGGTGAACTGGCGATAGAGGCGCTGAAAAACCCGCTTGCGGGAGCCATCGACGAACAATCCGTTGAGAAGATTCAGGAAGCCATAGCCGGTGGTGCCCTCGATTGCCCAGCCCGGTCGCAAATCTTCATTCTTCAGCAGAATTTTCTCCGCGGCCACGTAGAAACGGCGGCGTGCGCCATTGCCGGAGACAATCGCCGGGTCTTCTTCTGGGAGCGGGGCCTGTGCCTGAAGATCCTCGAAATACTTAAGTGGATCGAATAGTCCATCAGGATGGTCAACCCGAATGCCCGAAACTAGGCCTTTGTTGATCAGGTCGAACGGAATGCGGTGAACGCTGGCGAACACTTCCGAGTTTTCCACCCGGATGGCAGCCAGGTCATTGATATCGAAAAAACGGCGGTAATTGATTTCATCGGACGCCACTCGCCAGAAACTCAAGCGATAGGCCTGTTCGTCAAGGAGCTTTTCCAATTGGTCGAAGCTGTGCGGATCGCTTTTGGTTCCGTTGATGGCCGCCAGCACCTCGTTCAGAGCGGTTCTGGTCACATCGCTGCTTTCGACCAGCGTGGCTAGCCGGCGCTTGATAATTTCCTTCTCGCGGTGGCGTTCCCGTACCTTGGCCATGTCGGTGTCTTCCCGCGGCGGAAGGTGGGAAAGGGCGGTAAGTATGCTCTCCAGTTCAAGCAGATGATCGTCGCTTGCGGGGAGTTGATCTTTTACCTTCGCCAGCACTTTTTCCAGGAGCAGCCCCCAGGAGCGAGGGGCCAGGGGATAGAGAGTGCCCAAAGAATCCAAAGAAAAGATGCCGGCATCATATACGCCTCGAATCGATTGGCTCTCCAGCACCAGGCCAAACTGGTCGGGTAAAAAGGGCAGGAGGACTTTGTTGGCGAGTTCCGGCTTGGGCGGGTTCCAGTCGATATCAAAATAGGCGGAGTAATCCGAGCTGGGCCCGTTCTCCAGAACGTCCCACCACCACAGGTTGGATGGGTGGGTAATGCACATATGGTTGGGAACAACATCGACGACCAGTCCCATGGCACATCGCTTCAGGCTTTCCGCAAACGCGATGAACTCTTCCTCCGACCCGATTTCAGGATTGAAGCGGGTGTGGTCAGTCACGTCGTAGCCGTGCGTGCTGCCGGGATGAGCCATGAGGAACGGAGAGGTATAGCAGTCCGTGATTCCCAGCTCGTGAAGATATTCCACAACAGACGCAGCCTGGCGAAAGGTAAAGGCCAAATTCAGCTGGAGACGGTAGGTGGAGGAAGGAACATACGCCGGTTCTCCTGGTGCTCTGTTCGTCAATGCGATTGCCCTCGGTGGCTTTCAGATGCTCAGTGTGGCTGTGATGTCGTCTTGGGCCCGATGCCGCAATTAAAGCACGGCTGTTCCGCCTGCGCCCGGCCGGCAGGGCGAGAGTTGCTTTCGCCTCCGGCCACGCTTACGCCCAATCAACTGGGAAGCATGGCTCCGCCGGACAGAGGGCACGTGTCCGCGCGTGATTCGCGGCAGGGTTTGCACGACTCGCACCACTTGCTGGTAACCTATCTTAACTTACTAACATCCCGGGAGAATTGATGGAACGTTATATCTGCATTCATGCGCACTTTTACCAGCCGCCACGCGAGAATGCCTGGTTAGAAGCGGTGGAGTTGCAGGATTCCGCGTATCCCTACCACGACTGGAACGAGCGGGTCACGGCGGAGTGCTATGCACCCAACAGCGCTTCGCGCATTCTGGATGGCGATGGCCGCATTTTGCAGATCGTCAACAATTATTCCAAGATCAGCTTCAATTTTGGCCCCACCCTGCTTTCCTGGATGGAGCAAAAAAGTCCCGCAGTTTATCAGGCGATTCTGGCCGCCGACCATGAGAGTCAGCGGATTTTCTCAGGCCACGGTTCCGCTGTGGCACAAGCTTACAACCACATGATTCTTCCGCTGGCCAGCCGGCAGGACAAATACACCCAGATTCGTTGGGGGATCCAGGATTTTGAAACCCGCTTTGGGCGGCATCCGGAAGGAATGTGGTTGCCGGAAACTGCAGTGGATTTGCAAACCCTGGAAGTTCTGGCCGAACTGGGGATCAAGTTCACGATTCTTTCTCCGTATCAGGCTGGACGGGTACGTCCGTTGGGAGGGCGGGCCTGGCGCAAAGTTGATGGAGGAAGAATCGACCCTTCCATGGCTTATGCGGTTCGCGTTCCGTCCGGGGCAACGATGAATGTGTTCTTTTACGATGGTCCAATTTCCCGAGCCATTGCTTTTGAGGACCTGCTGGCAGACGGCAAACGATTCTCCGAACGCCTTCTGGGCGCATTCTCCGAGGCGCGAACCTGGCCCCAGTTGGTTCACATCGCCACAGACGGCGAGACTTACGGCCACCACCGCGCTTACGGCGATATGGCTCTGGCCTCTGCCTTGAACTATATCGAAACCAGCCAGCAGGCGCGGCTCACCAACTATGGGGAATACCTGGAGAAGCATCCGCCGATTCAGGAAGCCAAAGTGATTGGAAACAGTTCATGGAGCTGCGTACACGGCGTCGAACGCTGGCGCAGCGATTGCGGTTGCAACTCTGGAGGCCACGCGGGCTGGAACCAGCAGTGGAGAGCACCTTTACGGCAGACCTTCGACTGGTTGCGCGATAAGGTCGCTCCTCTGTATGAGGCCGAGGCAGTAAAACTCTTCCCACGACCATGGCAAACGCGCGACGCTTACATTCGCGTGGTGCTCGATCGTTCGCGCGAGAACGTCGTCGGTTTTATGACCGAACAGGCAGGCCGGACTCTTTCCGAGGCTGAAATGGTGAGAGGACTGAAGCTGCTTGAACTGCAGCGCTATCTGATGCTGATGTACACCAGTTGTGGATGGTTCTTTGATGAACTGTCAGGAATCGAAACGGTCCAGGTGATTCAGTACGCCGGGCGCGCGCTGCAATTGGCGGGACAATTGTTCACCGAAGACCTGGCACCTCCTTTTCTTGATCTCATGGCACAGGCCAAGAGCAACATCCCGGAACAGGGAGATGGGCGATCCATTTACGAGCGCTCTGTCCAACCGGCAATGGTGGATCTGGAAAAGGTCGGCGCTCACTACGCGGTCAGCTCTCTCTTTGAGGAATACGGGCAGAGGACGAGAATATATTGCTATGACGTGGAGCGGCTGGAATACCGCACTTCGCGCCAGGGAAAACTGCGGGTGGTGGTGGGACAGGCCACTATCGCGTCAGAAATTACCTGGGAGTCGGAGCAGATTACCTTCGGGGTGCTGCATCTCGCGGACCATAGCGTGATTGGCGGAGTACGGCAATTCCAGGGCGAGGATGCCTATCGCGTCTTCGACCAGGAAGTCGACAAAGCGGTTGCGAGCGGGGACCTGGCGGAATTGGTGCGACTGGTGGAGAAGAGCTTCGGGTCAGGTACATATACGCTTCGATCGCTGTTTCGCGATGAGCAGAGGAAGATACTTGGCGTCATTCTGGAAGAGGCGACCAACGAAGCTCGGGCACTCTACAAGAATTTTCACGACGAGCATGCTCACCTGGTTCGCTTTGTGACCGACCTGGGTGTGCCTTTACCTCGACGCTTTCGACTGGCGGTAGATTTTACGTTGAATTCCGAGCTGCTCGATGCATTTTCGAACGGCGAAGTCGATCTACCGAAGTCGAGAGCCATCCTCGATGAAATTCGGCGAACCGGCGTCAAGCCCGATGCGGTCACGCTGGAATTTGCGCTGCGGCGAACTATCGAACACTTGTTTACACGGTTCGTTGCCAACCCCATGGAGCCGGGCTTGCTGCAGCGGCTGGAGGAAACTATTGACCTGGTGCTGAGTTTGCCGTTTCAAGTGCGTCTCTGGGAGGCGCAGAACACCTACTACAGCATAATGCGGGATTACGCCGGTCAAGTTCAGGAGCGCGCAGAACGTGGAGACCCAGACGCTCGGGCCTGGCTGGAAGGATTCGCCAAACTCGGCGATAAGCTGAAAGTCCGATTCCAGGTGGCGTCGACGGCCGGGGTTGCTTAAAGTAGCGCCGCCGTCTCGGCGGCCCGATGGGCGGTTGGGATGCCCGCCTGACAGCCGGCAAGATGCCGGTGCCACAAAGAACGAGGAACCCGTTGTTGTTGCGCGGCAGCAGCAGCAGATAACTCTTCGCGTCCAAGCTGCTGTCGAGGCTAACTGCGTCCAACCGCTCTTTGCGGGTATCGATAGCGGAAACCAAAACTCCGACGAGACTTGTTAAACTCGCTCGACGAGGAAGTGCAAGCATGTCTCAGACGGCAACCGTGGTCGAAAGCGAGCGAGTCGGGCGCTGTGGCGATCCTTGCGTGATGGTCATTTTTGGCGCCAGCGGAGATCTTACCCGGCGCAAGTTGATTCCATCGCTCTACAACCTGGCCAAATACAAATTGCTTTCGCGCGAATTTGCGGTGATTGGTGTCGCTCGGAATGCGATGTCCATTGAGGAATTTCGCGCCAAGCTGGCGCAGGATCTGAAGGAATTCGTAGACGGCCCGCTCGATCCCGATCTGCTGGAATGGTTTGAGCGGCACGTGTTCTACATCACCGCCGAATTTGCTGACCAGGCCACTTATCAGCAACTGAAGGAACTGCTTCAGAAGGTGGACAAGGACTACGCCACCCATGGCAATGTCTTTTACTATCTCGCCACCGCCTCTGATTTTTTTGGTCCTATCGTAGAGCATTTGGCCGCTACTGGCCTGATGACAGAAGAGAACCATCAGTGGCGAAGGGTAATTGTTGAAAAGCCCTTCGGGCGCGACCTGGAATCAGCGCGAGCGCTGAATCAGCAGCTTCTGAAGGTGGTGGATGAGAAGCAGATCTACCGCATCGATCACTATCTGGGCAAAGAAACCGTCCAGAACATTCTGGCCTTCCGCTTCGCCAACGGGATTTTCGAACCCATCTGGAACCGGCGCTACATAGACCATGTGCAAATCACTGTCGCCGAAACCGTGGGCGTGGAACAGCGAGGCGGCTACTACGATCAGGCCGGCGCCTTGCGGGACATGGTTCCCAACCACATCATGCAGCTCATCAGCCTGACCGCCATGGAGCCGCCGATTTCCTTCCAGGCGGATGCGGTGCGCGACGAGCAGGCGAAGATCCTGCACGCGGTGCAGCCCCTCAGCTCGGAAGATGTGCTCACCCGGAGCGTGCGAGGCCAGTATGGCGAAGGTGAGGTCGACGGCCAGAACGTTCCCGCCTACCGCTCCGAGCCCAGTGTGCCTCCCAATTCGCGCACTGAAACTTTCGTCGCGGTGAAACTGCAGGTGGACAACTGGCGCTGGGCGGGAGTGCCATTCTATTTGCGAACCGGAAAACGCATGGCTTCGCGCAGCACCTACATTGTGATCCAGTTCCGGCGGGCACCCTTTGTGCTCTTCCGCGATACTGAGGTGGACAAATTGACGCCGAACCAGCTGGTCTTGCACATTCAGCCCGAGGAAGGCATCGCCCTGCGCTTTGCCGCCAAGACGCCGGGGCCGGTGATGCGACTGGGGACAGTCGACATGGATTTTGAATACGCCGACTACTTCGGTAAAGAGCCCAGCACCGGTTACGAGCGCCTGCTTCACGATTGCATGGTCGGAGACGCCACGCTCTTTCAGCGGGCCGACATGGTTGAGGCGGGGTGGAGCGTGGTGAGTCCGATGCTCGATCTGTGGAAGGTCTTGCCGCCACGCAATTTTCCGAATTACGCCTCAGGCAAGTGGGGACCCAAAGAGGCTGAAGATTTGCTCGAACGCGATGGACGTCACTGGAGGAATTTCGAGAAGTGATGTGTCCCGGAGACGTGCATGCGCCCCGCTCCAGCCGAATCCGGGTTGATGTTCGTGTGAAAGGTGTGATCAGATAGCCTTTGAGCTGAACGAGCCTTGCCAGGGTTTTTGCCATGAGCGAGCGGATCAAGCAACCGTCGGCGGTCACACCTTATCGTCGATGCGAAGCTGGAAGTCAACCGGCCTCTCTTTGCGAGGGGTATCGGTCGTCGGTGCGCCGCGCCCCGTCGCAGCCGCTCATATTCCTTCCACACACTTTGTCGGAAGTGACTGGGCCGATTTATGGGCATGGCGAGATCGGCGAGACGGACAACGATCTCACCCGGCAACATGCCGGCGAGCCTCTGGGCGAACGCATTATCGTGACCGGCCGGGTGCTGGACAGTAACGGACGTCCCGTACCCCGCGCATTGATTGAGTTGTGGCAGGCGAACTCCGCGGGCCGGTACGTTCATGCCGCGGATCAGCATCCCGCGCCGCTGGATCCAAATTTCACCGGAACCGGACGCACTTTGACCGACGAAAACGGCGCATACCGCTTTGTGACCATCAAGCCGGGCCCGTATCCCTGGCTCAATCATTACAACGCCTGGCGTCCCGCCCACATCCATTTCTCGATTTTCGGCAGGGCGTTTCTTTCGCGACTGGTCACGCAGATGTATTTTCCCGGCGATCCATTGTTCGCGTTCGATCCGATCTACCAGTCGATCGCCGGATGAAAAGGCCCGGCAGCGAATGATCTCGCGCTTCGATCTGGAAACGACTCAGCCGCAGTGGGCGACTGGCTACAAGTTCGACATCGTATTGCGCGGACCCGAGGCCACGCCTTTTGAGACCTGATATGGATCTGGTTCCAACACCTTCGCAAACCGTCGGTCCCTTCTTTCATTTTTGTCTCACCAACGGACAAGAATTGCGTCCGCTGCATTGCGGGCCCGCAGGTGAAAGGGGAGCGGGTCATGCTTACCATTCGCGTACTGGATGGCAACGGCGAGGGGCTCAATGACGCGATGATCGAAATTTGGCAGGCAGATTCGGAAGGCAAATACAATCATCCGGATGACCAACAAGCCAAGACCGTCTACCCCGGCTTTCTCGGCTTCGGACGCGCCGGTACCGCGGAGGATGGAAGCTGCGAGTTCGAGACCATCCGGCCGGGACGCGTGCCGGGCCCGGGAAATGTTGCAGCAGGCGCCGCATCTCAACGTTGCCGTGTTCGCGCGTGGCATGCTCAAACAACTCTACACGCGGATTTATTTCGCCGGCGATCTGGCAAACCAGGAAGACCCGGTTCTCTCGCTGGTGCCGGCGGAGCGCCGGGAGACTCTTATGGCGCATCCCGATGCCGCTCATCCCGGCGGCTGGCGTTTCGATATTCGTCTCCAGGGCGAGGGTGAGACTGTATTCTTCGACGTCTGACGCTGCGGCAGCGTGCCTCGTCTTTCCCAAATTCATCGGTTGAGTGTTAGTCTCTGCAATGTCCGAGCGGAAAGAGGTGTGCATGGCGGCACGACTGATCGAGAGTCTGGCAACCACGGACGCATTCGCCGAGTTGTTTTCGGACGCGTCGGTGCTGCAGGCCATGCTGGATTTCGAGGTTGGGCTGGCTCGGGCGCAGGCGCGGGTTGGCATCGTGCCACAAGCGGCGGCCGAGGCGATCGCGGCAGCCGCAAAGCCGAAGGGTTCGATGCCGGCACAGCTGGCCAGGGACGGGTTACGCGCCGGTGCATTGCCCATCCCGCTGGTGAAGGCGCTGACCGAACGGGTGCGCGCCACGATCCGGCCGCTGCGGGCTTCGTTCACTGGGGCGCGACCAGTCAGGACGTCGCCGATACGGCGCTGGTTCTGCTGCTCAAGCGCGCACAACCGGTTCTGGAATCCGATCTCTCGCGCTTGGAAAGCGCGCTGCGCGACCTGGCGGAGACTCACGCCAAGCACCGTGATGCTCGGTCGAACCCTGCTGCAGGCAGCGCCACCAACCACGTTCGGACTCAAGGCCGCCGGCTGGCTGGGTTCGATTCGCCGCGGCCGAGTGCGTCTCTCATCGGCGTTTCGCGAAGCTCTGGTGGTGCAATTTGGCGGCGCCACCGGCACGCTGGCGTCACTGGGCGAACGCGGAATTGCCGTAGGACGCGCACTGGCGGAGGAACTCCAGACTAGGGTTTCCCGACGCGCCCTGGCACACTCATCGTGATCGCCTGGCGGCGCTGATGTGCGCCTGCGGAGTTCTGACCGGCGCTCTTGGAAAGATGGCTCGCGACATCAGCCTGCTGATGCAGACCGAAGTTGGTGAGGCGGCTGAGCCCAGCGGACCTGGACGCGGCGGCTCGTCCACCATGCCGCACAAGCGCAATCCGAGCGGATGCGTGGTCGACCCTGGCGGCCGCCAATCGGGCTCCCGGCCTGGTGGCGAGTTTTCTTTCCGCGATGGTGCAGGAGCATGAGCGTGCGGCGGGCAGCTGGCAAGCGGAGTGGCCGATCGTCGCGGCCCTGATGCAGGCGACGGGCGTGGCCGCCGCATCCATGGCGGAAGTGGCGGAAGGGCTCACGGTGGATGGGGCGCGAATGCGCGCGAACATCGAAGCCACCAACGGGGTTATTTTTGCCGAACGCGCCATGATGCTGCTGGGAGAAAAACTCGGCCGCGACGTTGCCCACAAACTGCTCGAGGAAGCGACACGCCGGAGCGTCACTCAGGACCGACATCTTTACGAGGTGCTGGGCGAGATGCCGGAGGTCAGCCGTCACCTCGACCCCGCAACTTTGCAGGAGATTGAACGGCCCGAAGAATATCTCGGCAGCGCGGACACGTTTCGCAAGCGCTTGCTCAATGCCGGTGCCGGCGACGAAAAGGAGTAATCACCTTGCCCTTCGCAACGGTTGACAATATCCGCTTGTTCTATCGCCTTGAAGGCAAGGCCGACCGCACCGTGCTTGTCCTGTCGCACTCGATTGGCACGGACCATGGCATGTGGGCGCCGCAAGTAGAGGACCTGCTTGCCCCATTTTCAGGTGCTGCGATACGACACTCGCGGACACGGCGCGTCGGATGCGCCCACCGGAGAATACTCGGTTGAGCAGGCTCGGTCGCGACGTGATTGGGCTGGCCGATGCGCTCAAGATTTCCAAGTTCGCGTTTTGCGGCCTTTCGATGGGCGGGGCCATCGGCCAGTGGCTGGCGCTGAATGCGCCGGACCGCGTGAGCGGTCTGGTGCTCGCCAATACTTCCCCGCAATTTGGACCGCGGACCAACTGGGAGACCCGCATGCGGACCGCGTCGGAAAAAGGCATGGCGGGAATTGTCGAAGTAGTGATGCCGCGCTTTTTCTCTTCCGAAACACTGGCCCGCGGCGATGCCCATGCCAATGCTGTGAGGTCCGTATTGCTGGGCACGAATCCCGCCGGATATGCGGGTTGCTGCGCCGCGCTTCGGGATTTCGATCAAACCCGCTCGCTGGGAAAAATCCGAATTCCTACCCTGGTGATCGTCGGTGACCACGACGTTTCCACGCCATGGGCGGGGCATGGCGAGATACTGGCCCGCGAAATCCCTGGAGCTCGGGCGTCTGCATCTGGCAGCCGCTCATCTGTCGAACCTGGAACGGCCGCGATCATTCACTACGGCGCTGCTCGACTTCCTCTTGCCAACACCGGAGGGGTTCGTGGATCCGCTGGAAGAAGGATTCGCGGTGCGCCGGGCGGTTCTTGGCGATACGCATGTGGACCGGTCCATCGCCGACTGCTACTGATTTCAATCGCGATTACCAGAATCTGATCACGCGCTATGCCTGGGGAACAATCTGGACGCGGCCGGGTTTGAGCCGGCGCACACGGCGACTGCTTGCGTTGGCCATCGCGGCCTCGCTGGGACGCTGGGAAGAGTTCGGACTGCACGTACGCACCGGCTTGATGCATGAACTCGAGCTGTGCGATCTGAAAGAAACGCTCCTGCAGACTGCCATCTACGCCGGAGTTCCCGCGGCGAACAGCGGATTCCACATCGCGGCAGAAGAGATTGAAAAGTTGAAAAAAGCTTAACCGCTGAGATCTGGCAGTCCATCCCTAGCTTGCGCAGAAAACCTGCTGCACATTTCTTGCACCTGCCAACTATAATGTGCGTTCTTTATGGCGAACGATCTCATCACCGACTGCCACATTCATATTCAGCCGCTGGAGATGTTCAAGCCTGGGCGTTGGAGCTGATCAAGAAGAAGCGGCCAACTTTGATCAGATCATGGAATTCTGCCGTTCGCCCAAGTCGTTTCTGAAGCATCTCGAGCAGGCTGGCGTCGACCGGGCAGTGCTGATCAACTACGTGGCGCCCGAAGTGATCGGCTTCACCAGGGAGTCAATCAGTGGATCGCGGATTACACCAGCACGGAAAATCCCAAGCGGCTGATTTCGTGCGGCGGGCTTCATCCGCGCCATCACCAGCAACATTCTGGCCGATGTGGAACAAATTCTGCGGCTCAAGATCCGCATGATCAAGATCCACCCGCCCCATCAGTTGCTGTTTCCCAACGATTATCTGAATGGCGTCAAGGAACTGGAGATCATTTATCGCGCGGCCGAAGCCAACGGCATTCCGGTCATGTTTCACACCGGAACTTCAATTTTTCACGGCGCCCGCAACCGCTACGGCGATCCCATTTACATTGACGATGTCGCGGTGGATTTTCCCAAGATGAAGATTCTGCTGGCGCACGGCGGACGGCCGCTGTGGATGCATACCTCGTTCTTCCTGTTGCGCCGGCATCCCAATGTCTATCTGGACATCAGCGGCATTCCGCCCAAGACGCTGCTGAAGTATTTTCCACGGCTGGATGAGATCGCTCACAAGACGCTGTTCGGCACCGACTGGCCGGGTCCGGGCGTTCCTGATATTAAGAAGAATCTCGATGATTTCCGGGCGCTGCCCATGACCGAGGAGATGAAGCAGCAGATATTCTCTCGGACCGCGCTGACGAATCTGGCCGGCGAGTGAGCCTGCTTACCTGCACGCCTTCAGTTGTCAGTTCTTGTTATCGGTTCGGCTGCTCGATTCTCTACCAGCAGCGCAATTCCCTGCCCGCCACCGATGCAGGCCGACGCGATGCCATAGCGTCCGCCGGATCGCTTCAGTTCCCGCGCCAGCGTGATGGCCAGCCGCACGCCGGTCGCCGCCAGCGGATGTCCGATGGCAATAGCGCCGCCGTTGACGTTGAGCTTTGCGTGGTCCAGTCCCAGTTCTCGCTCGCAAGCCAGAGTCTGCGCGGCAAAGGCTTCGTTGATCTCGAAACGATCGATCTGATCGAGGCGCAACCCACTGTGCTTCGAGAACCGCCCGAATCGCGGGAACCGGACCGATGCCCATGATCTCCGGAGGCACACCGACAGCGGCGCCCGGCGACGACTCTGGCCAGCGGCGGCTTGCCGTGCTTGCGCACAAATTCGCCGGACGCCACCAGCGTGGCAGCGCGCGCCATCCACGATGCCGGAACTGTTTCCGCCGGTCTGCACTCCGCCGAAAGCAGGCGGCAGCTTTGCCAGGACTTCATAGCGGGGACGGACGGACGTGACTGTCCTGGTCAAAAGATTCGATCTTCTTCGGAAGACGAATGCCGCGGGAGTCGTATCCGGCGCACTCGAAAGTCTCGCTGACCACCGGCACAATTTCGCCACTCAGAAAACAGCTTTTTGCGCCGCTACCGCGCGCGCGAAGCTGTCGGCAGCGAAACGGTCGGCATCCTCCCGCGAGATCTTGTATTGCTTCGCCAGAGTCTCGGCGGTGCCACCCATGGTGGCATTGCAGGCGGGATCAAGCAGCGCTTCCCAGAGAAAATCCTTGAACTCCACCTGGCCCATGCGAAATCCGCCGCGATGAGTGTAGGCCGCAATCGGATTTCTGCTCATCGATTCCGTGCCGACCACCAAGCCCAAGTCGGCCTTTCCCAGCTTGATGGAATCGGCGGCCTGCAGAATCGCTTCCATCCCGGTGCCGCACACGCGCTGCACCAGGTGCGACGGCACTTCGATCGGAACGCCGGAGTAGAGGCCAATATGCCGCGGCAGCATGTAGGCATCGAAACGTCGCCTGCGCCATGTTGCCGGCGATGACCGTATCCACCGCCTCGGCGAAACGCCCGAGCGGCGGAAGACTTCGCGGGCAACCTTGATCCCCAGGTCGATGGGCGAAACCAGTCCGAGCACGGTGTTGTAGTCCGCAAACGGGGTGCGGACGCCATCCAGCAGCCAGACGTCGTCGTAGTGTGAGAGCAAACCCTTGGGTCGGGTGGTCATGCGGGTCCTTATTCGTGATGTCGTTTCGATAAACTGTAATCGATAAACTGTAATCCAGCGATCGTTAGGCCTGTCTTCAAGCCCGGGGTAAATTGCTCAATCAGCCGTTGATGCTTCGGATAGAGCCTTATCAACTCAGATCGCTTGCCTAATTCGAAGTCTTCGAAATCGAAGCCAGGCGCCACCGTGCAACCCGCCAACGCGAATGACTCAGGATCTCGCACGCGCGAGGCGAACCAGCAGCCTGCCTTGACCACCGCCTGCAGGACTTCGCCCGCGTCGGGATTGTTTCCGATTGACATTTCTGAATAACGCCCGCCTTCTTCGATCACGTGCACAACCAGCGGACCACCCGCATAAAAATGCCATAGTTCATCCGAGCGAAGCCGATGAAAGGCAGAGAAGTTATCTCCCACGAGGAGAAAATAGATTGCGGTGGAGACCAGCCTCGGGCCAGTGAACTGCGGTGGCAAGGCTTCCCTGGCGATGGAAAGGCTGGCGCGATACGTCTCTCGATAATAGCCACCCTCGGGGTGAGCGATCAGGCCCAGTTTGTCGATCCAGTATTGTGCCGAATTAGTCATAAGGGCCTATCAATAAACTAACGCTAACCTAACGCCCGGCGGGCCTTTCCCCTGTTTTTCAATCTCGCTGCATCATCTCGGCGGAACGCTGAAGTGGCTGGCGACACACTGCCATTTTCCGTTGAGGTTCATCCATGTGTCGGTGAAGCGTCCGCGACGCTCCCAGGGCTTGCCTTTGTCCACTCCTTTCTCATAAAAGGCGCCAGTCACGACTGCAGTATTGCCGTAGGAATGAACCACCAGGCCGATGGATTGCAGGACCTCGGGACGGTAAGACTTGTCGGCCACGGAGGCCAGGGTCTGGGCCTTGTTGTAAAGCGTGCCCTCGGCAACGGTCATGATGAAATCATCAGCCAGCAGGAGTTGCACAGCGGAAGCGTCGTTGTTCAGCTCGGCCCGATTCCAGAGGTTCTCCATCGCAATGATCTTCGTGGGCTCCTGCGCGGTCGCCATGAAAGGAAGCATCAGACACACCGCCGTGACGGCAAGGTTGGATTTCATTAGGGCTCCTGCGCTGGGTTCCCGCGTTCGTCGCTAATACTCTATTACAAGTCTTTCAGGGGTGAGGCGCTGATAGCGCTTCCATCATGCGGCTGGGGCAACGCCTGCGAAGGATTTGGAAGGATGATGGTTACTTGCCAGAATATCCAGCGGCTACCAGCCGCCGTCAGCCCTGCTGCCGGTTGCAGCCAGGGATTTCGTCGCGATCAGTAGCTTATTGCTTCTTGGGACCCGAGTTGAGTTTTGCCCGCCAGAGTGCGAACATATTTCAGCACGGCGTGGATTTCGTCCTCGGACAGGATGGTCTTGAAGGCCGGCATATTGCCCTTGCCCTCGGAGACCGACTGGATGAGTTCTTCATCCGATTTCTTCTGGATCTCCTGCGAACGCAGATCCGCTACCTGCAAACTCTTGCCGACGGGCGTGTTGCCGCTCCCGTCCTGCCCGTGGCAGGTTACGCACCTCGCTTTGAACACATTCGCGCCAGATCCTTCGGCCGCATAGGATGGGACGGCAAGCACAAGACCCGTAACCA